>JBBQZQ010000021.1:0-68665 GCA_038207565.1 Mycobacteriales bacterium
GCTGGGCTCGCCCCCATCGGCTCCCTGCACCACAAGAACGTCGCGCGAGCGTTCGTCTTCCCTGGGCGAGTGAGCGAGTGGCTGCGCCAGGCCTGCACGTTGGCCGGCTCCGACATCACCCGCGCCCAGTGGGCGCGCTACATTGGCGATCAACCGTATCGCCACGTGTGCGGAGAGTAACGACTCGGGACCCCGCCAGATCCATGGCGCTCGTCCACGCGCCATTGATTTCGTAGCAACGAGCAACGGCGAGAGACGTTCAGCGCCCAAACGATCCATATGAGCACATCAATCACCGGAGATCACGCATCGGACGGCGCGCAGACGGTTCAGGGGCGCCGCGCGGTGTATTCCAGTTGAAATCGACAACGAGAGGGGCATGGTCAGACACCCCACCGGCTGCGGCCCGGCCTGACCACGCCGAGTAGGAGCCGATGTCGGCGGACCGGACCGGTAGGTCAGAAAACACATAGTCAATGTGGAACGGCTTGGACTCGGATCGAGCTAGCCAGAACGTCGGTTGAGTTTCCTGTCCGCCTACCTCGCCTGTCGCCTCGTGGTAGGCCGAGAGAATTCCGCGCTCGGCCAATCGCTCGTCGAGCCGCGAATGGTTGCGTTTTCTGTCTTGGTCCCAGATGACGTTTGAGTTGAGATCGCCGGCGATCAAAATTGGAGCGTGGATGAGCCCCGTCATCGAATCGAGTGCACGATGCAGCTGAGCCACCCACGCATCGGCCTTGCGGTCAGCGCCCATGCACCACACAGCCCAGATCGCGAGCGCGTCGCCTCGCGGGGTGAAGGCCCTTATCGGAACTACATGCTTGAAGCTTGGGTCGGCCGGGGCATCCAGGTCCCGGCCGAGTGACCAGCCCTGCGTTGCGAACGTCAGCAGCCCTTTGCCGCGACCGGCATCCGTCCACACCCAGGGTCCCGGAAGGAGATCGACGTATAGAGCTGGGTCCTCGGCTTCCTGGATGATGGTGATGTCAGCCTCCAGCGAGACTGCACGCGTGATCTTGTCGCGGAACCTGCCGTTGCAGTTCCATGTCGCCACCCGCACCTAGCCCAACCCCCTCGGACGATGACGAGTGCCGAGAGCCCTCGCAACGGCACGAACCACTGACGCCACGCTAATTCAAAGCTCCACCGGATCCACCGACGTCGGCAGAACCGGTACTCGAGCGGCCGCAGATCGACTCATCTGGGTTGTGGAGGTGTGCGCGCGCTACGCTCGATAACGGATCTCTCGTGCGGCTGGCGCGCTCCGCGGAGCGCGCCGACGACGGAAGGGTGTGCGTCCGGGTTGGCGAACTCGGACGGCTCTTCGCGCCAATCGATGGCTGTTGTTGCGCGGCTGTCACCTTCGCAATGTCATACCGCGAGGGCGGCCAGCGAGGTCGGCTCGACGCCGGTGAGGTCGCGGACGGCGGTACTCACCTCGGCCAGGTGACCTTCGCGGATGGATCGGCCGAACGATGTCAGCAGTTCTGCGGCCCAGGGCGGTAGGCCGGCCCCTGTGAGCATGTTCCGGTAGGCGTCGTCGTCGAGATCGGCGGCCCGGACCGGCTTGTCAGACATTGCGGCCGCCAACGCGGCGAGGTCCGACGCGCCGAGCGCCTCGGGGCCGGTGATGTCGTAAACCGCGTTGGTGCTCTCGCCGGCCAGGGCGGCCGCGGCCGCGGCCGCGCAGTCGGCACGGGTGACGTAGCCGGCGCGCCCGTTGCCGTAGTTCGTGGGCAGCGTCCCGGTTGCCCCCGCCTGCCGCAGCGAATCGAGCTGCAGGTGGGCATAGACGTTGTTGCGCAGCATGGTCCAGCCGAGGCCGCTGCCGCGCAGGTACTGCTCGGTCGCGGCGTGGTCGGGGACAACACCAGCGGGGTTGTCGGGAGTCGGGCGTGGGATCGAGGTGTAAGCGACGTGCTCAACGCCTGCCGTCTTGGCTGCGTCGAGAGCGGCACGCTGTTGGGCTACACGTTCCTCGCCCAGGACGTCGATGGAGATCAGCAGCAGCCGTTCCACGTCGGCGAAGGCGGCGGCGAGGGTCTCGGGGCGGCCGAAGTCGGCGGAGCGGACGACAACGCCGCGGTCGGCGTACGCGGACAGCCGTGACGGGTCGCGGCTGAGCAGGACGACCTGGGACGCGTCGACGCGCTCGAGGAGGCGATCCGCCGCGAGGCGGCCCAACTGTCCCGAGGCACCGGTGATGGCGAAAGTCATGACGATCTCCCTATTGCAATCGTTGTGATTACAGATTGAACTGTAGCCACAACGGTTGCGAACGGGCAAGATTGGCGGCATGGCCGGTGCGAACACGCAGTTCACGGCCGCCACCCACGCGCTGGTCTACCTCGCAGGCGTCGGCGGCGCAGCAGGCGACGGATCGGCCCGACCGATCAGCTCGGACGAGCTCGCACGGAGCGTCAACGTCAACCCGGTCCACCTGCGGCGCGTGCTCGGCCCGCTGCGCCGAGCCGGCCTGGTGGGCTCGCGGCCGGGCGCACACGGCGGGTGGGAATTGACCCAGCCCGCGTCCGACATTCACCTCGACGAGGTCTGGCAGGCCGTGAACGCGGGCACCTTAGTCGCGACGCATCTGCCAAGTCCGTCCTGTGCCGTCGGTCGACACGTGCAGCACGTGATCAAACGACTCGAGAACGAGATCACGGACTCAGTCCGGGAGGCGTTGCATCGTCGCACCGTGGCAGACCTTGCCGCCGACGCCACAGCGGGCGCAACCGAGTAGACGGCCAACCCTCCCAGCTACATGACACAACGCAACGCCCCGCACGACGCAGCTCACCGACGAGAAGCCCCGCCGTGCTCGCCGGATCGCCGGCTCCTGCACGCCACCACGGCGCCAAGAACCTCCTCGAGCCGCGCCAGCAGCTGAGCCACGTCGATCCCGACGCCATAACTACTTGATCTGCGCGCGACTTGATAGCAGCGGCGCACGACCGGATCGACGGCTCGGCGCGCGCATGGGTCGGAGCGTCAACCGGGATGACGTTCCGCAAGGGGTCGTTCTATGGTGCGCGAGTGGAATCGTGCGAAGGCTGCCGTCTGCCAGCGCCCGTGCCTTCGCCGATCGAACTCGTGGCACCCGGCAAGCCGATACCGGTCTGGTCCGGCACGGCTCACCGCCTCGATGACCATCAGCCTGCAGCAAGTTGCTCAGCGAAGTTGACGCTCGTCTGGCGGCGCAGCTTCACGCTGGAGCTGACGTTGAACGAGCCTTCTCGTGATTGGTGGCCGAACGGCGCGCTTCAATCCGCAGTCGAGGTCGGCTTCGAGGTGGGCCCACACGTCAGGACGCTGCAGAGGCACCGCCTGAACGACACGACCGGATGGTGCAACGGCGGCGTTCTGGGTGATCGTGAGACGCCGGCCATCGGGGTTAGCGCGGTCCTGACGAACCAGCCCCGCATCTTTGGTGGCGGGCTGCATGATCACGCCAGCGGTGCTGAATGGAGCGGTCACTGGTCGACCATCGCGGACGGATGGCGCATCACGATCGACGCGCTGCCCACATTGACCGAAGATTTTCGCACCAGCGAACGGGAACAGACGTTCGCGCTCACACACACGCTGCGTCTCGCTCGCGCCGACGGGTCGTCGTTCACTTACGCCGCCGCCAGCAATGTCACCTATGCGCTCCAGGTCGTGCTGTCCTTCGCGGCTGGCTACTGGGTCGGCCTCATCTGCCCGACCGGTTACGACCACGACGGCAACGCCACCTGGATGGAGGTAGGACCGTCACACAACGGACGTGCCCGCCGCTGCGGCGCCTGGTTCAGCGACGCAAGACCCGGCGACTTAGACGACTTGCTCAAGAAGTTTTTGCCGATGTGGCACGAACCCGAACCGACCGACCCGCTTCGTTCGGCGACGACATCGTCGATCCTGTCGCACGGTTCCGGCTTTGTGGAGCAGCGCATCATCACCGCACTGTCCGCCCTCGACACGCTGTCGTGGACTGCGGATGTCATCGAATCGGGCATGCTGGCGAAGAAGTGGCGCGGTGAAGGCGCGGCCCTCCATCTGACCCGTTTGCTGGATTGGCTTCACATCGACCCGGCGCACACCGATTCTCCGGGCCGCGAGGCGATCAGCGCTTGGGGACGCGTGCACGGATGCGACGACCTGCCCGCATCGGTGGTCGCCGTACGCAACGCGGTCACCCATCCCAAGCCGGGAGAGAACGTCTACGCCCATGATGGGGTGCTCACTCAAGCGTGGCTGTTGGCAGCATTCTGGCTCCAACTCGCTGTGCTGCGACGCATCGATTACCGCGGACACGCAGCAGACACCGCCGACACGACCCGATGGGCCGGAAATTCGGACCCCGTCCCGTGGGCCTCGGTCTAGGTACGAGCCAGGTTGTCGCCACGTTGCACGGTTCGCGGTGATCGCTCGTTTGACTCTTGTCCGAGATCGATCCATCTGCGCGGCGGAGTGCCGACGGCATGACGCGCTTATCGACGGTTCTGGCGCGACCGCAGAGCCTTTCAACCGCGACATCTCTGGCTGCCGCATCGCGATCGAGTATCCGGCATCGATCGCTGCGTTATCCGGCTCTGAGAACGACGCTTGGGGGGAGCGTCACCAGCGCTCTTGTTCTACGAGGCCCGTATTCCGGGGCCTCGGTGAAGTTCGACGATCCGGTGGTGCACCGATGGTGCACGGCAGGCCACGACTGAAAGCGTTATCTGTCCGGAATTCTGCGACCTCTAAGAGTGGGCAAGGGGGGAGTTGAACCCCCACGTCCTTTCGGACACACGGACCTGAACCGTGCGCGTCTGCCATTCCGCCACTTGCCCGGCTTCGTTCGCAGCGTCGGCCGCGAGGATGACAACGCGCAACGGTAGCACGGGGCACCGGCTCGATTTCTCGGTCGGACCCAGCCGCCCGATAGACTCCTCGGCGCGTCCCGAAGCGCGCTGCCCTGCATGGCCGACCCAAGTGTCTGACCGAGTGTCCGACCACGCCGACGAAGGAGTCCGACGTGAGCGTGCGCAGCAACCGAGCCAGTCGGTGAGTCTGGTTCAGCGCTTCGAGCGCCGCCTGGAAGGTCTGGTCGGCGGCGCGTTCGCGCGCGTGTTCAAGGGGCAGGTCGAGCCGGTCGAGATCGGCACCGCGCTGCAACGCGAAGCGGCCGATCACAAGAGTGTCATGGGTAACGGCGAGGTCCTGTGTCCGAACCGGTACCGGGTGACGCTGTCGCCGTCGGACCATGAGCGGCTTGTGCCGTGGGAGGTGCAGCTCACCAACTCCCTCGCCGAGCTCGTGCAGGAGTACCTGGACGAGAACCGGTGGAGCACTGTCGGCGACGTCGAGGTGTACCTGGCTCGCGACGAGCAGTTGCACACCGGGGTATTTGGCGTCGCCTCACGGATGGAGCCCGGCGCCCCGCCGCGGCGGCGGCCGCACGACTCGCTGTCCCTGCCGGCCGTGCAGCTGCGCCAGCCCGACGGCGGGGACCAGCACGCTGCGCCCCAACAGCCCGGGTCCGCCCCGCAGCCGTACGCCCCGCGGGGTTACGCGCAGCAGCCCCAGTACGCGCAGCAGCCCCGGTACGCATCCCCGCCCTACGCGCCGCCGCCGCAAGTCGCCCCGCACGGGCAGCGCCACCCACCACAGGGACAGCAGCGAGACCCGCAGCCGCCCGACGGTCGGCCGCCGCGGCGTCCCATGGCCGTTCTTGTCGTCGACGAGACCAGCGAGCGTTTCGCGCTGCGTCCCGGCAGCAACGTGATCGGCCGGGGCTCGGAGGCCGACCTGCAGCTGATGGACCAGGGCGTGTCGCGCCGTCACGTGGACGTGCAGTACGACGGCATGCGCGCCACGATCTACGACCTGGGTTCGACCAACGGGACGAATGTGAACGGCCATGAGATCGGTAGCCACGTGTTGCGACACGGCGATGTGGTCCGCATCGGCCACTCCCGCATCGTGTTCCACGAGGAGCAGCCGTGACTGCGGGCGCCGGCGCGGGGCAGCTCGCGTGAACTCCGCGCTGGCCCTACAGCTGATGCGCTTCGGGTTCCTCGCTCTGTTGTGGCTGTTCGTCCTCGCCGCGATCCGGGTGATCCGGGGCGATCTGCGCGCGGCGGGGCAACCGCGGGTCTCCACGCCTCCGCCGGCCCGGCGCAAGGGCGCCAAGGCGCCGACCCAGGCACCGCCCTCACGCGGGCCCAGCCAGCTGGTCGTCACCGAGGGCGGGCTTTCCGGCACGCGAATCGGCCTCACCGGCGCGCCGGTGCTGATCGGCCGCGCCAACGACTCGACCCTGGTGCTGACTGATGACTACGCCAGCACCCGGCATGCGCGCATCATCCAGCAGGACGGCATGTGGCTGGTCGAGGATCTCGGTTCCACGAACGGCACGTATCTGGGCCAGCGCAAGCTCGACGGCCCGGCACAGATGGAGGTCGGCGTTCCACTGCGCATCGGTAAGACCGTCCTGGAGCTGCGCTGACCATGTCGCTGATCCTGCGTTACGCGGTGCGCTCCGATCTCGGTCTCGTCCGAGGCAACAACGAGGATTCCGTGTACGCAGGCCCCCGCCTACTCGCAATCGCCGACGGCATGGGTGGCCATGCCGCGGGCGAAGTCGCCAGCAAGATCGTCATCGGCACGCTCGAACCGCTCGACGACGACCGGGCCCCTCGTGACCTGATCGCGGCCCTGCGCGACAGTGTCATCGACGCCAACCAGCGCATCGCCGATGCCGTCGAACGCGACAACACCCTCGACGGCATGGGCACGACGCTCACCGCGCTCCGCTTCGTCGGCTCGCAGGTGGGTCTCGTGCATGTCGGCGACTCGCGGGCGTACCTGCTCCGCGACGACGTGCTGGCGCAGATCACGCACGACGACACCTACGTCCAATATCTCGTCGATTCGGGGAAGTTGTCGCCCGACGAAGCGAAGGACCATCCCCGCAAGTCCGTGATCCTGCGAGCATTGCGCGGCGCCGAGGTCGAGCCCGACGTCTCGATCCGCGAGGCGCGCGCGGGAGACCGGTACCTGCTCTGCTCGGACGGCCTCTCCGACGTCGTCTCCACCGACACCATCGCCGAGACGATGCACATTCCCGACCCGCAGGAATGCGCCGACCGACTCGTCGAGCTCGCTCTGCGCAGCGGTGGTCCCGACAATGTGACAGTCATCGTCGCCGACGTCGTGAACGCCCGGCCCGGTGACGTCATCGACGACATGCCGGTGGTCGCCGGCGCCTTCGTCGACCCCACCGCCGCCGATATCCCGGGCAGCGACAGCCCAGCCGAGCGGGCTGCTGACATGTACCGCACGAAGCCCGATCCGCAGTCCGCTGCCGCCACCCCGTCGCCACGACCGCGGCGCAAGCTGTGGAAGCTTCCGTTCCTCATCCTGGCCGCCCTCCTGCTTCTCGGCGGCGGTCTCGGCGGCACTTACGCCTGGGCGCACACCCAGTACTACGTCGGCCGGGCCGGCAACGAGGTCGTGATCTATCGCGGCGTGAATGCCGCCTTCGGCCCGCTGAAGTTCTCCGAGGTCTACCGCGACACCGATCTGAAGCTCGCAGACCTCAATCAGTCCTGGCGTCAGCAGGTCGAGTCCGGCATCACGGCCAAGGACAAGCTGGATGCTCAGGACATCGTGACCCGCCTGCACGACGAGCGGAAACCGCTGTGCCGCGTGACCGCCACTCCCTCCCCGACGGCGAGCACGGGGTCGGGCACCGGCGCGCCGACGCCCACCACACCGAGCGGCACCACACCGAGCGGCACCACACCGAGCGGCACCACGCCGGCCGGCCCGGCGAACGCCGGGATCACGCCGACGGGCACGGCCGCGGGAGCGTCCATCCTCAGGTCGTCGGTGGCTCGGACGACCACGCAACGGAGCCTGGCCACCCCCGTGCTCACCGATTCGAGTGCGCCGCGGCAGAGCTTCACCAGCGGCGCGATCATCACCCGCTCTGCGGTGCTGCATGCGATCCCGACCACCCCGACGGTCACCGGGTTGCCCAGCGCGGCAAGCACGCCGACGCTCTCCGGCTCCGGCACCGCCTCGAGCCCCACCACCGGCTCCGGCTCCACCTCCGGCTCGAGCGCTGGATCATCGACCGACTCGCTCGCCTCAGCGTCTCCGTCGGGCTCCGGGTCGTCCACGGACTCGGGATGTCGTAAACCGTGAGCGCCGCATGAGTTCACCAATGTCGCGGTACCCGACCCGCCGCAACGCGGAACTGCTGCTGCTTGTCTTCGCGGTGCTCATCGTGGTGGCTGCGGAAGCCGCTGTCGAGGTGACGCGCGACAACCACTTCTCCAGCCGGCTGATCACTTACGGTGCCGTGCCGATCGGGGTCGGGCTGGTTGCGCACCTGGTGATCCGGCGCGTCGCACCGTACGCCGATCCGCTGCTGCTGCCGATCGCCGTGCTACTCAACGGGCTCGGGCTGGTGATGATCCATCGCCTGGATCTCGGCCTGAAACAGCAGGCCGACCAGCTCGGCGAACCGTTCAGCGCGGCAGCCCCGACCCAGGTGCTGTGGACCGCGATCGGGGTCGCCTTGTTCGTCGGGTTGATCGTGCTCATCCGCGACCACCGATTTCTGCAGCGCTACGCCTACACGCTGGCCCTGATCGGACTGGTGTTCCTGCTGCTGCCCACGATCCTGCCCGCCCGGTACTCCGAGGTGAACGGCGCGCGCATCTGGATCCGGTTGGCGGGTTTCTCCATCCAGCCCGGCGAGTTCGCCAAGATCCTGCTGACGATCTTCGGGGCGGCCTACCTCGTCGCCAAGCGCGATGTGCTGTCGCTGGCCGGGCGGCGCATCGGCTTCTCGATCCGGCGGCGGTTCGTCGGCTTCGATCTGCCCCGCGGGCGTGACTTCGGCCCGGTGCTCGCCGCCTGGCTGATTTGCATCGCCGTGCTCGTTCGCGGTCACGACCTCGGCACGTCCCTCCTGTTCTTCGGACTGTTCATCGTGCTGCTCTACGTCACCACCGAGCGCGTCAGCTGGGTGGTGATCGGCAGCCTGCTGTTCGCGGCGGGCGCCTATGTGTCCTACCAGCTGTTCGGCAACGTGCAGATCCGCGTCGGGGTCTGGTTGCACGTATTCGACGCGGTGCACAACGACGACGGCTACCAGCTGCGCCAGTCGCTGTTCGGTCTGGGCACCGGCGGCATCTTCGGCACCGGCCTCGGTGCAGGTCATCCGGAACTCGTGCCGCTGCCGGCGACCGACTTCATCGTTTCCTCCTTCGGCGAGGAGACCGGACTGTTCGGAGTGGTCGCACTTCTGATGCTGTACATGCTTTTCGTCGCGCGCGGGTTGGCAGCGGCGCTCTCGGTGCGTGACGCCTTCGGCAAGCTGTTCGCGACGGGTCTGTCCTTCCTGGTGGCGCTGCAACTGTTCGTAGTCATCGCCGGAGTCACCCGGCTGCTGCCCGAGACGGGCCTGACCACGCCGTTCCTGTCCTACGGCGGGTCGTCACTGCTGGCGAACTGGGTGCTGTTGGCGCTGCTCCTGCGGGTGTCCGACGCGGCACGCCGCCCGGCCACGACACCGCCGCGCTCGGCTGTAGACAAGGTCGAGGTGCCGGCGTGAACCGTTCCATTCGGAAGGTAGCCGTCGCGCTCGTAGTGCTGTTGGCCGCGCTGTTCGTGAACCTCAACTTCGTCCAGGTGGTCAAGGGCGGGGAGCTGCGCAACGACATCCGCAACCGCCGCGTGTTGCTCAACGAGTACGCCAGCCCGCGCGGTGACATCAACGTCCAGGGCACGGCTGTCGCGCACTCGAAGGCGACCAACGACGAGCTGAAGTACCTGCGCACCTACCCGCAGGGTCGCCTCTACGCGGCGGTGACCGGGTACTACTCCTTCGTCTACGGGGCGAGCAGCATCGAGGACGCCGAGGACGGCGTACTCTCGGGCAACTCCGACAAGCTCTTCGGCTCGCGCGTCAATGATCTGCTCACCGGACGCAATCAGCGAGGCGGCAGCGTCGAGCTCACGCTGGACAAGTCAGCCCAGGAAGCGGCCTACCGCAACCTCGTCAAGGACGACAGGGGGAAGTCGCGCGCCGGCGCGGTCGTGGCAATCGAACCCACTACCGGCGCCGTTCTCGCCGCGGTCAGTTCGCCGTCTTTCGACCCGTCCACATTGAGCTCGCACAACTCGCAGAGCATCCAGAAGGCCTGGGCTGCCCTGAATCCCAGTTCGGGGACCAGTGCATTGGTGAACCGCGCGTTCAACACCCGCTACCCGCCGGGGTCGACCTTCAAGACGATCGTTGCGGCGGCCGCGCTGAAGAACGGTGATACCCCCGACTCGCACCTGCTTGCGCCGAACGGCTACTTCCCGCAGACCGGCGCCACCGGCAAGTGCAACGGTACGAACCCCGCCTGCGTGCAGAACTTCGGCGGTGAAACATGCGATGACGGCAAGACCGCAACGCTGAGCTTTGCCTTCGCCAAGTCCTGCAACACCACGTTCTCCTACCTCGCCGTCGAGAAGCTCGGCGGGCAGAAGATTGCGAACGAGGCCACGCTGTTCGGCTTCGACAACGACGCGCCGCTGCAGATACCGCTGACCGTGTCGTCGTCCACAGTGGGGACGAAGACCGACCTGACCGAACCAGGGTTTCTGGCGCGGACCGCCTTCGGCCAACAGGACGTCACGATGACCCCGCTACAGGGCGCAATGATCGCGAGCGCAGTCGCCAACGACGGCATCCTCATGCAGCCCTACCTCGTTGACAAAGAGGTGGCGCCAAACCTGTCGGTACTCAACAAGACAGTCCCGACCCAGCTCAGCCAGGTGCTCGATCCCGATCTCGACCGCAGCCTGCAGTCGATGATGGAGGCCGTCGTGACAGCGCCCGAGGGAACCGGCCACTCCGCGGCCATCACCGGTATCGACGGCGTCGCGGTCGGCGGCAAGACCGGCACGGCCGACACCGGGCGCAAGCTCGCGAACGGCAAGGATGAGCCGCCGCACGCGTGGTTCACCGGTTACGCCATGCAGAACGGCGTCCCCAAGATCGCGGTCGCTGTCATCATCGAGAACGGTGGCGTCCAGGGCAACGAGACCACCGGCGGTGAGGCCGCGGCGCCTGTCGCGAAGGCCGTCATGGAGGCCTATCTGAGAGCACACCCAAGCCGATGACGGTGCGAGGGCAGGCGCCGGAGACAGCGATGGACGACGACAGAGCAGTGAGGTCAGAGGCATGATGCAGCCGCGACTGGTCGGCGGCCGGTACGAGCTCGGCGAGCTCATCGGCTACGGCGGGATGGCCGAGGTGCACCGAGGACGTGACACGCGGCTCGGGCGTGACGTCGCTATCAAGGTGCTGCGTGCCGATCTCGCCCGCGACCCGTCGTTCCTCAACCGGTTCCGCCGCGAGGCGCAGGCCGCGGCCGGCCTGAACCACCCGTCCATCGTCTCGGTCTATGACACCGGTGAGAACGCCACTGCCGAGGGCACCTCCCAGCCCTACATCGTCATGGAGTTCGTCGAAGGGCGCACACTGCGCGACATCCTCAAAGTCGAGGGACGCCTGCCCGCGCGACGGGCGATGGAGATCACGGCGGACGTGTGCGGCGCGCTCGACTTCAGCCACAAGAACGGCCTCATCCACCGCGACGTCAAGCCGGCCAATGTCATGATCACCGAGGCCGGCGCGGTGAAGGTGATGGACTTCGGCATCGCGCGTGCGGTGGCCGACAATTCCGCGACCGTCACCCAGACGGCGAATGTGATCGGCACGGCGCAGTACCTCTCACCCGAGCAGGCGCGCGGGGAGACCGTCGACGCGCGCTCGGACGTGTACTCGACCGGCTGCCTGCTCTACGAGCTGGTCACCGGCGTCCCGCCGTTCCAGGGTGATTCTCCCGTCGCGGTCGCCTACCAGCATGTGCGCGAGAACGCCGCCACGCCGTCGTCGCGGGTGCCCGAACTGCCGCGCTCGCTGGACTCGATCGTGATGAAGGCCTTGGCCAAGAACCAGCTCAACCGGTACCAGTCCGCCGGCGAGATGCGTACCGACCTGCAGCGTGCCCTCGCCGACCAGCCGGTCAGCGCGGAGTCGGTCATGAGCGACGCGGAGCGCACCCAGTTCATCAGGCGCACGCCGCCGGTGCCGGTGCTGGTGACCCGGCACGACGTCCCGCCCGACGAGGACGAGCACCGCTCGCGCAGCGGGGTCATCTGGGCGGCGATCGTCATCGCGCTGCTGCTCGTCATCGGCGGAACCATCTTTGCCATTTCCAAGCTGGGCGACAGCGGCGGCGCCCCCGGGACCACGTCGCCGCCCGTGCAGGCGGTTGCCGTGCCGTCCGTCATCGGCGACACCCCGGAGACGGCGGCCGCGAAGTTCAAGCACGCACAACTGACCCTGCTGCCGAATACGACGAGCAAGACGACGAACGGACCGTGTGACGACGGCTCCACACCGAAGCAGGACGGTGGCGTCTGCACGTTGGTCGACCGCACGGGACAGAACGCGCAACCGGTCACGGTCGGTTCGCAGATCGCCGCCGGATCGACCGTCTATTACCAGACCTACACCCAGGCCAAGGTCAACGTCCCGTCTGTCGTGGGCATGGCCTACTCCGATGCGGTGAACAAGCTGTCGGACTCGAAGTTGAAGACGTCCCGAAAGGACGTCAACAACAACAGCCCGGCAGGCCAGGTCGTGCAGCAGAGCCCAGAGGTGAACGTATCGGTCGCCCAGGGTGCGACCGTCACGCTGACCGTCTCGACGGGCAAGCTGAAGCTGCCCGACGTCCGCGGCAAGACCGTGGACGACGCGAAGGCCGCGCTGAACGCCAAGGGTTTCACCCAGGTCGGCACCGACCAGACGCAGACCACGCCCGACCCGGCCAAGGACGGGTTGATCGCGGACCAGGATCCGACGCCGGGCATCGCCTACGCGACGACGACGCAAGTCAGTCTGACCGTCTACCAGTACGTCAAGCCGGAACCGACCTGCACCACCGAGACGCCGACGCCGACCACGACGCCGACCACGACGACCACGCCGATCGGTTCGCCGACGCCGACCGGGTCGCTGACCATCACCATCACCCCGTCGCCCACCATCACCCCGTCGCCCACGACGACGCTGCCGCCCTGCGGATCGCCCTAGGCGTTCCTGGGGGTTCCATCCTTTGAGGTTGATCTTGAGTTTTCAGGCGGCGTTTCCCAGCCTGGTCGATGTAGTTGTGGACGTGCCGGTCGATGGTCGGGGCGAACCCCCCAGCGATGACGGGCGGTCGTCCGCAGACGACCGCCCGTCACACCGTGCAGGCTGGCTACGGGGTCGGGTCGGGGTATCCGCCGCCGTAGATGTCGCTGTTGCCGAAGTCCGGAGCGGCGGCGCACGCGGCCGGCGGGAACGGCTTCGGGGTAGATGATCCGCCGTTTACGAGTGACTGCCGGTAGACGTCGATCGCCGGGCAATCCTGTGCGTTGCGCACGTCGTTCCACACGGCGGCGCCATACGTGTTGGTGGCCACCGCGTAGTTGTAGTCGCCGAGGAACTCAGTGGTCAGCCCGTTGGAACTCGACCCGCGGGCATCACCGTCCGCACCCACATGCACCGAGGTGAACGTCCCAGGCACAAGACCTGGTCGAGCCCCAATGTCAGCGTGCCTCACGACGCCGTGCATCATCCGCGCAGTCGAGGTGTCGTGCTGCCAGTCCTGCAGGTAGCCGTTATAGGTGACGTACGCATCTCTACCGTTCGGCGAGATCGCGATCGCCGGCTGGTTCGCGCGGCCCTCGCTCAATGTCGAGATCGCCGTCGGCGCGGAGTAGTTGGTGCCGCCATTGATGGAGTACTCGAGATAGGCCTTCTCGTTATTCTGGCCCGCCCGGTCGTCGGCCCAGGACAGCACGATCTCGTCGGTCGCTGCGATGCCCGTCGGCGCACCGTTGGCGATGTCCAGGCTCGGGAACACGTCCGTGCGGGCACCGGCGACCCCGTCGATCGTGTACCGGCCCTGCACCGGGTCGAGCTGACCGATCCCCGCGGTGACCGCGACGACCTGCGGGCGGCTGAAGGTGGCCCCGCCGTCGTAGGAGCGCTGCTGGTAGAACACGCCCGAGTTGAGCTGCGTGGAAAACCCGGAGTAGACGAGGTAGACGGTGCCGTGGCTGTCGGTCCGCAGCGCACAGCCCTGCCGGCCACCCGTCTGGCCGTTGTTGGTCGCGGCCGACACCTGCCTCTGGGTCCAAGAGTCCCCACCGTTGGTGGACCGGGCGACGAGCACCGGCTCCGGAGTCGCGTTGCCCTGACCATTGCCCCGGAAGCCGACGTTGCAGATGTAGACGTTGCCGTAATGCGGGCTCGTCTGCGCGGCGTAGTCCGCGGCGATGGACTCCTTGTCGCTGAACAGCGCGGCGTTCTGCCGGCTGACCAGCACCGGCGCCATCCAGGCGTTCTTATCACCAGCTGCGGCGGCCGTTACGTTGTCGGTGCGGGAGACGTAGACCGCCTCGGCGCCGCTGAAGCCTTGCTTGCCGGGGAAGTTCGAGGCCAGGTTGGCGTAGTACAGCCGGGATTGCGAAGTGCTAAAACCGCCGCCTGCGATCGGCTTCGGGCCGAACGCCAGCTCGGGGTCGCCGCCGCTCACCAGCCCGTGCTCGTAGTACCACGGCAGCGTCCCGATCGGGCCTGGGTACATGCCGGTCCCCGTGCGCGCGCTGTAGCCGGTGTAAGTCGGCTGCGCCCAGCTGTCACCGCTCGTGGTGGAGAAGTACACCCCCGAGACACCGACGCCGGGCGTGAACGGACACGGGGAAGTCGCGCTCTGCTGGCACGGGGCCAGATCGATCTCGTCGTTGGAACCGGCCGCGAGCACGGTGGGGTGCAGCGGGTCCACAGCAAGGCCGGGCTCGTTCTGCTTGTTCTGCGGGAACGGCATCGCCGGACTACCTATCGACACGCGGGAATCGCCACCCGATGGGGCGGCCAGCGCCACGATGGGGCTCATCGTGACCGCGACAGCTGCTGCCACGACGGTCAACCTGGACAAACGCATCGGTGTCTCCTCGGTCCTCATGGGTCCTGTGGAATCACGGCCGACCCGAACGGCCCTCGTAGGACGGTACGGCTCGAAGTCCGCAAGCTTCCCTGACAGTGCTGCACCAGCGCTGAGCCGTCAAGTGCACCCGGTGCCTGCCGGTTAGGCGGTGTCGTGCCCGGCGATTGAACCCGTCGTTTCGAACTCCGTGAAACCCACGCATCGGATTCCGGATGGTTGCGGGCGCCGATGCTGATGATGTTCGCGTCGTTGTGCTCGTGCCGCATCATCGCAGGCCGACGGCGGCCCCGGCCAGTCCTTGAAGAATGCAGGAGTGCTGCGAACGCTGCCGGCGCCGTCGGTGCCCGCGCTGGTGACGCAGTGCAGCTCTAGCCGTAGTCCAGTGCCGTGGTCCAGTGCCGGGTTCGAAACCTTCAGGCCGAGCCGACCTCTGCCGGCAACGTCACGACAGCCCGCAGGCCTGGCTTACCGTCGGCTCGCTCGCCTAGGCGCACGCTTCCGCCCTGCGCGCGGACGAGGTCCCGCACGATCGGCAGCCCGAGGCCGCTGCCGCCCGATTCGCGCGAGCGCGACGCTTCCAGCCGGTAGAAGCGGTCGAACACACGCTCTCGTTCCTCGACCGGGATGCCTGGCCCGTCGTCGATGACTTCAAGCGTGATCGGGGCACCGGGGGCACCCTGCGTCAGGCGGACCGCTACCTCGGCGATGGCATGGCGGACCGCGTTGTCGACCAGATTGACGACAATGCGGCGCAGCGCGTCCGGATCCCCCTCGAGCTCCGTTTCTGGCAGGTCGGTGACCCGCACCGGGACACGGGCGTGCCGGTAGCCGCCGGCGACCGTGCCGAGCAGTTCGTCCAGGCGCACGGGTTCGCGTCGACGCGCGATGCGCGGCGCCTCGTCCATCCTGGCCAGGGCGAGCAGGTCGCTGACGAGCCGGTCCAGGCGCCCGACGTCCTCCAGCACCTCGTCGAGGAAGCTCGTCCAGTCGCCGTCCGGACCGATGCGTTGCGCGACCTCGAGCTGCACCCGCAGCGAGGCGAGCGGCGAGCGCAGTTCGTGCGCGGCGTCGCCTACGAACGTCCGCTGCCGTGCCGTCGCCGAGTCGATGCGGTCGAGCATCGCGTTGAGCGTGATCGCCAGGCGGTGGATCTCGTCCTGTGGCCCCGGGATGGGCAGGCGCTGGTCGGACAATCCGGCAGCGCTGATGTCGGCAGCTCCGTGTCGCAGCGCTGCCACCGGCCGCAGGGTCAGTGCCACGACGAAGTACGTGGCCAGGCCCATCAGCAGGACGGCCAGCGGGCCGCCGATGAGCGCCGCGCGGGTGAGTACCCGGATGCTGTCGTCGATTCGCGACAGGTCGGTGACGACGAGGACGGTGCGTGCGTCCACCTTCTGGGCGAGTACCCGCAACCCGACCCCGGTGGTCGGGCTGGTGATCACGAAGCGCTGCCCGGCGCGGGCGGCTTCGAGATGCTCAGGGTCGACCAGTGGGGTGAACCGGTTCGACCCGGGACTGGCTGCGATGACGACATCGTCGGCGTTCACCACCTGGACCTCGGTGACACCACCGGTCGAGGGATGCACGGTGGTGCGGCGAGGGTCAGCGCGCATCTGCTGGGCGACGTCGGCGGCGGTCTTCTGAGCTGAGGAGTCGAGCACCCTGAGCAGTGCCACGCGTTGCAGCGTCAGCACCAGGATGGCGCCGGTCACCACGGCGACGGTGAACAGTGCGGTGGCGAGCAACGTCAGCCGAGCCCGCAGCGACTGGCGGGCCCACCAGCGCGCCGGCCAGGTCACCAGCGGCGGGGCAGGGGGCACCGTCGTGACGCTAGGCCATGGCCGGGTCTGCGGGGCGTCAGTTCGCGTTGGCCGTCTCCGGCGTCAACCGGTAGCCCGCACCGCGCACGGTCTGCAGGGTCTGCCGCCCGAACGGGGTGTCGATCTTGCGTCGCAGGTAACCGACGTACACCTCGACGACGTTGGCGTCGCCCTCGTAGTTGGCGTCCCATACGTGGTGCAGGATGTCGGCCTTGCTCACCGCGTCGCCCGCGCGGCGCATGAGGAACTCGAGCAGCGAGAACTCGCGCGGGGTGAGTTCGATGGAGGTGTCGGCGCGCTGGACGGTATGCGCGGCCGGATCGAGGACGAGATCGTCGACGGTGAGCGCGGCGGGGCGGGGTTGCACGCCGCGGCGCAGCAGCGCGCGGATGCGGGCCAGCAGCACGACGAAGGAGAAGGGCTTGGTCAGGTAGTCGTCGGCGCCGAGGTCGAGCGCGTCCGCCTCGTCGTACTCGCCGTCCTTCGCCGTGAGCATGAGAATCGGCACCCAGTTGTGTGCCGCGCGCAACTGTTCGATGACGCGGTAGCCGGACAGCCCGGGCAGCATGATGTCCAGGATCACGGCGTCGTAGGCGGACTCCTGCGCCAGGTGCAGACCGTCGGGGCCGGTGTGCGCCACGTCGACGGTGAATCCCTCGTTCGACAGACCACGCTGCAGGGCCGACGCCAGCCTGGCCTCGTCTTCGACGATCAGCAATCGCACGTCGTGCTCTCCTTGGTCGTGGCTGTCGGCTCGATACCGGACGAGCCCGACTGCCTCAAGGGTGCCACCCGGGGGCACTCGCAAGACGGTCGTTCCTCAGTACCGCCACAGTCGAGGTGTCCGACAGGGCGGCGCGCCGCCGGGCGCTACTGCAGGTAGCCCTCCACCTCGTTGACCGAGCGCTGCGAGGCGGTGTCCGGGCTCTCGCCGAGTTCCTCCCGCGCGCGGCGCTGACGTAGCAGGTCCCACGCCTGGTCAAGCTGTTGCTCGAGGGTCTGCAGCCGCGTGCGAGCGTCCCGGTCAAGACCGTGGTGCCCGGCACGTAGTTCCCTTTCCTCCTCCACGAGTTCGTGGATGTGGGAGAGGATCGTCTTATCGTCCATGCCCGCAATCCTACGGACGATCGAGATGGTGGTACTCCTCGTTGGGCAGCTGCCCGAATGCGAGAGCCATGCGGTTGGTGAAGTTGTACATCGCGGCGATCTCTACCACGTCCCAGACCTCGTCCTGGCTCAGCCCGGCGTCGCCGAGCGCCTGCAGGTCGGCTTCGCTCGAACGGTACGGCTCGGCGGTGAGCCGTTCGGCGAAGTCGCAGATTGCGCGGCGCCGGTCGTCGAGCTCGGCATGGCGCCAATTGGTCGCGAGGTAGTCGGCCTGCACCTCTGCCGCCGCCGCGTCGAGCCCGCGCGTCACGAGCGCTGCACGCAGCGCGTGGCCGTGCGCCACGATGCAGTACGTGCACCGGTTCCATGCGCTGACCACCACGGCGATCATCTCGCGATCGGCCTCGTCGAGGTTCTCGGTCGGCTCATGCAGCTGCTTGTAGTGCGCGAACCAAGCCGAGAACCGCTCCGGCCGCACGCTGTAGGACCGGAACACATTGGGAACGAACCCGATCCGCTCGCGCGCCTTCGCGAACAGCGATTGCAATCGTTGCGGTAATTCGCTGTCGTCCGGGACTCGGAAGAACCACGTCGCGCGCGCCATGTTCCGCCTTTCGATATGGACGTCTAGCCGATTATTGCGGGAGGGCTAGAGCGTCGCCCGCCAGTCGAGCCACCGCTGCACGCCGGACAGGTCGTAGTCGGGCCCGCCCACCCCGACGGTGAACAGCGTCGCGCCGGCGTCGACGAGCGCGGGTCCGACCTTGGCCGGATCACCCTTCGGCGTGCCGACGGAGAGCTCGATCTCGGACGGATCGCGGCCGACGTCAGCGCAGTGACCGCGCAGGATTCCGGTCTTGCGCTTCAGTGTCTCGATGTCGCTGAACGAGTGCCAGATGTGCGCGTGCTCGGCGACCATGCGCAGCGTCTTCTTCTCGCCGCCTCCGCCGATGAGCACGGGGATTTCGCGCATCGGCGGCGGGTTGAGCTTGCCGAGGCGGCTCTCGATGCGCGGCAGCGCCTCGGCAAGGTCGTCGAGCCGTCCGCCGGCGGTGCCGAACTCGTAGCCGTACTCGTCGTAGTCCTTCTCGAACCAGCCCGAGCCGATCCCCAGGATCAACCGTCCGTCACTCATGTTGTCGACGGTGCGGGCCATGTCGGCGAGCAGTTCGGGATTGCGGTAGCTGTTGCAGCTCACCAGAGCGCCGATCTCGACGCGGCTGGTCTGTTCGGCCCAGCCGCCCAACATCGTCCAGCACTCGAAGTGCTTACCTTCGGGCTCGCCGTAGAGCGGGTAGAAGTGATCCCAGTTGAAGATGACGTCGATGCCTGCATCTTCGGCACGCAGTACGACGTCGCGGATGGCGGAGTAGTCGGCGTGCTGTGGCTGCAGTTGCAGTCCGATGCGCAGTGGTCGAGTCACCCCCACGACGCTAGTCGAGCAAGCATGAACGCTGCACGGCACGGGATTCTTGCGCCGTCGCGACCCCGACGCGGCGCTGCTCGGTCGACCGGGGGACCACGTGCGACGGAGGGACCACGTGCGACAGTGATCAGGTGCCGGAGATCGTCGCGATGCTCGCGTCTCCACTGCACCGCTACGACGGACGCCCGTCCGACGGAGCGCCGGCGGCGCCATCCGGCGAACTGGTCGACGGCAACGAGATCCGGGCCGGACTCGGCGTGGTGGTGGCGCTTCATGTCCACTGATCCGCGGTCGCTGATTGGCAGCTGGGCGCTGGCGCGGCGGCTTGCCGATCGCCGGAGCGGACAGCACGGGACGGTGCGCGGGACACTGGAGATCACGCCGGAGCTGCACTGGCTCGAACAGGGAGAACTCTCGTGGGGTGACGCGCTGCTACCGGTCACGCGCGAGCTGTTGATCGTGCCGGACGGGAAAGGCTGGAAGATCTGCTTCGACGACGGGCGGCCGTTCCATCCCTGGCGCCCTGGGGAGATCGTGGAGCATCCCTGCCGGGCAGATCTGTACCGCGGAGTGGTCGACGTGCGAGTCGATCGGTTGCGGGTGCTGTGGGATGTCACCGGACCGTCGAAGGACCATCGGATCGTCACTCGGTGCGTTCGAGCTCCAGCGCGTTGACTGCCGTCCGCAACGGACCCAACCCGGAACCGACTCCCGTCCAGCCGCCCCGAAGCAACCACTCAGCCCAGGAGCACGAGCTCCAAACTGTCACCGGCGCCGTCGGTGATGCGTACCGGCACACCCCAGTCCTGACGAGCGAGATGACACGCCGGGTGCTCGCCGCCGTCGTCACACGAGGCGGCCTGGGCGCTCACGTGCAGCACACCGGACTCCACCCCGTCGCCCAGCGTGAGCTCGCGACCCAGCTGGGTCGTGGCGCCGGCGCCGTCCAGCAGCAGCTCAGGGGGTGAAGCACTCACGGTGAGCAGCGTCGACGGCCCGTACCGCTCGTCGAGCTTGCGTCCTGGCGCCGGCTCGAAGGCAACACGCAGCGCGAGATGACCAGGGGCGATCTCGGTGTCTGGACGCCGGGTGTGCATCGGCTCGCCGCTGACGAGCTCTGAACGCGGCACCGGGCGAACCAGGCGATGCGCCGCGGACTCGACGACGACGAGCTCACCGTCGACGACGACGCCACCCGAGGGCTCAGCGAGGTCGGCAGCAAGCGTCGACACCTCGTCGGTGCGTGGGTCGTAGCGGCGCACGGCGCCGTTGTAGGTGTCGAGCACCGCAATTGCGCCATCGGGCAGCACGGTGACGCCGAGGGGGTGCTGCAGCCGGGCAAGGCTCGCGGGTCCGTCGATGTGTCCGAAGTCGAACAAGCCTTCGCCGACAACGGTGTGCAGGGTGCCGTCGTTGCGCAGGTAGCGCAGGGCTGACGTTTCGGAGTCGGCGAACCAGATCCGGTCGCCGTCGACTGCGAGCCCGGACGGTTGCGCGAGCCACCCGTCCGAGGCGGGCCCGTCCTTCAACCCCTCGACGGTGGTACCTGCCAGCACCTCTGCCGCGCCGGTGCGTACGTCGACCGACAGGAGCAGGTGCACGCCGGCAGCGGCAACCACCGCGCGGTCCAGCGCGGGCCACCACGCAACGTCCCAGGGCGACAACACGGCCGCAACGGCGCCGGTGATCGTGCGGGCGCCGGCGAGCGCTGCAGGCAGATCGATCGTCTCGATCCGGCCGTCGGACAGCCGGACGCCGCGCAGCACGTGGTGTCCGGTATCGGCGACGAGCACGTCGTAGTCGGCGAGCCCGGCAGGCAGCAGTGCGAGCCCGTTCGGTTCGGCAAAATCGCTGTCGCGGCCGGGCGTGCCGAACCGGCGCAACTCGGTGTCACCGTCGAGCGCGAGCTCGACGAGCTGGTGGTGCCCCGCGTCGGCGACGAGCAGGCTGTCGGCGTCGCGCCCGGTGCGCCCGGCCGGCAGCACGACGGCCTTGGCCGGGAAACGCAGCATCGAGGGCGCCGGGTCGGGCGGAGCGAAGGTGTCCTGGAAACGGTGCAGGGCGCCGCGCGACTCGTACTCGGCAGACAGGCGCGCGATGGTCGCGTCGAGCGCGCTCACCTGGCCCTCGCCGGCCGCTTGTGCGACGACGTAGCCCTCCGGATCGATCAGGACCAGCGTGGGCCAGGCGCGTACTGCGTACTGCTGCCACAGGTACAGCTCGGGATCGTTCACGACGGGGTGACGCACCTCGTAGCGCTCGACGGCAGCGGCGACCGCGATGTCCTCGCGTTCATGCGCGAACTTCGGGGAGTGGACTCCGACGACGGTCAGGACGTCGGGATATTTGGCCTCGAGCGGACGCAGCTCGTCGAGCACGTGCAGGCAGTTGCCGCAGCAGAACGACCAGAAGTCGAGCAGGACGAATCTTCCGAGCAGTCCGCGCAACGACTGCTCTGCGCCATGGGTGTTGAACCACGTGGCGCCGGTCGGGAACTGGGGGGCACGCACTCGCACGTCTGCACAAGCTAGCGGCGGCGGCGCTTGTTCCGCAGGCACGGTGCCAACCTCCGAATCAGGGGCCAACCTCCGAATCAGGGGCCGACGTCCGAATCAGGGGCCGACGTCCGAGTTAGGGGCAGCGACCGCGCGGCGGCGGCTCGATCAGCGGGTGTAGTTCGTCCGCGAGGCTGCCGCGATCAGTTCCTGCTGCATGGCCGGGGAGGCGGTGCGCAGCGCGCGCTCGAACTCGCGGCTCCGGCGGTGGTTACGCATCGCGCGGGCGAGGCGATTGGACTGGCGGCTCATGGTTCTGGCTCCTTCGTCACTTTCGATTCCTTGACAGGACGCCTGACATAACCTAATGAATAATGCGTCTATGCCGCCGTGTGCCTAACGTCACCGGCCTGCCCCGACCAATGATCAGAGGAGCGCGAGGCCGGGGTCGGTGAGCACGGCGGCGACATCGGCGAGGAACTGCGAACCCTGCTGACCGTCCACCAGGCGGTGGTCGAAGCTCACCGCGAGCTGGGTCACCCAGCGCGGCTCGATCCGCTCGGCGCCGTCACCGCTGGGGCTCATTCCGACGACCCACGGCCTCCGCCGGATCGATCCGAAGGCGACGATGCCGGCTTCGCCGGGGTTGAGGATCGGCGTTCCGGTGTCGATGCCGAAGACCCCCACGTTGGTGATCGTGATCGTGCCGCCGGACATGTCCGCAGGCGACGTCCGTCCCGCACGCGCGGTGTCGGTCAGCTCCGACAGTGCCTGGGCCAGTCCGAGCAGCGAGAGCTGGTCGGCGCCCTTGACATTCGGCACGATCAGGCCGCGGTCGGTCGCCGCAGCGATGCCCAGATTGACGTAGTGCTTGAGCACGATCTCGCCGGCAGCGTCGTCCCACGTCGAGTTGATCGACGGGGTCTTCTTCGCGGCCAGCATGACCGCCTTGGCGAGGAACAGCAGCGGCGAGACCTTGACGTCGGCGAACTCACGCCGTGCCGCGACGCGATCCCGCAGGTCCATCATCGCGCTCACGTCGCAGGTGATGAATTCGGTAACGTGCGGTGCGGTGAACGCCGAGGCCACCATCGCTGCGGCGGTGTGCTTGCGCACCCCCTTTATCGGAATTCGCGTCTCACGACCGACCGCGGCCGGTACCGACGTCTCGGCGGTAGCGATCCCGCTCGCGGCCGCCTGCACGTCGTCGCGCGACACGGTCGCGTTCGGGCCGGTCGGGACGACCGAGGACAGGTCGACCCCCAATGTCTTGGCGAGCTTGCGTACGGGCGGCTTGGCCAGCGCGGTGCGAGTCCGGGAAGCTTCTGCAGGTTGCGGGACGTCCTCCGCCGAGGGGTCCGCACCGATCGGGGTCGCCGACGTTGGCGGGAGGTTGAACGAGGTGTGCGCGGCCGCGGCGGCCGTTTCGGAACGCCGGCGGCGGCGTCGGCCGCTTCCTTCGCGCGGTCCGTAGCCGACCAGTGTGAGTTGCTTCTCTTCGCCGTCGTCTGACTTCGGCGGTTCGGGAACGAGGTCCTCGCCGACTGCCGCGTTCGACGGCACGTCAGCGACAGCAGCGTTCGACTCGCTGGGCACCGTAGTGTCGTCGGTGGCGCCGCCTGTCTCGATGGAGATGATGGCCGTGCCGACCGGGACGGTCTCGCCCTCCTCGGCGTGCAACGCGATCACAGTTCCCGCAAACGGTGACGGCAGCTCGACGGCGGCTTTCACGGTCTCGACCTCCGCGATGGTGTCGTTGACGTCGATTACGTCGCCGACAGCGACCGTCCACTTCAGGATGTCACCTTCGGTGAGCCCTTCACCCAGGTCCGGCAACCGGAACTGCTCGACCGCCATGCTCAGTACTCCAGAATCTTGTCGACGGTGTCGAGGACGCGATCGAGGTTGGGCAACCACTCGTGCTCGAGGCGGCTCGGGGGGTACGGGGTGTCGTAACCGGTCACGCGCAGCACCGGCGCCTCGAGGGAGTAGAACGCCTGCTCCATCACCCGGGTCGCGATCTCGGCGCCGACCCCGAAGCTGTTCGGCGCCTCGTGCACGACGATCAGGCGGCCGGTGCGGCGCACCGACTCGAGCACGGTCGGCATGTCCAGCGGCGACACCGAACGCAGATCGATGACCTCGAGGTCCACGCCGTCATCGGCGCACGCCGCGGCCGCTTCGAGGACGGTACTCACCGTCGGCCCGTAGGCAACGACCGTGACGTGGTGCCCCGGACGTACGACGCGCGCCTCATACAGCGGGGTGGGCGTGGCGGCGATCGGCGACTTCGCGGCGTGGTAGAGCCGTTTGGGCTCACAGAAGATGATCGGGTCGTCGTCGGCGATGGCCTGCTGGATCATCCAGTACGCGTCGGACGCGGTGGAGCAGCTGACCACCTTGAGCCCGGCGGTGTGCGCGAAGTACGTCTCGGGCGACTCGCTGTGGTGTTCGACCGCGCCGATGCCACCGCCGAACGGGATGCGGATCGTGATCGGCATCTTCATCAGCCCGGCCGAGCGGTTGTGGAACTTGGCGACCTGGCTGACGATCTGGTCGAAGCCGGGGAACACGAAGCCGTCGAACTGTATCTCGCAGACCGGGCGGTACCCGCGGATCGCGAGCCCGACCGCCGTGCCGATGATTCCGGACTCGGCGAGCGGGGTGTCGATGACACGGTCCTCGCCGAAGTCCTTCTGCAGGCCGTCGGTGATGCGGAAGACGCCGCCGAGCTTGCCGACGTCCTCGCCCATGATCAGGACCTTCGGATCGGCCTCCATGGCCTTGCGCAGGCCGTCGTTGAGCGCCTTGGCCATCGTCTTCGAACCCGAGACCGGGGCACCCGAGACCGGGGCACTCATGCGGGTACCTCCGCGACCGACCGGACGAACGCGCCGAACTCGGTGCGCTGTTGTTGCAGCTCGGCCGGAAGCTCGACGTGGACGTGATCGAACAGCGACTCGGGCGTCGGGTCGGCCAGTGCGCGGCACCCCGCTCGCAGCCGCTCGGCCAACTTCTTCGCCTCGGCGTCGACCGACTCGAAGAAGGACGGCTCGACCCGGGCCTCGCGGGTGAGGTAGGCACGCACCCGTTCGATCGGATCACGCAGCTTCCACGTCTCGGCCTCGCTGCCCAGTCGGTAACGGCGCGGGTCGTCGTTGGTGGTGTGCGGGTTCATCCGGTAGGTGTAGGCCTCGATCAGGGTCGGGCCTTGCGCGCTGCGAGCGTCGTCGAGCGCCTTGCGGGTGACCGCCAGGGTGGCGAGCACATCGTTGCCGTCGACGCGCACCCCGGGGAAGCCGAAGCCGCTCGAGCGCTTGTACAGCGGCACGCGGCTCTGTCGCTCGACCGGTTCGCTGATCGCCCACTGGTTGTTCTGGCAGAAGAACACGACCGGCAGATTGCCCGCGGCCGCCCAGACGAACGCCTCGTTCACGTCACCTTGGCTCGATGCCCCGTCGCCGAAGAACGCGAGGACGGCCGTGTCGCGTTCCGGGTCGCCCGTCCCCACCGCGCCGTCGCGGACGATGCCCATCGCGTAGCCCGTCGCGTGCAGTGTCTGCGCACCGATGACGATCGTGTACAGGTTGAAATTGTTCTCGTTCGGATTCCACCCGCCGAGGTTCGTGCCGCGGAACAGGCCGAGCAGCGTGAGCGCATCGACGTCGCGGCACCAGGCCACACCGTGCTCGCGGTAGGTCGGAAAGGCCATGTCCTGGGTGCGGAGCGCGCGTCCGGCACCGATCTGGGCAGCCTCCTGGCCGAGCAGGCTGGCCCACAGTCCGAGCTCACCCTGGCGTTGCAGGGCGATCGCCTCGGAGTCGATGCGGCGGACGAGGACGAGATCGCGGTACAGCGCGGCGATCTCGTCGTCGGAGATGTCGAGGGAGTAGTCCGGATGCTCGACCCGCTGTCCCTCCGGGGTCAGCAGCTGCACCATGTTGGGCTCGGGCTGCACCGCGAGTGCAGTCCGTGGGCCGGACGAGCTCTGGACGTCTTCGGTCATCGACAACTCCTCGTTCGCGCGTCGTGGGGTTGCCACGTGGTGCGCGGTGCCGGTGTCTGGTGCGTACTTCGGTTCGTACAGGGGTGGCGTACGTAGCGAAATACCCAGGGGTTCCTACCATAGGTGACGGCGGTCACCCGCGTGTCTCAAACTCCCTGTGATCAAGAGGCCCCAATTGTCGCCGAGCGACAGTTCGCGCCTCTTGATCACAGGGAGTAGGCGTCATCGGCCGAGCTCGGGCGGCAGCTGCTGATCGTGCAGTACGACCAGTCGGGACACGGCGCGGGTGAGCACGACGTAGAGGCGACGCAGCCCGGCGACACGCAGCGACTCCGCTGCGACGATCTCTGCCGGTTCCAGCAGCACGACCGTGTCGAACTCGAGGCCCTTCGCCTCGGACGCCGCGACGACGGTGACCCGCCCGTCGACGCCGGTGTCCAGCGTCTCGACGTCGATGTCACCGGCCAGCAGTGCGGCGAGGCTCGCTGCCGCGCGCGCGTCGGGGACGATCACGCCGACCGAGCCCTCGACGTCCAGCGCGGCGCGGACCGACGCGACGAGTTCAGACGCCGGGGCGAACACCAGCGCGTCGCGACCCGCACGGATGGACGAACCGGGCGCGACGCCCACGGCGATGTGCGGCAGCAGCCTGTTCGCCAGCTCGATCACGTCAGCCGGCACGCGGTAGCCGGCGGTCAACGGTCGCACCTTCGCCGACGCGTGACCAAGGTGCTCGAGCGTCGAGGCCCAGTCGCCCGGCGCCCACGCGGTGGTGGCCTGGGCGAGGTCACCGAGCACCGTCACCGACCCGAGCGGGCAGCGACGGGCGATCGCGCGGCACTGCATCGCAGACAGATCCTGGGCCTCGTCGACCACGGCGTGGACGAAGGTGTCGGTGCCGTCGATCAGGCCCGCGAATTCGTCGAGCAGGACGGCGTCCATCGGTGTCCACTTGGTGGCGCGTGCCGAGCGTGCCGCCGGGCGGTGCAGGAGTGCTCGTTCGGACTCGGTCAGCGACGGTGCGCAGCGGCGCAGGAAGTCCGGCTCGGCCCACAGGCGGGCGAGCACCGCCGCGGGAGTGAGTGCCGGCCACACCGCGTCGACGAACTCGCGCACTGCCGGCGTGCGGGCGACCATCGTGGTCTCCGCGTCCGACGGTGCGCCGCCGGCGTCCTCACGCTGCCGACGGACGTCCTCTGCGACCTGCGTTCGCAGCCGTTCCCGGGCGAGGGACCAGCGCAGCCCGTCGCTCAACGCGCGTCGGGTGTCGTCGACGTAGCGGCGCAGGTGATGGGCCCCGATGCGATAGCGGCGGGTCCCGACGATCGCGACCACGTCGTCGCTCGGTTTGGCGACATTGGTGAGGACGGCGCGTCGCACCACGTCTGCCATCCGCACATCACCCTTCAGCGCGGCGACGTCGTCGGCCTCGGTCCCGGTCGGCGCGGTCGCGACGAGCGTTTCGACGGTGCTCTGCTGGATGCCGCCCTCGCCGAGCGACGGCAGCACCTGGGCGATGTAGTGCAGGAAGGCCCGGTTGGGTCCTACCACCAGCACGCCGGAGCGGCGCAGCCGTTCGGGGTAGGTGTAGAGCAGGTAGGCCGCCCGGTGCAGGCCCACCGCGGTCTTGCCGGTTCCCGGAGCGCCCTGGATGCAGAGCGAGGTGTCGAGATCGGCGCGCACGAGATCGTCCTGGTCGGGCTGGATCGTGGCCACGATGTCGCGCATCGGACCGACGCGCGGCCGCTCGATCTCCTCGCGCAGCAGCCCTGATCCGAGACCCAGCGATTCGCCACGGTCGAGGTGCTCGTCCTCGAACGAGGACAGGATCGCGCGGCTGCCGGTTCGCTGGAAACCGAAGCGTCGCCGTAGTCGCACACTCATCCGCTCGGCCGGCGTGGCCCGGTAGAACGCGCGTGCGATCGGGGCGCGCCAGTCGATGACCACCGGGTCGCCGTGGTCGTCACGGATGTGACGCCGCCCGATGTGGAACACCTCGGCACCCGGCCGGCCGTCGTCGCGATCGCGGTCGATCCGGCCGAAGAAAGGCGGCGCGTCGGGATCGGATCCCAGTGCGCGGAGGCGATCGGCGCGCATCCGTCCCAGACTCTGGCTGGCCAGTTCGTCGACACCGTAGTCGGCGATCGCGGAGGCCGAGATCTGCATGGTGCTCAAGCAGTGCCGCGCCTGGTCCAGGTGGTTGCGCTCGGCGGTGAGGAAAGGATCGGGTTCTACGGCGCTCACGGTTTTTCGACGTTACGCGTGCGGAGCAACCGAATTTCACGAGTCGGGCGGATACGCCCGAATTCGGCGGACCGCCCTGACCTGATTCGGCGGACCGCCGGGGAAATGACGGGGGTCCTGCCTACGCCACCGCGGGGGCCGGTGCGAGCAGCAACGGCAATTGTCATCTCCCCGGCCCGCTAGCGTGACGACGATGAGTGCCGTCCACCCATCCGAAGACCCGTCGCGGTGGATGCAGTGGGCGGCCCGCCGCCCGGCCACGCGCGTCACGCACCTGGACAGCGCGGCCGCCGGCCGCTCGTCGCACGCCACCCTTGCTGCAAGCGCCGCGCATGCCCGGCGCGAGGCCGAGGTCGGCGCGTACGTCGCGCAGGAGGAGGCGCATGAGCAACTCGAGGTCGGTCGCCGTTCGCTCGCCGCGCTGCTGGGCGTGCCCCCGGCGGGTCTCGCCTTCCTCGAGAGCGCCTCGGTTGCGCTCGGCGCTCTGCTCGCCTCCTGGCCGCTGTCGGCCGGCGACACGGTGGGCGTCGTGGCTGCCGAGTGGGGTCCCAACCTGGAGGCGTTCGCCGCCCGCGGGCTGCGGGTCGTCGAGCTCGTCTCGGACGGTGACGGGGCGCTCGATCTGCACGAGTTGGAGCGCCGGCTGGCCGATGATCCGCCGACAGTCGTGCACCTCACCCAGGTCACGTCTCACCGCGGGCTGGTGCAACCGGTCGCGGCCGCGGTCGAGCTGTGTCGCGTGGCGGGCGTCGCGTGCTGGGTCGACGCCGCGCAGGCGCTGGGGCACGTCGACGCAGCCACCGGCGCCGACGCGTCGTACGCGACCAGTCGCAAGTGGCTCGCTGGGCCGCGCGGGGTCGGCATGCTCGCCATCGCCGAGCGGGCCTGGCGCGGGCTCGAGGTGCGGCGATCGGCACTGGCGCCCGACGACCTTGCGCCCGTGGCGCACCTGGAATCGCACGAGGCACATATCGCGGGACGGGTGGGCCTGGCGGTCGCTGTCGCGGACTACCTCGAGTCCGGCGCCGACCGCGTTGCCCACCGCCTCGACGAGGTCGGCCGGCTCACCCGCGAGGCCCTCGCCGAGGTGCCTGGGTGGCGGGTCGTGGGTAGCGGCGCCGGCGCCATCACGGCCGTCGCACCTACTGCCGGACAGGAGGTTCTGGCGACCCGGTCGCGCCTGCTCGCCGAACACGGCGTGCTCACCACAGCGTGCGCTCCGGCTCGCGCGCCGCGCGAACTCACCGCGCCCGTCCTGCGCATCAGCGCGCACGTCGACTGCACCGCCGCCGACCTGGCTCGCCTTACCAAAGGATTACGCGTGAGCTGATTGTCGGAGGTTTGTTGTACAAAGGACGTGGGCAAGACTTCGACAGCACCACCACAGCACCACTACAGCACTACCCAGCACCACAGCACTGAGCACCACACAGGCAATCGAGGACGGCCGCCGTGTCGCGACCGCCCCCGCACCGACCCGCGGTCGTGATTATCACGGCCGGTCCGGACCTGGAGGGGGCGGGTGACCGTTCACCAATCGCAGGACCTCGTCGAATTCACCATCGACGACGCCCGAGCGCACATCGAAGACACCGCGCTGCGCCCATCAGCAGGCGGACAGGTGGGGCTGGAACTCGAGTTCCACCTCGTCGACCTCGCACGTCCCGGCCGAAGGCCCACGTGGGCGGAGGTGCTGACCCTCGCAGCCGGCCTCCCGCCGATGCCGAGCGGCAGCAGGGTCACGGTGGAACCGGGCGGCCAGGTCGAGCTCTCCACGCCGCCGGGCTTCGGTGCCGCGGCAGCAATTGCGCAACTAAAGGCTGATCGCGCAGTCCTGACCCGCGCGCTCGCCGAAGCCGGTTTCGGCGCGGCCCCGCTCGGCACCGATCCGGCGCGTCCGGTGCGTCGGATCAATCCCAGTGAGCGCTACCTGGCGATGGAGCGTCACTTCAGTGCCGTCGGTTGCGCCGAGTCCGGACGCGAGATGATGTCAGCGACCGCGGCTCTGCAGGTGAACGTCGACGCCGGACCGGCTGCCGGCTGGACCGAGCGGGTGAGCCGCATCCGCCGCCTCGGCCCCGTCCTCGTCGCCGCGTCGGCCTGCTCTCCGCTGCTCGCCGGGCGTTCCTCGGGATGGCACTCGATGCGTCAGCAGGCGTGGCGCGGCATCGACGCCACGCGTCCCCCACCCTTCCAGCACCGCGACCCACGCGTTGCCTGGGCCGACTACGCCCTCGGCGCTCCCGTGATGCTCGTGCGTGACGAGGGCACCGGGCACCTGGAAGCGGTCACCGAGCGCGTGCCCTTCACCGCCTGGCTGCAGGGGCGCGCGGGGCCGTCGCGCCGGCCGACGCAGGGCGATCTCGACCTGCACCTCACCACCCTGTTCCCGCCGATCCGTCCACGCGGGTATCTCGAGATTCGCTGCCTGGACGCGCTGCCGGACCGCTGGTGGCCCGCCCTGGCCGGGTTGACGGTCACGCTGCTCGACGACCCGGTCGCCTCCGATCGCGCCGCCGAGTTGTGCGAGCCGCTGCACGACGAGCGCCGTCCTGACCCGTGGCTGCGAGCTGCGCGCGACGGGCTCGAGGATCCGCAGGTCCGTGCTGCCGCTGCGGGGTGTGTCACCGTCGCCGCCGAACGATGCCCACCCGAACTGCGTCCGGATCTCGACGCCTACGCCGAGCTGGTCGCGGCCGGCCGCACACCAGGCGACGAGGTCCGCGAACGCGCCGCCGCCGGCGGCCCGCTGACCGTGTTGACGGAGGCAGCCCGTGCGTGAGGACACCGCCCGTGGCCTGGACGGCGCACGCACGCGCACGCTGGCACTCACCCAGTTCGACGAATCCGAACTGACCCGCCAGCACAGCCCGCTCATGAGCCCGCTGGTCTGGGACCTCGCCCACATCGGCCAGCAGGAAGACCTCTGGCTGCTGCGCGGCGGCGACAGCGCACGCCAGGGCGTGCTCTCCGGCCAGGTGGAAAAGCTCTACGACGCCTTCGAGCACCCCCGCGCCGACCGGGTGCGGCTTCCGCTGCTCGCGTCGGGCGAGGCGCGCCGCTACCTCTCCGACGTCCGCGGCCGGGTCTTCGACGCGCTGGAGTGCGCCGATGACGACGCCCTGTTCCCGTTCGTCATGGTCGAACAGCACGAGCAACAGCACGTCGAGACGATGCTGGCCACCCACCAGTTGCGCGCGGGCCCGCCGCTGCTCGGTGCGGGCGCCCAACTGCCAGAGGCCCGCCACGTTCCGCACGACTCCGTCCTGGTTGCTGCGGGCGAATTCCAGCTCGGTGTCGACGGCGAGGACGAACCGTGGTCGCTGGACAACGAACGTCCCGCCCACACCGTGCACCTCCCGGCGTTCCGTATCGGACGCGTCCCGGTGACCAACGCCGAGTACGCCCGGTTCGTCGACGGGGGCGGGTACGACGAGCGGCGCTCGTGGTCCGCACGGGGTTGGACGCATCGCATCGCCGCGGGGTTGGGGCGCCCGCAGTTCTGGAACGCCGACGGCTCGCGGCGGCGCTTCGGGATCGCGGAGGACATCCCGCCCGACGAACCCGTCCAGCACGTCTGTTTCTACGAGGCGGAGGCCTTCGCCGCGTGGGCCGGCGCGCGGCTACCCACCGAGCAGGAATGGGAAAAGGCTTGCGCCTGGGATCCGGTCAAGGGGCGCCGCAGATGGCCGTGGGGCGATTCGGAATGGACGCCCGCACTGGCCAATCTCGGCGGCGCCGCATTGCGTCCGGCGCCGGTCGGAACCTATCCCGGCGGCGCCTCCGCCTACGGGGTGCAACAGCTGATCGGCGATGTCTGGGAATGGACGTCGTCCGGATTCGAAGCGTGGCCGGGCTTCGCGCCGATGCTCTATCGGCAGTACAGCGCGCCGTTCTTCGGCGGTGACTTCCGCGTCCTGCGCGGCGGCTCCTGGGCCGTGGGCGGCAACTCGGTCCGCCCCTCCTTCCGGAACTGGGACCTGCCCATCCGTCGTCAGATTTTCTGTGGCCTGCGCTTGGCCTGGGACGTTGCGTAGGCACCGGCATGTGTAGACATCTCGCGTGGCTCGGCGCCCCGCGCACGCTTGCCGCGCTGGTGCTCGAGCCCCCGGTTGGCCTGTTACGCCAGTCCTACGCACCGCGCCGGCAGCAGCGGGGTCTGGTCAACGCCGACGGCTGGGGGGTCGGTTTCTGGTCCGACGGCAGGCTGGCCCGCTGGCGCTCGTCCCGTCCGCTGTGGGGTGACGCATCCTTCGCCTCACTCGCGCCGGTGTTGTCGTCGGAGTGCGTGCTCGCGGCCGTTCGGTCCGCAACGGTCGGCATGCCCATCGAGGAGTCCGCCGCAGCGCCGTTCACCGACGGCACGTGGTTGCTCTCGCACAACGGACGCGTGGACCGCGACGTGTTGCCCGCGCGCAATGATGCCGAGTCGGTGTGCGATTCCGCGGTGCTGGCTGCACACGTCTTCGCCCGCGGTGCCGAACGCGTGAGCACGACGGTGGCCGAGGTAGCCCGGCTCGACCCCGACGCCACCCTCAACCTGCTGCTCACCGACGGCGCCCGCGTGCTCGGGGTGACCTGGGGCGACTCGCTGAGCTATCTCGTCGAGCCGGACGGCGTAGTCGTCGCGAGTGAGCCCTGGGACGACGACCCGGCCTGGATCGACGTGCCCGACCACCACCTCATCGAGGTGACCCCCTCCGGGGTCACCGTAACTGACCTGGAGACAACCACGTGAAGGTCGCCACCGAGCTCGATCCGCGGGCGCTGGCCGAGCAGATGGCCCTGGACGTTCATGCCGGACTGACGGCGAGCCCGAAGACGCTGCCACCGAAGTACTTCTACGACGCGCGCGGCAGCGCACTGTTCGACGAGATCACCCGGCTGCCCGAGTACTACCCGACGCGAGCCGAGCGCGCGATCCTCGTTGCGCATGCCGGTGAGATTGCCGCCGCGACTGACGCGGAGACGCTCGTCGAACTCGGCAGTGGCACCTCGGAGAAGACCCGCGTGCTGCTCACCGCGCTGCGTGGCGCGGGCACACTGCGCCGCTTCGTCCCGTTCGACGTCGACCCGGCCGTGCTCATCGAGGCGAGCGGGGCGGTCTCTGCCGAATTTCCCGGTCTCCAGGTCGATCCCGTCGTGGGTGACTTCGAGAAGCATCTGGCCACGCTGCCGCGGTCACCGCGGCGCCTGCTGGCTTTCCTGGGCTCGACGATCGGCAACCTCGATCCCGTGCACCGCGCCACGTTCCTGGCTTCGGTTCGGGCGACGCTCGACGACGGCGACACGTTCCTGCTCGGCACCGACCTGGTGAAGGACCCGACGCGCCTCGTCGCGGCCTACGACGACGCGCGGGGAGTGACAGCCGCGTTCAACAACAACGTCCTCGCGGTGGTGAACCGCGAACTGGGCGGCGACTTCGACCTGGATGCATTCGAGCACGTCGCGGTGTGGGACGCCGAGCAGGAATGGATCGAGATGCGGCTGCGCTCAAAGCGCGCGCAGGGCGTACGGGTGCAGGCCCTCGACCTGGACGTGGCGTTCGCGGCCGGCGAAGAGCTGCGGACCGAGATTTCGGCGAAGTTCCGCCGGGATCGCGTCGCCGCTGAGCTACGCACAGCCGGCCTCGAACTCACGCAGTGGTGGACGGACCCTGCCGGCGACTTCGCGCTCAGCCTGTCCGTCCCGAGCTGAGCGACGCCGGCCCGGGTGCGAGGCCAGCGCTCGACGGCAGGCTCGCCCGGTGGCCCGCACGGCAGGCGCGCCCGGTGGCCGCCTGCTGTCTGCAACGCTGCAGGCATGCCCAGTAACGATGCGCCGACCGAACCCGCGGAGATCCGACCGGTGTCATCGCGTGAGATCTATGCCAACCAGTGGCTGCGCCTGCGCGAGGACGACATCGAGTACGCCGACGGCACCCGCGGCCAGTACACGGTCGTCGAGAAGGACGACTTCGCGCTCGTCATCCCCTACGCCGACGGGGGGTTCTGGCTCGTTCAGCAGTACCGCTACCCGGTGGGCAGGCGCGAATGGGAGTTCCCGCAGGGCAGTTGGTCGGCCGGACGCACCGGCACCGGAGTGGATCTGGCCGCAGCCGAACTGCGCGAGGAGACCGGCTTTCACGCGTCCACCTTCGCGCAGCTGGGCCGGCTCTACGTGGCCTTCGGATACAGTCAGCAGTCCTACGACGTGTTCCTCGCGACCGGCCTGAGCACCGGCGATACCGACCGCGAGCACACCGAGGCCGACATGGTGCACGCCTGGTTCGCGGAGGACGACGTGCGTGACATGATCCGCCGGGGCACATTCATGGACAGCCACAGCGTGGCCGCATTGGCGCTCTTCGATCTTCGCCGGCGGCCGGAATGACGTGCATCCTTCGTGATCAACAGGGCGAAACGCCTGCTATCCAACGCATTTCGTCCTGTTGATCAACTGTGCCGGGACCGGCGAAACCCTGATTCAGCCCTCGAGGCGAAGGCGCAACGCTTCCAGCTCGTCGCGCATGGACGTCGGCACCGAGGCGCCGAGCTTGTCGAACCATTCCGCTATCAGCGCAAGCTCGCGCTTCCAGTCGTCCACATCCACGCTGAGCGCATTCGCAAGGTCCACACCCGCCACGTCCAAGCCGTCGATGTCGATGGCGTCGGCGGTGGGGACCCTGCCGATCGGCGTGTCCACTGCCGGTGCCTTACCCTCGATGCGTTCGAGCGCCCACTTGAGCACGCGGATGTTCTCGCCGAAACCCGGCCAGGTGAAGTTGCCCTCGGCGTCGCGACGGAACCAGTTGACGTAGAAAATCTTCGGCAGCTTCGCCGCGTCCGCGCCCTTGCCGACATCGACCCAGTGTGCGAGGTAGTCGCCCGCGTTGTAACCCATGAAGGGCAACATGGCCATCGGATCGCGGCGCACGACCCCGACCTCGCCGGTGGCTGCCGCGGTGGTCTCCGACGAGAGGGTGGCGCCCATGAACACGCCGTGCTGCCAGTCGCGTGCCTCGGTGACCAGCGGGACGGTGTCCTTGCGGCGTCCACCGAAGAAGATCGCGTCCAGCGGGACGCCGCTCGGATCGTCCCATTCCGGAGCCTTCGTCTCGCACTGCTCGAGCGGTGTGCAGTACCGCGAGTTCGGGTGACTGGCCGGTTCGGCTGAGTCCGGGGTCCAATCCTGCTGCTTCCAGCTGGTCAGGTGTGCGGGCGGTTCACCCATGCCCTCCCACCAGACGTCGCCGTCATCGGTGAGCGCGACGTTGGTAAACAACGAATTGCCCTTCGCGATGGTGCGCATCGCATTCGGGTTGGTGTGCCAGTCGGTGCCCGGCGCGACGCCGAAGAAGCCATTCTCCGGATTAACGGCGTAGAAGCGGCCGCCGTCGCCGATCCGGATCCAGGCGATGTCGTCCCCGATCGTCTCGAGCTTCCAACCCGGCAGCGCCGGATCGAGCATCGCCAGATTCGTCTTGCCGCACGCGGAGGGGAACGCCGCGGCGACGTAGTAGCTCTTGTTCTCCGGCGAGGTGAGCTTGGCGATGAGCATGTGCTCGGCAAGCCAGCCCTCGTCCCGCGCCTGCACCGAGGCAATACGCAGCGAGTGGCACTTCTTGCCGAGCAACGCATTACCGCCGTACCCCGACCCGTAGGACCAGATCAGGCGCTCCTCGGGGAATTGGACGATGTACTTGGTGTCGTTGCATGGCCAGGGAACATCCTGCTCGTCGGCTGCGAGTGGCGCGCCGACCGAGTGCAGGCCGGTGACGAAGGGCTGCTCGACGCCGCCCTTGGTGAACAGCTCGAGTGCCGTGCTGCCGAGGCGAGTCATCACGTGCATGGACGCGACGACGTACTGGGAGTCGGTGATCTCCACGCCGAGCATGGGCTGGTCGGCGGTAAGCGGACCCATGCAGTAAGGCAGAACGTACATCGTGCGCCCCCGCATCGAGCCGCGGAAGCGCTCCACGAGGATCGCCTTCATGTCATCGGGATCCATCCAGTTGTTGGTGGGTCCCGCATCCTCCCGCTCCCTGCTGCAGATGAAGGTCCGGTCCTCGACCCGAGCGACATCGCTCGGGTCGGAGGCACACCAGAACGAGTTCGGCTTCTTGTCCGGGTTCAGGCGCCGGAAGGTGCCGTTGGCCACCAGCTCGTCGGTGATCCGCGCCCACTCCGAGGGCGTTCCGTCCACCCACTCGATGCGGTCGGGCTCGGTGAGCTCTGCGGTCTCGCGGACCCAGGACAGCAGGCGCGTGTGGGTCGTCGGGGCGGTATCGAGACCCGGGGTTCTGGTTGCCGTCATCAGTGCCTCTCCTCGCCAGTCAACGCCGACTACGCGCCGCCGGCGGGATAAGTGGTTCGGAACTTGTCGCGGCGCGGGCGATTGGGGATTTGTTCAAACTAGCGTCTGGAAGCGCTGTCAGACTCGCTGGCGAGTTGCGGCACTGATCACATGAGCGAGCTCGGATGCTTGCTGTGGGCGGCGATTGTCCATGCGCGGTGACCCCGCGGTGATCAAGAGGCCTGAAACGTCGGATAGCTACGGTTCACCCCTCTTGATCACCCGAGGGAGGGGCCCGGCGTGCTCACGACGCCTTGCTGACCGTGGACATGTTGAAGTCGGGGATCCGCATCGCGGGCATCGCGGTGCGACGGAAGTAATCGCTCCACTCCCGCGACATCGCGTGCTCGGTGCGCCCGACCTGGGACGCGCGTCGCAACAGGTCGATCGGCGACTCGTTGAAGCGGAAGTTGTTGACCGCGCCCTTCACCCGACCGTCCTCGACGAGATAGACGCCGTCGCGGGTCAACCCGGTGAGCAGCAGAGTCTGCGGATCGACCTCGCGGATATACCACAGACAGGTCAGCAGCAGCCCGCGCTCGGTGTTCGCGACCATCTCGTCCACGCCCGCCGTTCCGCCACCGTCGAGGATCAGATTGTCGACGGCCGGGCACGGCTCGGCCGAGGTGCGCGCGGCCCAGCCGCGCGTGCGGACCAGGTTCTCCAGGCGACCGTCGCGCAGCCAGTCCGTCGACGGCGTCGGCATCCCGTTGTCGAACACCGACATCAATCCGCCGTAGCTCTCGGTGGCGACGGCGAACGGCGCGCACGGCAGCTCGGCGTGGGACGGGTCGGAGTAGAGGCGCAACGGCAGCGCCGAAAGCTCCTCACCGATGCGCGTGCTGCCGCTCTTGGCGAAGACGTTGCGCCCCTCCTCAGCGTCGCGCGCGGAGGCCGTCCAGTAGGCGTAGATCATCAGGTCCGCGATCGTGGACGGCGGCATGATCGTCTCGTACCGTCCGGCGGGCAGGTCGAGCTGCGTGGCCGCCCAGTCCAGGCGCTCCTCGAGGCCGGCGACGACCGAGCCGACATCGATCGTGGCGAACTCGCCGGTGTGGGCGTTCGCGTACGCCGAACGGGCCAGATCGGCGGACTTGCCGTTGATCTCGAGGCGGCCGTCGGGCTGGTCGAAGCGGCGGCGGAGTCCGGTCGAGGTGCCGACGAAGGTCGATGTCATCATGTGCTCGGCGAAACCGAACAGCAGCCGGTCGGACTTGCGCCACTGGTCGAACGCGGTGCCCAGTGCCGGAGCGAATTGCTCGAAGACCGACACGCTGGTCTCGGCCGGGTCGGCCGACCAGTCGTCGCCATGCTCGTAATTCTCGATCAGGGGCGCTGCATCGTCGGACACCGATTCGTCGCGGCCGGCCCGCTCGGACGCCTGCACCAGGGCGGTCATCTCCTCGGGTGTCGTGATAGAGCGGGTGACCACGCCTGCGCGGGTCCCGTCGCTGCCGTCGAAGGTGGAGACGACGGTGACCGAGCGCGAGCGCATCTGACCGTTGGTGGTCAGGCTGTTGCCCGCCCAGCGCAGGTTGGTCTCGGTGTGCTCGGCCGCGACCACGACGCAGCCGTCGGCGCTCGACTCGCCCAGACCCTGCTCGACGAATTCCTGTGCCTGCATCAGCGGCCTCCCTCTGCGACGGTGTTGAGCACGTTGACACCGCGAAACAGTGCCGACGGGCAACCGTGCGAGACGGGAGCGACCTGGCCGGGTTGGCCCTTGCCGCAATTGAACGCCCCGCCGAGAACGTAGGTCTGCGGGCCGCCGATCGCCTCCATGGATCCCCAGAAGTCGGTCGTCGTGGCCTGGTAGGCGACATCGCGCAGCTGACCCACCAGCTCGCCGTTCTCGATGCGGTGGAACTGCTGCCCGGTGAACTGGAAGTTGAAGCGTTGCATGTCGATAGACCAGGACCGGTCACCCTTGATGTAGATGCCACGCTCGACCCGCCCGATGAGTTCCTCGGTGGACGGGCCGTCCGCGGCCGGCTGCAGCGACACATTGGCCATCCGCTGCAACGGGATGTGGCCGGCCGAGTCGGCGAGCGCGCAGCCGTTCGAGCGGCCAACGGCCGAGCCCAGCGCCTCGGCATTGGCCTGCGCCATCTGACGGTTCAGCTGGTATCCGACGAGCACGCCGTCCTTGACGATTTCGAACCGCTGGGCAGCGACGCCTTCGTCGTCCCAGCCGACCGTTGCCAGACCGTGCTCGACGGTGCGGTCGCCGACGACGTTCATGACCTCGCTGCCGTACCGCAGCGTGTTCAACTTGTCGAGCGTGGCGAAACTCGTCCCCGCGTAGGCGGCCTCGTAGCCCAGGGCGCGGTCGAGCTCGGTGGCGTGGCCGATCGACTCGTGAATGGTCAGCCAGAGGTTGGACGGGTCAACCACCAGGTCGTAGGTGCCGGCGGCAACGCTCGGCGCCTTCACGTGCTCGCGCAGCAGCTCGGGCAGCTCGTCGATCTCGGTGTCGAAATCCCAACCGGCGCCGGTGAGGTACTCCCAGCCGCGGGCGACCGGCGGCGCCAGCGTGCGCATGGAGAAGAACGCGCCCGCGCCGCGGTCGACGTGGACGGCGGTGAACTGCGGCTGCAGGCGCACCCGCTGTTGCGTCGTGGTCGTGCCGCGGCTGTCGGCGTAGAACTTGTTCTCGATCACCTGCATGAGGTGGGCATCGACGTGGTCGACGCCGTCGGCGGCGAGCAGGCGTTCGGAGAGCTCCGTCAGCCGAGCGACCCGCTCGATGTCCGGGACCTCGAAGGGATTGCGGTCGTACGCCGAGACCCAGGTGACGTCGTCGTACACAGGCTCGTCAGCCAGTTCGACCGGTTCGGAGCTGAGCACACGGCTGATCTCGGCGGTCGCGACGGCACGGTCGGCGAGCTCGGCGGCAGCCGCTGCGGTGCGCACGATGCCGCTGGCGAATCCCCAGCCGCCGTTGTGCACGACGCGGACGGCGAGGCCGACGTCCTCGGTGTCAGAGCTCGAATCGAGGCGGGCGTCCCGCAGCGACAGCGAGGCGACCCGGCTGCGCTCCAGGCGGAAGTCGGCGTGCTCGGCGCCGAGTTCGTCGGCTCGCGACAACGCCGAGCCGGAGAGTTCACGCAAGGGCAGCGCGAGGAAGGACGAATCGAAATCGGGCATTGTCCGAACCTAGCCTGCGCTCACTTGCAGGCGGACAGTCCGTTGCCGTATCCGGTGACGAACGATTGAATGCGCTCGACACCGGTCGTTCCACGCGCACCGAATGCCGTCGTGAGCCCGACCAGGTTGAGCACGGCGGAAGTCGCCTCGTCCATGTCCGGCGGCGACAGAATGAACGGATGGTTGGTGCTACCGCCCTGGATGTTGATGTCCTTGGCGTACGCACCGGAGTAGCAGATCGCCGACAGCAAGCCGTCGCGGTCGTCGATGGGGCGCTGGAAGAACTGATGGCGAGCGGCCATGCCCCAGCTGATGGCGAACAACATGCCGAGCGCGAAGTCGCCGGGCTGGTTCTCGACCAGGCTGACGTCGCCGGTCGCCCGATCGATCGCGCGGTCGGTCATGCTGTAGTACGCCAGCTTGGCGAAGCTGCTGCTGTAGTAAACGGTGTTGTCGTCGGGGCAATAGCCCATCTCGCTGGCCGGATCGGCGCTGCCGCACTTCGGGTGATCGGCGACGATCACCTTGACGTCGTCGAAGGTGGAGTTGATCGTCGTGCCGGCCTGCTTCCAGAAACGGTTCAGGTCGCCCAGCGCACCGCCGGCCTTGAGGAATTCGGCCAGCGGGATGTTCCCGCCGCTCGCGTAATCCTTGTCGTCGACGTAGGGCCGCTCGGTGAACGTCCGGTTGAAGTAGCTGTCTGAGAAGCAATAGGTGACGCCGTTGGCGATGCCGTCACCCACGGCGCTGACGCGGTCGAATCCGTTGCCGTGGCTGATGTCGGCGGGGGACTCGGGCGTGCTGTCGCGGATTTGCAGGAAGCCTTCCAGCGCCTGGTCCAGCTGCCCGGAGGTGATGTGGAAGTGCGGCGCCTTGCCGACGAGCGCCGTCGCCAGGAAGGCGCCGGCCGCGCAGTCGGCCTGTGACTCCAGGTAGAGCAACTTGTGTTGCGCGTCGCTGATCCCGAGTCGTTGTTGGATCGCGTGGCCGACCTCATGGGCGAACACCAGCGGGATGACCGCACCGCCGAAGGAGTCGGCGAGCGCGGGGACCAGGTGCTTCGGGCTGCGGTCCCAGATGATGGAGTCGTCAATTTGGCAGTAGGCGGCGTTGTCGACCACGAAGAGCGCGCGGCGCTGCATGCACTTCTCGCCGGCCGAGGACGCCGGCGCCTTCTCGGTCCGTAGCACCTCCTGCCCGTCGACGGAGTAGAGCTTGCCCTTGAGTTCGGGGAACGCGGCGCCCTTCGCGACCGACGGGTAGGACGCGCGCCAGAACGCCGTGACGTCGCTGATCGCGTTCTTGACCTGGGTGTCGAACGGCGTGTGTGAGTCGCCCTGCACCGGCAGGTCGGCGTTCTTGACGGCGGACGTGATCGGGGTCCCGTCGATGACGGTCGTGCACGCCGTAACCAGCATCAGGGCCGCCATCGCTGCACCGAGCAACGCGGCGAACGAGCGGGTGTGTCGGCTGCGCGTCGGCGTCACGGTGCTCCCTGTTCGTGGTCAGCGGTTGGTCGGTCCCGGCGGTGGATACCGAGCCTAGTGAGGCGAGGGCTGTTCCCGCCTTTCGATCGTATTTGGCACACTGCGCACGTGGGACGGCATTCAGCAGCGGACGACGAGGACGACACCGAGGACGACGGCCCCGACGACGGCCCGGACCTCCTCGATCTGCTCGTATCCGAACGGCCCGTCGAGCACCCGTCAGCGGACGTCCAGTCCACCCCGACGCAGCCCACCCCGACGCGTGGTCGCCATGCCGTGCCCGACGACGACGACGACACACTCGCCGGCAACGCGCCGGACGCCGCGCGCAAGGCGAGGCACAAAGGCAGCGGGACGCGCGGCGACCTGCGGCTGATGCGCCAGGACCACGCCCTGCTCGCGCGCTGCGTCGCAAGCGTCATCGTGCCGTTCGTGCTTTACACGCTGGCGCTGCTGGTGGCCGGTCGGCTGAGCGCGTACCTGCTCTGGTTATGGATCCCGGCGATCCTGGCCGGCGTACTGCTCGGAGCGTTCCTCGATTCCGCGCACCGGCGTGCACAGGACGAGCCCGCCGCGTAATGCGGGGCGGTCGTCGCGTCTTCCTCCCCGCGCCTACCAGATTCGGCGCAACGAGATGGTCTCCCGGGGGAGGGAGCCGCCGTCTCGGCGGGGTGCACGGCCCAGCCCGTTCCTCGTTGGCGGGCCCGGTGCGCCCGGTTACCCTCCGGTGAGACGACCGCCACGGAGGCCACGGACATGCCAGCGCTGATCACGAGCACCATGCAGGACGACTACCCGCTCACCGTCGCGGCGATTCTGGAGCACGGGATGCGCGTCTACGGCGGCAGCGAGTGCGTGACCTGGCAGGGCGGCGCCGAGCCCCGGCGCGCGACCTACGCCGAGATCGGCGCGAATGCCCAGCGACTCGCGAACGCGCTCGGCAAGCTCGGCGTGGGCGTGGGCGACCGGGTGGGCACCTTCTGCTGGAACCACCAGGAGCACCTGGAGGCGTACTACGCCGTGCCCAGCATGGGTGCCGTCCTGCACACACTCAACATCCGCCTGCCGGTTGCCCAGGTCGAGCACATCGTCAATCACGCCGAGGACAAGATCATTCTTGTCGACGGCAGCCTGCTGCCGCTGCTCGCACCGATCGCCGATGCGCTCAAGACGGTCGAGGCGTTCGTGGTGATCGGCGAGGGGGACGTCTCCTTGCTGGGTACCGCCACCGTCCACCGCTACGAGCAGTTGCTGGCTGCCGAGGCTCCCGCCTACGACTGGCCCGAGCTGGACGAGAAGGCGCCGGCCTCGATGTGTTACACGAGCGGTACCACCGGCGATCCGAAGGGCGTGGTCTATTCGCACCGCTCGACCTACCTGCACGCGCTGGGGACGCTGTCGGCCTCGGTCACCGGCAGCACCGAGCGGGACCGCCTCCTGACCATCGTGCCGATGTTCCACGTCAACGCGTGGGGCATCCCGTTCAGCGCCTTCCTCGGCGGTGCTTCGCTGCACATGCCCGGCCCGTACCTGACCCCCGACCAGCTGTGCGCCTTCATCGCTGCGGAGCGCTCGACCATGGCATCGGCCGTCCCGACGATCTGGGGCGGCATCCTGCAGCACGCGGCCAAGGCCGAGGTCGACCTGTCCTCGGTCCGGCTGGGCACCTCGGGTGGCGCCGCCATCCCGCGCACCTTGATGGAGGCGATCGAGCAGCAACTGGGCGTGCGCATCATCCAGGGCTGGGGCATGACCGAGACCTCGCCCGTCGGCGGGATGGCGCACCCGCCGGCCGATGTCGCAGTGGGCAGCGGCGAGGAGATGGACTGGCGGATGCGCTCCGGGCGCGTCATAGCCGGCATGCAGATGCGCATCGTGTCCGATGACGGCTCGGAACTGCCGTGGGACGGGGAGGCCGTCGGCGAGATCGAGGTGCGGGGACCGTGGATCACCGGTTCCTACCACCGCGACGCGGCGCCGGAGAAGTTCCACGACGGCTGGCTGCGCACCGGTGACATCGCGACGATCGACGGACGCGGGTTCTTCCAGATCACCGACCGGTCCAAAGACGTGATCAAGTCCGGCGGTGAGTGGATCTCCTCTGTCGAGTTGGAGAACCTGCTCGCCGGGTCGCCGGACGTGGTGGAGGCCGCGGTCATCGGTATCCCCGACGATCGGTGGACGGAGCGGCCGCTGGCCTGCGTCGTGCGGCGCGGTGACGCCGATCCCGCCGCGCTGGCCGCCTATCTCGACGGCAAGGTGGCCTCGTGGCAGGTGCCGGAGAACTGGACCTTTATCGACGAGGTGCCCAAGACCACGGTCGGGAAGTTCGACAAGAAGGTGCTGCGCGCCCGCTACCAGAACGGCGAGCTGGAGGTCACCCGTACGAGGGACTGACCCGCACCCGCCGGCCGCCTCCGGCGCGGATCCCCGACCGCACGGCCCCGCGGCTCAGGGCTGAAAGCGGTAGCCCATCCCGGGCTCGGTGATGAGGTGTCGCGGCCGGCCGGGTTCCGGCTCGAGCTTGCGGCGCAGTTGCGCGATGTAGATGCGCAGGTAGGACGCGTCGGTGTGCTCGCGCGTCCCGCGCAGTTCGGTGAGCAGGGAGCGGCCGCTCACGAGCTTGCCCGGCCTGCGCACCAGAGCCTCGAGCAGGCCCCATTCGGTGGGGGTGAGGTGCTGCGTGGACCCGTCCAGTGCGGTCACGGTCTTCGCGCCGAAGTCGACTCGGAACGCCCCGACCTGCGTGGAGTCGGCGGATTCGTTGGTGCCGACCCGCCGCGTGCCAGCACGCAACCGGGCGAGCAGTTCGTCGACGTTGAAGGGCTTGGTGACGTAGTCGTCAGCGCCGAGATCGAGTGCCGCCACCTTCTCGCTGCTGCCGGTACGCGCGGTCAGATTCATTGCGAGGGCGCGCAGCAGGGCACGCTCGTCCTCGACGACCAGCACCCGCGTCACCCGGCCACCCGCAGGGGCATCGAGACGGTGGCGTCGGCGCGCCCTTTCGCGGCAGCCCGGCCCTTTGCGAGACTGACGCCGTGGTCAAGACGAAACGTGATGTCGCCCTGCACGTAAGCGGGGCTGAACTCGACGCCCTGCGCGAGGGCCTGGAACTGTTGCGCGAGCAGCTCGAATCGACGGTGCGCAACGAGCCGCCGGATGAACGGGCGTCGGTCGACGCGGCCACCCAGCTCGACGTCGTGTCCAGGCTCGAGACGGTGCTCGACGACGCCGTCTGAGCTCAGCGCCACTCGCCGGCCGCCCGCGCGTCGTCGGCGTCAGCCACCGATGCGCAGCGCGGGCCAGATCGCGCCGAGGGCCGCGCCCAGGATGAACAGCCAGCCGAAGGCGCGGTTGTGGACGAGGCAGACGCGGTGGTACCACAACGGCCAGCCGACGTATCCGGCCGGCGGCTCACCAGGCGCCGGGTTCGACATGACCTGCAGCGCGCGCACGGCGCGGGGCAGCGCGACGAGCACGACCGCCAGGAACGGCGACAACGCGCCCACCGCAACGGCAACTGCGGTGAGGACGTACATCAGCGCGATGGCCGTCCGGTTGAGCAACCGGGCGCCGCTGTCACCGAGCAGGACCGGCAGGGTGTGCTGCTTCTGCGAGATGTCGAAGGCGCTCTGGTCGATGTGCTTGCCGATGAGGATGGACGCGACCCCCAGCCCGTAGGGCACGGAGGCCAGGAACGCGTCCCCCGACCAATGCCCGGTGATCACGTAGTAACCGCCGCCGATCATCAGCGGCCCCCATACCGCGAACGCTGCGACCTCGCCGAGCCCAAGTTCCTTCAGGGCACGCGGCGCCGCGTCGTAGGCGTAGAGCAGTACCGCGCCGATGAGGGTCAGCCAGAGCGCGTTCCATCCGCGCAAGACGATGAAGTACACGCCGATCCCCCCGGCGCCGAGTGCCAGGATCGCGAGCCCGGTGGCCAAGAAGCGCATGGTGAACGCGCCACTGGCAACCGGGTGCAAGGTGTAGCGGCGGCGCGGGGAATCCTCGGTGTCGTGCCCCCGGCGGTAGCCGAAGTAGTCGTTGGACAGGTTGCTGATGGCGTGCAGAACGACATAGCCGAGAAAAACGAGCAGGAACGGGACGACCTCGAATCGGCGATCGGTCGCGGCGAGCAAACCGGCGATCACGGCGCTCTGCGCGGAGATCACCAAGATGACGCTGCGTGCCGCGTAGAGGAAGCGGGCGACCGGGTCGAGACCGCTGAGATCGTGCGCCGTGGCGGGATAGAAGCCAGTGAACGCGCCGACCCAGGCCTTGGGGCCGTGCTGCGGTTTCTTCCCTAGAGCTGGGGTTGCCGTGGACACGGGATTTCCTCTCGTCGTTAGCTACCACGGTACGACGCCCACAATGTCGGAGCGGGGGATGAGCATGCCGACGTGGCGCGCGCGACAATCCCGCAAGGATCGCATCCGGGCCGCGGATCGCGCGGATGCGAGAGGCGCCAATGGCGATCCGGTAGCCGTGCCGGTCGCTCCGCACACCGGAGGAGAGCAATGCCGAACGAGCACCGCTATCAGGTCACGGTCACCTGGACCGGTAATCGCGGCGAGGGGACCTCGAGCTACCGCTCCTACGACCGCGATCACAACGTCACCGCCGAGCACCGGGTCGGCATTGCCGGATCGTCCGACCCGCACTTTCGCGGCAATCCATCCCGGTGGAACCCCGAGCAACTGCTGGTAGCCGCGGCCGCGCAGTGCCACATGCTTGCCTACCTGCACGTCGCAGCCACGAACGGCGTGGTGGTGACCGCCTACGTCGACCACCCGACTGCGGTCATGACCGAGGACGGTAAGGGCGGTGGGGCATTCACCGACATCACGCTGCACCCCACTGTCACGATCACCGCGGCGGACCAGCTCGAGCTGGCCGAACGCCTGCACCACGACGCGAACGCGTCCTGTTTCGTCGCGAACTCGCTCAACTTGCCGGTGCACCACGAGCCCACCACGGTCGTCCGCCCCGAGTCGTGACGCCCGCGCGTGATCTGCGTGTACACCTGGCAGGACCGGGAACCCGCCGGGAGTATCACGTGATTCGCCCAGCGCGGGTGCGGGTAGGCCGACAGATAGCGGGAAATTCGATCAGGAGGCACCAGTGAGCGAAGAGAAGCCAGCCGGCGAAGGACTCAGCGATGAGGAGATGGCCAAGCAGGTGTCTGGGCAGACGTCCAGCGAACTCGATCAGAAGGACTGGTTCGAGCGCGAGGCGGACGGAACGCTGACCGACACCGAGGCCGCCAAGGCCGACGCGGACGAGATCCAGGGCTGAATCCAGGTCAGGTCAGTTCTGGCGGCAGTTAGCTCACGCCACGGGGCTCAGTGGTCGCCACGGCGAGCCTCCGCCGGTTCGTCGGTCGGGTTGGGTTCTACAACGATGGGGTTGAGCTTGCGCCAGAGCAGGAACAACAACCCGACCACCAGCATCCCGATACCGAGCCAGAGGTTGATGTTGATGTCGGCGGCCTTCTGCCGTTCCTTGGCGGAGGTGAAGAATCCCGAGATCGTCAACATCACTCCGTACACGAGGAACAGGCTGCCGATCAGAAGGCGGATGTCGAAGAGCTTGGCTGCAGCCGACTTCGGGGTATCGGTGGTATCTGGTTGTTTGTCCATGTCGCCCACCCCTCTCTAGTCGAAGATGATCATGAGGACGACGGTGATGCCGAGCGAGACGCCGCCGAGGATCTTCGGTGACGCCCACCATTTCGGCTTCGGCACCGACTTCGGGTCGGGCGCATTCGGGTCGGGGATGCCCCACACCAACCCGCCGAGTTCGGACTCCGGCTTGGGCTTGGTCACCAAAGTGACGAGGACCGTCACGACCGCATCGGCCACGAACGCCACGATCGCGCCGTAGAAGTTGGCCATCTGCGCGTTGATCTTGTCGTGGGAGAGAACTTCGCCGCCGAGGTAGAAATAGCCGATGCCGTACGCGGTGAAGTGCATGACGCCGGCACCCAGGGTTCCTGCGGCGAGACCGGCGACGCCCGCCCACGGGGTGGTCCGCTTCCAGAACATGGCGATGATGAACGTGGCGAACAAGGGCGCGTTGAAGTAGCTGAACAGCAGCTGGATGTAATTCATGATGTTGCTGTAACCGGAGGCGATGAACGCCGTGCCGATGCCGATCAGGATGCCCACGACAGTGACGACGCGCCCGACCTGCAGGTAGTAACCGTCGCGTCTGCCTTTGGCGATGTAGGTCTGCCAGATGTCGTAAGTGAACACCGTGTTGAACGAACTCACGTTGGCCGCCATCCCGGCCATGAACGCAGCAAGCAGTCCACAGAGCGCGACCCCGAGGGTGCCGTTGGGCAGGTACTTGTTCATCAGCAGCGGGATCGCGTCGTTGTAGGTGCCGCCGGTGGTGCCCAGCTTCGGGACGACTGCGACCGCGATCAGCCCAGGGATGATCGTCAGCGCCGGAATGAAAATCTTCGGGAACGACCCGATCAACGGTGTCCGTTGCGCGGCCGACAGGTCCTTCGCCGACAGCGCGCGCTGAACCTCGGCGAAGTTGGTCGTCCAGTAGCCGAAGGACAGTACGAAGCCCAGGCCCATGACGATGCCGATCCAGTCACCGAGGGGGTTGCTCCAGGTACCGACGTGGGTTCCCGACCAGCTGTTGAAGAACTCGGGTTTCGAGATCTTCTTCTGCAGCCCGTCCCAGCCGCCGACGTCGGCAAGCCCGATGACTACCAGCGGCACGAGTCCGGCGATGATGACGAAGAACTGCAGGACCTCGTTGTAGATCGCTCCGGACAGCCCGCCCAGGGTGATGTAGGCGAGCACGAAGCCCGCCGACACGATGATGGACACCCAGATCGGCCAGCCGATCAGGGCGTTGATGACCAACGCGAGCGCGTACAGGTTCACGCCCGCAGTCAGCACAGCGGCAAGTGCGAAAGACAGCGCATTGAATAGGTGCGTGGCCGGGTTGAACCTGCGCAGCAGGAATTCCGGCACGCTACGTACCCGCGAACCGTAGTAGAACGGCATCATCACGATGCCGAGGAACACCATGGCCGGGACGGCGCCGATCCAGTAAAAGTGCACCGTCGAGATGCCGTACTGCGCACCGTTCGCGGCCATGCCGAGGATCTCGATCGCGCCGAGATTGGCCGAGATGAATGCCAGACCGGTCACCCACGCCGGCAGCGATCGCCCCGACAGCAGGAAGTCCTCGCTGGTGGCGATCGCGCGGCGCGCCATGACGCCGATCGCGATAACCAGCGCGAAGTAAATCCCCAGGATCACGTAGTCGAAGAAATTGACGTCCAGCCGCAGCACAGGGCACCTCCGCGTGGCGCGTGATCGGGACTTGCGACCGAGTCGTCCGTATGTGACGACCTACGTCTGGATCGGCAGCTTCCTCGAAACGGGGATCGCGGTCAAGGACCACGCCGAGGGAATGGTCAAATCGCGAGATCGGTGTCGGGCAGATCGCCCAGTGTCGCGAAGCAGCCCAGGTACGGCTCGATCTCCCCGACCCGCGCCCACGACCGCAGTTGAGCGGCCGAGCGTCGCGCGATCACCGCGCGGCCCAGGTCGAAGTCGGAGGCATTCAGCTCCACCTGGGGCTCGCCCGTCCCCGCCGTAAACTGCCAGCTCTCGCCGACCAATCGGATCGCAGGCAGGCCCGCGTCGAGCACGCGGCGGGCAACCCGTTGCGCGAACCGGTCGCGGATAGCTGCGATGCCATCGGTGTCGCCCCCGCCCGGAACGCCGAGTGCGCCGCGCAGATCCTGCTCGTGTATGACGACGTCACCCATGGGACGTGTGCCGTTCTCGCTCATCCATCGTTGTAGCGGTTCGGTCAGCTCGCCCCACTCGCCGAGCAGGGTTGCGATGTCGTCGTCCGCGCGGGCGTCGACCTGACGCTGCGTCCACACGCTGTTGTGGTCATCCGGTTCGTCCCCGGCCAGGACATCGGCATCGAGGCCGATCACGTGCGACAACAGGTCGCGCACGGTCCACGCAGGGCAGGACGGGACGGATTGCTCCGCCTCCTCAGGAGAGATCGACCGGGTCAGCTCGATGACCCTGGCCTGCGCATCGGTCCACTCCGCGATCGCGTCCATCGCAGCATCGTGGCACGCCGTGCTGGCGCACGTAGCGGCTGGGTCCCGCGTCCCGGTGACGCCGAGATGGGCGCGCGGCTAACGTGCGACCGGTGAGTCCTCGCGTTAGCGTCTTCTTCCTCGGCGGCACGATCAGCATGACGCCGGACGTCGCCGGCGCGGTGTCCCGCCTCGGCCCGGATGAGCTCGTGGCGTCGGTGCCCGGTCTCGTCGACGTCGACGTGCGCCTCGACCTGCACGATTTTCGGAGGCTGCCCAGCGCCGACCTCGCCTTCGCCGACCTGCTCGAGCTCGTCGACCAGGCGGTCCGAGCGACGGCGGATGCGGTGGTCGTCGTGCAGGGCACGGACACTATCGAGGAGACGTCCTTCCTGCTCGACCTGCTGTGGACCGGCGATGCGCCGCTCGTCGTCACTGGAGCAATGCGAAACCCCTCCCTTGCCGGGGCGGACGGACCGGCCAATCTACTCGCCGCGATCATCGTCGCGTCCGGCCGAGCCTTCCGCGCCCTGGGCGTGTTGGTCGTGCTGAACGACGAGGTGCATGCGGCGCGCCACGTCGGCAAGCGGCACAGCAGCAGTCCGGCGGCGTTCGGCTCACCCAACAGCGGACCGCTCGGTCGGGTCGTGGAGGGCGTGCCGGTGCTGATGAGCAGCGTCGCTCGGCGTGCGGTACTGCCCCGACCCGAGGCCGTCGACGTGCGCGTCCCCATCGTCGTTGCCGTGCTGGGTGGCGAGGGCGTCCTGCTCGACGGTATCGAGGACCGCTGCGACGGGCTCGTGGTCGCAGGCTTCGGCGTGGGCCACGTGCCCGGCAGGCTGGCCGAGCGACTGGGCGAGATAGCCGCGCGAATCCCGGTCGTGCTCGCGACGCGCATCGGCGCGGGGCCGGTGCTGGCGAAGACGTACGGTGCGGTCGGGTCGGAGTCGGATCTGCGCCGGCGCGGGTTGATTCCGGCCGGGCTGCTCGACCCGTACAAGGCTCGCGTGCTGCTGTGCGTCCTGCTCGCCAACCGCTACGACCGCGCGGCCATCGTGACCGCGTTCAGGGTCCACGGGGGCCTGTAATAGCCGGCGCGCAAGGAAAGACCTACTTCGAGCTTGGGGGACCAGAAGATGAAACGCAGCTTGGCTGCCGCGGCGGCGGGCATCGGGGTCGAGACCGCGGTTCTCGACGCCTTTCTCTCGCCTCGGCTCGCGCGTCGGGGATCACGGGCTGCATGACCAACGTCAGCGCCGGGCTGGTGGTCCGGTAACGAAAGGATGCACATCATGGATTGGAAACTGGAAGTCGTGCTCATGCCCGTCGCCGATGTCGACCGGGCGAAGGCGTTCTACACCGAACAGCTCGGGTTCACCCTCGACGTCGATCATCGGCCCGGGGAGGACTTCCGTGTCGTGCAGATGACGCCGACCGGTTCGGGATGCTCGATCTCGGTCGGGATCGGTCTCACCGACAGCACGCCCGGCACGATGCGCGGCCTGCACCTGGTCGTGTCCGACATCGTCGCGGCAACGAGCGAGTTGCAGGAGCGCGGGGTCGACACCAACCCGATCCGGCACATGACGCCGGAGGGCTGGGCGGACGGCCCCGATCCGTCCCGAACCGACTACAACTCGTTTTCCGGATTCAGCGACCCGGACGGCAACACGTGGGTGCTGCAGGAGCGTGGACACCGCTGATGACGCTGGCCTGAACCGGCGTTGTCCCGTCCACCCGCTTTCGGCATCCATCCTGTGATCAACACGCGCTCGTGGTTGTGAGAGCACACCCGCCAGCGCGTCCTGATCACGTGGGGGGGTTCCGCGGTCGCCCGCGCATGCGCTCCTCCAGGGTCGCTCCGCAGGCAGCGCAGGATGAACGAGTCCGGGGAGTGTGGACACAATGCCCTCAGTAGCCTGAACAGGTGATCGACCTCAAGGTGGTGCGCGAAGACCCCGACCGTGTCCGCGCATCGCAACGCGCACGCGGCGCCGACGAGACGCTTGTCGACGTGCTGCTCGCGGCCGACGACGCCCGCCGCAGAGCCGTCTCGCGGGCCGACCTCCTGCGTGGTGAGCAGAAGACGGTGGGACGCGCGGTGGCCAAGGCGTCGCCGGACGAGCGTCCCGCGGTACTCGAGCGCGCAAGGAGGTTGTCCGCCGAGGTCAAGACCGCGGAGAGCGAGCAGGCGGTGGCCGAGACGGCGCTGCACGAGGCGCAGCTCGCCATCGCCAATGTCATCGAGGACGGCGTCCCTCCCGGCGGCGAGGCCGACTTCGTCACCCTCGAGACGGTGGGCACCGTGCCGTCCGTCGACAACCCCCGAGAACACACTGAACTCGGCGCGGCGCTGAAGGCCATCGACACCGAACGCGGTGCCAAGGTGTCCGGCGCACGGTTCTACTTCCTGACCGGCATCGGCGCCCAGCTCGAGCTCGCACTCGTCAACCTGGCTATGGCGCAGGCAGCGGAGGCGGGGTTCACCCCGGTCATCGCACCGGCACTGGTCAAGCCGGAGATCATGGAGGGGACGGGCTTCCTGGGCGCGCACTCGTCCGAGGTGTATCGCCTCGCCGACGACGATCTCTACCTCGTCGGGACGTCAGAGGTGGCGCTGGCCGGCTACCATTCGAATGAGATCCTGGCGGAGCTGCCGCTGCGCTACGCAGGATTCTCCTCCTGCTTCCGCCGCGAAGCCGGCTCGTACGGCAAGGACACCAAGGGCATCATCCGGGTGCACTGGTTCGACAAGGTGGAGATGTTCTCCTACGTCCCGCTCGACGAGGCGAAGGACGAACATCGGCGGCTACTGGCCTGGGAGCGTGAGTTCCTCGACAAGCTCGAGCTCGCCTACCGGGTCATCGACGTCGCCGCCGGCGACCTCGGCTCGTCGGCGTCCCGGAAGTTCGACATCGAGGCCTGGTTCCCGTCGCAGGGCACCTACCGCGAGCTGACCTCGACCTCGAACTGCACCACGTTCCAGGCGCGCCGGCTCAACATCAGGACCCGCGGCGCGCGCGGCAACGAACCGGTCGCCACGCTCAACGGCACGCTGTGTGCAATGGCGCGCACCATCGCCTGCCTGTTCGATCACCACCAGCAGCCCGACGGCTCGGTCTACGTCCCCGAGGCGCTGCGGCCGTGGCTCGGGGGCCGCGAATTGTTGACGCCGGCATGACCGTGCGCCTGCTGGCGACCGATCTCGACGGCACGTTGCTGCGACGCGACGGCACCATCTCGCCCCGAACCCGCCAGGCGCTGCAGGCGGCCGAGGCCGCGGGGCTGGTCGTCGCGTTCGTGACCGGGCGTCCACCGCGCTGGCTGGACGCCGTCGTCGAGGACACCGGGCACCTCGGCGTCGCGGTGGGCGCGAACGGCGCCGTGCTCTACGACCTGCACACCGAGCAGGTGCTGTCGGTCCACGCGCTCGACGTGGCGAGCGTGCAGGCGCTGTCGACCGATCTGCGGGCCGCCTTCCCTGCTGTCCACTTCGCGGTCGAGTACATCGACGGCTTCGCGGCCGAGCCCGGATACGTCCACGACTGGCAGATAAACCCGGCCACCGACCGGCAGGGCCGTTCGGTCGCACCGCCTCAGATCGGTCCCGTCAGCGAGATCGCGCGCCGGCCCGCGGTCAAGCTGCTCGCGAAGGACCGCGAGGCTGAGGTCGACCAATTCCTGCGTTCGGCCGACGAATTGCTCGCCGGCCGCGCGTCAATCACGCACTCCTCGCGCGTGGGCCTGCTCGAGATCGCCGCGCACGGCGTCACCAAGGCGAGCGGGTTGGCGGAGCTCGCCGCCATGCACGGCATCGCCCAGCACGAGGTCGTTGCGATCGGCGACATGCCCAACGACGTGTCGATGCTGCAGTGGGCGGGCACCTCCTACGCCGTCGCGAACGCGCACCCGGCCGCGAAGCAGGCGGCCGACCACATCGTGGGGAGCAACGAGGACGACGCCGTCGCGATCGTCCTCGAAGCCCTGCTGGGTTGACATTCTGCGGGTCGCACGGAGCGCGGCAGCGCCCGTGGTCCGCGCCCCTTCCGACGTGATCAACACGCTCTGCGCGGCCCACCAAGACCCCAGCAGAGCGCCTTGGTCACCGGGTGCGGTACTGACCGGCGCGGCCAGCGGTGGCGTGGCTAGAGATACTGTCCGGTGCCGCGCGGATCCTCGCCCTCACGACCCGGTCCGGACGCCCCGAACTGCGAGCCGGGCGGGGCGATCAGCTGCCCCCCAGGGCCGATCACCACGTGCTGCTCACCGCTACCTGGAGGCAGCGCACGTCGCCGCATCTCCTCCAACTGTTGCCGGGCCGCCATCTGCTGCGCGTACAGCGCCGTCTGGATGCCGTGGAACAGCCCCTCCAGCCAGCCGACCAGCTGCGCCTGCGCGATACGCAGTTCCGCCTCGGAAGGCGTTTGGTCACCAAAGGGCAGCGACAGCCGTCCGAGCTCCTCGCGCAGCTCGAGAGACAGGCCGTCCTCGAGCTCGTGCAACGACATCTCGTGGATCTCGCGCAGCCGCCTGCGTCCCGCCTCGTCGAGCGGCGCAGCGCGGACCTCCTCCAGCAATTGCTTGATCATGGTGCCGATGCGCATCACCTTGGCCGGCTGCTCGACCATGCTGGTCACGTCGTCAGCCTCCGATGCCTGCTCGGCAGGAGCGCCGCCGCTCTCGATGGGAACCGGAAGGACGACGTCGGGCCCCCCGTCAGAACGCGAAGGATTGATGTGCTCGGGGTCAGGAGTGTCAACGCTCACCCCTCCAGTTTGACCCAGTACCCGGCCGCCGCACACGCGGGCGGGTCACTCGGGGCACTGTCAGACCCGCAGCACCACTTTGCCGATGTGCTCGCTCGACTCCACCAGCCGGTGCGCCTCGGCGGCGTCGTCCAGCGTCAGCACTCGATCGATGATCAGCTTGACCGCGCCGGACTCGACGAGTGGCCACACGGCCACGGACGTCTCGGCGACGATCTCGGCCTTCTCCGCTGCGGGACGTGCACGCAGGCCGGCCGAGTGGACCGTCGCACGCTTGGCCATCAGCGCACCCAGGTCGAGCTCGCCCTTACGCCCACCCTGCATGCCCAGGACGACCAGGCGCCCACCGATGGCCAGCGAGCGGACATTGCGCGGCAGATAGGAGGCGCCCATGTTGTCGAGGATGACGTCGACGCCGGCCTCGCCGGTCTCTGCGAGCACCCGGTCGTCGAATGTCTCGTCCTGATAGTTGATCACCACGTCCGCGCCGAGGTCACGGCAGAACGCGGCCTTGCGCGGGGTCCCGACCGTGGTGAGCACCCGTGAGCCCCGCTGGTGTGCCAGCTGGATCGCCATCGTCCCGATGCCGCTCGACCCACCGTGCACGAGCAGGCTCTCGCCCGGCTGCATCCGGCCGGCAGCGGTGCCGAACACCATCGACCAGACCGTGCACGACGTCTCGGGCAGCGCGGCGGCATCGACGAGCGAGATGCCCGAAGGCGCAGGCATCAGCTGACCGACGGGCACCGCGACCAGCTCGGCGTAACCACCGCCTGCCAGCAGCGCGCACACCGGATCACCGACGTTCCACCCGGCGACCGACTCACCCAGCGCCTCGACGGTGCCGGAGCACTCCAGTCCCAGGTACGGCGAGGCTCCGCGCGGGGGCGGGTAGTTGCCCTGGCGTTGCAGCAGATCGGCCCGGTTGACGGCGGTGGCGGTGACGCGCACCAATACCTCGCCCGCCTTCGGCTCGGGATCGGGGACCGTCTCGACCCGCAACACCTCCGGGGCGCCGGGCTCGGTGACGACGACAGCTCGCATGGCCTGACCGTAGCTGGCGCGAGGGCGCGGACGTCCACCAGAGTGGCGGCATGCAGCGCATCGCGGTCGGGACCGGTCCACTCACCGAGGCGGAGGTCGTGGCGGTCGCGCGCGACGGTGCCGGCGTGGCATTGGCGCCGGACGCGCTCGAGGCGATCACCGGGTCACGCCGGACGATCGACGCGCTGGCCGGCGACGTCGAACCGCATTACGGGATCTCGACCGGTTTCGGTGCTCTGGCGACCAGGCACATCCCGGCGACCCAGCGCGCGATCCTGCAACGGTCGCTGATCCGATCGCACGCGGCCGGAAGCGGTCCGGAGGTCGAGCGGGAGGTGACGCGGGCCCTCATGCTGCTTCGCCTCTCGACGCTCGCCACAGGTCGGACGGGGGTGCGAGTCGAGACGGCGAGCGCCCTCGCCGCGCTGCTCGACGTCGGCATCACGCCGCTCGTGCGCGAGTACGGCTCACTCGGCTGCTCGGGTGATCTGGCGCCGCTGGCGCACGTCGCGCTCGCCCTGCTCGGCGAGGGAACAGTGCGCGATGCGTCGGGCACGCAACTTCCTGCTGCCGAAGCCCTGGCCGCGCACGGGATCGAAGCGCTCGTGCTGGCCGAGAAGGAGGGCCTCGCCCTGATCAACGGAACCGACGGGATGCTCGGGCAGCTGCTGCTCGCGTGCGCGGACCTGGACCTGCTGCTGCGGACGGTCGATCTGAGCGCGGCGATGAGCGTCGAGGCGATGCTCGGGACGGCAGCCGTGTTCGCCGCGGATCTGCAGGCACTGCGTCCGCAGCCGGGACAGGCCGTGGCCGCGGCGAACATGCGGGCCCTGCTGACCGACTCGCCTATCGTGGCCTCGCACGCGGGCCCGGACTGCGTGTACGTGCAGGACGCGTACTCGATGCGCTGCGCACCGCAGGTGGCCGGCGCGGCACGCGACACCCTGGCGCACGCTCGGATGGTGGCCGGTTACGAGCTGTCTTCCGCCGTCGACAACCCCGTGGTGACCCTGGACGGGCGGGTGGAGTCCAACGGCAACTTCCACGGGGCGCCGATCGCCTACGTGCTGGACTTCCTGGCGATCGTGGCCGCCGATGTCGCATCGATGAGCGAACGCCGCACGGACCGGATGCTCGATGTATCGCGCTCGCGCGGGTTGCCCCCGTTCCTGGCCGCCGACCCCGGCGTGGACTCCGGGCACATGATCGCGCAGTACACCCAGGCCGCGCTGGTCTCGGAGATGAAGCGGCTCGCCGTTCCGGCCAGCGTCGACTCGATCCCGTCGAGCGCGATGCAGGAGGACCACGTGTCGATGGGCTGGTCGGCCGCCCGCAAGCTGCGCCGTTCGGTCGACGCGCTCAGCCGGGTCATCGCGATCGAAGTGCTGACGGCCGCCCGGGCACTGGACATGCGCTCGCCCCTGCGCCCCGGCCCGGCGACCGGCGCGGTGGTGGCGGCGCTGCGCGCGTCCGTGCCGGGTCCGGGCGCAGACCGGTTCCTCGCTCCCGAGATCGAGGCCGCGCTGCAGCTTGTCGCTTCCGGAGCCGCGGTGGCCGCAGCCGACTCCGTCCTGCCGTCCCCGCTGGCATGAGCCGTCAGGTTTCCGGCGGGGATGCGCCGGTCCGGCAGCCGCACTACGAAGCAGGTGACCGCCCGGCGGCCGTCGCGACCTGCTCCCGCACGGCGGCGCGATTGTCCTCGGGCGTCTCGTCCAGTCGCTTCGATCACGGCAATTAGCTGCCTACAGTGCTGCGGGCGGGGGCAAGATGAACCCATGCCCGATATTCGCGCGCCCCGCGGCACCACCCTGACCGCCGGCAGTTGGCAGACCGAAGCGCCGTTGCGGATGCTGCAGAACAACCTCGATCCCGAGGTCGCCGAGCACCCTGAGGAACTCGTCGTCTACGGCGGCACCGGCAAGGCCGCCCGCGACTGGCCGAGCTATCACGCCATCATCCGCACGCTCACCGAACTCAGGCAGGACGAGACGCTGCTCGTGCAGAGCGGCCGTCCGGTCGGGGTGATGCGCACGCACGAATGGGCACCGCGCGTGCTGATCGCGAACTCCAACCTGGTCGGCGACTGGGCCAACTGGGAGGAGTTCCGCCGGCTCGAACAGCTCGGCCTGATCATGTACGGGCAGATGACCGCCGGCTCGTGGATCTACATCGGCACCCAAGGGATCCTGCAGGGCACCTACGAGACATTCGCCGCGGTGGCCGCGAAGAAGTTCAACGCAACGCTCGCCGGGACGATCACGCTGACCGCCGGCCTCGGCGGGATGGGGGGCGCGCAGCCACTTGCCGTCACGATGAACGACGGGGTCGCGATCTGCATCGATGTCGACCAGACCCGCATCACCCGCCGCATCGAACACGGCTACCTCGACGTGCAGGCGACCTCGATCGAGGACGCGTTGCACCAGGCTGTCGAGGCGCGCGACGCGAAACGCCCGCTCAGCATCGGGCTGCTCGGCAACGCCGCCTCGGTCGTCGCGCAGCTGCTCGCCGACGACGCGCCCATCGACATCGTCACCGACCAGACGTCGGCACACGACCCGCTTTCCTACCTGCCGATCGGCGTCGAGTTCGACGACTGGCACGAGTACGCCGCGCGCAAGCCCGACGAATTCACCGGACGCGCGCGGGCGTCCATGGCACGCCACGTCGAGGCGATGGTCGGCTTCCTGGACAAGGGCGCCGAGGTGTTCGACTACGGCAACTCCATTCGCGGCGAAGCCAGACTTGCCGGCTTCACGAGGGCGTTCGACTTCCCCGGCTTCGTCCCCGCCTACATCCGGCCACTGTTCTGCGAGGGCAAGGGACCGTTTCGCTGGGCGGCGCTGTCCGGCGATCCGAAGGATATCGCGCGTACCGACAAGGCGGTTCTCGACCTCTTCCCGGAGAACGAGTCGCTTGCGCGGTGGATCAAGCTGGCCCAGGACCGAGTCCATTTCCAAGGCCTGCCGGCGCGGATCTGCTGGCTCGGCTACGGCGAGCGCGACAGGGCCGGCCTCGAGTTCAACCAGCTGGTCGCGTCCGGCGAGATCAGTGCCCCCATCGTGATCGGACGCGATCACCTGGACTGCGGATCGGTCGCGTCCCCCTATCGCGAAACGGAATCGATGGCCGACGGTTCGGATGCGATCGCCGACTGGCCGCTGCTCAACGCGATGGTGAACGTCGCGAGCGGCGCGAGCTGGGTGTCGATCCACCACGGCGGCGGCGTCGGCATGGGGCGCTCGATCCACGCCGGCCAGGTCAGTGTCGCGGACGGATCCGAGCTCGCTGCGCAGAAGCTCGAACGCGTGCTGACCAACGATCCGGGCATGGGTGTGATCCGCCACGTGGACGCGGGATACGACCGTGCGGCCGAGGTCGCCGGCGAGCGCGGCGTACGGGTGCCGATGCGCGAGGGCTGAGCGCTAGGGCAGCCGACGGCGCGTGTAGCCGATGAATCCGCCGGCCACCAGCACGAGCGCGGCAAGCACGAGGGCGGGCGCCAGCACTGTGGTGTGCGGCGACGTCCCCGCGGCTGCACGGCGCGGCACGACCGTCGTGGGCTGCACCGTCGTGGGCTGCACCGGCGTCGCGCGCGGTGGTGGACGGGGCGGGTGGTAGCTGACGTCGCGGCAGCCGAGGGTGCGCTGTCGATCCGGCACCAGGACTGACAGCGCGAGCACGCAGTAGCGATGCCGGCCCGGACGCAACGGGTCGACCTGGACCTCGAAGCCGGGCCTCGGCCACGTCCCCGGGAACCGCGCCGCGATGCCGGGGCGCTCCCGCGTCGTCAACACACCTGCCCGCAGCCGCCCGTCGAGGGTCACCCGGACAGCTGTGGTCTCGCGGGCGCGACCGGTGACCGCCCATCCGCGCACCGCCATGCTGCCGGCTGCCACGTCCCAGCTCTCCACGACGCCCTGCAGCCGACTCGCCTGCTCGATCCGGGCGTCCTGTGCGGCGATGTAGCGCAGGCCGTTGACGTCGCCGTGTTGGTAGCGCGTCCGGTGGGAGATGACCGGGTTCATGATCTGATCTCGTCCGTCGTAGCTGCCGCGGAAGTGGCCGAGGCCGACGGCATGGCCCATCTCGTGCAGGACCGCGCTGGTGAACACGTCCGCCCCGCGGGTGAAGACGTCCGGGCAGAGCGTCACCGCGGAAAGATCCAGCTGCTCGATCCCGGCGACCAGTTCGCTTCCCGGGTAGGTGACGCCCTCCGCGATGGTGCCCTCGGGCGCACCGTTGACCTTCGCGCAGCGCGGCCCGTTCTGGTGCTGGGCCTCGTCCACGGTGATCGAGCCGTAGACCCCTAGGTAGCCGGTGCCCTTCGCGACATCCTCGTCCTGCGCCACACCCTGATAGGTGACGTCGAGGCCGTAGCGGCGCAGTTGCGAGACGGCGTAGGACACGGCGCGCGCGATGCGCTCGACGTGCGGCGTCCCGTCGAGCACCCACACGTTCATGCCGGACGGGAACAGGCCCAGCGGCTGCGTACCTTCGAGGCGTTCGGTGTCGTCGTTGGTGTAGAAACCGCCGGTGCCCGGCTGGGGTGGTGCGGCCGCATCGGTCGAGGCTGGGACGAGGACGAGCAGCACGAGCGTCAGCGCAGCCGTGCAGCGCGCGAGACGGCGGCGCGCTCGAACTCGCATTGTTCCTCCGCCGCCGACGATACCGACCGGCTGACTGCCTCCCCCCCGCTGCAACCAGTAATCGGTGGCCAGGATCGCGACACCAGGGGGGAAGACGCAGGAAAGGTTTTCGCGGGCGGGATCATGGCATGCGCGACCCGCGCCGGCGCTCCTGTTCGACGAGCGCGTCAAGATCGGTGAGCCGGTCGAGCCCGCGCAACGGTTGTGCGACGCGGTGGTTGCCCTGCAACTTGTCGCGGTTGCGCTCGAGGAAGGCCCAGTAACCCGCGGTGAACGGGCACGCCTCGTCGCCGACGCGCTTGGTCGGGTCGTAGCGGCAGTCGCCGCAGAAGTCGCTCATCCTGTTGATGTACGCACCGCCGCCGGCGTAGGGCTTGGTCGCCAGGACGCCGCCGTCCGCGTACTGCGACATACCGACGACATTGGGCACCATCACCCAGTCGTATCCGTCGACGAAGGCGCGGTGGAACCAGTCGGTGACCTGCGCCGGGTGCCACCCGCGCTGCAGGGCGTAATTGCCGAGCACCATCAGGCGCGGGATGTGGTGCACCCAGCCGTGCTCTCGCACCCCGCGCAGGACGTGGCGGAGGCAATTGGCCTCGACCTTCCCCTCGGCGTCCAGCTCGGCGAACCACTGCGGCAGGTTCGCCGAGGCCCGCAGCGCGTTGCCCCGCCGATACTCCTCGCCCTGTTGCCAGTACAGGTGCCACACGTAGTCGCGCCAGCCCATGATCTGCCGGACGAAGCCTTCGACGGACGCGATCGGCGCCGCTGCGTCGCGGTACGCCCGCTCGGCGCGGCGGACCACCTCGAGCGGGTCCAGCAGCCCGAGATTGAGCGGCGCTGACAGCAGCGAGTGCGACATCCACTCGTCGGCACTGAGCATCGCGTCCTCATGCCTGCCGAAACCGGCGAGGCGGTGCTCGAGGAAATCGTCCAGCGCGCGAAGCGCCTCGGATTCCGTGGCGGCGAACCGCCGTGGCCCGTCCGCCCCGATGAATCGGACGTCGCCGTCGCGCTCCCACCGGTCGAGGTCGTGGCGAACCTCGTCGTCGATCTCGTCCTCTACCGGCCACCAGGGCTCGGCCACGCCGAGGGTCGGTTGCTTCGGCGGCGGCTCGCGGTTGTCGGCGTCGTAGTTCCACCTGCCCCCCGCCGGGTCGGGGCCGTCCATCAGCACGTCGTGGCGACGCCGGGCGTCGCGGTAGAAATCCTCTAGCACGAGCCGCCTGCTGCCACGTGCCTTCGCCCAGTGCGCGAAGTCCGCCATCGCCGTCACGAAGCCGCGCGCCGGCACCACCTCGACGTCCCGGCGCCGCACGAACTCCAGCGCGGCGTAGGTCGTCGGATGGCACACGTCCAGGCTGCCCTTCGTGGCGCGCAGCGCTTCGGTGAAGGTACCGGCACGCACGTAGTCGCATCGGCCGCCGAGCTCCGCCGCTCGGTGCCGCATCGCCGACAGGACGAGGTGGGCCTTCTGCCGATGGAAGGTGCGTCGGGCGAACGCGCTGCAGGACTCGATCAGCAGTACCTGCTGCTGGCTGTCGTCCAGGAACTGCCGGCCGAGCTGGTCACCGAAGATCCACCGTCGCGCCGCCACCCCCTGCTCCTACCCGAATTGGGTGCCCGCAGGTCACTGCAGTAGCGGACGGACAGCCGCGAGCAGGGCGCGGTCGATCGGCAGCCAGGCCACCTCGGCGAGCCCGGCGGCGTCCAGCCAGCGCAGCTCGTCATGATCCTGCAGAGCGATCGGCTCGCCGGCGAGCAACTCCGCCGACCACAGCTGCAGCACGATGCGTTCGTCGCTCGCCGTGCCGATCTCGCTCAGCGCCCGGACCTCGACGCCCAGCTCCTCGTGACACTCCCGCACCAGCGCGTCAGCCACTGTCTCGCGAGCCTCGACCTTGCCGCCGGGGAACTCCCAGGCGCCGGCGAGCGCGGGCGGAGCGCTGCGGCGGGCGGCGAGCACGCGCCCCGATCGGATGAGGGCGGCACCGACGACGAGCACGCTCCGGTCTGCAGCCCGACGTGGACGTTCGAGTGTCAGCCGCAGCGCAGCCCCGGGAGGCGCCGCGGCGTTGATGACCACCTGCACCCCTAGACCCTAGGCCCGATCGCGCCGCGGTCAACTATTCGCGGCCCGCCGAACTGCCGACCCTGTAGGGCGCGAACAAAGCCCCCGTGCACACCGGAGCACGCCCCGTGGCGCGCACCCCTCGACGGGACAAGGCAAGCGGTGGTAGACCCGACTTCGTGCCGGCAAACGGGGGTAGGACGACACTGCACGACGCAGCGGCACTCGCACGCGATGAGCACGGGCTCGCCGTCGTCTCGACGGTGCGCTCCGATACCACCATCCAGTCCTCGCTGGTCAACGCCGCAGTGCTGGCACATCCGCTCACCGGCGAGGACCAGCTGGCGTTCGTCACGTACGGAAAGGTCAAGTTGGCCAACCTGCGGGCCCGGCCGCAGATCACGACGACGTTCCGCGATGGCTGGCAATGGGCGAGCGTGGAAGGACGAGCTCAGCTCATCGGACCCGATGACCCGCACGCCGAAATCGACGCCGAACGGCTACGCCTGCTGCTGCGCCAGATCTTCATGGCGGCCGGCGGCAGCCATGACGACTGGGACGAGTACGACCGGGTAATGCTCGACCAGCGGCGGACCGCGGTGCTGGTGCAGCCCACCCGCGTCTACTCCAACTGAGCTCGACGGTGCCACCCGACTGCCCACCGTCACCACCCAACTACCGAAGGAGCGCGCTATCCCTGCTTTCCCCGCCGTCACCCACGTTGCGGTGACAGTGACCGATCTCGAACGAAGCACCCGGGGGTACGGCGAGCTGTTCGCCGCCACGCCCGTTCTGGACGAGGACGAGGAGACCGGCGGCTTCCACCACACCGTGTTCGCACTGGACCAAGGCCAACTATTCGGCCTGCACACCCATCCCGAGCGCGTGGACGGCTCATTCGACGAGCGCCGGCCGGGTCTGGACCATGTGTCGTTCGCCTGCCGGGACTGCGACGAGCTGCAGCAGTGGGCGCCGCGCCTGGACGAGCTCGGTATCGCGCATGGCGGGATCGTCGACGCGCATTACGGCTCGGGAGTGTCCTTCCGCGATCCGGACGGGGTCGCCCTGGAGTTCTTCGCGCCACCCGCCTGAGCCCGATCATCGCCCCGCCTCCCGGGTCGTCGCGTCGTGGGATGCGGGGGGATTGTGGTGTGATCCCCGCATGCACCTCGCCACCACCGATGCCGGCAACGAACTGCTCGAGCGCGACCCGCTCGCCCTGCTGATCGGCATGTTGCTCGACCAGCAGATTCCGATGGAAAAGGCCTTCACCTCGCCCGCCGTGTTGCGCGATCGCCTCGGGCACGATCTCGACGCCACCGAGATCGCGACGTATGACGCCGAGGCGTTCGCAGCGATCTTTCGCGAGGTACCCGCGCTGCATCGCTTTCCAGTCGCGATGGCCAAGCGGGTTCAAGCGCTCGCGCAGGTGCTGGTCGAGCGTTTCGAGGGCGACGCAGCCGCGGTCTGGCGCGATGTGGCCGACGGCGGCGAGCTCGTGCGACGACTCAGCACGCTGCCCGGGTTCGGCAAGCAGAAGGCGCAGATCTTCGCGGCGTTGCTGGCCAAGCAGCTCGGCGTAGCGCCCGCCGGCTGGCGCGAGGCAACGGGTGCGTACGGCGAACCGAGCTCGTTCCGGTCGGTGGCCGATGTCGTCGACGCGGAGTCGCTGCAGAAGGTACGAGCTGTCAAGCAGCAGCTGAAGGCTGCCGCGAAGGCCCAGCAATAGCTGGGCCGGTTCGATCACGTTCGGCTAGACCCCGGCGAAGGCCCCCGACCGCATCGCGTCGACCTCGGCGACCAGCTCCACGACACGCGCGTCGCTGACGTCGGCGCCGCAGTACCCGAGCCAGTTGGCGACCATCCGGTGCCCACCCTGCGTCAGTACCGACTCGGGATGGAACTGGACACCTTCGATCGGCAGGCACGCATGGCGCATCGCCATCACCACGCCCGACGCCGTGCGCGCGGTCACCACCATCTCCGTCGCCAGCCCGGCGTCGGAGACGGCGAGCGAGTGGTAGCGGGTGGCGACGAACGGCGAGGGCAGCCCCGCGAGCACGCCCGTGCCGTCGTGCTGCACCGCACTGGTCTTGCCGTGCAGCAGTTCCGGGGCGCGCACGATCGGCGCGCCGAACACGGCACCGATCGCCTGGTGCCCCAGGCACACGCCGAGCAGCGGCAACTCACGCTCGGCGCAGGCGCCCACGAACGACATCGAGGTGCCGGCGTCGTGCGGGTCGCCCGGGCCGGGTGAGAGCAGCACGCCGTCCACGTCGAGGTCGTCGAGCTCGTCAGGGGACACGGCGTCGTTGCGTCGCACGAGGACGCTTGCCCCGAGCTGCCCGAGGTACTGCACGAGGTTGTAGACGAAGCTGTCGTAGTTGTCGACGACCAGGACGCGGGTCATTGGTGACCCGGCACCGTGACCTGATTGATCGGCAGGTGCGGCTCGATCCACGGGAACACCACGAACATCAGCAGCGCGGTGGCCAGCAGCACGAGCACCAGCGTCTCGGACAGCTTCAGCGCGAGGTTGCCCGGCAGGTGCCGCCAGATCCAGGTGTACATCAGGCGCTCACCCCGTCGTACAGCGCCGAGATCTGGGCGGGCCGCGCCGAGCTGGTGCGCGGCAATGTCTGGCGCAACTGCGAGTACACGATCATGCGCTTGGCTGCGGTGAACTTCGGGTGACAGGTGGTCATCGTCATCAACGCCTCGTCCGGGCGGGTGTCCAGGTGGTCGGGAACGGCGAGCAGCACCGTAGCGTCGCCCGGCGCGACGATCTCGCGGCCCGGGATGCCGTCGGAGTCCGCTGCCGTGATGTCGCCGTTCGCACCCTTGACCCGGTAGACGTACCAGTGCGACTCGGTCTCGACGATCACCGCGTCGCCCGCTCGCAGTTGATCCAGGTTCAGGAAGGGCTCACCCTTGCCGACGCGGTGACCTGCGACGGCGAAGTTGCCCAGCTGCCCCGGCAGGGCGGTCGACTCGTAGTGCCCCGGGCCCTTCGCCAGATCCGCGTCGGACGTGCCCTCGACGATCGTTCGAGCGAAGTCACGACCCAGGCGCGGGATGTAGAGGTTGGCGATGCCGACACCGGTCGCCAGCTTGGCCACCTTGCCGTCGGGCAACGTCAGCAGCGGGTCCTTGTGGTTCTGCCAATACTTCGTCAGCGCGTGCTTGACCTTGGTCTGCGCCTGGTCGGCGAAGTAGTTCGTGACATACACCTCGTAGACGACGAACAGCAGCACCACGAGCCCTGCCGTGATCAGGGTCTGCCCGATGCCGCGTACGACGAAGCGCACCTTGTCGCCCCATGACGACGCGCGCGCAGGCGGCGGGGCATCCTCGAGCGCGGTCGCGCTGCGGTCACGTGCCATCAGTGCTCCTCGCTGCTCATCACGCCCCGGCGTGGGCATAGCTCAGGCCGATCGATCCCTGGAATGCCGGAAGTTCCAGATCGTCGTCCGACTCGACGGTGTAACCCAGGCCGTAATAGCCGGCTGCCTGTTCGAACAGCCGGACCCCGGGCGAAGCATCGAGTGCTTGTGCCATTGTCCGGTACGGACCTAAAGCTGCAACCCTGAACGGCGGGGAAAAGACCTCACCGTTGAGCAGCAGCGTGTTGCCGACGCAGCGCACGGCGCTGGTGGCGATGACCCGTTGACCGGCGATACTCATGGCCTGCGCACCGCCCGCCCATAGCGCGTTGACGGCCGACTGCAGGTCGGACTGGTGCACTACCAGTTGATTCGGGTCCACTCCGGCGTTCGCGTCCGTCGGCGGCGCGTCATCGAGAACGACCACGATGCCCGGGCCGTGCACCGCCGTCAGCCCGCCGGGCAGGCGCAGCGGTGCCGACTTCGCCTGCAGGTTCCCCACGGCCTTGTCGCGCCGGCCGGCCTTCGTCGTCGCGGCCGAGACCTGAGTCTGCAACGCGACGAGTTGGCGGTCCGCGGCGCGCACCTGCGTCTCGGCCTCGCGGACGAGGTCAGCCAGGTTCGCCGTGCCGGGCGGGCGCAGATCGGTCCCGCGGGAGTCGCGTGCGCTGGCCGCGAAGCCGAACCCGGCGAGCAGGCAGACCGCCGGGACGAGGACCCGCCAGGACCAGTTCCCGCGCGTCGCGATCATCGGCGTCCACCATCCCCTCCCCGATCAGTACGCGCATCGACTGCGGCTGCGGCGTCTACGCTAGACGCAATCAGCCGCCCGACGCGGCGCCTGTCGGACGTGTCCGGCCGACCCCACACCGCAGGAGACGCACGTGCCCAAGTCCAAGGTTCGCAAGAAGGCCGACGCGCCGGCCCGGACGCAATCGCTCACCCCGCCGACCAAGGCGATGGCACCGAGCCCTACCTGGTACCCCGTGGTCATGGCCGCCGTGCTCATCCTGGGTCTGGCCTACCTGGTCGTTTACTACCTCACCAATAGCGGCACCGACCCCAAGATCCCGGTCATGGGCGACCTGGGGGCCTGGAACTTCGCGGTCGGTTTCGGCGTGATGTTGCTCGGCCTGGTGATGGCCGTTCGCTGGCGGTGAGTCCGCCCCCGCTGCAGCTTGTCCACAGCGTTGCACACACCCGTGATTACACCGCTGTAATTCATCCCCAGGTGGGGATAACCCTGTGGACGAGCTGACGGCGGCGCAGCGTCGGCCGAGCCTGACCTTCGGTCCGGACCGGCGGATCACCGCCCTGGCTGCCGTGGGCGCCCTCGTTGCTCTCGGGCTCGCCATCGGCAGCGGCGACGGGCCGGGCCGACTGCTGTTCGGGCTGGCCGCCGTCGTCCTCGCCGGCTATGTGGTGAGCGACCTGGTCTTCGCGCCGCGCCTCGTGGTGGACGCGGCGGGGCTTCGTGTCCGCTCGCCCCTGGCGCGGGCCGAGCTGGGTTGGGCGCAGCTGGACGATGTCCACGCCGACGCCCGTACCCGCTACGGCCTGCGCAGCGTGACGCTCGAGATAGACGCCGGGGAGACTCTGATCGTGCTCAGTCGCCGGGCTCTGGGCGCCGACCCGCAGACGGTCGCCGGTGCCGTGCGCGCCTTCGACCCGCGCGGCGGACGGCCGTAGCGGCACGCGGTCAGAAACCGCCGATGACCGTCCGCGCGGAGATCGCCACCAGCAGCGCGCCGAGCAGCGCGCAGAGCCCGGCTGCCTGGATGCGCGGCGGCACGCGCCGGCGCGCCTGCGGCAGACCGGCCAGGGCGAGCGCCGCCAGCGCGCCGACCACGAAGCCGCCCAGGTGACCCAGGCGCGAGATTCCCGGCACCGAGAACGTGAAGACGAAGTTGATCACGATCACACCGATCAGCCACTGCAGATCCAGGCCGAGCCGGCGGGCCAGCATCAGGCTCGCCCCGAACAGCCCGAAGACCGCTCCCGACGCGCCCACCACCGGGACGCCGGCGGGGCCGAAGCAGAAGATCGCGGCCGAACCGCCGAGTGCCGCGAGGAGGTACACCGCGAGGAACCGGGCGCGGCCGAGCAGCTGTTCGAGCACCGGACCGATGACGATGAGCGCCAGCATGTTCGCGGCCAGGTGCAGCGGGTTGATGTGCAGGAAGGCCGAGGTCATCAGCCGCCAGTACGAATCGTCGTCGTGGACGACGTCGGGCTGCAGCTGCCAGATGTTGAACAGACTGCCGATCGGTGCGTCGGTGGGGCGGGTCAACCCGGTGGACGACTGCAGTCCGGTTAGCAGATAGGTCACGGCGTTGAGCGCGACGAGCAGCCCGGTCACGTAGGGCGGCGAGCGTCGCAACACCGCCCCCACCGAGGTCCGCGCCGCACGGGTGGTGCGCCGGGCTTGCGCGACATCGTCCGGGCAGTGGAAGCCCACCGACGCCTCGTGCATGCACTGCGGGCAGATCGGCCGGTCGCACCGCGTGCACCGCACCCGAGTCTCACGGTCGGGGTGCCGGTAGCACCGGCCCGCTGCGGGGTCGCCGGAGTGCTGCTCGTGCGCAGGCCCGCCCGGCGACGACGTCATCGCTGGATCACGGCTCGCGTCGTCGGCTCACTCGGCCGGGGCGAGGGTGACCGACTCAATAGTGATCGGCGTGACCGGACGGTCCCGGCGATCGGTCGCTGTCGCAGCGATCGCGTCGATCACGGCGCGGCTGTCGGCGTCGGCCACCTCGCCGAAGATCGAGTGCTTGCGATTGAGGTGCGGCGTCGGGCCGACGGTGATGAAGAACTGCGAGCCGTTGGTGCCCGGACCGGCGTTCGCCATCGCCAGCAGGTAGGGCTTGTCGAAGTGCAGCTCGGGGTGGAACTCGTCCTTGAAGGTGTAGCCCGGCCCGCCCGTGCCGGTGCCGAGCGGGCAGCCTCCCTGGATCATGAAGCCCTCGATCACCCGGTGGAAGCCGAGGCCGTCGAAGTAGCGCTCCCCGGACCGGCCGGCGTCGTCCTTGTAGTCCTTGGTCCCCTCAGCCAGTCCGGTGAAGTTCTCCACCGTCGCCGGGGCGTGGTTCGGGAACAGGTTCAGCACGATGTCGCCACGGTTGGTCTTGAGGGTGGCCTTGAGGTCCGACATGGAACGCCTTCCGTTGGGTACGACTCCGGTGGGTGGGACCGAAGCCCTGAAATCCTCCCATGCGGCCCCAACCGGCCGGGAGGGCGCCCGTCGGAGGCACCGAGGGGTTTATTTCACCTGCCCGGTACGGGCAGGATGGTGGGACGAGACGACTTCCGGGGACACCCCGAGGCACCCGGACGAGAGGACGAGATGTTCACCAAGAAGGCCAAGAAGAGCCTGCGTAGCCAGGTCGATGAGCTGACCGAGAAGATCGCCCCGCATGTCGAGCACGCTCGGGACCAGCTCGGCCCCGCCCTGGCCGACGCCCGCGAGAAGGCGGCGCCGTACGTCAGCGACGCCCGCGACTACGTCGAGAACGCCCGCGACGCTGCTGCCCCGCTGGTCAGCGACGCCCGAGACCGGTTC
>JBBQZQ010000022.1:0-68231 GCA_038207565.1 Mycobacteriales bacterium
CGGTATCGGGCTTGGCCGTCCGAACGAGCGAAGCGAGGCTCGGCCGTGAGCGACGCGTGCGAGCGAATGATCGGTATCGGGCTTGGCCGTCCGAACGAGCGAAGCGAGGCTCGGCCGTGAGCGACGCGTGCGAGCGAATGATCGGTATCGGGCTTGGCCGTCCGAACGAGCGAAGCGAGGCTCGGGCGTGAGTACGGCTTTCGAGGTGAGCACGTCGAAGTCTGCCGAGGCAGTCCTCGACGTTCGCGACCTGCGGGTCTGGTACTCCGGTCCGCAGCATCCGGTGCGCGCTGTCGACGGCGTGAGCTTCAGCCTGCGCCCGGGCGAGGTGCTCGGTCTGGTGGGCGAGTCCGGCTGCGGCAAGTCGACGCTCGGTCGTGGGCTGATGGGGCTGACACCTCGCGGCGCCGCGGTGGACGGTGAAGTGATCTTCGACGGGACGGACCTGCTCGGCCTGCCAAAAAAGCAGCGCGACAAGCGCCGCGGAGCCGGCATGGGGTTGATCTTCCAGGAACCGATGACGCGCCTCGACCCGCTGATGAAGGTCAGCGATCACTTCGACGAGGCGATCAAGACGCACGAGAAGTCGTTGTCGAAATCGCAGCGTCGCGACCGTGCGCTGGAGGCGTTGCGCTCGCTGGGCATCCCGCCGACGCGCTACAACAGTTATCCGCACGAATTTTCCGGCGGCATGCGGCAACGCATCATGATCGCGCTGGCGCTCGCGCTGCGTCCCAAGTTCATCATTGCCGACGAACCTACGACGGCACTCGACGTTCTCGTCGAGGCGCAGATCCTCCGTATCCTGTCCGACATTCGAGACGAGTACCAGCCGGCCATCTTGCTGATCACGCACAACCTCGGCATCGTCGCGGAGGCGTGCGACCGGCTCGCGGTGATGTATGCCGGACGGATCGTCGAGCAGGGTCCCGTCCGCGAGGTGTTCGCTGATCCGCACCACCCGTACACGAAGGCGCTGCTGCGCTCGACGATCTCGTTGTCGACGCGGGAGCTGCACTCGATCGCCGGCGCGCCTCCCGATCTGGTCGACCCGCCGCGCGGGTGCCGATTCCACCCGCGCTGCGAGCATGCCATGCAGATCTGCGCGACGGAGCATCCGCCGCTGGTCCGCGCACCCGGCCGCGAGGCCGAATGCTGGCTACTGGAACCGTCGGAGGACGACTCGCGGCGTCCGCTGCAACGCGAAGAGGTGTCGGTTGCCGACGAAGCCTGATGCGGCCACGTCACCCGGCGCCGAGCCCGTGGACGGGCCGCTGGTCTCGATCCGCGATCTTCGGGTGCACTACGCGCTGCGCACCAACGCGGTGGCTCGGCTGCTCGGTTCGTCGTCGGGGACCGTGCGCGCCGTCGACGGGGTGAACCTCGACCTGGCCCAGGGCGAGGTGCTGGGCCTGGTCGGCGAATCCGGGTCGGGCAAGTCGACGCTGGGCAGGGCGCTGCTGGGGCTCGTCCGACCGACGGGTGGCAGCATCGACTACCGCGGGCAGGACCTCACGCAGCTCGGCGAGCGGCAGCTGCGTCCGCTGCGCCGCAAGCTGCAGATGGTCTTCCAGGATCCGCACGCCTCGCTGAACCCGTCGATGACCGTGGGACGTGCGATCAGCGACGCGCTGCGAATCCACGACCTTTACAAGACGGCACGTGACTCGTCCGGTCATTCCGCACGCGACCAGGCAGTGGACACCGCGCTGGAACGGGTCGGGCTCGCCCCCGCACGGCGCTTCTCGGGCAAATACCCCGGGGAGTTGTCAGGTGGACAGAAGCAGCGAGCCGTGATTGCCCGAGCCATCGCGCTGGGGCCTGAACTGCTCGTCGCCGACGAACCGATCTCGATGCTGGACATGTCGGTGCGCGCCAAGATCCTGGGCCTGCTCGAAGAGCTCAAGCGCGACCTCGGCCTCACCTATGTCTACATCACCCACGACCTGGCGTCCGCGCGGTTCTTCTGCGATCGCGTAGCGATCATGTACCTCGGCAAGATCATCGAGATCGGGACGACGGAGGAAATCTTCTCCTCGCCTCGACATCCGTATACGCGGGCGCTGCTGCGTGCCGTTCCCGATCCGGACCCGTCGCGTGGCGTCGCGCGCGACCTACCCCGTGGTGAGATACCCGACGCCGCGCGTCCGCCGCTCGGCTGCTCGTTCCACCCGCGCTGCCCCGAAGCGTTCGCGCCGTGCGGCTGGGAGGCGCGCGATATCCGCATGGTGCTAGAGCAACGCTGGACGTCGGTGCCGGCGGAACAGTTCGCCAGCGAGAGCGCTGTGGTCGGCGACGAGTCGCACGTTGAGTCGTCCGCGACGTCCGAGGGTGCGATGCTCAAGCCCGCCAAGGGGACGGCCGAGGACGAGCTCTCATTGCTCGCGTCCGAGCGTTCCGCCCATCCGGACGAGCCGCTGTGGAAGGGCGTCACCGCCCTCGCCGTGTCCGGGGACCGGGTGCGCGTGGATTTCGCCGAACGCGTGGAGCCGACGCTGCAGCCGATCCCGGGCTCGGGTGTTGAGGTGTCCTGCCACCTGTTCCACCCGCCTTCGCCTTCCTGGCGATCAGCAGCTGGGCGGTCCGGCTTTTTCGAGCAGGAATCGCCCCGGGAGCCGTGATCACTAGGATCGGTTGCCGCGGAGGAAGTCATCCAGCTGCTGGCGGGCGTCCCAGCCCGGTGGGGGATCCACAATCGCTGTCGAATCCCACTGCATGCCACCCACAATCCATCGCGCGCGCCCAGCGTGCCCCACGCCCACGTCCACGCCCACCGCAACGACGCCACCCAGCACCCGCGACGCCGCCCAAACCCCCTCGAGTCCACTGCCATCAACGACACGACGCGACCCTAAACGCGACCCACCCCACGTCGCCGCCGAAAACCCCAACCTGTGGATAACCCAAATTCAGCGCGTCCCTCACGGCGTCTTGATCAAGGACGGGCGGCCCGCCGGAACCATCTGCTCCGATCCTGTCCGCTGGCCGCGGCCGCCGGGGTTGGCGCGGCCGCCCGGGTTGGCGCTGCCGCCGCCCGGGCCGCGCGCCACTGCTCGATGGCGGCATCGGCCTTCACCGTACGGACGCGGAACGGCGGACCGTCCTGCGGCGCAAGCTGCGCGCGGCGGATGCGTTCGTTCAGGTCCTCGACGACGGCCCGGACCTGATACTGCGAGCGCTCGCGCAGTAAGCGCAGGGGCAGCTTCTCAACCTCCTTAGCCAGGGCGAGCGCGGGCGGCAACAGCCCGGCGGCGTCGACCTCCTCGCGGCGCAGGTACCCGGCGATCCAGTCGAGATCGCCGCGCGGGCGGTCGATGTCGGCGATCGGCTTGCCGGCGCCGGGCAGGTTCGCGAAGGCCCCCTCCGCCTCCGCACCGCGGATCTGGCGCTCGATCCAGCCTGGGAACGAGACACCGGGCGGCTTTCCCGTCGTCACTTCCGCACCCCCGTCCCGTGCACAGCTGCGTGGACTGCCAAGTTTACAAATGGGCGATCTCTACCGTGAGTGCATGTCTGCCCTCCCCGCGCGTCGCCCGCCTCTGCTTCTCGAACTCGATCTCACCGAGCTGCCCGTCGCGCCGGACCCTGGCGATCCGCTCGACCGGTTGCGCTCGCGCGGGCGCCCGCAACTCCGTCCGACACTGCGCGCGCTGCACGATGCCGCAGCCGACCGACATGTCCTCGGGCTGATCGTCAAGGTCGGCGGTGCCTTGCCGTGGGCACAGATGCAGGAGCTGCGGCTCGGTGTACGCAACTTCGCTGCGAGCGGCAAGCCGACGATCGCCTGGGCGGAGAACTTCGGTGAGGGACGCGGCGAGATGGCCGGTTATGTGCTGGCGACCGCGTTCGATGAGATCTGGCTGCAGCCCGGCGGAGGTGTCGGGATGCTGGGCGTCGGAGTCGAGACCACGTTCCTGCGCGGCGCGCTGGACCGGCTGGGGCTCGAACCGCAGTTCGAACAGCGCCACGAGTACAAGAACGCAGCCGACACGATCCTGCGGACCGAGTACAGCGATGCGCACCGTGAGGCGCTGAGCCGCCTGACCGAGTCGATCTACGAGGACGCAGTCGACGCTATTGCCGTCGGCCGTCGTCAGGACCCGGCTCGCGTCCGCGAGCACATCGACAGCGGCCCACGCACCGCCACCGAGGCGCGCGATGCCGGGCTGGTCGACCGCCTCGGCTACCGCGACGAGGTCTACGCCGACCTGCGCAGGACGGTCGGGGACGGCGCCCAACTGCTGTTCGCCGACCGGTGGCGTCCGCGACGCCGGGTGCGGACGCCGCTGCGCAAGCGCGGGCACGTCGCACTGGTCGAGGTGCGTGGCGCCATCACGTCCGGCCGCAGCCGACGCGGGCCGATGGGTCGACAGTCCGGCAGCGATTCGGTCAGCGCCGCATTGCGGGCCGCTCGTGTCGACGCGAACGCAAGGGCTGTGGTGTTGCACGTCGACTCGCCCGGCGGATCGGCCGTCGCGTCGGAAACGATATGGCGCGAGGTTTGCCGCGTGCGGGACGCAGGAAAGCCGGTCGTGGTCTCGATGGCGGGAACTGCCGCATCAGGCGGGTACTACATCGCGTGCCCGGCAGACGTGATCGTTGCGCTGCCCTCGACGCTCACCGGGTCGATCGGCGTGTTCGGCGGGAAGGTCGTTGTCAGCGGTCTGCTCGACCGCCTCGGCCTGACCACCGGGACGGTCGGGCGCGGCGAGCGGTCGCTGATGTTCTCGACCCGCCGCGGCTTCAGCGACGCCGAGCGCGAGCGCCTCGGCGCCACGATAGATGCCATCTACGCCGACTTCGTGAGCAAGGTGGCCGACGGACGCAAGCGGTCGTTCACCGAGATCGACGCACTCGCTCGCGGACGGGTATGGACAGGCAGCGACGCGGCGCGCATCGGGCTGGTGGACGAACTCGGTGGTCTGCGCGACGCGCTGCGTATCGCGCGATCGCGCGCGGGATTACCGGAGAACGCGCCCCTGCGACCCGCCGTCCACGTGCCGCCGCTCGCCAGGGTCAGGCGGGCGAGAAACAGCGACGATCCGCGCGCGATGCTGAGCTCGGAGTCCTGGCGGGGGCTGAGCGATCTTGCAGCTGCGCTGAACCTGCCCGCGGCCGCCGCGCTGCGGATGCCGCCGATCACGGTGCAGTGAACCCCGCGCCGACCTGCGTGTTTTCCCCGCCGCCGCCCGCCTCGGGTGGCGTGAAGCGGCCATCAGCGGGGAGAACAAGGGATCAGGCGAGCCCACGGATAGGCGAGCGTCCGGAACGGGAACGTCTGGCTTATGACCCACGACAAGGCCGAGGACGACACCGCAGCCGACCCGGCCCGCGCCGACAGCAGGGACGCCGGTGGTGTCGAGGACGCCGACAAGCCGGACCAGGGCAGTACGACGGGGACGACGCCGGCCGGCGAGTACGTCGGTCGCGTCGCCGGTCAGGACGTGGGCTATGCCGAGGAAACCGGGGCAGAGCGCCGCGCGGCGGAGGGCTGAGCCCGATGCCGCGACCCGACATACTCGTGCTGGTGCTCGCCGGCGGCAAGGGATCCCGGCTCGAATTGCTCACGAAGGACCGCGCCAAGCCCGCGGTGCCGTTCGCGGGCATGTACCGCCTGATCGACTTCCCGTTGACCAACTGTCTGCACAGCGGTGTCTCCGATGTCTGGGTGATGCAGCAGTATCAACCGGCCTCGCTCAACGATCACCTCGCCAACGGCCGGCCGTGGGATCTGGACCGGACGACCGGCGGCCTGCTGGTGCTGCCGCCATACCAGGGCTCGGGACGCGAGGGATGGACGCAAGGCACGGCCGACGGGCTGTGGCGCAACGCCGAGCTGATCCGGCAGGTCCGTCCGCGGACCATCGTCATGGTGAGCGCCGACGCTATATACCGGCTGAACTACGGCGAAGTCGTGCGCCAGCATCGCGAGTCCGATCAGGTGTTGACGATGGTGACGACGAAGGTCGATCGGCAGGACGCCGGACGCTACGGCGTGGTCGAGGTCGAGGGTGACCGCGTGATCGACTACTCCTACAAACCCGATGAGCCGAAGTCTGACCTGGTGAGCAACGAGGTGTTCGTCTTCGACCCCGATCCGGTGCTGGCTGTGCTCGATGAACTCGGCGGGAAGGCAGGCGACGACGGGCTGGACGACCTCGGCGACGAACTGTGGCCGCGACTGGTGTGTGAGGGACGGGTGCGGCAATACCGCCAGCCTGGGTACTGGCGCGACGTCGGCACGATCGAGGCCTACTGGACGGCCAACATGGACTTCCTAGCCGACAAGCCGCCGATCGACCTCGATGACGAGCAGTGGCCGGTGCGCACGCAGGGTGGACATCGCGCTCCGGCATGGGTCGCCGAAAGCGGATCGGTCAACCGGAGCCTGGTGTCGGCGGCGACGCAGATCGCGGGCACCGTCACGCACAGCGTCCTCTCGCCTGGCGTGATCGTCGAGGCCGGCGCCCATGTGGAGGACAGCGTCCTGCTGCCGGGTGTGATCGTGCGCAGCGGGGCACGGGTGGTACGCAGCGTGGTGGACGACTCGGTCGAGGTCGGTGCCGATGCCGACATCGGCGGTGCGGGCGACATCGCGCTGCTGGGGTCGCAAGCGCACGTGCCGCCCGGGATGTCACTCCCCTGCGGAACTCGCTTTCCGCACGATGAACAGGACGACGACCGATGAGATTGTCCGCTGCGAATCACCCGTTGTCCGTAGGTCGCGTCGGAGCGTGGAGGCCCCGCGAACCTCCGTCTTCGCCGAAGATTCGCTCAGCTCAACCGTTGGAATCCGGTGGCGTCCGTGTTACGTTTCCCGTGAGGTCGTCGTTAAGTCCATAACGCGCTAGCGGACGGGATTGTCAGCGAGCGCGCCCGGGTGTGGCCGCCAGGCCTGAGCCCTGAGGACGGTCGCCGACCAGACGGGAGCCGTTCCGATCCCATCGCGGGGGTGAGGGTCGGGGCGGCTGCCGCATGTCGACCACGTTCCTGCGTTCACAGCGAGCGAACGCACTCACACTCAGTTGGGCATGTCGGTGAACCGGCTGTAGCGACCCTGGAAGGCGACGGCGCACGTCGCGGTAGGACCGTTGCGGTGCTTGGCCAGGATCAGGTCGGCCTCACCCGCGCGTTCGGTCTCCGGCTCGTAGAGGTCGGGACGGTGCACGAGCAGCACGACGTCCGAATCCTGCTCGATAGAGCCCGACTCGCGCAGGTCGGACAACAGCGGCTTCTTGTCGGTGCGCTGCTCAGGACCACGGTTGAGCTGCGACAGCACGATCACGGGAACATCGAGCTCCTTGGCCAGCAGCTTGGTCGCCCGCGAGAACTCGCTGACCTCCTGCTGGCGGGACTCGACCCGCTTGCCGCTCGTCATCAGCTGCAGGTAGTCGATCACGATCAGCTGCAGGTCATGGCGCTGGCGCAGCCGCCGTGCCTTCGCGCGGATCTCCATCATGGTCAGGTTGGGGCTGTCGTCGATGAATAGCGGCGCCTCGGCGAGTTCGGACGAGCGGCGCGCCAGACGTGTCCAGTCCTGATCGCTCATGTGTCCCGAGCGCATGTTCTGCAGCGACACCGTCGCCTCTGCTGAGAACAGGCGCATCATGATCTCTACCTTGCTCATCTCCAGCGAGAAGATGACCGTCGGCTTGCCGTTCTTGATCGCCGACGAGCGCGCGATGTCGAGGGCCAACGTCGACTTGCCCGAACCGGGACGGCCGGCGACGGTCACCATCTGGCCGGGGTGCAGGCCGTTGGTGTACTCGTCCAATTGCGCGAATCCGGTGGGGATGCCGGTGCCGATGCCGCCCGTGGCCGAGATCTTGTCGATCTCGTCGAGCGTCGACTGCAGCAGCGATTCGATGTGCACGTAGTCCTCGGACGTGCGCCGCTCGGTCACCTCGTAGATCTCGGCCTGCGCGCGGTCGACCACGTCGTCGACGGTGCCGGCGACATCGGTCGAGCCGGACGCGGTCTCGTAACCCATCTGCACGATCCGAGTGCCGGCCACCACCAGTCGTCGCAACGTGGCCCGCTCGGCGACGATCGCGCCGTAGTAACCGGCATTCGCCGCCGTCGGGACCATCGAGATCAAGGTGTGCAGGTAGGGCGCCCCGCCCGCGCGGACCAACTGACCGGCCCGGGTCAGCTCCTCCGCCACCGTGATCGCGTCGGCCGGTTCGCCGCGCGCGTAGAGGTCGAGGACGGCGTCGTAGATCAGCTGGTGCGCCGGCCGGTAAAAATCACCCGGCCGGACCACCTCGACGACGTCGGCGATCGCGTCCTTCGACAACATCATCGAGCCCAACACCGACTGCTCGGCCTCGATCGACTGCGGCGGCGTTCGGTCGTACTCGGGGCCGCTGGTGGCGGGGCGCGACTCGTTGGCCAGCGTCATTCGGTGCGCACCCTCCCCGGTCGCGGTACTGCACTCATCGCACGCAGGAACGGTCGCAGAGGGGTCCGACAATTTGTCGTCGGACGGCTCTGCGAGGTGCAACGGCGGCGCTGAGGACGTTAGGAGACGGTGGCTGGAGACTGCAAACCTGCTTGTGGATGCAGGTGTGGGCGGTGCTGTGGACCACGCCGCCGCACTTGTTCACAACCTGTGGACGACCGTGTGGATAACCGAGCAATGTGCGGCGGGACGCCGAGGGACGCGCCATGACGACGGACCCGGGCTGTGGATCGAAAAAAATTCTCGCAGATCGCCCGCTCAGATGGGCGCACGCCGGTCATTTCGGCGAGCGCTGGGCTCAGACTGCAGTGACCTGCACCGGCACCGAGGCGACGACGTCGGGGTGCAGGTCGACGGTGACGGTGTGCGCGCCCGTCGTCTTGATGTGGCCAGGCAGCTGGATGCGTTTTTTGTCCAGCGTCGGGCCACCGGCGTCCTTCACAGCCATCGCGACGTCGCCACTGGTGACCGAACCGAACAGGCGGCCGTCGCGGCCCGCGCGCGCAGTCAGCGTGACCGACAGCTTCTCCAGGTCGGTCTTGATCTCGCGGGCGTGCGACAGATCGCGGATCTCGCGGGCGTCACGCGCCCGCTTGATCTGGCTGATCTGCTTCTCGGCGCCCTTGGTCCAGGTGATCGCGGCGCCGCGGGGGACGAGGAAGTTTCGGCCATAGCCGTCGGCGACCTCGACGATGTCGCCGGCCAGACCGAGGCCCGCGACCTCACGGGTGAGGATGAGCTTCATGCAGCGTGCTCCTTAGCGGGCGGTCGAGGTGTACGGGAGCAGGGCCATCTCGCGGGCGTTCTTGATGGCCTTGGCGAGCTGCCGCTGCTGCTGGGAGGTGACACCGGTGACGCGACGCGCGCGGATCTTCCCGCGGTCGGACACGAACTTGCGCAGCAGCGCGGTGTCCTTGTAGTCGATGTAGGTGATCTTGGCCGCGAGGAGCGGGTTCGACTTCTTCTTCGGCTTACGAAGCGGTGGCTTGGGCATGGGTAGGACTCCTGGGATGTCGGGTTAGAAGGGCGGTTCGTCGGTGAAGCCGTCGCCGGCTGCGGGCGCCGCAGATCCCCACGGGTCGTCGGTTGCGCTGCTCGCGCCGCCGGCGGATCCGCTCGATCCACCCGACCCTCCGGACGCGCCGAAGCCGCCACCGGAGCTCGAACCGCGCTGAGTGCGGTTGACCTTGGCCGAGGCGTACTTCAACGACGGGCCGATCTCGTCGACGTCGAGTTCGATGACGGTGCGCTTCTCGCCCTCACGGGTCTCGAACGAGCGCTGCTTGAGCCGGCCGGACGCGATGACACGCATGCCACGGGTCAGCGACTCGGCTGCGTTCTCGGCGGCTTGGCGCCAGAGCGAGCAGCGCAGGAAAAGGGCCTCGCCGTCCTTCCACTCGTTGCTGTTGCGGTCGAACGTGCGGGGGGTGGACGCGATCGTGAACGACGCGACAGCGGCCCCGGACGGGGTGAATCGAAGCTCGGGGTCGGCGGTCAGGTTGCCGACCACGGTGATGAGGGTTTCGCCGGCCATGGCTTACCGCTCGTCCGGGCGCAGGACCTTGGTCCGCAGGACGGACTCGTTCAGGTTCAGCTGGCGGTCGAGCTCCTGGACGGACGCGGGCTGGGCAAGCAGATCGATGACGGCGTAGATGCCCTCGACGTGCTTGTCGATCTCGTAGGCGAGCCGGCGGCGACCCCAGATGTCGACCTTCTCGACGGAGCCCCCGTCGTTCTTGACGACGGAGAGGAACGCGTCAAGCGACGGAGCGATGGTGCGCTCCTCGAGGCTGGGGTCGAGAATGACCATGACCTCGTACTGGCGCAGAGCCGTCTTCGACGCTGCCTGCGGCGGCGCGGGTTTTGTGGTCTTGGGCGCACTCAAGAGAGCTGCCTCCTGTGGACTGATCGGCCACGGACTCTCCGCGGCAGGAGGTGTTCGGCTGCGCGACGACATCCCGAGCGAACCTTGGACGGCCCGGGAACACTGCAGGTGAACCAGCCGAGACTACCTGGGCACGGGGTCGAACCTGAAATCGCCGTCGTCGGCGGGTCTGTCCCGCGGGCGGGCGAAGTGGTCCGTCGCGCCGCGGAACTCCCCACCTGCCGGGTCGTCGGGCTGGGTGGCCCGCACGACGTCGAGGTCCGGGCGCCACATCTCGCGCACGATCAGCCCGGCCAGCGCGATCAGCAGACCGTCGCGCGCCACCAGCAGCACGATTAGCCAGCCGTACCCGATGCCGTGCGCCGACTGCCCGCTACCCAGTCCGAGCAGGAGGGTGAGCGTGGCGAACCAGACCGCCACCTCGACGAACTGCCACACCAGGGCCAGCCGCCACCGCGGTCGCGCCAGGGCGAGCAGCGGCACGAGCCACAGCGAGTACTGCGGGCTCCAGACCTTGGTGGAGAGGAGGAAGGCGAGCACGACCAGGAAAGCCAGCTGCCCCAGCCGCGGGGTGACCGGGGCGGCGAGGCCCAGCCAGCAGACGACCGCCAGCGCCACCACGAGCGCTAGCGCCACCGCGGCTCCCGGCGGCACCCAGTAGGTCGCGTCAGTGGCCTGCGTTCCATCGTGGGCGAGCGTCTTGACGATCGCCCACACGGTGCTGCGCTCGGTGGACCGGTCGATGCTGAGCCGGTAGAAGGCCCACCAGCCGTGACCGTAGGCGAGCGCCACCGGGACGTTCACCGCGGACCACGACAGTGCCGCTGCCGCGCCCGCCCACGCGACGGGCGCGTACCGGCGCGTGCGCACCGCGAGGATTGCCAGTGCGACGAGCAGGAAGACCGGGTAGAGCTTGGCGGCGGTGCCCAGCCCGATAAGCACCCCGCAGGCGATCGGGCGCCCCCGCGCCCAGGCCCACAACGCGCAACTGGTGAGTGCCATCGCGAGCAGGTCCCAGTTGGAGAACGCGTGGAACACGAGCAGCGGCGACAGGGCGAATAGTGCCGCGTCGTACGGTCGTCCCCGCGCCGTCTGGGCGATCGCGGCGGTCGTTGTGAGCCCGCACGCGGCCAGCAGCAGTGCCGTCACGACTCCGAACAGCACGAGCAGCGACCAGTCGCCCCCGAGGGCATGCAGGCCGCGCGCCAACTCCGCACTGGCCCACATGAAGGCGCCGGTCAGCACGGGGTATTCGACCGCGGTGTCGCGATAGGGCACCGCGCCGACGTCGAGCCGCTCGTCGCTCCACAGCGGGACGACGTCCGAATAGCACATGTGCGTGTACTGCTTGGACCCCATCCAGTCGCCACTCGTGCACGGTGCTTTCTGCGCGAAACCCAGCAGCATCGCCAGTACGGTCATCGCCAGCACGGCGCGCAGCGGCGTCCACCACGACGCGCGACGCACCCCGGCGCGCGATCCCCAGACACCACCGAGTAGCCCGCTCGCCCGGGCCGCCGTCGGGTCGGTGCGGCTCGGGGGCTGTGGCGCCGACGGCGGGGTGAAGCCGGCGACCCCCGTGCTCACCGCGTCAGCCCGAGCTGCTCGTCGGCGGCACCGGAACGCTACTCGTCGCGGGTGGCGCCGAGCTGGACGGTGGTGGCGCCGAGGTCGTCGCGGGTGGCGCCGAGCTGGACGGTGGTGGCGCCGAGGTCGTCGCGGGTGGCGCTGAACTGGTGGTGGGTGGCGTTGCGCTCGTGATCGGCGGGGACGAGGACGTCGGCGGCGGGGACGAACTCGTCGGCGGGCTGCTCGAGGTCGGCGGGCTGCTGGAGGTCGGCGGCGGGGCGGACGTGGTCGGTTCGCCCGATGCGAACACCATCTGCTTGCTCGCCAGGCCTAGCTCCGCCTTGCCGGCAAGGTAGGTGTCCATGAACAGCTTCCACGCCTTGCCCGGCAGGTCGCGGCCGTACTCCGGGGACCCGTCGGAATTGATGATCTCGTGGGTTGAATCGCCGCTTCCCGTCCACGCGGCCGCGCTGACCTGCGGGGTGTAGCCGACCATCCACGCGTCGCTGTTGCCGCCCTTGTCCGGGCCGCTCTGGATGCCTTCGGTGCCGGTCTTGGCGGCCGACTCGCGCCCGTTGTCGAGCGCGACGCCGGACCAGTCGGCGATCGGCTTGAGCGTCACGGTGACGTCATTGGCGACCTTCTCGTCGATGGCGCGGGTGCCGGAGCTGCCATGGCTGTAGAGAACGTTGCCCGTCGAGTCGGTCGCCTTCTGCACGAAGTAGGGATTGTGGGTCGTCCCGCCGTTGGCGAGTGTGGCGAACCCGACGGCCTGGTCGATCGGGTGCACCGCGAAGTCGCCGATGCCGATGCCGAAGGTCGTCTCGCCCGCGGAGTTCACGAGCGTGGGTTTCCCGCCGATCTCTTTCGAAACGCCCATCCCGTGCGCCGTTGTTGCAACGTCGCTCGGCCCGACCTTGGCCGCCATCTGGTCGAAGGTGGTGTTGAGCGAGTACTTCATGGCGTTCGCGACGGTCACCGCCGACGAGCTGAACTGGCGATCGCTCGGGTCGTTGCAGATCTTGGTCGCCTCGATGGTGACGCAGTAGCTGCCGTCGACCTTGGCGTCGATCGTCACCGGCTTGCCGTTGCTCTTGTTCTCCAGCGTCTGGGTCAACGCGGTGGCCAGTGTGTACGGCTTGAACGACGAGCCCGGGGCCGCGCTGCCCACGCCGGCGTAGTCGTTGTAGTCGATCTTGCCCGCATAGTTCTTACGGCCCGGACCGGAACCGCCGTAATAGGCCAGCACGCCGCCGGTGCCGGGATCGATCGCCACCAGGGCGTTCTTCATGGTGCGCTGCTGCTTCGTCAGTCCGGCGAAGGTCTGCTTGATCGCACGTCCGGCGGCCCGCTGAGCCTTGCGCTCGATCGTGGTGCGGATCGTCAGGCCACGCGCATATATCTGGTCCTCCTTGATGCCGTGCGCCTGCAGTTCGGCGAGGACGCGCTGCACGATGAGGAATTTCGGCCCGGTGACCCCGAGGCTGCCGGTCTCCTTCGGCGCGACCGTCTTCGGGTAGGTCATCGACGCGGCCTGCGCCTGGCTGAGGTGTCCGGTCTGGACCATGCCGTCGAGGACGTAGCGCCAGCGCGCCTTGGCCTGGCCGGGGTGGGCTGCCGGGTCGTAGTAGCTCGGCGCGCGCAACAACCCGGCCAGCACCGCACCCTCACCGACGGTCAGCTTGCTGACGTCCTTGCCGAAGAACGCGTCGGACGCCGCCTGGATGCCGTAGGCACCCCGACCGAAGTACACGGTGTTGAGGTAGAACTCGAGGATCTGGTCCTTCGAGTACTGCCGCGAGAGTTTCACCGCGATGGCGAGTTCGCGCAGCTTGCGCGACAGGGTGCGCTCGTTACTGAGATAAGCGTTCTTCACGTACTGCTGGGTGATGCCCGAACCGCCCTGGGTGTCCCCGCCGGTCACATCCGACATGGCCGCCCGCAGCGTGCCGGTGATCGACACCCCGGGCTCGCTGTAGAAGCCGCGGTCCTCGGCGGCGATGATGTCCCACTGCACCGGTTTCGGAACCTTGCTGAGTCGGACGATCGTGCGGTCGACCGTGCCGATCCTGGCCAGCACCGAACCGTTGGCGTACTCGATCGTGGCCACCTGCGGCAACGGGAGCGTCTCCGGCCGCGGGACCTGGCTCAACGAGTAGAAGAGGACCACGGCAGCGACCATCGTGACCGCGATCACGCCGAGTAGCCACGTCCCGAGGATGCCGACCCGGCGAAGGACGCGTTTGGTCCGCGTCATCGCGGCCAGGCGCGCCTTCTTGCGAGCGCGACGAGCCTTGTACCGAGCCGCGAGGCGACTGCCTAAGCTCGCGTCGGGGTCGTCGTGTATGTCGCGATCGGCCACGCTGTGTCCTCCTCCGGGGCACCCTCGCACGGTCGAGCGGCGCTATCACTGTCCTAGTGAGGCTACGCGGAGGGGATGGACGGGCCCGGGTGACTGCCGCCCGAACCGGCGTCAGTCGGCGGGCGCGGGTTCGACCGACGGCTCGTTCTGCGCAGCGGGAGCGCCGAGCGACTGCTGCAGGATCTGCGCGACGTCGAGCACCTGCACGTCCTCGCGCGCCTCGCCGTTGGCGACCTTCTGGGTGACTGCATCGGAGAGCATGACCATGCAGAACGGGCAGGCTGTCGAGATCAGGTCGGGATCGAGGCCGAGTGCCTCTTCGGTGCGCTCCACATTGATCCGCTTGCCGATTTTCTCCTCCATCCAGAAACGGGCGCCACCCGCACCGCAGCAGAAGCCGCGTTCCTTGCAGCGGTGCATCTCTTGTGATTTCAGGGCCGGGATCGCACCGAGGACCTCGCGCGGCGGCGTGTAGACCTTGTTGTGCCGGCCCAGGTAGCACGGGTCGTGATAGGTCACGCTCTTGTCGACCGGCTCCACTGGGGTCAGCTTGCCGGCTGCGACGAGCTTGCCCAGTAGCTGCGTGTGGTGCACCACCTCGTAGTGGCCGCCGAGCTGCGGGTATTCGTTCGCGATCGCGTTGAAGCAGTGTGGGCAGGTCGCCACGATCTTGAGCGGATCAGCCCTCGTGATCGAGTTGAGGGTCTCCACGTTCTGCATCCCCTGCATCTGGAACAGGAACTCGTTGCCCAACCTGCGGGCCGGGTCGCCGGTGCACGTCTCGCCCGTCCCCAAAACCGCGAACTCGACACCGGCGGTGTGCAGCAGCTCGGCGAAGGCGACCGTGACCTTCTTGGAACGGTCCTCCAGAGCCCCGGCGCAGCCGACCCAGAACAGGTACTCGATGTCGACGTCGAGCTTCGTCCCGGGCTCGGCCCGACGCACGTCGAAGGACAGGTGCTGCGTCCATTCGTCGCGGCCGCGGTCGGCCATGCCCCACGGATTGCCCTTGTTCTCGATGTTGCGCAGCATCACGCCGGCCTCGGACGGGAACGCAGACTCGATCAGCACCTGGTAGCGGCGCATGTCGACGATGTGATCGATGTGCTCAATGTCGACGGGGCACTGCTCGACGCAGGCCCCACAGGTGGTGCAGGCCCAGAGAACATCCGGGTCGATGACGCCGCCGCTGGCGAGATCACCGACAAGGGGACGTGCCGCCTGGTCGGGCCCGGATCCCTCGATGCGCGCGAAGCCGGATTCGGGCACGTGCCCTTCCTTGCCCTCGGCGCTGGCGTCGCTGGGGATTTGCTGGCCACCGATGAGGTAGGGCGCCTTTGCGAACAGGTGATCGCGAAGGTCCATGATGACGAGCTTGGGCGAGAGCGGTTTTCCGGTGTTCCATGCCGGGCACTGGGACTGGCAGCGTCCGCATTCGGTGCAGGTGGCGAAGTCGAGGTATCCCTTCCAGGTGAAGTCCTCGATCTTTCCCTTGCCGAACAACGTGTCCTCCGACAGATTCTCCACGTCGGCGAAGTCGATCGCCTTGCCGTCGTCGCCGGTGACCGGAAGCAGGGCGCCGAGCGCATCGGGTTCGCGCTTGGTGAGCACGTTGAGCGGTGCTGTCGCGATATGCAGGTGCTTGGAGTAGACGACGAGGATCGTGAAGCCGAAGATCACCGCCATCTGGGCGAGCAGGAAGAAGGTCTCGATGCCCTGGTTGTACGCGCCGTCGCCCAGCAGCCGCGCCACCGCGTAGGACGCGAAGGGTGCCTTGGACTCGCCCCACGGGAAGTGGCCGGTGTTGTACTGGGCCCCCCGGTAGAGCAGGAGCGTGATCACAACGAGGGCGATCATGGCGAGAACTGCCCAGGCGGGGCGGGTGTGCGAGCCGTAGAAGCGGCTGCTGCGGTTCTTGCGGTCCGGGGCGTTGCGTACCCGGTTGATCGCGAACCAGACGATCGCGGCCAGGACGGCGACGGCGAAGAAGTCCTCGACAAATCCCAGCCACCGCGCATGCCCGATCACCGGGAACGCGAAGTCCTTGCTGATCACGAGCGCGCCGTAAGCCTCGACGATGGTGAGGCCGAGGATCAGGAAACCCCAGAAGGTGAAGAAGTGCGCGATGCCCGGGGCGCTCCACTTGAGAAGCTTGCGCTGGCCGAAGACCTCGACGAGCTGGCTTTCGAGGCGCTCCCGGAGCTTGTCGGTGCGTCCCGCATCCGTGCGACCGGACCGGATCAGCTTGACCAGCCACAGGATGCGCCGCCCCGCGAGCGCGATCGTCACGACGAGCATGGCGAGCGCGAGCACGATGCGCAGCAGGCCCGGGGGCGTGTACTCCCAGTCCAGCACCTTGCCGTAGGCAACGAGGTGCGAACCGGTACTGGGGCCAGCGCTCGGTGCCACGGCATCTCCTTCGGGTCCGGCGGAACTGATCGAGACTATTCGCGATGACGGGCGAGTAACCAAGGATTCGTGGCACGTCACATCGCACCGCGCCGCCCGGCGTGTCCGGAGGCACCGACTGACGCAGCCGATGGCCATGCCTGCAACGCGGTGTCGCCGGACGCGGTCGTCACAGCCTGGCTGAAGTCCAGCGGGCTGAGCTGAGCGCGGTCAATTCGGCAGTACCGCCTTCAGCTTCGGAACAAGCGCATCGGCGATGCCCTGATGACCCTTGTTGTTCGGGTCGGTATCGTCGCGCATCCAGTTCTGGTGCCCGGCCAGCGGGTCCTTGATGTCGAGGTACTTGCCGCCGGCCGCGGTCACGCCGTCCTTGATCGCAGAATCGACGGCGCGGAGGCCGTCCGGATGCGGGCTGTCGCCGTAGAACGGTCTGATAGCGAGTAGCGCTGCGTCCGGGAGCCTGTCGCGCAGCTTCGTGAACAGGGACTTCGTTGCTGATTGCAGGGTGCCCACGTCGTCATGGAGGTCGTTGCGCCCGCCGCTCACCACGACCACATCAGGCCTTGCAGCCACCACTTTGCCGACGAGATCACTGTAATTCGACCCGCCGGGCGTCGCCTTGGCATAACCCGCGCCTACGCTGCCGACAATGGTCTCGTCGAGATTGAGTTCACGACTCAACAATGCGGCGAAGCCCTTCGCCGATGAGCTCGCACCCTTGCCGAGCGCGTAGTCGTCGCCGAGGAACGCGACCCTGACGGGCGGCGCCGCACCGACCGACGTCGAGCCGCTCGCGGCCGGGGTGCTCGAGGTCGCCGTCGAAGACGGCGGCACTGCCGAGTCGCTGTACCCGGGCGTCTGACCGGCCTGGGGGACCGGATCGTCACGGACGATCACGTACACGGCGGCGGCGGCCACCAGAGCTGTTGCAACGACCAGCAATAGCCCCAGGACCCGATTCACGCGCTTATCGTAAGCGCCGGATCCGTGCCGCACCCGTCGAACCGATCAGGCCGCCCGGTCTGCCATAGTCGATGAGTGTCGTTTTACGTGCTGTTCGTCTGCACCGGGAACGTGTGCCGTTCGCCCGTCGCCGCGCGGTTGTTCGGTGCGCGCATCGGAATCGGTGACGTCACCGTGTCCAGTGCCGGGACACACCCGCTCACCGGGTACGGCATCGACGGCCCGTCCGCATTCGCGCTGCGGGAGTTGGGAGTGGATTCGGCCGGCCATCAGGCGCAGCGCGCCACCATCGCACTCACCGCGCAGGCCGACCTCATCCTGGCGGCTCAGGGCGGACACCGCTCGACACTGGTGCAGGCAGAGCCGCTGGTATTCCGGCGGGCATTCACCATCCGCGAGTTCGCCCGCCTCGGCGCGGAACTAGGGCCGCTGGACGGACCGGCGACAGCTCAGACGCTGCGCGAACGCGTCCTGGAGGTGGCCGGGCAACGCGGCTTAGTCGAACCAGCCGAACCCGGCGCCGACGATGTCGGCGATCCATTCGGTGCAGACCTCGAGGTCGCGCGGGCCTGCGTGAGCATCATTTCCGACTCTGTCGACGGGGTCATCCGCGCGCTCGGCGTCCGCAGCGCCGCACCGCGCCCCGCCTGAATCGCCACCTGCCGACTGCCCTCACCCCGCGCGGGTTGGTCAGTTCTCGTCCTTGCCGCGTGAACTCTCGTTGTCGTCGGCGGACTTGCGGGTGCGCGCCAAGGTCAGGGTCTCCTCGTCATCGACGCCGAACGGGAACCCGCTCTCCTCCCCGTCCGAGGACTCCTGATGCGCGCGATGCTTGGTCGACTGCCCCTGCGCAACATCGGTGTCGAACTGTCTGGAGTGAACGTTGGTGACTTCGGCCGAACCGTCGTCGGCAGTCGTCTGGGCCTTGGCGCTTGTGTCTGCCGCGTTGTCTTTGGCGTTGCGCTTGTCGGCCTTCTTAGTCTCCGGCCGGTAGGTCGAGTAGTAGTAGCCGTACTGGTAGTCGTACTTCCCGGAACCCCGGGTGATCATGTTCAAGATCACGCCGACCGGCCGGCGACCCACTTTGTCCAGCGCTTCGACCGAGCGATTGACCTGGTCGCGGGTCGTCTTGGCGGCACGGTGCACCAGCAGGGTCGCATCGGCGACCGTCGCGATCTCGGCGCCATCGGTGACGGGCAACAGCGGGGGGGTGTCGATGATCGTGTAATCGACCTTCGCGGCGATCTCGGTGATTATTTGCTTCGCGTGCTGGCTCAGCAGCAACTCGCTCGGGTTGGGCGGGATGGGACCCGAGGTGAGCACGGCAAGGTTGCGTCCGGCGTTCTGCAGCACCGTCTCGATGGGCGCCTTGCCGATGACGACGGTGGTGAAGCCGACGTCGGCTACCAGACCGAGCGACTTGGCGATCGACGGGCGGCGCAGGTCGGCCTCGATCAGACATACCCGCGATCCTGCTTCGGCCAGTGCGGCGGCGAGGTTGATCGCGGTGGTCGTCTTGCCCTCGCCCGGGATCGCGCTGGTCACGGCGATGATGCGCGGCGGGTTGTCGACGTCGACGAACTGGAGATTCGTGCGCAGCTGGCGAAACGCCTCCGAGCGAGCACCGTGTAGATCGCTACGGAATGCGATCGGAGTGCGGGTGGTCCGCTTGTCGAAGGGCACGTGACCCATCACGGGCACGCCCAACTCCGCGAAGTCCTCCGGGCCCTTGACGGTGTTGTCGAGCACCTCGCGAAGAACGGCCACGCCAATGCCGACGAGAAGACCCAGGATCAGACCCAGGCCCAGGTTCAGCACCTTGTTCGGAGTGATCGGCGCCGTCGGGACAGTGGCCGGCTGGATCGTCGTCAGCTTGACCAGCGACTTGCCGGTGCCTTGATTGGCGTCGGTCGCCTCGACTGCCGTCTTGAACTGAGCCGCCACGGCGTTGGCCAGTCGCGCCGCCTGCGCCGGATCGTGGTCGGCGACATGCAGGTTGATGAGGACCTTGTTCAGCGGCGCGTCGGCGGTGATCTTGCTCGCCAAATCCGAATTGGTGATCGTCAATTTGAGCTGTTTCACGACCGGGCTCGTCACCGAGGGGCTGGTGGCGATGCTGATGTAGGACTGGACCCGCGCCTGGGTGAAGGTATTGCCCTGCGCTGCGTCGACGCTCGTGTCAGCGAGGGCAGATGCGACGAACACCTGCGCGGTGGCCTGGTACACGTTCTTCGTCGCCAGCGTCAGACCGACACCCAGCGCGATTCCCACAACGACGAAAGCCAGGATGAGCGCCCAGCCGCGCCGCAGTACTCGTATGTAGTCCCTTAGGTCCACGATGTCGCCTTTCGGTAACGGGCGAGCCCAGCGTACCCGGCGAATGCCGCACTTCGCGCCGGTGCCTGTCACGGTTCTCAACCCGGCGTCTCAGGCCGGCGTCGATGATAAATCGGCGTGCTGTTTGCGAGTGTGCGCATGTGCAACGACAGGGCGTGCCTGTGCTGTGAAGGTCGAGGTCCAGCGGCGTCGCCGTGGCGATTTACCACATGTGCGCTAAACATGAGGTGGAACGGCCGCCAGGCACGTGGGAGGATTTGCCGGCCGGGCCGATGTCGGGCGGGTACGACAAGGGATGGGCCAAGACCTCAGGATGGACGACAGCAAGACCGTCACCGAAGTGATCAAGGCAGAGGATCAGACCGCTGTCTCGGCGCTGGATGCCCGCGAGCCCGTCCCGCCACCGACTGCCTCCATCGCCGCACTCCATGGGGGGCCGCGCAGTACCGCAGTGCTGGCCCCGCTGTGGGCGGTGCGCTATCGGATCGCCCTGGTCACCATCGATCTGTGCTGCATCATCATCGCCGTCGTCGTCGGATTCGAGCTGCGCTTCGGGCTGCTGGCGCGGCCGCAGACCGGGAGCTACCTCCTCATCGGCTGCGTGATCGCGCTCATCTGGATGGTCGCCCTGCAGGCGTCGGGAGGGTATGAGATCCGGCACCTGGGGACCGGTCCGGAGGAGGCCAAGCGGGTCCTGCAGGCCAGTGCGATCACCGTCAGCCTGCTCGCCATTTTTTGCTACGCCACGAAGACCGACGTCGCGCGGGGTTACGTGGTCGGCGTCATTCCCACCGGGGTCGCCTTACTGCTGGTGGGCCGCACCATCGTGCGTGCCGTCGTCCGTTCGCATCGCCAGCGCGGCGAGTGGGCGCATCGCATCGTCGCCGTCGGGACCGCGGAGGCGGTGGGGCATCTGCTCGCAGTGACCGAGCGAGCCAGGGGCGCGGGCCTCAAGATCGTCGCAGTGTGTGTCGAGGATGCCTCGCGCGGCAGCGAACTCTCCGACGGGGTCCGGGTCCTCGGTGGAGTCCGTGATGCGGCCGAGGTCGCCGAGCTCGTCAACGCCGACGTGGTAGCCGTCGCGAGCAACGGGCTGGGGCCCGTGGCGGTACGGGAACTCGGCTGGCAACTGGAGGGTTCCGGGCGCGGCCTGGTGATGGCCCCCGCCCTGACCGAGATCGCAGGCCCCCGTGTCCACGTCAGTCCGGTCGAGGGTCTGCCGTTGTTCTGGCTTGAGCAACCGCAGCTGGGGCGCCTGCCCCGGATCATCAAGCGCACGCTCGATCTCCTCGGCGCCTCGGTGCTGCTCGTGCTGGCCACACCGGTGCTGCTCGCGACTGCGGTGGCGATCAGGCTCACCAGCCGCGGACCGGTGTTCTTCCGGCAGCTCCGTCTCGGAACCAACGGCCGCGAGTTTCGCATTCTGAAATTCCGTTCGATGTATTCCGACGCCGAACAGAATCGCGACCTGTACTTGGAGCAGAACGAACAGGACGGGGGGGGCGTGTTGTTCAAGATGCGTCGCGACCCCCGCATCACGCCGGTCGGCCGTTGGATTCGTCGATTGTCGATAGACGAACTTCCACAGCTCATCCACGTGCTTTCCGGCAAGATGTCGCTCGTCGGGCCCCGCCCGCTTGCCGCCGTCGACTCGGTGTATTCCGGGTCCGCCCGTCGGCGGCTACTGGTACGTCCCGGTCTCACCGGGCTCTGGCAGGTCAGCGGACGATCCGAGCTCAGCTGGGACGACGCGGTTCGCCTGGATCTCTACTACGTCGAGAACTGGAGCCTGGGACTGGACATCAGCATTCTGGTGCGGACCATTCTGGCCGTGCTGGGCCGCCGGGGCGCCTTCTGAAGCAACGCCGGTGCTGGGACTTGCGAGCTCAGATTCTGCCTTACCGGATCAGGGGCACATTCGTTTCGGGGCAACCCGAGGCTTTGGGAGAGTTGACGTGACACGTTGTCCTACCCGTGAGTTGGACGTTTCGGGTGGGTTAAGTCCAGGGGTCAATGTTCTTTACAACTTCTCATACGGACCAAACTCCGTTACCGTCACCCCTGAACACCCTGGAGCCGTCATGAACCTGCACATGTCGGTGTATTCAGGGGTCAAGATCTCGGAGGGAAATCTATGTCTTCTACGAAGCGGCTCATCGCCGTCGCTGTAGCTCTGGTCGGGATGCTTCTCGCGGCCCTGTCCTTCGGTGCGTCAGCGCTCGCCGCGCCGACGGACTACGGCTCGGGCACGAGCCCTATCGTGACCACCCAGACGCCGCCGGAGGGCGGTCAAGTGGGCGTCAGCGGCCAGGGGTGCGCGCCCGGCGAGACCATCGACATCTCGCTGGACAACGGTGCGTTCGACCTCGGGTCGACCACGACCGACTCGACGGGTGCCTACAACACGACTGTCACACTGCCCGCCGGCGTGACCGGGGTGCACACGATCAACGTCATCGGTGAGTCCTCGGGCTGCTCGGGTGCTGCGGCGATCAACATCGGTGCCGTCGGCAGCGGCGGCGGTAGCGGTGGCGAAAGTGGCGGCGGCGGTCTCGCCTCCACGGGTGTCGCAGTTGCCGGTATCGGCGCGGTCGGCCTCGTGCTCCTGGTCGGCGGTGGCCTCATGCTGATGGCCGGTCGTCGTCGTAAGGCGACCATCTGATCCACGCCTCACCGCACATCCTCGCTCCAGGGAATCAGGGCGATCGCCACAGCGGCGATCGCCCTGATTGCCTGTCCGGACTTCGATGAGTGCGGACGGCACGGCCGAGAACGGCGCGGGTAGCGGTGCTCGCGAGCCTGATCCGTTCGCCGGCCCCGGCTGGGACCGCACCCGGTCGTCGAGTCCTCGTGAGCCGTCCGGGGGGCCAGCGCGGCAGCGGGTACGGGTGCGTACGACCAAGCGCCGGACGCGGCAACGGCTCTTTCTCGGCTTGGGTGTCTTCGCCATCCTGGTCGTGGCCGCGGTGGGCTACCTGCTGGTCACCGGGCTGCAGGCGCGCACCCAGCTCGAAGCGGTGCGCGCCGAGGTGCGCCAGTTGCGCGCCCAGATCTCGGCCGGGGATCTCTCGGGTGCGCGCTCGACCGCCGGCGAACTCCGCGGCCATGCCGCGCAGGCCCATGACCTGACGGACGGCCCGGTGTGGGCTGCCGCAGCGTCGGTCCCCTACGTCGGTGATCCCGCAGAGACGGTGCGCACCGTCACGACCAGCGTCGATCGGATCGCCGACAAGGCGTTGCCGGCTCTGGTCGAGGCGAGCCGGCAGCTCAATCCGCGCACCCTGCGCCGCGCGGACGGCAGCATCGATCTGGCACCCATCGAGCGGGTGGGACCGAGCCTCGACAGCGCCGCCGCCACGATGACCGCAGCGTCGCACGCCATCGACGCTTCGCCGGCGTCGACCTGGCTGGGCACGGTCAACTCGGCACGCACCGATCTGCACGCCCAGCTCGGCAAGCTCACCTCGACCGTCGTCTCGGCCGACGTGGCGGCGCGGGCGCTACCGGCGCTGTTCGGTGCGGACGGACCGAAGTCATACTTCGTCAGTTTCCAGAACGAGGCCGAGCTGCGCGGCTTGGGCGGCCTGCCTGGGGCATTCGCCATTCTGAAGGCGGATCGAGGCAAGATCAGCTTCACCCGTTTCGAGAGTGACAGCGCGTTGAGGCGGGTGCCCAGCGGCCTCACCTTCGACGCCGGCTTTCGCAACCTGTACGGCCGGACCGGTGTGGACGCGATCTACGACCCGACCAGCCTCTACGTGAACAGTGACGTCAGCCCGCACTTTCCCTACGCCGCGCAGATCTGGCTGGCGCAGTGGCAGCACAAGACCGGACAGCGACTCGACGGAGCACTCACCCTGGACCCGACAGCGGTGAGTTACCTGCTCGGTGTGAGCGGCCCGGCGAAGCTGCCGGACGGCACGTCGGTCAGCGCGGGTAATGTCGTGCGATTGACCCAGCAGACCGCCTACGACCGCTTCGCCTCGGACAACGACAAGCGCAAGCAGTTCCTCCTGGACGTGGCCCGCGCGGTGAGCACGAAGCTGGTCAACGGCAAGGCCGACACCACCGCGCTGGTACGGGCCGCTGCGAAAGCGGTGGGCGAGCATCGCCTGCTTGTGTACAGCGCGGACCCCGCAATCGAGGCGCAGCTGCAGCGAACCACGATCAGCGGCATCGTCCCGACGACCGGCGGCCCGTACGTCGGGCTGTCGCTGAACAACTCCATGACCGGCAAGCTGGACTACTACCTGACTGCCTCACTGCGGTGGCGGCGCATCGGCTGCGGCTCCACCCGCGAGGTCACGGCGACGATCACGCTGACCAATCACGCGCGCGCCGACCTGCCCAAGTACGTCCTCGGGTCCTACGGGCAACCAGGCCGCCCGAAGAACAAGGGCGACAACCAGCAGGTGGTCGACTACTTCGCGACGCAAGGGGCCCTGCTGACTTCGGCAGAGGTCAACGGCAAGCGGGTCGGAACGGGTCTCGGTGTGGTGCGATCGCATCCGGTCTTCCGGGTGCCGCTGTCGCTGCCGCGGGGGGTGCCGCAGACGATCGTGCTGCATCTGCGAGAACCGGGCCGCTCCGGTGTCCTTGTCGTCCGGCCGCAACCGATGATCAGACCGCTCGAGGTCAGTCTGAACGACGCCACCTGCGATTGAGCACGGCGCGTTCGGTGACAGGGCCGGACGTGCGAGCTGTGGCAGACTGCGCGGCGTGAGCCTGGTTGCCGAACGGCGGCTCGGCGAGCCGCCATTGCCGCTCGCTGCGCGCAGCAAGCTGCGGCGCGAGATCACCTGGGTCGCGCCGACGATGCTCGCCGTCGCGAACGCACTCACCTTCCTGCTCGTGGCCCCCAACGTCAACGACATCTGGGCTGCGCTGGCACGTCAGTCGGCGGCGCACAACGGCGTCGGATTGACCTACTGGTTCAGCTGGTTCGGCGGCGGCACCACGCCCGGCAACTACTCGGTGCTGACCCCCTACCTGTCCGCTCTCGTCGGCGCCGGCCCGCTCGGCGCGCTCGCGACCGCCGCGATCACCCCGCTGGTCTGGGTCGCCCTGCGCCCTGCCAACCACCCGGTGGCTGCGCTCTGGGTGGCGACCCTGTGCGCCGGGCTGAACCTGTGGAGCGGGCGCGTCCCGTTCGCCTTCGGGGCCGCACTCGGTGTGGCTGCGCTGATCGCCGTCGAGCGCCGACGCCTGGCGTGGGCCGTCCTTGCAGCGATTTTTGCGGTGCTCGCGTCGCCGGTGGCAGCGACCTTCGTCGGGTTCGGACTGGTCGGCGCCTTCCTCGTGCGCCCCGACCTGCGCCGGCTCGCTCTGTACACCGGCGCGACGATCGGGGTCACCCTGGTCGTCGTCGGAATCGTCTTCGGCCAACCCGGCCCGGAGAAGTTCGGCGCCGCCTCGCTGCTGCAGATGCTGGTCACCGGCCTGCTGCTGTTGGTTGCCGCGCCGCCGAATTACCTGCGGGCGACGGTCTGGCTGATGCTCATCGCGGGTCCGCTGCTTTTCGTCGTGCCCAACGGGATGGGCGACAACCTGCTGCGCCTGAGCTGGTACTGCCTACCTGCCGTCGTGGTCGCTACCTCGCGACGCCGGCTGCGAACCGCGCTGCTCGCGGTCGCCCTGGCGATCGGGTTCGCCGGTCGCCAGAGCGCCGGCGACGTCTTCACCAGCACCCAGGAGACGGCGTCCGTCGCCTACTACCAGAGCCTGATCGATCGCCTGGCCCCGCTGCGTGAACAGTTTCGGTCCTATCGACTGGAGATCGTCGAGGACGGTACGCACACGGCCGCCTTCGCGCTGCTGGGTCATGCGATGCTCGCGCGCGGGTGGGAGACCCAGGACGACCGGGCGCTGAACCCGGCCATGAACACCGCCCACCTCGATGCCACGACGTACAAGATCTGGCTCCAGGACAACGCCGTGGGCTACGTCGCCATCGCCCGAACCCCCCGCAAGGCGACCCCTGAGTACGCGCTGGTGGCACATCACCGGCCCGGTTACCTCAGCGAGGTATGGCGCGACCAACGCTGGACACTCTACGAGGTCCAGAATCCCAATCCGTTGGTGAACCGCCCGGTGACAGTGCGCTCGTTCACCCAGTCCGACCTCGTGCTGCGGGTGCCCTGTGCGTGCTCGTTCACCGTGCGCGTGCATTACAGCAAGTACCTCGACGCAGTCACCGGTAAGCGCAAGGGCGCTCCCCCCGGCTCGCGAATCAGGGCAAAGCTGACCGATGACGGCTTCGGCTGGACGACGATGACCACCCGTTCGGCCGGCACGTACACGTTGTCCGGCAGCCTGACCGGGGGATTGCTACGGTGACCGTCTCGGCTGTGACCTGAGTCATAGGGCAGCCGGGAACTTGAGCGGCGTCCGCTCAGTTTATTTGACAGTGAGCCAGTCCGGCGGGCACCATGAGCTTTTGCCGGCTCACGTCCGACGCACCCGACCCGAGCGTGCACCTGAGCACCACCACACCTGGAAGAGGAGTCAGCCCCCATGGCACGAGCCGTAGGTATCGACCTCGGTACCACCAACTCCGTCGTCGCCGTCCTGTCCGGTGGCGAACCGGAGGTCATCGCGAACTCCGAAGGTTCGCGCACCACGCCCAGCGTGGTCGCCTTCGCCAAGAACGGCGAGGTGCTCGTCGGTGAGGTCGCCAAGCGGCAGGCCGTCACCAACGTCGATCGCACCATCCGCTCGGTCAAGCGTCACATGGGCGAGACGAGCTGGAAGGTCGATATCGACGCGAAGTCCTACAACCCGCAGGAGATCAGCGCGCGCGTGCTACAGAAGCTCAAGCGTGACGCGGAGAGCTACCTGGGCGAGCCTGTGGCGGACGCGGTCATCACCGTCCCGGCTTACTTCAACGACGCCCAGCGCCAGGCCACGAAGGAAGCCGGGCAGGTCGCGGGTCTGAATGTCCTGCGCATCGTCAACGAGCCCACCGCGGCCGCCCTCGCCTACGGGCTGGACAAGGGCGAGACCGAGCAGACGATCCTCGTCTTCGACCTCGGTGGTGGCACGTTCGACGTCTCCCTGCTCGAGATCGGCGAAGGTGTCATCGAGGTCAAGGCCACCAGCGGCGACAACCACCTCGGCGGGGACGACTGGGACCAGCGCATCATCGACTGGCTCGTCGACAAATTCCGTTCGGCGCACGGCATCGACCTGTCCAAGGACAAGATGGCGATGCAGCGACTGCGCGAGGCGGCGGAGAAGGCCAAGATCGAGCTGTCCTCCTCGCAGCAGACCTCGATCAACCTGCCCTACATCACCCAGGACGCCGAGAAGAACCCGATGTTCCTCGACGAGTCGCTCTCGCGCGCCGAGTTCCAGAAGATCACCGGTGACCTGCTCGAGCGCACCAAGGCCCCGTTCCAGAACGTGATCAAGGACGGCGGGATCAGCGTCAGCCAGATCGACCACGTCGTGCTGGTGGGCGGGTCGACCCGCATGCCGGCCGTCGCCGAGCTGGTCAAGGAACTCACCGGTGGGCGCGAGCCCAACAAGGGGGTCAACCCGGACGAGGTCGTCGCGGTGGGCGCCGCGCTGCAGGCCGGCGTGCTCAAGGGCGAGGTCAAGGACGTCCTGCTGCTCGATGTCACCCCGCTGTCGCTGGGTATCGAGACCAAGGGCGGCATCATGACCAAGCTGATCGAGCGCAACACCACGATCCCGACCAAGCGTTCGGAAATCTTCACGACGGCCGAAGACAACCAGTCCAGCGTTCAGATTCAGGTCTACCAGGGTGAGCGTGACATCGCCGCGTACAACAAGAAGCTCGGCATGTTCGAGCTGACCGGCCTGCCGCCGGCACCGCGTAACGTCCCGCAGATCGAGGTCACCTTCGACATCGACGCGAACGGCATCGTCCACGTGTCGGCCAAGGATCTCGCCACGAACAAGGAACAGGGCATGACCATCACCGGTGGTTCGGGCCTGTCCAAGGACGAGATCGACCGGATGATGAAGGAAGCCGAGGCCCACGCGGATGAGGACAAGAAACGCCGTGATGACGCCGAGACCCGAAACAGCGCCGAAGGCCTGCAGTTCGCGACGGAGAAGTTCCTGACCGAGAACGGTGACAAGCTCCCCGCCGACAAGCGCGCCGAGCTCGAGACTGCTGTCGAGGAGCTCAAGAAGTCGCTCGACGGAGCCGACTTCGAGGCCATCAAAGGCGCGCAGGAGAAGGTGTCGCGCATCGCGTCCGAGGCCGGTGGCGCCCTGTATGAGGCGGCGCAGGCTTCGGCAGGCCCCGACGGTGCACCGTCCGGTGCTGCCGCCGGCGCCACGGCCGACGACAGCGTCGTCGACGCCGAGGTCGTCGACGAGGGCTCCGACGCGGGCTCCGGGGAGGAGCAGAAGTGAGCGAGCGAACCGATGTGGTCCGGGCTTGGCCGGCCGAACGAGCGCAGCGAGGTAGGCCGTGAGTCCTTGGGACGGCGAGAGGCGAGGCGCTCGCGCGGAGGAACCAGAGCCGGTCGTGATCCGGGACAACCGCAAAATCGACCGGGGCGCACCGCTCGATCCCGCTAGTGCAAGCTCCGGCGACGCATCGCCGCCGCCGGAGGTTGCGCCGTCGGAGGACGCGGTGCTGCTCGCCGAGCGCACTCTGGATCTGCAGCGGCTGCAGGCCGAGTACGCGAACTACCGCAGGCGCGCCGAGCGTGAGCGGCTGGCGGCCGGCGAGGTCGCGGTGAGCCGGGTACTCGCCGATCTGTTGCCGGTACTCGACGATCTCGATCGCGCGCGAGCGCATGGTGATCTGACCGGGGGTCTCAAGGCCGTTGCTGATCGGCTCGACCAGGTCTTCTCGAAGCTCGGTCTGGTGGCGTTCGGCGAGGTGGGCGATCCCTTCGACCCGTCCGTTCACGAAGCCGTGCTGCATGACGAGAGTGACGACGTGAGCGAGCCGACCTGTACGAAGGTCATGCGGCCCGGTTACAAGCACAACGACCGGCTCCTGCGCGCGGCGATGGTCGGTGTCACCGACCCGACTCCTGCCAGTGCGCCGCCGACGCCCGAGGTGCCAGTGACCCCCACCACGCCGGTGAGTGAGCCGGCACCGCAAGGTGACGAAGAAGGAAAGGATCAGTAGGGAGCGGTGTGTGCGCCTGCGCAGGGAGCAAGCCTGACCGGCGCAGGCGCGCACCCAACGCCTGTCCGACGATGAACCGCCTGGAGGTGACGTCGCAGCGATGAATACCAAGGACTACATCGACAAGGACTATTACGCCGCTCTCGGCGTCGCCAAGGATGCCGACACCGCGACCATCAAGAAGGCGTACCGCAAGCTGGCTCGCGAGCTGCACCCGGACAAGAACCCCGGCAACGCGGAGGCCGAGGCGCGGTTCAAGGAGGTCTCCGAGGCCTACGATGTGCTCTCCGACGCCACCACCCGCAAGGAGTACGACGAGGCGCGCACCCTGTTCGGCAGCGGCAGCTTCCGCCCCGGCGCCGGTGGTGCACCCGGCGGATACGGTGGCGGTTCGCCGCTCGACATGAGCGACCTGTTCGGCAACAACAGCAGCGGCGGGCTGGGCGACCTGTTCACCGACCTGTTCGGCAACAGCTCGTCGCCGGCCGGCGGTCGCGCGCGCGGCGCGGGACCCGCGCGCGGTCAGGACGTCAGCGCCGACGTCCGCCTCGACTTCGTCGACGCCGTGCACGGTGTGACCCTGCCGTTGCGGCTTGCCGGCGCGGGGATGTGCCACACCTGTCACGGCAACGGCGCGCGTCCCGGCACGTCGCCGCATCGTTGTCCGACCTGTTCTGGCACCGGCTTCGTCAGCCGGAACCAGGGCGCCTTCGGTTTCAGCGAGCCGTGCCGCGACTGCCGCGGCACCGGACAGATCGTCGACGACCCATGCCCCGAGTGCGGAGGTTCCGGGTCGACGACGCAGACCCGCACCATCACCGTCCGCGTGCCCTCCGGCGTCCGCGACGGCGCGAAGCTGCGCATCGCCGGCAAGGGCACTCCCGGTCAGCGTGGCGGGCCCGCCGGTGACCTCTACGTCACCGTCCGCGTCGGCAACCACCCGCTGTTTCGACGCGAGGACGACAACCTCCTGCTCACCGTCCCGGTCACCTTCGCCGAGGCCACGTTGGGCACGACGCTGCGCGTTCCGACACTGGATGGGGCCGTGTCGCTGAAGGTGCCGGCGGGGACGCCGTCCGGTCAGACGCTGCGCGTGCGCGGGCGTGGGGTACGCCGAGGCAAGCGGACCGGCGACCTGCTCGTGACCGTCGAGGTGGCCGTGCCGCGCACACTGACCGACGACGCCCGCGAGGCGCTGGAGAAGTTCAGCGCTGCGAACGACGTCGATCCGCGCCCGCAGATCACGTCCGCACTGCTGCAGCCGAGCAGAGGAGGCGACCGTGGCGCGACGACGTGAGGACGTACCCGAGGACGCGCCCGTCTTCGTCATCTCTGTGGCGGCGGAGCTGGCTGGCATGCACGCGCAGACCCTGCGCCAGTACGACCGTCTCGGGTTGGTGACGCCGGGACGCACGCTGGGCGGCGGCCGCCGTTACTCCGCCCGCGACGTCGCCCTCCTGCGCGAGGTGCAGCGGCTCTCCCAGGACGAAGGCCTGAACCTCGCCGGAATCAAACGGATCATCGACCTCGAATCGCAGGTCGGCGCGTTGCGCCAGCGGGTCGCCGAGCTCGCCGCCGAACTCGATCACGCACACGCCGAACTGATGGCCCGAAGTGTCCCCACTACCGCGCTCGTTGTGTGGAAATCGCAGCAGCGACAGCGCTGACCACGGCGGGGACGAGGAAGGAGTGATGTCATGGACCTGACCACACGAAGTCAGCAGGCTGTCTCGACGGCGGTGAAGAACGCGGCCGAGCGAGGAAACCCCGCCACCGAGCCGGCCCACCTCGCTGTCGCACTGCTCGATGACGCCGAGGGTCTGACCCGGCCGATTCTCCAGGCCATCGGGGTCGACCCGCTGGCGATTCGCGCCGAGGCGCAGCGGCTCGTCGACCGGCTGCCGTCAGCCAGCGGCTCGTCAGTCGGAGCCCCGCAGACCTCACGTGCCCTGTTCGGCGTGTTGAGCGCGGCCGAGCGCGAGGCTCGCGATCGAAGCGACGAATACGTGTCCACCGAACACCTGCTGCTCGCGCTGGCGGTGCAGGGAGGCGAGATTGCAACCCTGCTCACGAAGCACGGCGTCACCCCTGCCGCGCTCGCCGACGCGTTGCAGTCGGTGCGAGGTTCCGCGCGCGTCACGAGCGCCGACCCGGAAGGCACCTTCCAGGCGCTGGAGAAGTACGGCAACGACCTCACCGCCGCCGCGCGCGAGGGCAAGATCGACCCCGTCATCGGGCGCGATACCGAAATCCGCCGCGTGGTGCAGGTGCTCAGCCGGCGCACGAAGAACAACCCCGTCCTGATCGGGGAGCCGGGCGTCGGCAAGACCGCTGTCGTGGAGGGCCTTGCGCAGCGCATCGTCGCCGGCGACGTGCCGGAGTCCCTGCGCGGCAAGAAGCTGATCTCGCTGGATCTCGCTTCGATGGTCGCCGGTGCGAAGTACCGCGGCGAGTTCGAGGAGCGGCTCAAGGCCGTCCTCAACGAGATCAAGGACTCCGGCGGGCAGGTCGTGACCTTCATCGACGAGTTGCACACCGTCGTGGGTGCCGGAGCGACCGGCGACAGCGCGATGGACGCGGGAAACATGCTGAAGCCGATGCTGGCGCGCGGCGAGCTGCGCATGGTCGGGGCGACCACGTTGGACGAGTACCGCGAGCACATCGAGAAGGACCCTGCGCTCGAGCGGCGATTCCAGCAGGTGTTGATCGGCGAGCCGTCCGTCGCGGACACCGTGACGATCCTCCGCGGTCTGGCTGAGAAGTACGAGGCCCATCACAAGGTGCGCATCAACGACGGTGCGCTGGTCGCCGCGGCGACGCTGTCCGACCGCTACATCACTTCCCGATTCCTGCCGGACAAGGCGATCGATCTCGTGGACGAGGCGGCGTCGCGGCTGCGCATGGAGATCGACTCCAGCCCGGTCGAGGTGGACGAGCTGCAACGCGCGGTCAACCGCTTGAAGATGGAAGAGATGGCGCTCGCCCAGGAGACCGACGACGCGTCGAAGGAGCGCCTGGCCCACCTTCGCGCGGAGCTGGCAGATCGAAGCGAGCAGCTCGACGCACTCAACGCCCGCTGGGAGCGCGAGAAGTCCGGACTCAACCGGGTCGGTGAACTCAAGGAACGCCTCGACGACCTGCGTGGACAGGCCGAGCGCGCCCAGCGCGACGGCGACTTCGAGACGGCGTCGCGCCTGCTCTACGGCGAGATCCCCGAGCTGGACAAGGAGCTCGTGGCCGCAGCTGATGCCGAGCCGCAGCAGGACGTGCTGGTCAAGGAAGAGGTCACCGCCGACGACATCGCCGACGTCGTCGCCGCCTGGACCGGAATCCCGGCCGGGCGCCTGCTGGAGGGCGAGACCGCCAAGCTGCTGCGCATGGAGGACGAGCTGGGCGCGCGGGTCATCGGCCAGAAAAGCGCGGTGCAGGCGGTGTCGGACGCGGTGCGCCGGGCAAGAGCCGGCATCAGCGACCCGAACCGGCCCACCGGTTCGTTCCTTTTCCTCGGCCCGACCGGCGTCGGCAAGACCGAACTCGCCAAGGCGCTGGCCGCGTTCCTGTTCGACGACGAGCGCGCGATGGTGCGCATCGACATGAGCGAATACTCCGAGAAGCATTCGGTCGCCCGCCTCGTCGGTGCCCCGCCCGGATACGTCGGCTACGAGGAGGGTGGACAGCTCACCGAGGCTGTGCGCCGGCGTCCCTACAGCGTCGTGCTGTTGGACGAGGTAGAGAAGGCACACCAGGACGTCTTCGACGTGCTGCTCGCCGTACTCGACGATGGCCGGCTCACCGACGGCCAGGGGCGCACGGTCGACTTCCGCAACGCGATCCTGATCCTGACATCCAACCTCGGTTCGCAGGCGTTGATGAGCGAACTGCCCGACGAGTTCAAGCGGGACGCGGTGCTCGATGTCGTGCGTGAGCATTTCAAGCCGGAGTTCCTCAACCGCCTCGACGACATCGTTGTCTTCGAAGCGCTCACCACCGAGGACCTCACCCGCATCGTCGACATCCAGGTGGACACGCTGGCGCGCCGGCTGGCCGGACGGCGGCTCACACTCGAGGTCACGCCCGCCGCGTGCGAATGGCTGGCACTGACGGGTTTCGACCCGCTCTACGGCGCCCGTCCGCTGCGGCGTCTGGTGCAGACTTCGATTGGGGACGCCCTGGCGCGCGAATTGCTCGCCGGCACTATCCGCGACGGGCAGACCGTCCGGGTGGACGCGCGCGAAGACCGGTCCGGGTTGCAGGTTTCGGGCGGTTGAACCGTCTCAGCTGCTGAGCACTGCCGCCAGTACGACGACGGCCGGGATCAGGGCGACGATGCCCAGCACGAGACCGGCGATGGCCAGGCCCGGTGCGCTGTTGGTGCGCTTGGCCTGCTGCATCCCGATGCCTCCCATCGTCACGCCGAGCAGCGCCAGGATGATGCCCAGGAACGGGATCCAGAAGAAGATCAGACCGACCAGCCCGCACACGAAGCCGGCCACTCCCAGCCCGTTCGTCCCCGAGGACGATTGCGGATAGCCGTAGCCGGGCGGCGGCGGGTACTGGGCAGGCTGCCCGTAGTAGGGCTGGGCGGCCTGCGGCTGGCCCTGGTAGGGCTGGCCTTGGTACGGCTGGCCCTGGTAAGGCTGCTGGTACGGCTGGCCCTGGTAGGGCTGCTCGGGCGGCTGGGACTCGGGCGGCTGGCCCTGGTAGGGCTTCTGGTACGGGTCTTGGTCGGTCATGGATTCCCCTTCTCGGGTGTCAACGCTTGCCGGTCTTTGCGGCCTCGCGCAACCAGCGTGTTGTCGCCGTCGTCCAGGCCATGGCGAGCGCAACGATGACGAGTGCGGCGAAGATGAGGGAATAGACGACGGCCCCGCCGCCGGTCCGGGCGATCCAGAAGATGCACAGCGCGAGGACGATGCCCGAGCCGACGCTGAGCAGGATGCGGCCGTTGGCGGCACCACCCATGAGCACCGCCGCACCGGCGATGAGCAGGCCGCCTGCGACGAGGTTGAGCACTCCGTCGATCACCAGCTCGGCGGAGAGTAGCTCGTGGCCGTTGTGACTGAGCGTGCTGAGGCCGGTGATGACCGAGGCTCCGACGAACAGCAGGATGCCCGCCGCGATGAGCAGGCCGGCCGCGATATAGGCGAGGACGCCGGCGGTGGTGGCCTGACCCGGCCGCTGCGGCCCGTACATCGCAGTGGGGTAGCCGGGCGGCATGGGGTAGCCGGCCGGCATCGGGTAGCCGGGAGCGCTGTATGGCTGCGAGTAGGGCTGCTGTGGGTAGGGCTGTGCCGGGTATTGTGGCTGCCCGTATGGCTGTTGCGGGTACTGCGGCTGCCCGTACTGCGGCTGTCCGTACTGCTGGTCGTAGTACGGCGCGGGGGGTGGGTCCTGATAACCGCTGTTCGGGTCGTACGGCTCGCCGCCCGGCTGTCCCATGGTGATGACCTCTTTCGGCGAGCTCGTCAGGCCCAGTTCGGATGCGCTGACAATATAAGCAAATGCGAAGATCGGCTCAGCGACGTGCAATCATTTGTTCAAGCTGGGCCTGACCGGGCATCCATACGTCCACTGGAGGCGATCATGACGAGTTCCTATCCGGGAGATGAACCACCACAGCCGCAGGGCGGCTACGCACCAGCTCCGCCGGCCTACGGCGGCTATCCGCAACGGCAGACCAACGGCATCGCAACTGCAGGTTTGGTCTGCGGCATCATCGGCCTGGTTCTGTTCTGGTTCCCCATCGTCGGCATGGTGCTCGCAGTGCTCGGCGTGATCTTCGGCGGCATCGGTCTGTCGAAGGCGAACAAGGGCGCCCCGAACAAGGGTCTTGCCATCGCGGGGCTCGTGTGCGGCGCAGTAGCGATCCTGCTCTATGTGGCCATCATCTTGATCGTCGTCAACAACAACTAGGGCGGCGTTGTCCGCGGGTGCGTCGGTAGGCGCGCTGCTGATCAGATGTGGTCGCGGACGCACTGCTGAAATTGGCTGGAGTTCGTCTCGAACCCGCCGCACTGATCGGCGAGATGAAGGAACCACGTCGTGAGCACGGCCGCCAGGATCGCGCCGACAACGCCGCAGACGATTCCGGTAATGGCCATGCCGCGCCCGCCGCGGGCGGGATCTCGCCGGTTGTCGCCGAGCGCGATGAGTCCGAAGATCACCGCCAGGACGACGAGAACGATGTCGAAGAATGCCAACCAGCAGAGCACGATCGACCCGATCCCCAGCACCATCGACGCGACCGCTTTGCCGTTCCCAGCGCGGGAGGCCACCTGCTGCGGGTGTTGCGAAGGCGGGTAGCGCGGGTGCCCCTGCGCTGACACGTAGGACGTGCCGTAATTCGGTGGTGGCGGGGTCCGGGGCAGGTCGGGTTCACGGGGCAGGGCCGGGGGCCGGTACCCGGGCGGTGCGTATTCGGGCGGCACGGGGTGATCAGGCGCACCGAAGCGGTAGGGATCGAAATCCAGCGGGGCGTCCGCCTCCGGCCCGCGGGCGCCGTCGTTGCGGCCCTCGTCGGGTGGGACGGTCATCGTCGGCCTCTCCGGTGTCGATGCCTGCCGAGTATGGCTGCGTGTGCGGGTGGATCGTCCCCGCACTGTAGTCAACGCCCGAGGGTCCACCTGCGTTCGCGCCGTGCCCGGGACGGTCCGACTCGCCCGCGCCGTGGTGTCCCGGGCAGCTCAGCGCACGTACACTGCGCCGGTGAGTGACACGACCGAAGAGGCTCCTTCCGAGAAGGTGTCCATGACCAAGGTGACGTTCGGCCGCGGGGCGCGCGGGGATACCCCCGCAGTGACCCCGCCGAAGTCGATCGAGCGCGCGCGCGCGGCGATCGGGGTGGTCGTCCTGGCCCTCGTCGTGCGGGCCCTCGGCCTGCTCGGCTCGACGGAGAGCCTCCGCAGGTACCTGGCGGACCAGAACGACAACGCGAAGAAGCCGATCAAGAACTACGACGTCGACGGCGCGCTGCACTCGCTGCGGGTCGGCTCGCTCATCCAGACGGCGGTGATGGCGATCGCACTCGGGCTGCTGGTCTACGCGCTGCGGCGCGCCCGCAGCGCGAGCGGTTCGCGGTGGGCGCTGCTCATCATCATCGTGTTGACCAGCCTGCCGTTCTACGTCGTGCCGATATCGGGGTGGCCGGTCATCCCGAAGGTGGCGAGCGTGATCGCCGGCCTGGCTGCCATCGTCGCGCTCGTGCTGGTGTTCGTCCCCACGTCCTCGGCGTACTTCCGCCGGTGCCGCGACGCGGTGACACCGCCGGAGCTGCGCGGCCAGCCCCGCCCCGGGCTCGCCGGACTGTTCGGCCCGCGTGCCCGGCGCGGCGGCGCGGCGACCCCGCATGGTGCAGCACAGCCGGCCCGCCCCGCCCGAGCGACCCGCTCGCCCGCGAACAGTGGGAAGTCGCGCGCCAAGGTCCGCTCCGACGCCGAGGCGATAGCGCGGGGTGCCGAACTCGCCCGATCGCGCGCCAAAGCGAGCAAGTCCCGCCGCTCCGACGTCTGATGCCGACCGCACTGGTCACCGGCGCCACCGCGGGACTGGGCGCCGAATTCGCCCGCCAGCTCTGCGCGTCCGGACACGACCTGGTGCTCGTGGCCCGCGATCCCGAGCGACTGACGTCGGCCCGGCAGCAGCTCGCCGACCAGCACGGCGTCCTTACCGAAATGATCGTCGCCGATCTGAGCTCCGATGCGGGCTGCGCGGCGGTGGTCCGGCGGCTCGAGGACGCGCAGCGGCCGGTCGAGATCCTCGTCAACAACGCCGGAATAGGGACGTACAAGGGTTTCGGCGCCGCCTCGATCGAGGACGAGGAGCGCCAGCTCGATCTGAACGTCCGAGCGGTCCTGCGTCTCACCCACGCCGCGGTGCGCGCGATGACGGCCCGCAACAGCGGACGGATCATCAACATCTCGTCGGTATCCGGTTATGTTCCCCGCGGTTCCAACGCCACCTACGCGGCGAGCAAGGCGTACGTGACGCTGTTCAGTGAGTCGCTCTCCGTGCAGTTGCACGACACGAACGTGACAGTGACCGCGGTGCACCCCGGCTTCACCCGCACCGAGTTCCATCAGCGGGCCCACGCCGACATGTCCCACGTGCCCGAGCGCATGTGGCTGAGCCCCGAGGAGGTTGTGCGCGAAGGGCTGGCCGACGCGATGCGGGGCAAGACGATCTCGGTGCCGTCGCGGAAGTACCGCGCCATGCTGCGGCTGGTTCGACTTGTGCCGCGCCCGGTCCTGCGCCGCGTCTTGGCCCGCCGCGCCTTCTGACTACGCTGACGAGCCGTGGACGACCGTGCGCGACTGCTGGAGCTGATCAAGGAGATCGCGGTCGTCCACGGTCGGGTGCGGCTGTCGTCCGGGCGCGAGGCCGACTGGTATCTGGACATGCGACGGATCAGCCTGCACCGTGAAGCAGGCCCGCTCGTCGGACGCGTGCTGCGCGAGCTGACAACGGACTGGGACTATACGGCGGCCGGCGGTCTGACGCTCGGCGCCGATCCGGTGGGGACGTCGGTCATGCAGGCTTCCGGCGGGACGGTGGACGCGTTCGTCGTGCGCAAGCAGGAGAAGGCGCACGGGATGCTGCAACGCATCGAAGGCCCCTCCGTCACCGGTCGGCGTGTGCTCGTCGTCGACGACGTGTCGACCACCGGGTCATCGCCGCTGACCGCGGTGCGGGCGCTGCTGGAAGCCGGCGCCAAGATCGCCGGGGTCGCGCTCATCGCCGACCGCGGGGGCGTAGCCGCGATCGAGGCCGCCGGCCATCCCTGCCGAGCCGCGTACTCGCTCGCCGAACTCGGTCTGTCCTGAGCTGTGCTCGACGGCTCGGTACCCGACGGCTCGGTACCCGACGGCTCGGTGGGCGTCGGCCCGCATCCGGAGCCCTGGCCGCACGACCCGCGCCTGGACCCGGATCTGCTACGCGAGGGCGACCGCCGCAATGTCACCGATCGGTACCGGTACTGGCGGGTGGCGGCAATCGTCGCCGATCTCGACACCCGCCGCCATGATTTCGCTGTTGCCATCGAGAACTGGCAGCACGACCTGAACATCGGCACCGTGGTGCGCACCGCAAACGCCTTCCAGGCGCGCGAGGTCGTGATCGTCGGGCGGCGCCGCTGGAACCGGCGCGGAGCCATGGTCACCGACCGTTACCAGCACATCCGCCACGTCGAGTCGATCACCGCGTTGCGCGACTACGCCGACGCTGCGGGTTACACGATCGTTGCCGTCGACAATCTGCCCGGGGCGGCGCCACTCGAGACCGCCGTGCTGCCGCGGGCGTCCCTGCTGCTGTTCGGGCAGGAGGGTCCCGGCCTGAGCGAGGAAGCCCGCGGCATTGCATCGCAGGTCTGTTCGATTGCCCAGTTCGGCTCCACGCGGTCGATCAATGCCGGCGTCGCCGCCGGTATCGCCATGCACGCGTGGATACGCAGTCACGCGGGCGGGAGCACCTAGAACAGTTTCGGCGTGGCTGGTAGCGAACGGACCCGATCTGGACGCAGGGGCGGTCAGGCGTCGACGCCACGCAGGTAGCGGCCGAAGTGCGGGACGGTGAAGGCGATGCGGCCACGCTGCCCGGAATAGACGAGGCCCTTCTTCAGCAGCGCGTCTCGAGCCGGTGACAACGATTGCGGCGGTCGCTCCAGCGCCTGGGCGACGGCGGCCGTTGGCACCGCGTCGTCTGGTGTGTCGGCGTCGGCCACGTCCGCCATCGCCCGCAGGTACTCCCGCTCCGACGGGGTCGCCCGCTCGTAGCGCGAACCGAAGAACCCCACGGCCAGCTCCGCCTCGGCCTCGGGAGCCGCCACGGCGACGTCTGCCGCCGTGATCGGAGAACGGGGCGCCACGTCCCACGCCGTCTTGCCGTAGGCCTGCACGAAGTACGGATACCCGCCGGTCGCCGCGTACATCGCGGCGAGTGCGTCATCGTCGAACTCGGCGTCCTCTTCGCGGGCGGGCCGTTGGAGCGCGGCGTCGGCTGCGGCGCGGTCGAGGCGGTCGATGCGGGCGTAGCGGAAGAGTCGCTCGGAGTAGGACTTGCTTGCCGAGAGCACGGCCGGAAGGTGCGGCAGGCCGGCACCGACCACGACGAGCGGCAGGCGTTGCTGCGACAGCTCGTGGCAGGCGGCGCACATGGCCGAGACGTCCTCGGGCGAGAGGTCCTGCATCTCGTCGATGAAGATCGCGATGCCGTGTCCGGTGTCGCCGGCCAGTCCTGCGACGTCGCTGAAGAGTTCGACGAGATCGATCTCGATGTCGCCGGAGTCCGCGCGTCCACTTACGACCGGCACGTCGATACCTGGCTGCCAGCGGTCGCGGAGTTTCGCGACCCGACCGGGGGGCTCGCGCTGGGCGAAGGACTTCAGCACGCCGAGGACGTGCTCGGCCTCGCTCTTGTTCGGCTGGGCGAGTTCGCGCACAGCGAGGTGCAGCGCGGCCGCCAGCGGGCGGCGCAACGGTTGGTCCGGGCGGGCCTCGAGCTTGCCGGTGCCCCATCCGCGCCGCACTGCCGCCGAACGCATCGCGTTGAGCAGCACCGTCTTGCCCACCCCCCGCAGCCCGGTCAGGACGATGGAGCGTTCGGGACGGGCTCGCGAGACCCGCTCCAGGACGACGTCGAAACCGTCCAGTTCCTCGTTGCGCCCGGCCAGCTCAGGCGGGCGCTGTCCTGCGCCGGGGGCGTACGGATTGCGGACGGGATCCACCCGGCGTCACTGCACCCCGGCCAGGCGGTGCCGCCCGATGCGCGTGTCCGGCTCACGGTGTCGACTCATGGATCAGACCGTATCCGGCTCTCTAGCGATTTCCGGATATTGCGCGAGAGAACCCGATCGTGTCGCGCTGACCGCTCAGCTGGAGGAAAGGGTCAGGATCTCCACGCCGTCGTCGGTGACGACCACCGTGTGCTCCCACTGCGCGGCCCACGAGCCGTCCTTGGTCAGGATCGTCCAGTCGTCGTCCCAGGAGAACCAGTCGTACCCGCCGAGGGTGAGCATCGGCTCGACGGTGAACGTCATGCCCGGTTCCAGGATCGTGGCGGCGCGCGGCTCGTCGTAGTGCAGGATCGTCGGCTTGGTGTGGAACGACGGCCCGACGCCGTGGCCGGTGTAGTCGCGCACGACCCCGTAGCCGAACCGCTTGGCGTAGGACTCGATAACCCGGCCGATCACGCTGACCGGACGACCGGGCCGGATCGCCCGGATACCCCGCAGCATCGCCTCGCGCGTGCGCTCGCCGAGATCGTGCACCTCGGGGCTGACGTCGCCGGCGTAGAACGTGGCGCACGTGTCGCCGTGCACCCCGCCGATGTAGGCGGTGATGTCGACCTTCACCACGTCACCGTCCTGCAGCGCGCGCGAGTCGGGGATGCCGTGGCAGATGACCTCGTTGACCGACGTGCACAGCGACTTCGGGAAGCCCTTGTAACCCAGCGTGGACGGGTAAGCGCCCGCAGCGACCAGGAAGTCGTGGCCGACGCGGTCGAGCTCGTCGGTCGGCACCCCTGGCGCGACGTGCCGGCCGACCTCGATAAGGGCGTCGCCGGCGATGCGCCCGGCCGTCCGCATGCGGGCAATGGTGTCGACGTCCTTCACCATCGGGTCGTCGTGGTCGGCCGGGGTGCCGGGGCTGGCGTCGACGTAGTGCGGACGGACGATCCGTGAGGGGACCGCGCGGCGCGGGGAGATCGTTCCCGGACGCAGCCGAGCAGTGCTGGTGGTCACCCCTCCATTGTGCCGCGTACTTCACCCCGCCGGGCCGTGCCGGTCGGTGATCGTCGTTGATCAATCGGGTGATCAACAGGGCCGAACCGTCGGAATCGGACGATTCGAGCCTCTTGATCAAGGTCACAGCGCGAGACCCAGCTCACGGGTGCGCCCGCTCAGCCACGCCTCGATTTCGGCCAATACCGCGTCCGGCCGGTCTCGGAAATCAACCGGCGGGTAGTGCGCGACCGCGTAGCCCAGGCCGAGCAATCGGTTGTGCCGGCGCATGGTGCTGCGCCACTGCGGTTCCAGGAAATGGTGCTCACGGCTGTCCACCTCGAGCACTGCCCGCAGCTCTGGCCACAACACGTCTGCTGTCGCTACGTGGTGGCCGTACCCGTCCAGGATCGCAGCGTTGAGAATGAACGGCGGTAGCCTGCGCGATCGCAACAGGTCGGCCACTTCTGCCTCGGCGATCGAGGCGGCGCCACCGAACACGTCGTCAAGCGCCCGGCGCAGCTGAGCGCTTCCGTTCCGGGGCCCGTCGGCGAGTTCACCGGCCAGCTGATCCGGAGTGCAGAGCCCCTGCTGGACCGCTGCGGTGACGAGAGCGCGAACCGGCCTCAGGTTGCGGTACTGCAGTGCGGTGTCAGCCACGGCGCGGGCCGTGTGCGCCACCGGTGCGCTGAACGGGCGGGAGCCGCCCAACGGCAACCGGGTCCAACTGACAGGCCGCGCGGAGGGTCGAACCCGGACGCGGCCGGCCTGTCGATTGGTGCCAGCGCGAGCAAGGATCAGTACGTCGTCGACCGGCGCGGTCGGCGATCCGAGGGCGCGGGCACGAACCGCGTCCCAGCCGCTGACGACCGCACCCGGCCCCGCGAGCAGAATTCCGGCCAGAAGCCAGTCGGATCGCTCCGGTAGGTCGATGCGCGTGAGGTAAATCCCGCGGACAAGCTGCCGCCAGCGCGTGGTGCGCAGCTCGGTCCGGATACGGGCGGCCGTGTAGCCGAGCTCTCGGGCCGCTGCGGTGTCGATCACTCGGGGCAGCGGATCACCATTCGGCGTGAGAAACATCCGGTGATCGTGCGCGGCCAGGGCAGTGTCCCGCTCGCCACTCGGTCCGGCTGTGGACAGACCGGCTTCCGTCCACAGGTGATCAAGAGGGCCTAACCGTCGGAATTCGACCGTTCGAGCCTCTTGATCACCGGGAGGGGAGGCAAAGCCCTCAGACGCCGACGATCATCGGCAGCAGCATCGGACGGCGGCGGTACTCACGGTCGACCCACCGCCCGACGGTGCGCCGCACGAGGTGGTGCAACGCGTCGACGTCGCGGGTGCCGTCCGCGAGCGCCTTCTCGACCACCTCGACCAGCTTGGCACTGATCGGCTCGAGCGCGGACGGGTCGTCGGAGAACCCGCGGGCGGTGAGCTCGGGACCGAACACGACCTTGCCCGCTTCGAGGTCGACCGCCACCAGGATCGAGAGGAAGCCCTCCTCGCCCAGAATCCGCCGGTCCTTGAGCGTGGTGTCGCCGATGTCGCCCACCTCGAGCCCGTCGACATAGACGTAGCCGACGGGGATCTTGCCGACGATGCTGGCCAGGCCTGCGACGAGATCGACGACGGTGCCGTCCTCGGCGAGCATGATCCGCTCGTCCGGGATGCCGGTCGACCGCGCGATGGCGGCGTGCGCACGCAGGTGCCGCCACTCACCGTGCACCGGCATGTGGTTCGTAGGGCGGACCGCGTTGATCAGATAGCGCAGTTCGCCGGCGGGCGCATGTCCGGACACGTGGACGAGCGCAGTGGACTTGTCCACGACCGTCGCACCGAGTCGCGACAGCCCGTTGATCACCTGTCCAACCGACGTCTCGTTACCGGGAATTAGCGAGGATGCGAGCAGGATCGTGTCGTCGGAGCCGATGCGCACCGTCTGGTGCTCGCGGTTGGCCATCCGGGAGAGCGCGGACAGGGGCTCGCCCTGCGATCCGGTGGAGACGAGCAGAACCCGTCGCGAGGGCAGCGCCTCTGCCATCTTGAGATCGATAAGCACGCCGTCGGGCACGTGCAGCAGGCCCAGTTCGCGCGCGATCTGCATGTTGCGCACCATCGACCTGCCGACCAGTGCCACGTGCCGTTGTGCAGCGGCCGCAGCGTCGAGCACCTGCTGCACGCGGTGCACGTGCGAGGCGAAACAGGCGACGATCACCCGTCCGCTCGCCTTGGCGATCACGTCGCCGACAACGACGCCGACATCGCGCTCGGACGGGATGAATCCGCTTACCTCGGCGTTCGTCGAGTCGGCTAGCAGCAGGTCGACGCCCTCGTCCCCGAGCGCGGCGAAGCCGTTGAGGTCGGTGAGCCGCCCGTCCAAGGGTGTCTGATCCATCTTGAAGTCGCCGGTGTGCAGGACGGTCTGGCCGCCGACGCGGATCGCGACGGCCAGGGCGTCGGGAATGCTGTGGTTCACCGCGAAGAACTCGAGATCCCACGGTCCGGTCGTCAGTCGTTCGCGCTCGATCACCCGCCGCAGATCCGGTGTGCGGATGTGGTGCTGCTCGAGCTTCGCCGCGACGAGGGCCAACGTGAGCCGCGAACCGTAGATCGGGATGTCGCGGCGTTCGCGCAGCAGGTAGGGCAGCGCACCGATGTGATCCTCGTGGCCGTGGGTCAGCACGACCGCGTCGATGTCGTCGAGTCGATCAGCGAAGTACGACCAGTCCGGCAGCGTGAGATCCACGCCGGGGGAGTTGGTCTTGCCCAGCAACATGCCACAGTCCACGACCAGTAATCGGCCGTCGTACTGGAACATCGTCATGTTCCGGCCGATCTCCTTGATGCCCCCTAGTGCGACCAGGCGCAGCCCGCCCGGTGGTGGATCTGCGAGCGCGCCGGGGCCTGCCAAGGCGTCCGAAGTCACGATCCGAGGCTATCGTCTGCGCCATGAGGACGGTCGAGGCGCTGCAGTCCGACGACGTGACGAAAGTTGGCATCGGCCTGGTGATCGCTCTGGTCGTTGTCGGCGTGCTGGTGTTGCTCGCCGTCACTGCGCTGATCGCCCGGCTGGTCGTGCTGCTGGTCGTCATCGGCCTTGGCCTGCTGATCTGGCAGCAGCGCGGCGCAGTGCAGGACCGCATCAAGAAGTGCGCGCTCGACACGTCCTACCTTGGGATAAAGGTGCAAGCTCCCGGTGACGTGGTCGCCCAGTGCAAGCGGTTTTAATTCCTAGATCCGGCGACTGCCGGCAACGCAATCAGCGAGCGCGGCGCGCCAGCCCCTGGGTGCGGTCAGACCACGGTCCGTCCATGACGCCGTCGACAGCACCGACCAGTCCGGACGCCGCGCCGGACGGGGAAAGGCGGTGGCATCGACGGGCCGAACGCGCGCGGGATCCGAGCCGCCCAGCTCGAAGGTCGCCCGCGCGAGGTCGAACCACGATGCTGCGCCGCCGTTGACGTAGTGGACGACGCCAGCTTCGGTGCCCGACTGCCCCAGTTCGACAAGAGCGCCGGCGAGGTCGGCGGCCCAGGTGGGGGAGCCGACCTGATCGGCGACGACGTCCACCGGTCCGAGGCCAGCTGCGAGTCGCAGCATGGTGTCGACGAAGTTGGCGCCCGGCCCGCCGTACACCCACGCGGTCCGGACCACGATCGAGGACTCGGGCAGCACCTCCCGCACTGCCCGCTCACCGGCCAACTTGGTACGGCCGTACGCGGTTCGGGGGCCGACCGGGTCGCCGGGCTCGTGGGGCGCACCGGGAGTGCCGTCGAAGACGTAGTCGGTCGAGACGTGGATCAGGCGAGCACCGGTGCCGGTCAGTGCGCTCGCCAACAGCTCAGGGCCGCGCTCGTTGACCAGCGCCGCCGCCATCTCGTCGGTCTCGGCCGCGTCAACGGCGGTGTAGGCCGCCAGGTTCACCACGACGTCCGGACGCACCGTCGCCACTGCCTGCGCGACCGAGTCGGCCGAGGTGATGTCGAGCTCCTGCCGACCGAACGCAGCCACCTCGGACGTCCCCACCCGAGCCGACGTCAGCGCTGCGACCACGTGGTGCCCGACCTGGCCACGGGCGCCGGTCACCAGCCAGCGCGTCACTGCTCGGACCCTGTCACTGCTCGGACCCCGTCACTGCTCGGACCCCGCATCGCCGGTGGTCATTGCCCGGACTCCGCGTAGCGGGCCTCGACGGCGGCCTTGGCCGGTTCCCACCAGTCGCGGTGCTCGGCATACCACTGCACCGTCGCCGCGAGCCCGGCCCGGAAGTCGCCGAAGCGGGGTGACCAGCCGAGCTCGGTCCGTAACGGGCTCGCGTCGATCGCGTACCTCATGTCGTGCCCCGCCCGATCGGTGACCTCGTCGAAGGCGTCCGGCGGGTTCCCGGTGAGCTCGAGGATCAGCTCGAGCACCTCGCGGTTGCTGCGCTCTCCGTCGGCGCCGATCAGATACGTCTCGCCCGGCTGACCGCGGTCCACGATCCTCCACACCGCGCTGTTGTGGTCGTCGACGTGAATCCAGTCGCGGACGTTCGCGCCGGTGCCGTAGAGCCGTGCGCGACGTCCCGACAGCAGGTTGGTGACCTGCCGGGGGATGAACTTCTCGACGTGCTGGTACGGGCCATAGTTGTTGCTGCAGTTGGAGATCGTCGCGGTTATCCCGAACGAACGGACCCATGCGCGCACCAGCAGATCCGATCCCGCCTTGGTCGCGCTGTACGGGCTCGACGGGTTGTACGGGGTTTGCGAGGTGAACCGGTTCGGATCATCGAGTTGCAGGTCGCCGTAGACCTCGTCGGTAGAGATGTGGTGCAGCCGCACGCCATGGCGCCGCACTGCCTCAAGCAACCGGAAGGTGCCCACCAGGTTGGTGGTCACGAACGCTGAGGGATCCCGCAACGAGTTGTCGTTGTGCGACTCGGCGGCAAAGTGCACCACGAGCTCGCTCGCTGCCACCAGCCCGTCGACCAGCGCTTCGTCGGTGATGTCGCCGTGCACGAAGTCGATGCGCCCGCGAACGTCGGCGAGGCTGGCTTCGTCGGCGGCGTAGGTCAGGGCGTCCAGCACGGTGATGGTGACCTCGGGTCGCTGCTGGAGGGTGTAGCGGACGAAGTTCGAGCCGATGAAGCCAGCGCCACCGGTCACCAGAACGTGCATTCGCGAAAGCTACCGGAGCGCGTCGGCGAGACCGGGAGCTGCGGCGTCCTTGGCTGATATCTGTGCCGTGTTCGACCGGTCCACCGCTATCGGCCAGGCGATGTCGAGCTTCGGATCGAGCGGATTCACGGCCACACCGGTCATGTCCGCACTCCACTCCACGTCGAAGCAATACACATACTGGCAACCGGGCGTCGACGTCGCCTGAAAACCGTTGCACACCCCCGGCGGGACGAGCACCTGGAGGCCCACGTCCAGCGCGACGGTGACCACCCGCCCCTGGGTCGTCGAGCCCGGGCGCGAGTCGAGGTAGACCCCGAACGCCGCACCGTATGCGAGGCCGATCAGCTTGGTCATCCGCTCACCGTGCAGGCCGCGCAGCGCACCGTAGGCGGTCCAGGTCATGTTCACCTGAGACCACTGCGACGGCAGCTGCAGACCGGAATCGTCGAACGAGCTCTGCCGGAAGAACTCCCGTACCGTGCCGCGGTCGTCGGTCACCGCCTTGGCGCCGATCACCGTCAGGCCGTCGATCGTTGTGTGCTCGATCGACATCGGCGTGACGAGCGCGTTCATCCGCGCGGCACCGGTCGACGGCTGCCCTGCGCCGCGATGCGCAGGTGGGCGGCGTAGGTCGAGGACCCCATCCGATCGGCAAGCTCCAGGGCTGCGTCGGTGGTGATGAACCCGCGCCGCATCGCGACCTCCTCGAGACAGGCGATCGAGATTCCCTGCCGATGTTGCAGTACCTGCACGAACTGGCTGGCCTCGAGCAGCGCGTCCTGGGTACCGGTGTCCAGCCAGGCCGTACCACGGCCCAGGTCCACGAGCCGCGCGTTACCGCGTGCGATGTAGATGCGGTTGAGGTCGGTGATCTCGAGTTCTCCGCGCGTCGACGGGGTAAGCGTCCGCGCGGCCTCGACCACGTCGTTGTCATAGAAGTAGAGACCGGTCACCGCCAGGTTCGAGCGGGGTTGCTCGGGCTTCTCCTCGATGTCGACGAGCGTGCCGGAGTCATCGACGATCGCGACCCCGTAGCGCTGGGGGTCGCCGACCTCGTAACCGAACAACGTGCAGCCGCCCGACGTCTCGACCTGCGTCACTGCTTCGTCCAGCTGGCCGCTCATGCCGTGTCCGAAGAAGATGTTGTCGCCGAGGATGAGCGCGGCGGCGTCGTCGCCGATGTGATCGGCGCCGATGAGGAAGGCCTGGGCCAGTCCGTCGGGGGAGGGCTGGGCGGCGTAGGTGAGCGCGATTCCCCACTGACTGCCGTCGCCGAGCAGTCGCTCGAACTGGTCGTGCTCGTGGGGCGTCGTGATGATCAAAATGTCCCGGATGCCGGCCAGCATCAGCACCGACAGCGGATAGTAGATCATCGGCTTGTCGTAGATCGGCAGCAGTTGCTTGCTCACGCCCCGCGTGATCGGGTGGAGCCGACTACCGGTCCCACCCGCCAACACGATGCCTTTCACGGCGCGCACGTTACCGGCATCAGCCCTCAGGGCTCGACCTGGCGCCGGCGGCGCAGGAAGTGCACGAGGGTCGGCAGCAGCGACAGCACGACCACGGCGATCACCAGGACGTCGAGGTAGCCCTTCTTGTCCTGCACGAACTGGAACTGCCCCAGCCAGTACCCGATGAGCAGGACGCCGTCGGCCCACACGATGCCACCGATCGTGGAGGCGATCAGGTATCGGGGGAAGTTCATCCTGCCGACGCCGGCCATCACGGTGACCATCGTGCGAACGATCGCGACGAACCGAGCCAGGAAGATGGTCGCCCAGCCGAACCGGTCGAAGAAGTTGCGCGCGCGCCCGACGTAGGACGGGTCGAAGAGCTTGGAGTTCGGTCGGGTGAACACGGCCGGTCCGGCCCGTCTGCCGATCTCGTAGCCCGCGACGTTCCCGGCGACGGCGGCGATCGGTCCGACGATCAGGAAGGCGGCGAGCGGGGTCGTGATCGTGCCGACCGACAACTCGATTCCGGCGGCGAGCAGCAAGGTGTCGCCCGGCAGGAAGAAACCGACCAGTAGTCCGCACTCGGCGAACAGGATGATCGCCATCCCGATCAGCCCGAAGCTGCTGAGCAGGTGATCGGGAGAGATGGGGTTGGCCAGGACGGTGCCCGCCACGCAATACATGCTCGAGGAGTCTACGGAGGCGCGATGCGATGCCCGCCGCGCCGCTCAGGTAGGTGCGCGTGCGCGGTCTTGCGGTTCAGACTGCTGCGACGCGCAGTGTCTCACCCATGATCGAGGTGCCCTGCAGCCGCTGGGCCAGCGACGAACGGCCTGCGACGGCGGCGGCGTAAGCCTCGCGGGCCACGGTGGCGCGCCGGCGAGTGGTCGAGGCGAGCGGTGCGGCCTGCTGGGAGTCGGTGGCATGCAGTCCGCAACGAAGCAGGAACAGCGCTTCCGAGCGCAGTTGTGAGACGCGGGACTCGGTGACGCCCAGGTCGGTGGCGATGTCGGCCATCTTGCGCTGCTCGAAGAAGTACTGCTTGACGACGGTGCACAGGCGCGTGGGCAGCTCCTCGATCGCGTCGCGCAGATAGCCCAATTGTTCGCGGCGCACGAGGAGGGTCTCGGGATCGTCGGACCTGCTGGGGACCAGTTCGGCGCCGGCATCCGGCGTGAGGGCGTTCAGGCTGAGGACCGATGCGCGCTGCACGTCGGCGTCGATGTGGTCGAGCTGGGTGACCGACACCCCCATGGCCTGGGCGACCTCGGAGCGCGACGGGGTGCGGCGCAGCGCGGTCGTCAACTCGTTGCGGACTCCGTCGGCCTCCCGGGCCTTGCTGCGAACGGCGCGGCTCGCCCAGTCCATTGTGCGCAGCTCATCGGTCAGCGCGCCCTTGATGCGGATGGCGGCGAACCGGCCGAACGGGACGCCCCGCGTGGGGTCGAAGTTTCGCGCCGTCAGTACCAGTGCCAGCATCCCGGCGGAGACGAGGTCATCGCGGTTGACGTGCGAGGGAAGTCGGGTGAGCAGTTCGCGCACAGCGTGACCTACCAAGGGAAGGTGGGTGCGGACTAGCTCGTCGACGCCGACGGTGACGTCGTCACGGGGGGTGGTGGCGAACGCTTCGGCAGCCTGCATGGTCGATCTCCTCGGGGGGCGGTCCGGGAATGTTGATCCGGACCGGCAGGCGAATCGGGTGAGTCCCGAATCTGCCCTTGTGCTGTCCCCCGCGGAGCGGTGCTGCGCGGTACTAGGTGCGGTGCCTCGTGCCCATGGTGCCTGTGGTGCCTGTGCGACGACCCTCCCCAGAGCCGCAGATGCCGACGATCGAGTGCCTACGTGAGGTCGGTGTTAGCTAAGACAATCACCCGCGCACACCGAGCGCAAGGGTCTCCTGAGGAAATCTTGCGAAGAAGGACGGTTTATTACTCATAAATCATCTAAAAAGGGACGAAATGAAGCAGCTGAGGCCGCCGGATGGCTGAACTGTTCCTCCACGATCGCTCAGATCGGTCAGGCGATGGCCGATGCTCGGGTCGTGGCCACCAGCGACGTTCCCGGGGGCGGCCTCGCATTCGCGGACCTGGCCGCGCTGCTGTGGACCCTGCGCGACAGCCTCGAGATGGTGCTGTTCAAACTGAGCGAAGTGCGCCTGATCCTCACCGGGGGGTCGACGCGATGGCTCGGGCGGGCGGATGCGGAACTGCGCGTCGCACTGGAGGACATGCGAGCGGTTGAGTTGCTGCGAGCGGCTGAGGTCGGGCAACTGTTGAGCGCCGCCGGCGGCCCGCCGGATGCGACGTTGGCACAGCTGGTGCCGACGGCGCCCGAGCCCTGGCCGGCCCTGCTCGCCGAGCACCGCGTTGCGCTCTCCCGGCTGCTCACCGAGATCGAGCTGGTCGCCGAGGAGAACCGGCGGCTGTTGACGGCCGGGCTCGACGAACGAACCGATCCCTACACCATCCGCCGCCCCCGCCGCAGCTCGGTCGCCGACCCGACGGCTCTGGCCGGCTTCCAGGCCGCCCTCGCGACCGCGTCGGGGATCGCGCAATTGTCTCTTCGCGACTTCCTCGGCTGAGGGCGCGGCAGCGGGAGTGGGTCGTTGCGCGATACTGGCGGGCGAGTTCGCCTGCCGTCAGCTTGAGGAGACGCCGATGCCTATCGCCACGCCCGAGACCTATGCCGACATGCTCGACCGCGCGAAGACGGGTGGATTCGCCTACCCGGCCATCAATGTGACGTCCTCGGAGACGGTGAACGCCGCGCTGAAGGGCTTCGCGGACGCCGGGAGCGACGGCATCATGCAGATTTCCACCGGCGGCGCGGAATTCGCGTCCGGGACGTCGGTGAAGGAGATGGTGACGGGCGCGGTGGCGCTCGCCGAGTTCGCGCATGTCGTCGCTGCCAAGTACTCGATCAGTGTCGCGCTGCACACCGACCACTGCCAGAAGGAGAAGCTGGACTCCTACGTGCGGCCCCTGATCGCCGTCTCGCAGCAGCGGGTCGACGCGGGCGAGGCGCCGCTGTTCCAGTCCCACATGTGGGACGGCTCCGCCATCGAGCTGGAGGAGAACCTGCAGATCGCAGCTGGATTGCTAGAACTCACGGCCAAGGCACGAATCATTTTGGAACTGGAGATCGGCGTCGTCGGCGGGGAGGAGGACGGCGTCCACGGCGGCGACGACAACGAAAAGCTGTACACGACCCCGGGCGACGCCATGCGCACCGCGGAGGTGCTCGGTACCGGCGAGAAGGGCCGCTACCTCCTGGCCGCGACCTTCGGAAACGTCCATGGCTCCTACAAGCCAGGTTCGGTGAAGCTGCGCCCGGGAATCCTCAAGGAGATCCAGGACGAGGTCGGCACGAAGCTGGCCAAGGATCAGCCCTTCGACCTGGTGTTCCACGGCGGCTCCGGCTCCGAACTGGAGGAGATCCGCGAGGCCTTGGGCTACGGCGTGGTCAAGATGAACGTCGACACCGACACCCAGTACGCCTTCACCCGCGAGATCGCCGGACACATGTTCACCAACTACGACGGGGTACTAAAGGTCGACGGCGAGGTGGGCAACAAGAAAGCCTATGACCCGCGGTCCTACCTCAAGCTGGCCGAGACCGGTATGGCCGCGCGCGTCCAGCAAGCCTGCGAGGCGCTGCAGTCCGCCGGCACGTCCGCGACCGGATGAGAGGTTCGGCATGAGCAGCTTCGGAAATCTCCTAGCCCCGCCCACCCGGCTTCCGGTGGACCCGGCCGCCGCGCTGCTCGAGCGAGGTGACGATCCGGCCGAGGTCGCTGCGGCGCACCCGGCGTCGTCGCTGGCCTGGGCCACCTTGGCGGAGGTCGCGCTCGCCGACACCCGTCCGGTCGAGGCGTACGCCTTTGCTCGCACCGGGTATCACCGCGGACTCGACGCATTGCGACGCGCCGGCTGGAAGGGCCAGGGCCTGGTGCCCTGGAGCCATACACCCAACCGCGGTGTCCTGCGGTCGGTGCATGCCCTCGGTCAGGCTGCGCGCGTACTGGGTGAGCAGGACGAAGCCACTCGCTGCGCACAACTGCTCGAGGACAGCGATCCATCGGCGGCCGCTGCGATCTCCGGCTGACCTGCTCCGGCTGATTCCTAGGGAGGTGAGGCATGCCCGCGATCGTTCTCGTCGGCGCCCAGTGGGGTGACGAAGGCAAGGGCAAGGCGACCGACCTGCTCGGCAGTCGCGTCGAAGCAGTGGTCAAGTTCAACGGTGGCAACAACGCCGGCCACACCATCGTGGTCGACGGCGAGAAGTACGCACTGCACCTACTGCCCTCCGGAATCCTCACGCCGGGCTGCGTGCCGATCATCGGCAACGGGGTCGTCATCGATTTGGGCGTGCTGTTCGAGGAGATCGACGCGCTCGAGGCCCGCGGCATCGACACGTCCAGGTTGGTCGTGAGCGCTTCGGCGCACGTCATCACGCCGTACAACCGCACGTTGGACAAGGTGACCGAGCGTTTCCTGGGCAACGCCAAGATCGGCACGACCGGCCGCGGGATCGGTCCGACCTACGCCGACAAGATGTCGCGCATCGGCATCCGCGTCCAGGATCTCTTCGAAGCGGACGTGCTGCGCGAGAAGGTCACGGGTGCGCTCGACCTGAAAAATCAGACGCTCGTCAAGATCTACAACCGCAAGGGCTTCGACGTGGACGCCGTCATCGACGAGCTGTCCAGCTACGCCGAACGGCTTCGTCCGATGGTGACCGACACCTCGCTGCTGCTCGACCGGATGCTGACCGACGGCAAGACGGTCGTTCTCGAGGCCGGCCAGGCGACCCTGCTCGACGTCGACCACGGCACGTACCCGTTCGTCACCTCGTCGAACGCGACCGCCGGCGGCGCCTGCACCGGGAGTGGCATCGCGCCGACCCGCATCACCGGTGTGATCGCGGTCGTCAAGGCCTACACGACTCGCGTCGGCGAGGGCCCGTTCCCGACCGAGCTGGTCGACGACAAGGGTGAGCTGCTGCGGATGGCCGGCGCCGAATTCGGTACCACCACCGGGCGGCCCCGGCGCTGCGGCTGGTTCGACGCGGTCATCGCCCGCTACGCGACTCGGATCAACGGGGTCACCGGCTTCGTGCTCACCAAGCTCGACGTGCTCACCGGGATGGACGAGGTGCCGGTCTGCGTCGCCTACGAGGTCGACGGGGTGCGTCACGACGAGCTCCCGATGACCCAAGCCGAGTTCGCGCGCGCCATCCCGATCTACGAGACGTTCCCCGGATGGCACGAGGACATCTCGGCCGCGCGCACCCTCGACGACCTGCCTCGTAACGCGCGTGACTATGTACTGGCTCTCGAGAAGATGATCAACGGACCCATCTCGGCCATCGGGGTCGGTCCGGGCCGGGACGAGACCGTGGGGGTGCGCGACCTGCTCGACTGAGCATTGCAGCGCCCTTCGGGGCGCACCGTGGGCGATCTTCAGGTCAGGTGCCGTGCGCGTTCCTGGTACATGAGGGGCAAATCACTCACACTGGGGGCCATGGTGTCCACCCGCACACGGCTCGTCTCGTCCGTGGTTGCCGCCGTCTTCGTCGCAGCCGTTTGCACCAGTGCGAGCGGCGGTGCCGGGGCGGCGCTCAGGTCGTCCGCCGTGCGAGCTGAGGCTGCCGCGGGTTCGAGCAACTGGATCGCCTATCACGGCAGCCGGTACCGTCACGGCGTCTCGCCGACCATGCCGGCGGTACGCGGTTCACTGGCGATCGCGCGCCGAGTGGCGTTGGACGCCAAGGTGTACGCCTCGCCGATCGTGATCAACGGCGTGACGATCGTGGCTACCGAGAACAACACCGTCTACGCCTTCGGCCCGAACTACGGTCTGCGCTGGGCGAAACACCTGGGCCCGCCCGCCCGGGCGAGCGAGCTGCCCTGCGGCAACATCGATCCGCTCGGCATCACCGGCACGCCGGTCTACGGCGCGAAGTACAACGTGGTCTACGTCGCCGCCGAGCTGGGCGGGCCGCCGCGGCACCGGCTCTACGCGCTGTCGTTCACCGACGGCACCCGGCGCTGGGACCGCAGCCTGGACCTGCCCGATGTGGAGACCAGGGCGATGCAGCAGCGCGGCGCGTTGACCGTCACCGGCGGGCGGGTATGGGTTCCCTTCGGCGGCCTCGCCGGCGATTGCGGCGCTTACAAGGGACGCCTCGTGGGTTACTACCGCTACGGCGGGGGCACGCCCGCGTCCTACACGGTCCCGACCACGCGCGAGGGCGGCATCTGGACTCCGCCCGGGCCGGTGCTCGACAAGTTCGGCCAGATGTATGTGGCCGTCGGTAACGGCGCAGCCGGCGTCGGCGATCCCTACGACCACAGCGACTCGGTGCTCAAGCTCGGACCAGGGGGAAGGCTCCGCGGCAGCTTCTCGCCGTCGACCTGGGCAAGCGACAACGACGCCGATCTCGATCTGGGTTCGCTCGGGCCGACGCTGCTCTCGAACGACAAGTGGGTCTTCATCGCGGGCAAGTCCGGCTACGCCTACGTCCTCGAGCGCAGGCGCCTCGGCGGCATCGGAGGCGCGGTGAGCCGACGTTTCCTCTGCGCAGCCTTCGGCGGGACGGCCAGCGTGGGTGACACTGTCTACGTGCCGTGCGCCGACGGCGTACGAGCGGTACGGGTCGGTGCGGTCGGACGGATTTCGGTGCTGTGGCACGCCAGCACCGCGATCATTGGTTCGCCGGTCGTCGGCGGCGGGCGGGTCTGGTCGCTCGACCCGTCCGGGGGGGTGCTCTATGGGCTCGACCTGACGACAGGACGCGTCCGCAATCACATCACCGTCGGTCCGACCAGCCGGTTCGCGACGCCCGCCATCGCGGGGCGCACCGTCATCGTCCCCACGCTGAGCGGGATCACAGTCGTCTCGACCTCGTAACCGAATCGCGCGTTCGCTGCGAACGCCCGCCGGCTCGCGGACACTTGAGCAGATGCGTGCCGCCCGCCTCACGATCGCCTGCGCCCTGCTGCTCGCCGCCTGCACGAGTGGCAGTGGCGGCACGTCGCCGTCACCGGCGGTATCGGCCACGCCGCCCGAAGCGACGTCAGGGTCGGCCGTCTCGTCCCCGACAGCGACGGCCGGGAAGGTCGATAGGGCGGCCGACTGGCCGACCTATCACGGTCACCCCGACCGCAGCGGCGTCTCGAGCGGCATGCGCCCGGTACGGGGCACCCCGCACGTCGTGCACGCGCTGAAGCTGGACGGCCAGGTGTACGCGTCGCCGGTCGTCCTCGACGGCATCGTCGTCGTCGCCACCGAGAACAACACGGTGTACGCGTTCAACCCGAATCTCACCCAGCGATGGAAGCGAAATCTCGGTTCGCCGTCCCGCGCGGGCGAGCGCGGGTGCGGCAACATCGACCCGCTCGGCATCACCGGCACACCGGTCGCCGAGCGGGCCACCGGCTCGGTGTTCGTCTCGCCCGAACTCGGTGGCCCGCCGCGCCACCTGCTCGTGGCACTCGACATCCGCACCGGCGCCGTCAAGTGGTCGCGCAGCATCGACCTGCCCGGCGTGGAGGCCAGGGCGATGCAGGAGCGCGGTGCGCTCACCGTCGCCGGCGGGCGCGTCTGGGTGCCCTTCGGCGGGCTGGCCGGGGACTGCGGCGGCTACAAGGGCCGCCTCGTCGGCGTACCGCTCAACGGCGTGGGTGCGCCGACGTCCTACACTGTGCCGACCACGCGCGAGGGCGGGATCTGGACACCGCCGGGGCCTTCGGTCGATGCCGCCGGCAACCTCTTCGTCGCGGTCGGCAACGGCGAGGCTGGGCAGGGCGACCCCTACGACTTCAGCGACTCGGTGCTCAAGATCGGTGCGGACGGCACGCTGCGCGACTCGTACTCCCCGTCGACGTGGGCAACGGACAACGAAGCCGATCTCGACCTCGGGTCGCAAGGACCCGCCCTCGTCGGATCGCGGTGGGTGTTCATCGCCGGCAAGTCCGGGTTCGGATACGTGCTGCGCCAACGAGCCCTCGGGGGGATCGGCGGCGAGGTCAGCAGGACTAAGCTGTGCTCCTCCTACGGGGGGACGGCCGTCGACGGCGACGTGGTGTACGTCCCCTGCGAGGACGGGGTCCGCGCGGTGCGCATCGACGGCTCCGGGACGATGCACGTGCGCTGGCACGCATCGGTGAGCGGCTCCCCTGTCATCGGCGGTGGGCGCGTCTGGTCGCTCGATCCGGACCGGGGGACCCTGCACTCGCTCGATCCGAAGACCGGTGACTCGCTCGCCAGCGTCCTGGTCGGCGCGACCAGCCGGTTCGCGACGCCGGCGCTCACCGCCCGTGACGTCCTGATCCCGACCCTCCAGGGGATCACCGTCGTCCGCACGTCCTGACCAGCGGAGTGATCACGTTCGCGGCGCGCCCCGTGCAGCCTCGGCAGCCGGTCCTGCCGCGAAAACGTGATCAGGTGTTGGCCGATACGCTCGGCGCCGTGCGCGTCCTCGTCATCGGTACCGGTGCGCGCGAGCACGCCCTCTGCCTCGCCCTCGCCGCCGACCCCGCCGTGACCTCGCTCGTCTGCGCGCCCGGCAATGCCGGCACCGCCGCCGTCGCTGAGCAGCGCGGTGTGGACGTGTTGGATCCCGCCGCCGTCACCGCCCTGGCCTGCGAGATCGGTGCGGAGCTGGTTGTCGTGGGTCCCGAGGCGCCCCTCGTGGCGGGGGTCGCCGATGCGGTACGCGCGGCGGGGATCGCGTGTTTCGGCCCGTCGCGGGCGGCCGCGCAGCTCGAGGGCAGCAAGGCGTTCGCCAAGAACGTGATGGCTGCGGCCGGCGTCCCGACGGCCGCCGCGCGGGTCTGCACTACGGCTGCCGAGGCGGCGTCGGCGCTCACCACGTTCGGACCTCCCTACGTGGTGAAGGACGACGGCCTGGCAGCCGGCAAGGGAGTGGTCGTCACCTCCGATCGCGACAAGGCGCTCGCCCACGCTGCGGCGTGTGGCCGCGTGGTGATCGAGGAGTACCTGGACGGCCCGGAGGTGTCGCTGTTCTGCGTCACCGACGGCACTACGGTCGTCCCGCTCGTGCCGGCCCAGGACTTCAAGCGCATCGGGGACGGTGACACGGGCCCGAACACCGGCGGGATGGGCGCCTACGCACCCCTGCCGTGGCTGCCCGAGAACTTCACCGAGGACATCGTGCGGACGGTTGCTCAGCCGACTGTCGAGGAGATGCAGCGCCGCGGTACCCCGTTCACCGGGTTGCTCTACATCGGCCTCGCGATGACCGCGGAGGGCCCGCGGGTCGTGGAGTTCAATGCCCGCTTCGGCGACCCCGAGACGCAGGTCGTGCTGGCCCTGCTGGAATCCCCGCTGTCGCCGTTGCTGCGCTGGGCGGCGACCGGTGGAGTGCCGGCCCGCCTGCACTGGCGTGCCGGTTCGGCGGTGACCGTGGTGCTGGCGGCCGCGGGTTATCCCGGTGCGCCACGTAGCGGCGACGTCATCACCGGCGCCGACCAGGAGGGCGTCATCCATGCGGGCACGAGGCGCCGCGACGATGGCGCGGTGGTCGCCTCCGGCGGTCGGGTGCTGTGTGCGACGGCGACCGGGTCGACGCTGTGCGAGGCGCGTGACGCGGCGTACCGGCTGGTCGCTTCGGTGCACCTGCCGGGGGGTCAGTACCGACGCGACATCGCCCTGCGCGCGGTGCGGCGGGAGATTACCGTCTAGGCCATGGAAGCGGGTCGCATCGGACCGCTCGCGCCCGACGAGGAGGTTCTGGACGTCGGCGCACCGCGTCGTCCACTACCCCGCGCCGCGTGGCTCATGCTGGTGATCCTGCTTGTCGGCGGCGGTGTGATCTGGTTGTTGACTGTCCGTTCCCCATCGTCTCGACCGCATGCTGAGCGCACCGAGTCCACCGAACCGGGACCGTCGACGCCGCCACTTTCGCCGCAACGGCCGACACCGACCGTCCCCACCTACCGACGGTTGGGCGGCCGGGCATGCGCCGGCCCGGGCGCGTGCCTCGTTTCCGCGTCCGTGCCGCGCGCGCTCGGTAGCGCGATTCGGCACTTCCTGCCGGGCTCCGAGCGCACCTCCGCGCTGTCCGTGACGCGCGAAGAGCCGGCCGGGGGTGACGGGCTGCTCGTCGGCCGCGCGGTCATGTCGCACGTCGGGGCGAGCACGCTGCTGATCCAGGTGCGGACCTATCGAGGGCCGACCCGGCAACCCGTCCCCGCGATCACCGTGACGCCGCCCGGTGCGAGCTCGGCGTTCGTGCACATTGAGACTGCGGCCTACACCGTCGACATGCAGTGGATCGCCTCTGGCGACACGGTCGTCCCCTTTCCGCAACTGCGCGCCCTGGCGCGCGACCCGCGGCTCGAGGCGTTGCCATGAGCGGTTCGGGCGGCCCCGGCCTCCCTGGCATCCCTGGTATCCCCGGCGACTCCGTCGGTTCCGGCGACGAGGAGACGCTGGATCTCGGCAGGGAGCCGCGCGGGATCCCCAGCGGTCTGATCGGAATGCTTTCAGTGCTGGCCGTGGTCATCGCCGGGGGCGTGTGGCTCGCTACCCGCGGTTCGTCGCCGCCGCCGGCCGGTTCGTCGACACCGACCGAGGTGCTCACGCTGCCCGGCTTCGCGACGGCGAGCGTGCCGCCAGCCACCGCATCCGGCGCCTCCAAGGCAGCACGGGAACCGACGAAATGCCCCGGCAGCATCGAATGCGACAGCGTCAGCGGGATCCCGGCACACATGCTTGCCGTCCTGCGCGAGTACGTTCCCGCGGCTCGCGGACAGTCGGGCTACACAGTCTTGCGCACCGGGTCGAGCGCGACCCACGATGACGGCCTGTGGTACCGCCAGTTGAAGGCACACGCCGGCACGCTCACGGTCACGATCATCGTCAACCGCCGGTTTCCGCCCGGGAACCACGACGGGCATCCGTCGGTGATCGATCAAGTGGTCGACGGTTTCAGCTTCGGCTACGTGCGGCTGCGGGTCCGGGGCTACGCAGTGCAGGTGCAGGCGGACGGGGATCGAGGTGAGCGGCCGTCGGTGGAGAAGCTCGAGCAGCTCGCCGCCGACCCCCGTCTGGAGACACTGCCGTAGCCGTCGCGGTGCCCGCCGGTCTGGGACACTGGCTGCTGTGACCGCCTCCATCCCGAATGTTCTGGCCGGGCGGTACGCCTCCACCGCGATGACGGCGCTCTGGTCGCCGGAACAGAAGGTCGTGCTCGAGCGGCAGCTCTGGCTGGCCGTCCTGCGCGCCCAGGCCGGGCTCGGGATCACCGTGCCGGACCGCGCGATCGACGCGTACCAGGCTGTTGTCGACCGGGGCGTCAATGGCGTCGACCTGTCCTCGATCGCCGCACGCGAGCGGATCACCCGCCACGACGTGAAGGCACGGATCGAGGAGTTCTCCGCACTGGCCGGGCACGAACAGATCCATAAAGGGATGACCAGTCGCGATCTGACCGAGAATGTCGAGCAGCTGCAGGTGCGCTCGTCGCTGGTCCTGGTCCGGACCAAGACGCTGGCCGTACTCGCCCGCCTAGCGCGACGCGCGGCCGAGTTCGACTCGCTGGTTCTCGCAGGTCGCTCGCACAACGTCGCCGCCCAAGCCACGACGCTCGGAAAGCGTTTCGCCACCGTCGCCGACGAACTGCTGGTCGCGCTCGGCCGACTCGACGACCTGATCGCGCGCTACCCGCTGCGTGGCATCAAGGGACCGGTCGGCACCTCGCAGGACATGCTCGACCTGCTCGACGGCGACGCGTCGAAGCTCGCCCAGCTCGAGGCCTCGGTCGCGGCCCACCTCGGCTTCGGGCGGACCCTCACCAGCGTCGGCCAGGTGTACCCGCGTTCGCTCGACTTCGACGTGGTGTCGGCCCTCGTCCAACTCGCTTCGGCGCCGTCCTCCCTCGCGATCGCGATCCGACTGATGGCCGGCAACGAGCTGGTCACCGAGGGTTTTCAGCCTGGGCAGGTCGGTTCGTCGGCGATGCCGCACAAGATGAACACGCGCTCGGCCGAACGGATCAACGGATTCGCGGTCGTGCTGCGCGGGTACGCGACGATGGTCGGTGAGCTCGCCGGCGGCCAATGGAACGAGGGGGACGTGTCGTGCTCGGTGGTGCGCCGGGTCGCGCTGCCCGACGCGTTCTTCGCGGTGGACGGCCTGCTCGAGACCACGCTGACCGTGCTCGACGAATTCGGCGCGTTCCCCGCCGTCGTCGAGCGCGAGCTCGATCGCTACCTGCCGTTCCTCGCCACCACGAAGGTGCTCATGGCGGCGGTGCGAAGGGGCGTGGGGCGCGAGCGCGCGCATGAGGCGATCAAAGACAACGCGGTCGCAGTCGCGCTCGAGATGCGTGAGAAGGGCACCGAACGCAACGACCTGTTCGACCGCCTGAGCGCCGACGCGCGCCTCGGACTCTCCACCGGCGAGCTGAAATCCATGCTCGCCGACCCGATCCAGTTCACCGGTGCCGCGCGTGCCCAGGTCGCTGCGGTGGTCGCGGCAGTGGACGCCGTCTTGCGCGGCGAGCCGGACGCAGCCGACTACCGTCCCGAACCGATCCTCTGACCGATGTCGGGCAGCACCGAATTCCTCGACGGCCGCCACGGCGCCGTCGCCGACGACGATGTGCTGGAGGTAGGCCCGCGCAGATCGTTGCCACGCTGGTTGATCGCGCTGGTCGTGGTGCTCATCGCCGCGGGGGTCACGGTGGCCGTGGGACTGCGCGACGGCTCGGCCCGACGATCGGCGAGCGCGGTGACGTCGAGCCCAAACAACCTCGCGCGGGCTCCGCTCGGGGCCGGCCCTGGTGTCGGCAGCCCGCTCGACCTCGGTTCCGGGGCGCCCGTCCTCGACGTCTCGATGAGTCTCGACAGCGTCTGGGTGCTGCAGCGCGACCGGCTGACCGGCAACGGGCTGATCGGCGAAAATCGCCATGCAGACCTCGATCTGCAGGTTGCGCCGGCGACCTCGGCCCGTCTCGTGGTCGATGTGCCGGCAGCGAGGTTGTGGGTGGTCCTCGAGGGTGCCGCCGCTACGCGGGTACTCGAGTTCGACGCGTTCACGCTGCGGCAGTTGGGCGATGTGCGGTCGTCGTTGCCCATCGACGGAGCGGCCGCGCTGGCGGGACGGCTGTACCTGACCTCGGCGCACCGCGTCCTGGGTCTGCGTGGGGGGCGGCTGAGCCCACTGGTCGATCTCAGGACGTCGCTTCGTGAGATCGTGGCGGATCCGGCCCGGTCCCGCCTGCTCGTCGTCGACGACGGGCCGGCGAGCTATCTATGGGCGTACTTCCCCACTGCGCGCACTGCGCAGCGCGGTGCACGCTTGCCCGTCCGCGGTGCCTCGGTCGCGATCGTCCGGGGCTCGATCTGGGTCGCCGGACAGCAGCGAAGCGGCCCACGCCTCTTCCGGCTCGACGCCGACAACCTGCGGCCCGGCAGCGCGACCTACTCCGAAGGTGTGGGCGGGGTGATCGTGGCGTCGGGCTCTGACGTGTTCTGGATGCGCGATGTGACGAGGCGCGGGCAACTGCGGTGCGTCGACGCGGCCTCCGGCCAGGGCGTGCAGAGCTGGCGGGTGGACGGCAACGTCACGTCGACCCGCCATGGCGCACTCGTGGCATCACCCGCCGGTGCTGCACCGTTGGTGCTCAACGGGTGCGCCGGGTAGCTCCCGAGGGGCAGGATGGGGGCCGTCCGGACCAACCGAGAGGCCGCTGCCGTGACCGACGTCGAGTTCCTGCCCGCGGACGAGGGCGCCTCCCCGGCCGAGAGCGATGACGACCTCAGCCTCGGCGACGGGGGCGGCGGCCTACCGGGGTGGCGCCTGCCGCGCTGGGCCGCTCCTGCCGCGCTCAGCGCCGTGGCGGCGCTGGCAGGCGGTGCCGTGTTGCTCTCCGGTGGTCACCCAGCGCCGCTGCCGGCACCGACACCGAGCCCCACCCTGCCCATCGGCCCGATGCACATGACGGATCCGTCGTTGCACCACTGGCTGCCCGGCGGTGGCTACCTCTACTGATCACCGCACCAACCGCCCGGGTGCGGTTTCGCGCTCGGCTACCCCATCGCGGGACCCGAGTCTGGCCGCCGGCCCGCGATCCGGTCCGGCCGGCCTTGGTTCCAATACCCCTTCACGAAGATCGCATCGTGCGCGATCCCCCGCCCCTCCAGCTCCGCACGCAGGGTAACCATCGACCGGGTCTCACCCAGCAGGTAGCCGTGTCCCACACCGTCCGGTAGCGACGACGCGGCCAGCCCGGCGAGCAGCAGGTCGGGCGTGCCGGGTGGCCGGCTACCCCGGTAGGCCCAGCGCACACTCGCGCGCACGGGCTGGCGGTCCTCGAGATCGGCGACCTCGATGACTGCCAGCGCCGTTTCATGTGCGGGCAACGCCTCGCAGATCGCGGCGATCGCCGGCAGTGCGGACTCGTCCCCGCACAACAGGTGCCAGTCAGCGACGGTGAGCTCGAGCTTGCCGCGGGGGCCCTGGAAGCGGACCTCGTCGCCCTCCGCTGCACTGGCCCCCCAGCTCGCGCCAGGCCCGCGGCCGTGCAGCACGACGTCCAGGTCGAGTTCGCCGGTCACGGGACGCGCGTGCCGGATCGTGTACCGGCGTTTGACGCGTCGTCCGCCCTCGTCGCGCAGGTGCAGCTCGACGTCCTGCGCCGGGCGCAGTTCGACTCCGCGCATCGCATCGCTCTGCACCGTCACCCGGCGCATCCGCCGCGTGAGATCGGCGGCGGCGACAACCCGTCCGAGGTGGACGGGAGAGCGACGGACGAGGGGAGAGGACACGGCTGGCGACCCTACCGGCGACGAGCATGATGGGGTTGTGGCCATCAGCGTCTTCGACCTGTTCTCGATCGGGATCGGTCCGTCGTCGTCGCACACCGTCGGCCCGATGCGCGCCGCCCGCACCTTTGCGCTGGGCCTCGAGGACGATGGCCTACTCGATGCCGTGTGCAGGGTCCGCGCCGAGCTGTTCGGATCGCTCGGCGCCACCGGACGAGGGCACGGCAGCGATCGCGCGGTCATCCTCGGGTTCGAGGGCGAGGTGCCGGAATCGATCGACACCGCGGCGATCCCGGCGCGGGTGGCCGCGGTGCGCGCTGCGGGGATGGTCAATCTGCTCGGCAAGCGTGAGGTGGTGCTCGGCGCCGACGACCTGGTTCTGCACCGGCGGACCAGCCTGCCGTTCCACCCGAACGGCATGCGCTTCTTCGCCCTTGACAAGGCGGGCGAGGCGCTGCGCGAGCGCACCTTCTATTCGGTCGGCGGAGGCTTCGTCGTGGACGAGCAGGCTGCCGGCGCCGACCGGATCAAGCGGGACGACACGGCCCTGCCGCTACCGTTTCGCAGCGGAGCCGAATTGCTCGAACGCTGCGCGGAGTCCGGCTTGCCGATCTCGGGAGTCATGCTCGCCAACGAGACGGCATGGCGCAGCGAGGCGGACGTGCGTGCCCGATTGCTCTTGATCTGGTCGGTGATGCAGCAGTGCGTCGCCAGTGGATGCATGAACGAAGGGACGTTGCCGGGTGGGCTCAAGGTGCCGCGCCGGGCGACGGCACTGTATGAGCACCTGTGCAACGAACAGTTCTCGACCGACCCGCTGCGCATCATGGACTGGGTCAACCTGTTCGCGCTCGCGGTGAACGAGGAGAACGCCGCCGGTGGCCGGGTCGTCACGGCTCCCACGAACGGTGCCGCGGGAGTCGTGCCCGCGGTGCTGCACTACTACTGGCGTTTCGTTCCGGGCGCATCCGACGACGGGGTGGTGCGCTTCCTGCTGGCTGCGGCTGCGATCGGCGTGCTCTACAAGGAGAATGCGTCGATCTCGGGCGCAGAGGTGGGCTGCCAGGGCGAGGTCGGCTCGGCGTGCTCGATGGCGGCCGGGGCGTTGTGCGAAGTGCTGGGCGGCACTCCCGAGCAGGTCGAGAACGCCGCCGAGATCGGCATGGAGCACAACCTCGGGCTGACCTGCGATCCGGTCGGCGGACTCGTGCAGGTGCCGTGCATCGAGCGCAACGCGATGGCGGCGGTGAAGGCCATCAACGCGGCGCGCATCGCGCTGCGGGGCGACGGTCGCCATGTCGTCAGCCTGGACAAGGTCATCAAGACCATGCGGGAGACCGGCGCGGACATGAAAGCGAAGTACAAAGAGACCTCGCGCGGCGGCCTGGCGGTCAACGTCATCGAGTGTTAAGTGCCACCGCGCGGCACCGACGCGACAGCACGATGCCGGCACGGCACGGGGGCGACGCAGGGCCGTCCCAACGGGGACGACCCTGCGGGTCTGGGCCGCGCGGTCAGGCGGCCAGGGCTTCGATCGGCGCCTCGGCGGGCACATCGTCCTTCTTTACGTTGATCAGGACCACCGATACGACGATCGCCGAAACCCCGAAGAATGCCGCGGCGAGAAAACCCATGCCGGACGCATGCGCCTGCACGAGCGCGGAGAAATCGTGGAAGGGTCCGTTGAAGTAGGTGGCTGCCGCACCCTGATCCGCGGATGGCAGGGTCTTCACGAAGTGCGCGATCTGACCCTGGTCGGGTCCGCTCGACCCGGCGCTACCCAGGAATTTGCCCACGATCGGCTGCAGGTTGTGCGGCAGTGTCCCCAGGGCTTGGGCCTGCTCGCTCTTGTGGCTGTTGACGGCACTGCGTCCGGCAGTTGCTGCCACGTTGGCGAGCACCGACAGCCCGATCGAACCGCCGACCTGCTGGCCGACGTTGAGCATCGCTGACGCGACACCGGCGTCGGTGTTGTCCACCCGTGCGACCGCGACGATCGTGAGCGGGACGAAGATGCACCCCATGCCGATTGCCATGACAATCATGCCCGGCAGGAACGTGTTCAGGTACCCGGAATCGCGGTCGACCGTCGAGTACCAGAACATCGCGGCGGTCAGCAGGACGGTGCCGGCAGTGATGATCGGTTTGGGCCCGAACCGTGGCAGCAGCTTGGTCATGGCCTGTGAGGTGATACCGATGACGAAGGCAATCGGCAGAAACGCGAACCCCGCTCGAAGCGGTGAGAACTGCATGACGCCCTGTACGAAGAAGGTGACGAAGTAGAACATGCCGAACATCCCGGCACCGACGATCAGCATCACCAGGTAGGCACCGCCGCGGTTGCGGTCGAGGACCACGCGTAGCGGCAGCATCGGATCGCGCGACCTGGCCTGGTAGGCGAAGAACGCGATCAACAAGACGATGCCACCGAGGAGTGCACCCAGCGTGGTCGCGTTGCCCCAGCCCTCCGTGGCCGCGTGGATGAATGCGTAGACGATGCCAACCATGCCGACCGTCGAGACAGCCCCTCCCGCGACGTCGAAGCGTCCCTTGTGGCGCGCGGACTCCTGCAGGTAGGCGTAGGACCCTGCGATCAGCAGAACGCCGATCGGGACGTTGACGAATAGCACCCACCGCCAGGACAGGAAGTCGGTCAGTACGCCGCCGAGCAGCAGTCCCAGAGCGGCCCCGGCGCCGGACACGGCCGCGTAGACGGCGAACGCCCTGGTGCGTTGCGGACCGGCCTCGAACGACGTCGTGACCAGCGACAGTGCGGTAGGTGAGGCGATGGCGCCGCCGATGCCCTGGACCACGCGTCCGATGATCAGGAACTCGAAGCTGGTGGCGATACCGGCGAGGAAGCTGCCGAGCGTGAACAGCCCCAGGCCGATCATGAACATACGACGGCGTCCGAAGATGTCGCCGGCACGTCCGCCGAGCAGCAGGAGGCCACCGAAGGCGAGCGTGTAGGCGTTCAGCGCCCAGGTCATCGAGGTCTGCGACTTGCCGAAGTAGTTGCCCATCGCAGGAAGCGCGATGTTGACGATCGTCGCGTCGAGGACCACCATCATCTGCGCACCGGCGATGATCAGCAGGATGAGCCCCGGATGTGCCGCGCGTTTCGCGGTGGTTCGGTGCTCGGTAGCGGCCCCTGCCGCCCTGGTCTCGGTCACTCTCCGCTTCCTTTCTAGGTCTGGTCGTTGCCAGCCTGGCAGCGCGGGCAATCGATTTTGGATACGTTCGCGTTCCCTATCGGAGGTAGGCTAGGTCTCGAGGCTTAGGGAACGCAAGCGTGCCTTAGATGAATTTTCCGGAACGTTACGGAGAGTCTGAACGGGGGGTCTGACAACGCATGACGGGCTCGGTCGCCGATGCTGAAATAGCTGCTGCGGCGGGCAGCGTCCTGCGACAGCGCAAGCGGGGTGCTGCGCTCGAGGACGCCATCCTCGAATCCGCCTACGCAGAGCTGTCCGAGGCAGGGTATGCCGGCTTCTCAGTCGAAGCGGTGGCATCGCGGGCGCGTACCGGGAAGGCGAGCATTTACCGCCGTTGGCCCGTCAAGCAGCTGTTGGTGCTCGACGCGCTGTGCGCCCATCTGCCGACTCCGCGCGACTGCGGCATCGACTGCGAGCTGCCCGACTCGGTCACCACGATGGAGGCGCTGCACGCCGTCGCCCGGCGGATCGCAGTCATCCTGGACAGTCCCGCCGGCGCCGCGATGCGGGCGGTGAAATGCGAGGCAGTCACCGACTCGGACCTCGCTCGCGCCATAGACGATCGGTTCCAGGCGCCGCGGCGCGCGGCCCTTCTTGCGTTGCTCCAGCGCGGTGTCGCCCGCGGCGAGGTGCGGCCGGGGGCTGCGACCGAATTGGTCGCCGACGTGCTGCCGGCCATCCTCACGCAGAGGCTGATCCTGCAGGGCGAACCGGTCACCGAGGCAATCCTGTGCGCCATCGTTGAACAGGTTCTCGTCCCGCTCCTCGAGGTTCGCTGAACCCTCCGTGCTGCTGAGTCTCGCCGGCGCTGGTCCACGACCGGTACCTCCGCCGACCTGCGAGCGGGATTCAGTTGCAAGCTGCGGCGTCCATCGTCCGCCGGTACCGGCTCGAGTGGGACGCAGTCGCATCGCCGCGGCAGTGCGGTTTTGATGGTCCCCGCAGGGACCTTGTAGGCTTCGGGCCGCTGGTCGGGCGCGTGGCATCCGGCTGCACTGGAGGCTTCGCCTAGTCTGGTCTATGGCGCCGCACTGCTAATGCGGTTTGGGCTAACCGCCCATCCCGGGTTCGAATCCCGGAGCCTCCGCGGCTGGTGTCCACCGGTCCGTCAAGCCGTTCATCGCACCCAGTAGACTTGCCCGTCGGTACCGCGAGCGCCCGTAGCTCAACGGATAGAGCACTTGACTACGGATCAAGAGGTTGCAGGTTCGAATCCTGCCGGGCGCACCAGATTTCCCCCGAAATTACTGGGCTGTAGCGGTTGATTCCCTACTCATCGAGTGGACAATAACCGGATTAGCCCGCAAAAAGTCCGCATGATCTTGTGCGGAAACGCGCGCCAGGTCCATCTCGTCGGCTACCTCGTCGAGCTGATCAGCGAACAAGTGGCCGTACAAGTCGAGCGTCATCGTGGCCGACTTATGCCCGAGCATCGTCTGGACGACCTTCACGTTGGCTCCGGCCGCGATGGCTAGCGACGCCGCCGTGTGCCGAAGTGTGTGCGGCGTGATGCGGGGGAGACCGGCAGCCGCCACCGCCGGCTCGAACCCGGCCCGTCGGAAGTTCCTCAGCCGCAGGACCCCAGACATTCAAGCGCGGGTTCGGGTTCCACCCGTTGTGGGCGTTCGTCGATCACGGCCCCGCGGGCAGTGGTGAGCCGCTGACCTGCCTGCTGCGCAAGGGGAACGCCGGATCGAACACCGCCGCTGATCACATCACGGTGGTGAAGGCCGCGCTCGCGCAGCTACCCGGGCATCGCAGCGGGACTCGACCAGGTCGGAAGGTCCTGATCCGGGCCGACGGTGCCGGCGCGACGCACGAGTTCTTGAACTGGCTGGTCACCGAGCGGCTGTCCTACTCGGTCGGGTTCACTCTGCCCGACACCTTCGCGCAGACGCTGACGCGGATGCCGAAGAAGGGCTGGACGCCGGCCTACGACAGCGACGGGCAGGTCCGCGACGGCGCGTGGGTCGCCGATGTCACCGGCCTGCTCGATCTGAAGTCATGGCCGGGCGGGATGCGGGTGATCGTGCGCAAGGAACGACCCCATCCCGGCGCACAACTGCGCATCACCGACGCCGACGGGCACCGCGTCACCGCGTTCGCGACCAACACCAGTCGTGGCCAGCTGGCCGATCTCGAGCTGCGGCATCGGCGCCGGGCCGGATGCGAGGACCGCATCCGGAATTCCAAAGACACCGGCCTGATGAATCTTTCACTGCACGACTTCGCTCAGAACCAGATCTGGTGCGCTATCGTCGCGCTCGCCGTCGAGCTCACTACCTGGATGCAGATGCTCGCCCTGGCTGGTGACGACGCCCGCCGGTGGGAGCCGAAACGCCTACGGCTCCGACTGTTCAGCATCGCGGCACGCCTGGCCGAGCACGGCCGGACCCGGCGCCTGCACCTCGCGACGCACGCGCCCTTGGGCCCCCCCTGCTGGCCACGATGATCAGTCGACTCCAGCCATCGCAGCCCCCGGCTGATCTCAAGCCAGCCGCCCCAACGACACACCCCACCCGGCCAGTGGAACCGGCGCCACCCGAGTGACATCGGGCGAACCGACACGCCCTCCATGAACAATCACCGAGCGGCAGCACAACATTGCCGGACCGTGATCACGAGCCGCCGTCATGAAAGATCCGGGCTAGCGCCAATACCGTTCAGTTAAGCTTACAGCGGTGTAGTTTGGTGGTATGCCTCGTGCCGGGTGGGTGAAGCCTGAGTCGGATCGGCGGTTGTCGGACCTGATATCGGTGGGGGTGCTGACGCGGGTGTTTCCGCCGGATTTGGTC
>JBBQZQ010000023.1:0-67594 GCA_038207565.1 Mycobacteriales bacterium
GGCGCGGTCCCCCGTCCGGGTATCGGCGCGCTGGATCCGCTGACCGGTCTGCCGCTGAGGTGGAACCCGGGCCGCAATCCTCGCGGTGAGGGCGCCTGGGCGCTGCTGGCCACCCCGGCCGGACTGTGGGTGGGCAGCGACACCTCCTACATCGGCAACTTCCGGTACCTGCGGCCGCGGATCGCGTTCTTCCCACTCGCCGGCGGCTACACCCTGCCGCCCGGCAGCACCGGCGCCCTGCCCAACGATGTGTTCAGCCTCGGCAAACTCGTGGCAGGAAGCTACAGCGACACCGTCTCGGGGGTGAACTTCACCGGCACCACGGCCAGCGGCTCGTTCGCGGCGGGGTCGGGGGGCGTGAGCTGGGGATCGGCGCGCGGCGCGGTGCAGATCGACGGGACGGTGCTCTACGGATGGAGCGACGGCACCCTGCACGCACGCACCTTCGACGGCACCACCTGGGGCGCTGACCAGCTCATCGACCCCTACAACGACCCGCTTTGGAGCACAGTCAAGACCGGCTCGCACGTCTCGATCGGCGAGACCTACCGCGGTGCGCAGCCCAGTTTCTACGCCGAGATCAGTTCGCTGACCTCGATGTTCTACGCCAACGGCCGCCTCTACTACACCCGAGCGGGTTCGACGCACCTCTACTACCGGGCGTTGAGCCCCGACAGCTACATCATCGAGGCGAGCGAGTCGAGCTCGGACGGCGGGCTGAACTGGTCGAGCGTGGCCGGCGCGTTCCAGGCGGGCGGCGTCCTGTACTGGGCCAGCAGCCTCGACGGCACCCTGCACGCGGTCACCTTCAGCAACGGTGCGCCCGTGGCCGGCACCGACCGCGTCGTCAGCGGCCCCGCCATCGACGGGGTCGACTGGCGTGCGCGCGGTCTGGTCATCTCACCCCGGCCCGCCCACGGCCCGAATTAGTCGCCTGCCGCCCTGACTGCTCGTGCTGCCGCCCGATGCGTACGGACTTCGCGCGTCGCAATATGAGATCGCGCCCTCCGCATGCGCCGCCGATGATGAAGCAGCCGCGGCGGGATCAGCCGTGGGTGACGTCGTCCGCGGCGTCTGACGCCGGAGGGACAGCGATGAGCGGTTGGCCGACAGGGAATGAAACCGAACCGGTCCATCGGTTGATCTACCGAAGCCACGACCGGATCGCACCCGACGCGCGCAAGGCCGAGCTGGGCAGGCTGTTCACCGTCGCGCGCGGCAACAACAAGAAGCAGGGCATCACGGGTGCCCTCCTGCTGTCGGGTGGATTCTTCGTGCAGACCCTCGAGGGAGACGAGGCCGCCGTGCGGTCGCTGTTCGAAAGAATCGCCGTCGACCCCCGGCACGACAAAGTCTCCTTGCTCGAGGTTCAACCGGTTCCGGCCCGCAGCTTCCCGCGATGGTCGATGGCCAGCGTGGCCGAGGACCCTGGCGAGGAGGACACCTACCTCATCGCGCACGAGGACGGGATCTCACCAGCTGCGAGTCGCGGGAGCACACCAGAGATGGAGTCGGTGCTGACCGTCATGCGCGAAGCAGCCCGCGCCGCGTCGCAGGTGTCCTGAGCGGCGCCGCGTCCCCGCATCCCCCCGTCCCCGCATTGCGCACCAGACATTCCTGTGCGCACTCGACCCACTCGTGCCGCCTGGCCGCGACGTCGGCGAGGATGACCCGGTGACGCGCATCCGGACCACCGACTACCACACCGGGGGCGAGCCGTTCCGCATCGTCGTGGATCCGCCGGTCGAGATCAGCGGGAGTTCGGTGGCCGAGCGGCGAGTCTTCGCGATCGACGACAAGGCCGTGGACGGGCTGCGCCAACTGCTCTGCTTCGAACCGCGCGGCCACGCCGACATGTACGGCGGATTCCTGGTGCCACCGGACGACAGCGGCGCCGATCTCGGCGTCCTCTTCTGGCACAAGGACGGTTTCTCGACCGCGTGCGGTCACGGGACGATCGCCCTGGGAGCGTGGGCCGTGCATTCCGGACGGGTCAGCGCACCGGCGACGGGTATCACGGACGTGGTCATCGACGTCCCGTCCGGGCGGGTCACCGCCCGCGTCCACACCGAGGCCGGCCGGGTCACCGCCGTCGACTTCGTCAACGTGGCCAGCTACGTGGTGGCGCGTAATGTGCCGGTCCCGACGGCTCGTGGGGTGGTCGAGGTGGACGTCGCTTTCGGTGGCGCGAACTACGCCTGCGTGGCCGCGTCCGCCGTCGGGCTCGAGGTGACACCGCAGCACCTGCCCGAGCTGATCACGATCGGGCGGGAGATCAAGTGGGCGCTCGACGGCTCCGAATACGCCCGTCACCCCGACGACCCGCGACTCTCCGGGATCTACGGCACGATCTTGTTCGACGATTTGGGTATGGACGGTGTCGGCAACCTCCACCAGCGCAACGTCACGATCTTCGCCGACGGGGAGGTCGACCGGTCACCCTGCGGATCGGGCACCGGCGCGCGGGTCGCCGTCCTCGCAGCGACCGGGCGGCTCGACGAGCAGCACGCGCTGCTCCACGACTCCATCGTGGGATCCCGGTTCGAGGCGCGCATCCTGTCCTCGAACGGTCTCGGCGTCGTCGCTCAGGTCACCGGAATGGCCTACCGAACGGGCGAGGCGGTGTTCGAGATCGATCCCGACGATCCGCTGGTGCCGGGTTTCGTGTTCCGGTGATGCCCGTCCGCTATCTCGACGCGGCCGAGATCCGGCGCCGCCTCGACCCCGCCGGCGCGGTCGCAGCGATCGAACGGGCGCTTCGCGACGGCGTCGATCCGGCACGCGACCCGGCGCGCACGGTGCTCGAGGTCGCGCACGGACACCTACTGCTCATGCCGTCGGAGTCGGCGGCCGGCGTCGGTGTGAAGCTCGCCGCGGTCGCACCCGGCAACCCCGCGGCCGGGCTCGCCCGCATCCAGGCCGTATACGTGCTCTTCGACCCGGACACGCTGGTACCGCGCGCGTTCCTCGACGGTGCGGCACTGACCGCGCTGCGCACACCCGCGGTGTCGGTGGCCGCGGTCCGCAGCGCCCTGCCGTCGCATCCGCTTCGCGTGGTCGTCTTCGGCCGGGGACCTCAGGGCGTCGGTCACGTGGACACCCTTGCCGCCGTCGCCGAACTCGCCGAGGTCAGCTACCTCGGGCGGGGCGAGGACGCGACCACCGCGCTGGCAGCGGCGGATGTGGTCGTCTGCGCCACGACCGCCCGTAACCCGGTGTTCGACTCGGCGCCGGTGCGCGACGACACGGTGGTGATCGCCGTCGGTGCGCACGAGCCGGAGGCGCGCGAACTCGACAGCGCGCTGCTCGGCCAGGCCCAGGTGATCGTTGAGGATTGCGCCACCGCACTGCGCGAGTCGGGCAACGTGCTGTACGCGATCGCCGACGGCGTGCTCGACGAGTCGCGCCTGGTGGGCATGAGCGACGTCGTCACGGGCACCGTCGCGCTCGCCCGAGACCGGCCGGTGGTGTTCTCCAGCTCGGGAATGGCCTGGGAGGACCTCGCCGTCGCGGCCGCGGTGCTGCAGTCCTGATCAGTCGGCGAGGCTGAAGTCGGCGAAGTCGAAACCCGGCGACACCACGCACGCCACGAGGACCGAACGCCCGACGGGCTCGGCGGTCTGCCAGACGTCCGCGGGAACGAGGTGCTGCCCGCCAGGACCTAGTTCGACCGCAGCGTCCGCCTCGGGTGCCGGACCCGATCCGCCGAGCGTGAGCCGCACGGGGCCGCCGCCCTGCCAGAGCCATAATTCGGCGGATGCCACCCGATGCCAGGCCGATCGCTCGCCCGGCCGCAGCAGGAACGCGACAGAGGTCGCCAGCGGACGTGGCCCGCGTGGGGTGTCGATGCTGCGCCCGTGCCTCCAGGTCTCGCGATACCACCCGCCCTCGGGGTGCGGCGCCATGCCGAATGCGTCCGGGTCGTCGGTGATCGGGTCGGATTCGATCATGCGCGGGGCTCGATCATCGGGTGCATCAGCCGGTTCCCCTCGCGGGGAGCCGCATCGGGACGTGCGGGATGCCGTCCTCCACGTAGTCCTCGCCGTCGCGCACGAAGCCGAAGCGCGCGTACCAGTCGAACAGGTAGGACTGGGCGTCCAGCACGATGTCGTCCTGCGCGCCGAGGTCGAGCGCACGCTGCATCAGGCGGGCGGCCAGCTTCTCGCCGCGTGCCGAGGTCGCGGTGGCAACCCGCCCGATCCGCGCGGTCCCGTCAGGTTCGCGCAACAGCCGCAGCGTCGCGAGGACCTCGCTGTCACGCTCAAGCCAGAGCTGGCGGGCGTCCGGTTCGAGGTCGCGACCGTCCAGTTCGGGGTAGGGGCACTTCTGCTCGACGACGAACACGTCGGTGCGCAGGGCGAGGATGCGGTACAGCGTGCGGGGATCGAGCTGGATGATGGTTGCCTCGTGAACGTCCACGTCGAACGAGCCTGCCACGGTCACGATCCCGTCGTCGTGTTGGATGGGACGCATGACCAAGCCAGTGATCGATTACCCCGGCGGCGAGCCGCCGACCGACCTGCACATCGAGGACATCGTCGCCGGGGAGGGTGCCGAGGCCAAGCCGGGTGACACCGTCGAGGTGCACTACGTGGGCGTGGAGTTCCACAGCGGCGAGGAATTCGACGCGTCGTGGAACCGGGGCCAATCGATCGAGTTCCCGCTGCGCGGGCTCATTGAGGGCTGGCAGGAGGGGATTCCCGGCATGAAGATCGGCGGACGCCGGCAACTGACCATCCCGCCGGAGAAGGCGTACGGCCCGGCCGGTGGCGGCCACCAGCTGTCCGGCAAGACCCTGGTATTCGTCATCGACCTGCTCGACGTCCGCTGAGCCGGTCGCGCCGAACGCCGCCGCGTGCGCAGGCAGTCACAGTCGGACCGCGGGTGGTGTCGCCCGCCGTCCGGCAGCGGCATACACTGCTGTCAGTTCGTGAATCCATTCACAAGGTCCCTTTCACAAGGTCTTCTCGCACAGTTCCCGGGGGCACTCGATGACCGCCGCCACGCAGGACGCCGACGTTATCGTCGTCGGCGCCGGACCGGCCGGCAGCAGCGCTGCGTACTGGCTGGCAACTGCCGGGCTCGACGTCCTGTTGCTGGAGAAGACGACCTTCCCGCGCGAGAAGGTGTGCGGTGACGGGCTGACCCCGCGCGGCACCCGTGCGCTCGTCGAGATGGGCATCGACGTGAGCGAGGAGGCGGGCTGGCTGCACAACAGAGGCCTGCGCGTCATCGGGGGTGGGCAGCGCCTGCACCTGGACTGGCCCGACCTCACCAGCTTCCCGCCCTACGGACTGGTCCGACCCCGCGCCGACCTGGACGCGTTGCTCGCGAACCAGGCCGTCAAGGCCGGCGCCCGCCTGCACGAGCAGACGACCGTGACCGAGCCCGTCCTCGACCGCGCCGGCCGTGTTGTCGGGGTCCACGGCAAGCGGGCGGACAAGTCCCCGCTGGAGTACCGCGCCCCGCTCGTGCTCGCCTGCGAGGGTGTGAGCGGCAAGCTCGCGCATCTGCTCGGCGTGCATCGCAACGACAGGCGGCCGCTCGGCGTAGCCGTACGCCGGTACTTCACCAGCCCGAAAACCCACGACGACTACCTCGAGTCGTGGCTCGAGCTCTGGGACGGCGTCCCGAATGAATCCGATCTGTTGCCCGGCTACGGCTGGATCTTCGGCATGGGCGACGGGACGGTGAACGCAGGGCTCGGCGTGCTCAACTCCAGTGCCGGTTTCCAGAAGACCGACTACCGCGCCATGCTCGCGCGGTGGCTCGATAACACCCCCGAGGAGTGGGGGCTGCGCGAGCAGAACGCCACCTGCCCCACCCGGGGCGCGGCGCTGCCGATGGGCTTCAACCGCACCCCGCACTACCTGCGCGGACTGCTGCTCGTCGGTGACTCGGGCGGATCGGTCAACCCGTTCAACGGCGAAGGCATCCCGTACGCGATCGAGTCCGGCCGGTTCGCCGCCGACGCCGCCATCCAGGCGCTCGCCCGTCCCGAGGGCGCGTCGCGCGAGAAGGCGCTGCACGGCTATCCGGAACGGATGCGCCAGGAGTGGGGCGCGTACTACCGCCTGGGCGGGCTGTTCGTGAAGCTCATCGGACGACCCGAGGTGATGCGCGCCTGCACCCGACACGGCCTGCCGCACCCCGCGCTGATGCGCTTCGTGCTGAAGCTGCTGGCCAACCTCAGCGACCCGCACGACGGCGATCTGTCCGACCGGGTCATCCACGTGCTGACCCGGCTGACACCCGCGGTCGGCTGACGCCCCGGACACCCCGGGAAACACCCGCCCGACCTACATACCCGATAACGCCAGGGCTAGCCTGAGCAGGCCGTCCTCGCCGAGAAAGACAGGAGAGCAGCACGAATGCTTGCGCCGTATCTGCCGATCCTGCTGCTGTTCCTCCTAGCCCTCGGCTTCGCGACGTTCTCCGTCGTGATCGCCCCGTTCACCGGGCCGAAGCGCTACAACAAGGCGAAGCTGGACTTCTACGAGTGCGGCATCGAGCCGACGCCGCAGCCACTCGGACCCAACCGCTTCCCGATCAAGTACTTCTTGACGGCGATGCTGTTCATCGTCTTCGACATCGAGATCATCTTCCTGTACCCGTACGCCGTCGCCAACCGGGCGCTGGGGCTGTTCGGCCTGGTCGAGATCATCCTGTTCATCGTCACCGTGTTCGCCGCGTACGCCTATGTCTGGCGCCGCGGCGGGTTGGATTGGGACTGACGTGGGTCTAGAAGAGAAGCTCCCGGACGGCGTCCTACTTGCCAGCGTCGAGAAGCTGGTGAACTGGACGCGCAAGTCCTCGCTGTGGCCGGCCACCTTCGGCCTGGCCTGCTGCGCGATCGAGATGATGACCTTCGGCGGGCCGCGCTACGATTCGGCACGCTTCGGCATGGAGGTCTTTCGCGCCTCGCCGCGCCAGGCCGACCTGATGATCGTGGCGGGACGGGTCAGCCAGAAGATGGCGCCGGTGCTGCGCCAGATCTACGACCAGATGCCCGAGCCGCGTTGGGTGCTGGCGATGGGCGTGTGCGCCTCGTCGGGCGGCATGTTCAACAACTACGCGATCGTGCAGGGCGTCGACCACGTGGTCCCGGTCGACATGTACCTGCCCGGCTGCCCGCCGCGTCCGGAGATGCTCATCGACGCGATCCTCAAACTGCACCACAAGATCATGAACGAGCCGCTGGGCCCGAAGCGTGCGAAGAAGCTCGCCGACCAGCACGTCGAACTCGTCCCGTCGTCGGCGAAGTACGCCCGATGAGCCCGCGCGCGACGTCCCGTCCCGCGTCCCCCTCCGGTGATCAAGAGGCCCGAAACGTCGCCATCCGACATTTCGACGCTGTTGATCACGGGAGCGAGCACGGGAGCGAGCACGGGGTGGAGCACGGGAGCGATCACGGGAGCGAGCACGGGGGGGAGCACGGATGAGCGGGCCGACGCAACGGCCGGTCCCGGAGGACAGCCCGCCGCAACAGGCTGCTGCCGACATCCAGCGCGCGACGGTCGCCGAGGGCCCGAACGACTCGCCCTACGGCGTCGAGCGCCACGGCATGTTCGGAGTCGCCGGATCCGGTGACACCTCGGGTTTCGGCGGGCTGCTTCGCGAGCCCTGGAACGCACCGACCGCCGAGCGCCCGTACGGGGGCTGGTTCGACGAACTCGTCGACGATCTCGGGGCCGCCTACCCGCGGCTCGGCGAAGCGCTCGCCAAGGTCGTCGTCGATCGCGGCGAGCTGACCCTGCACGTGCGCCGCGAGCACCTGCTCGGTGTCGTCACGGCGCTGCGTAACGACCAGTCGCTGCGCTTCGAACTGTGCTCGAGCGTGTCCGGCGTCGATTACTTCAACCCCGACGACGCGGCGTCCAACCGGTTGCACGCGGTCTATCACCTGACCTCGATGACGTTCCGTCGGCGCATCCGCCTCGAGGTGTCGGTCAGTGTCGAGGACCCGCACGTCGCGTCCCTCGTCGCCCTGTACCCGACGGCCGACTGGCAGGAGCGCGAGGCGTTCGACATGTTCGGCATCATCTTCGACGGTCACCCCGCGCTGACGCGCGTGATGATGCCCGACGATTGGGACGGCCACCCGCAGCGCAAGGACTATCCGCTGGGCGGGATCCCGGTTCAGTACAAACGCGCCACGATCCCGCCCCCGGACGAGCGGCGGGTGTACCGATGAGCGCCGGGGCGAAGAGGGGTGCTGCCGCATGACCGACATCCGTGACGACGCCTACGCCCCGTCCCGGCAGACGACCGAGGGACGGGTCTACAACCTCACCGGCGGCGACTGGGAGCAGGTGCTCGGTACCGACCCGATCGCCGAGGAGCGGCTGGTCATCAACATGGGCCCGCAGCACCCCTCGACCCACGGCGTGCTGCGCCTGGTGCTCGAGCTGGAGGGCGAGACCGTCACCGACGCCCGGGTGGTCGTGGGTTACCTGCACACCGGCATCGAGAAGAACACCGAGTTCCGCAACTGGACCCAAGGCGTCACGTTCCTGACCCGCGCCGACTACCTCGCCCCGTTCTTCAACGAGACCGTCTACTGCATGGGCGTCGAGCGGTTGCTCGGCGTCGAGGTGCCCGAGCGCGCCAATCTGATCCGCGTGATGATGATGGAGATCAACCGGCTGTCCTCGCACTGGGTGTGGCTGGCGACCGGCGGGTTGGAGCTCGGTGCGCTCACTGCGATGACGAACGGTTTCCGGGCCCGGGAGAAGTGTCTGGACGTCTTCGAGCTGATCACCGGGCTGCGGATGAACCATGCCTACGTCCGTCCCGGAGGGGTCGCGCAAGATCTGCCGGACGGGTACGACAGCAGAGTCCGCGAATGGATCAAACAGATGAAGACCGAGCTCGGCGGTGTGGACAAACTGCTGCGCGGTCAGACCATCTGGGTGAACCGGCTCAAGGACGTCGGCTGGATCGGTGTCGAGGGCTGCCTGGCGCTGGGCGTCACCGGCCCGCTACTGCGCGCCGCCGGACTGCCCTGGGACATCCGCAAGACCGAGCCGTATCTCGGATACGAGACCTTCGACTTCGAGGTGCCCACCGACGACCGCGGCGACTGCTGGGCGCGCTTCGTCGTCCGAGTGGCCGAGATGTGGGAGTCGGTCAAGATCGTCGAGCAGGTGCTCGACCGGCTTGAGCCCGGCCCGACGATGATCGACGACCCGAAGATCGCCTGGCCGGCCAAGCTGGCGATGGGCCCGGACGGCATGGGCAACTCGCTCGCGCACGTGCAGAACATCATGAACACCTCGATGGAGTCGCTGATCCACCACTTCAAGCTGGTGACCGAGGGCTTCCGCGTCCCGCCGGGGCAGGTCTACCAGGCCGTCGAGTCGCCCCGCGGTGAGCTGGGCGCGCACATCGTGAGTGACGGCGGCACCCGCCCGTACCGCGTGCACTTCCGCGAGCCGTCCTTCATCAACCTGCAGGCGACCGCAACGATGTCGATCGGGGGCATGATCGCCGACGTCATCGCCTCCGTTGCTTCGATCGACCCGGTGATGGGTGGGTGCGACCGGTGAGCACGAGCACCAACGACGGTCCCAACTACGGCGGGCGGGTCTTCAGCAACGACCCGACCCGTTCGACGCTGGAAACCGGCGCCGGGCAGATCGGTTCGGCCAGTGACCGGTCGAACTTCCGGACGTCGGTGATCCAGCTCGACCGTCCCGGCGACTCGGGCGTCTTCAATCAGCAGACCCGCGCCGAGGCCGCTCAGATCATCACCCGGTACCCGACCGGTCAGGCGCGAAGTGCGCTGCTGCCGATGCTGCACCTCATGCAGTCGGTGCAGGGCCAGATCACCCCGGACGGCATCGCGTTCTGCGCCGAGCAGCTCGAACTCACCAAGGCGCAGGTGGCCGCGGTCGCCACGTTCTACACGATGTACAAGCGCACCCCGACCGGTGCGTACCTGGTCAGCGTCTGCACCAACACGCTGTGCGGCGTCCTCGGCGGCGACGACATCTTCGCCGCGCTCAAGGACGAGCTGGGCGTGGGCAACAACGGCACCACGACAGACCGCATGATCACCCTCGAGCACGCAGAGTGCCTCGCCGCCTGCGACTACGCGCCGGTGGTCACCGTGAACTACGAGTTCTTCGACAACCAGACCGTCGAGAGCGCGAGCAGCCTCGTCAACGAGTTACGTGCCGGGGAGCGCCCGTTGCCCACGCGTGGCGCGCCGTTATGCACGTTCCAGCAGATTCAGCGCCAGATCGCCGGCTTCTACGACGATGAGGCCGCTCTCGCACCGAACGCCACCGCGACCGGTGTGCAGACCGAGCGCGGGGTGCGCCTGGCGATCGAGCGCGGCGACACCGCGCCCTCCTACAGCACTTCCGGCTCCGGCGGCTCCGGCGGCTCCGGCGGACCCAGCGGCCGCAGCGGCTCCGGGAGCGTCGCGGCCACGCGGTCGGCGGGATACGGGCCGAGCGACAACGACGCCCCGTTGCAGACGGCCGAATCCGACACCGCCAACTCAGCGCAACCGGCGAGCGAGCGGCGCAGCAAGAACGAGGAGAACCGATGAGCCTGTCTCCCGTGCTCACCAAGCGGTTCGGCACCGACCGTCCGTGGCTGATCGAGAACTACGAGCGGTTGGACGGCTACGCCGGGCTGCGCAAGGCGCTCGACATCGCTCCTGACGACCTGATCGCCATGGTCAAGGACTCCAACCTGCGCGGCCGCGGCGGCGCAGGTTTCCCCACCGGAATGAAATGGCAGTTCATCCCGCAGAACGACGGCAAGCCGCACTACGTCGTGGTCAACGCCGACGAGGGCGAGCCGGGAACCTGCCGCGATCTGCCGCTGATGATGAACGACCCGCACTCGATGATCGAGGGCATCTTGATCGCCTGCTTCGCCGTGCGCGCGAACCACGCCTTCGTCTACATCCGCGGCGAGGCCGTGCATGCGCTGCGCCGGGTCACTGCCGCCGTCGAGCAGGCCCGGGCCAAGGGGTACGTCGGCAGGAACATCCTGGGCCGGGGCTTCGACGTCGAGATCACGGTGCACGCCGGCGCCGGCGCCTACATCTGCGGTGAGGAGACAGCGCTCCTCGACTCACTCGAGGGCCGTCGCGGCCAGCCGCGCCTCAAGCCGCCTTTCCCCGCGACCAACGGCCTCTACGACGCGCCGACGGTCGTGAACAACGTGGGCACGCTGGCCTCGGTCCCGGGCATCGTGCTCGGGGGCGCCGACTGGTTCAAGCGGATGGGCCCCGAGGGTTCCCCTGGCCCGAACATCTACTCCTTGTCGGGACGCGTCGCCAACCCCGGCCAGTACGAGGCGCCGATGGGCACCACGTTGCGCGAACTGCTGGAGCTGGCGGGCGGCATGAGCCGGGGCAAGGAGCTGAAGTTCTGGACGCCGGGGGGCTCGTCCACCCCGCTTTTCACGCAGGAGCACCTGGACACCCCGCTCGACTTCGATGCGGCGGTGAAGGCCGGCTCGATGAACGGCACGTCCGCCGTCATGATCTTCGACGAGGACGACTGCGTCGTGCGCGCCACCAAGAAGTGGAGCGAGTTCTACCGGCACGAGTCGTGCGGCAAGTGCACGCCGTGCCGTGAAGGCACCTACTGGTACGTCGGCATCTATGAACGCCTCGAGCGCGGCGAGGCGACGATGGACGACGTCGACACCCTGCTCGACCTGTCCGACAACATCCTCGGACGCTCGTTCTGCGCGCTCGGCGACGGCGCCACCTCGCCGGTCTCGTCCTCGATCCAGTACTTCCGGGCCGAGTACGAGGCACATGTCGACGGGCGCGGCTGCCCGTTCGTCGCCAGCAGCGCACGCACCCTGGCAGGAGCGCACTAAGTGACAGCCACCGCAGAGAACACCGCGGCCCCCGCCAAGGCGAATCTCGTCACCGTCACGATCGACGATGTCGAGATCTCCGTGCCGAAGGGCACCCTGCTGATCCGCGCGGCGGAGCTGCTCGGGATCCAGATTCCCCGCTTCTGCGACCACCCGCTGCTCGACCCGGCAGGTGCCTGCCGGCAGTGCCTGGTCGAGGTCCCCGACATGGGTAACGGCCGCGGCATGCCCAAGCCGGCCGCGTCGTGTACCACGACGGTGATGCCCGGCATGGTCATCAGGACCCAGCTGACGTCGCCGGTCGCGGACAAGGCGCAGCAGGGCGTGATGGAGCTGCTGCTGATCAACCACCCGCTCGACTGCCCGGTCTGCGACAAGGGCGGCGAGTGCCCGCTGCAAAACCAGGCCATGAGCAACGGACGGGCCGAGTCGAGGTTTCGCGAGAAGAAGCGCACCTTCCCGAAGCCGGTCGCGATCTCAGCGAACGTCTTGCTCGACCGCGAACGCTGCGTGCTGTGTCAGCGCTGCACCCGCTTCAGTGAGCAGATCGCGGGGGACCCGTTCATCGATCTGCTGGAGCGCGGTGCGCAGCAGCAGATCGGGACGAGCGAAGAGGTCCCGTTCCAGTCCTACTTCTCCGGCAACACCGTCCAGATCTGCCCGGTCGGCGCGCTGACCGGCGCGTCCTACCGCTTCCGTGCCCGTCCGTTCGACCTGATGTCGACCGACTCGGTCTGCGAGCACTGCTCATCCGGATGCGCGCAACGCACCGACTGGCGCCGTTCGAAGGTCACCCGCCGCCTCGCCGGCGAGGACGCCGAGGTCAACGAGGAGTGGAACTGCGACAAGGGTCGCTGGGCGTTCCACTACGCCGAGCGCGCCGACCGGCTGACCGTCCCACTCGTCCGTGACGAGAGCGGTGCTCTCGTCGAAACGTCCTGGCCGGCAGCTCTCGAGCGCGCGGCGACCGGGCTGCGCGAGGCCGTCGATCGCGGCGGGGTCGGTGTGCTGCCGGGCGGTCGCCTCACCGAGGAGGACGCCTACGCCTACGCGAAGTTTGCCCGCGTGGCCCTCGGCACAAATGATGTCGACTTCCGCATGCGCCCGATCAGCGAGGAGGAAACCGCGTTCCTCGGCGCCCACGTGGCGGGCGTCACGGAGCAGCACGTCTCCTACGCAACTCTCGAGCAGGCCCGCGCCGTGCTGCTCGTCGGCTTCGAGCCGGAGGAAGAGTCGCCGATCGTCTTTCTCCGGCTGCGTAAGGCGATGCGCAAGACCGGTACGGCTGTCTGGTCCATCGCGCCGCGTGCGTCCGAGGGCCTACGCAAGCTCGGCGGCACGCTGATCCCCACGCTGCCCGGTGCGGAGGCTGCGGCACTGACGTCCCTGGGCGGCGAGGTGACGTCGGCGCTGATGGCGGCCGGTGCCGTCGTGCTCGTCGGCGAACGGCTGGCGTCCTCCCCAGGTGCCCTCGCCGCGGTCGCCACCCTTGCGGCGCAAACGTCCGCCAAACTTGCCTGGGTGCCGCGCCGCGCCGGCGAGCGGGGGGCCATCGACGCCGGCGCGCTGCCAACGCTGCTGCCCGGGGGCCGCCCGGTAACCGATGCTGCAGCGCGGGCGCAGGTCGCCGCGGCGTGGGGCGAGGTGCCCGAGTCCGACGGACGTGACCTCGACGCCATCCTGCGCGGCGCAGCGGACGGTTCGCTGGCGGCGCTCGTCGTGGGCGGCGTCGATCCCGCCGACGCGGGCGACCCGGCGCTCGCAGCCGAGGCACTCGAACGCGCCGGCTTCATCGTGAGCCTCGAGATCCGGCACAGCGCGGTCACCGCGTGTGCGGACGTGGTGTTACCCGTGGCGCCGCCCGCGGAGAAATCCGGTCGCTTCGTGACCTGGGAGGGCCGACGTCGGCCGTTCGAGCTGACCATCACGGGAACGGGTGCGCTCAGCGACGCGCAGGTGCTGGACGCGATCGCCGAGGAGCTCGACGTCGTCCTGGGTCTGCGCACCGTCGCGTCCGCGCGCGCTGAGCTGGCCCGCTTCGCCCCGTACCGCGCGGAACCGAGGGCGGTCACCGCGCAGAACGTCCACCGCCCCGACCCGGCTGCCGGTGAGGCAGTGCTGGCGACGTGGCCGGAGCTGCTCGATGCTGGCCGCGCGCAGGACGGCGACGAGTTTCTGGCCGGCACCGCCAAGCCGGCGCGAGCGGTGATCAGCCCGGCGACGGCGGCCGAGGTCGGCGTGCGTGCGGGCGAGCAGATCGCCGTCGTCACCGAGCACGGCTCGCTGGTACTGCCCGTGGTCGTCGAGCCGATGACCGACCGCGTGGTGTGGATACCGACGAACGCGCGGCACTACCCCGTCCGCGCCGCGCTCGGCGCCGGATCGGGCGCGACGGTCAGATTGACCAAGCCGTCGGCACCGCCCGTGGTAGGAGGTACATCGTGACGATCCAGCTCGCCGTCAGCGGCAGCGTGCAGAACCTGCCCGGTTTCGGGAACCTCCCGGTCTGGCTGGTCCTGATCAAGGTGGTCGCGATCTTCGCGTTCCTCGTCGTGATGACGTTGTTCTCGATCGTGTTCGAGCGCAAGGTCGTCGGCCGCATGCAGAACCGCATCGGCCCGAACCGCACCGGTCCGTGGGGGGTGCTGCAGTCGCTGGCCGACGGGTTGAAGTTGGCGTTCAAGGAAGAGATCATCCCGGTCCTCGCCGACAAGCCGGTCTACTTCCTCGCCCCGATCCTCTCGGCCACACCGGCCTTTCTCGCCTTCTCGGTCATCCCGTTCGGCCCTGAGGTTTCGATCTTCGGACACCTCACTGCGCTGCAGCTGACCGATCTGCCGGTCGGCGTGCTCGTGGTGTTCGCCTGCTCGTCGCTGGGCGTCTACGGAATCGTGCTGTCGGGTTGGGCATCCGGTTCGACCTACCCGTTGCTCGGCGGGCTGCGCTCGGCCGCGCAGATGATCTCCTACGAGGTCGCGATGGGCCTGTCGATGGTCGCGGTGTTCCTCTTCGCGGGGACGATGTCGACCTCCGGGATCGTGGCCTCGCAGTACCACACCTGGAATATCATCCCGTTGTTCGTGTCGTTCGCGATCTACGCGATATCGGTGGTCGGCGAGACCAACCGCGCACCGTTCGACCTGGCCGAGGCCGAATCCGAACTGGTCGGTGGTTTCCACACCGAGTACTCGTCGTTCAAGTTCGCGATGTTCTTCCTCGCCGAGTACATCAACATGGTGACCGTCTCGGCACTGGCGACCACGTTGTTCCTCGGTGGCTGGCACGCACCCTGGGGCCTGCATGCGATCTGGAGCGGCTGCAACTCCGGCTGGTGGCCGATCCTGTGGTTCGTCATCAAGGTCGTCGCGATCATCTTCGTGTTCGTCTGGCTGCGTGGGACGCTGCCCCGCCTGCGCTACGACCAGTTCATGCACCTCGGCTGGAAAGTGCTGATCCCGGTCAATCTGGTCTGGATCCTCGCCGTCACCGCGATCCACGTCCTGCGTGACCGGGGCTGGGAGGCGTGGAAGGCGACGGCCCTGCCGTTGGCCATCGTGCTGCTGGTCGTGGTGGTTCCTGCGTTGATGGTCGCCGAAGGCGCCGCCGCCCGGCGCAAGGCTGCCGACGATGCGGCCGAGGACGACGAGGCGGGCCGCCCGACGACGTTCCCCGTCCCGCCGCTCGATCTCGTCGTCCCAAAGGCCAACCGGCCCAAGCAGATGGCCGGCGCGCCCGCGCGGATCCCTGCCCCTGCTCTCGAGAAGGGCGACGACGCTGATGGCTAGTTCGCGTCTGCCACAGAAGCCGGAGTCGGGGGCCGACGCCGGCCCCGTCGACACCAAGGCTGCTCAGACCAAGGCCGCTGACACCGAGCCGGTTGGTACGGCGACCGGTTTCGCCAAGGGCTTCGGTCTGACCTTCGCCACCATGTTCAAGAAGGTCTACACCCAGCAGTACCCCTTCGACGTCTATCCGACGGCGCCGCGCTACCACGGGCGCCACGTGCTCAACCGGCACCCGGACGGACTGGAAAAGTGCGTCGGCTGCGAGCTCTGTGCGTGGGCCTGCCCCGCAGACGCGATCTACGTCGAGGGAGGCGACAACACCGACACCGAGCGGTACTCGCCCGGTGAGCGCTACGGCGCGGTGTACCAGATCAACTACCTGCGCTGCATCTTTTGCGGACTGTGCATCGAGGCCTGTCCGACCCGCTCACTGACGATGAGCAACGAGTACGAACTCGCGCTGGACAACCGGCAAGAGCTGATCTACACCAAGGAGCAGCTCATGGCTCCACTGCTTCCCGGCATGGAGGCGCCGCCGCACCCGATGCGGTTGGGCGAGGACGAGAAGGACTACTACACCGTCGAGTCGCAGGCCCCGCTGCAGCAGGGCGCGCCGATGAGCACGGCCAACGAGGCCGGACGTCCGATCACCGGTCGCGCCATCGAGGTCGGAAGGCACCACTCGTGAGCGCGCACCCCGTGACCCAGGTGCCGACACGCGACACGCGACGCGCGGGCGGTGTTTTCCCCGCTGGCGCTCGCGCGGCCGGTGTTTTCCCCGCTGGCGCTCGCTCGGCGACGCGTGAACCGGTCACTGGCGGGGAAAACTGGACCCGGACTGGCGGGGAAAACTGGACCCGGACCGGCGGGGAAGACCGGACCCGGACCGGCGGTGGTGCGGCATGAGCGCGCAACTCTTGCTGGCCGCCGGCGAGCTGCGCCACGGCAACGTCCCGCTCGGCGAGGCGATCGCGTTCTGGGTGCTCGGGCCGATCTCGCTCGCTGGCGCGATCGGGACGGTGCTGCTGCGCAACGCCGTGCACTCGGCGCTGTCGCTCGTGGCCACGATGTTCTCCCTCGGCACCTTCTACCTGATCGAACAGGGGCCGTTCCTCGGACTGGTGCAGATCATCGTGTACACCGGCGCGATCATGATCTTGTTCCTGTTCGTGCTGATGCTGGTCGGCCGCGACGCGTCCGACTCGATCGTCGAGACGCTGCGCGGGCAGCGTTGGGCCGCTGCGCTGTTCGGCATTGGTTTCGCATTGCTGATCTCGCTGTCAGTCGGACGGTCGTTCACGGGTCGCCCGCCGACCGACCTGAACGGGCCGAACGCGAACGGTTCGAACGTGAACTCGATTGCCGAGCTGCTGTTCACCCGCTACCTGTTCGCCTTCGAACTGACATCCGCGCTGCTGATTGTGGCCGCCGTCGGCGCGATGGTGCTCGCACACATCGAGCACGACGATGCCAAGCCGACGCAGAAGGCGTTGGCCCGCGAGCGCATCCGCGGCGGTCGCCCGCAGCCACTACCAGGCCCCGGTGTCCTGTCGTCGGGCAACTCGATCGGCACCCCGGCGCTGCTGCCCGACGGGTCGCTGTCGCAGGAGTCGGTCATGGCGGGCCTGGCCAGCACTCCGTCGGTCCCCAGCGAGCGCGAGCAGGACCGTGAAGCGCGTCAGCTCGAAGGCCGCGAGTTCGACGGGAAGCCGACATGACCCCCCTCCTGCTGATCAACAGCGCCGAAACGTCGATATCCGACGGTTCAGCGCTGTTGATCACCGGGGGTCGGCGGTGGACGGGAGCAACTCAGCGATGACCCCGACCTACTACCTCGTCCTCGCAGCCGCGCTGTTCAGCATCGGCGCAGTCGGCGTGCTGGTGCGCCGCAACGCGATCGTCGTGTTCATGTGCATCGAATTGATGCTGAACTCAGTCAACCTGACGCTGGTGACGTTCTCGCGCATCAACGGCAGCCTGGACGGCCAGATCATGGCGTTCTTCGTCATGACCGTCGCCGCGGCCGAGGTCGTCATCGGCCTCGCGATCATCATGTCCATCTTCCGCACCCGCCGGTCTGCATCGGTCGACGATGCGAACCTGCTCAAGTACTAGAGAGGCCGGACATTGACGACCGCCCACGGCATCCAGTCAGCCGCCTGGCTGCTGATCGCGCTGCCGCTGCTCTCGTCGCTCGTGCTCTTGGTGACCGGCAAGCGAGCGCGCAGCTGGGGTCCGCTGCTCGGGGCGGTCGTGCCTGTGGTGCTCTTCGCCTACACCGTGCTGCTGTTCTTCTCGGTGAAGAGCGAGAGCAACCGCGAGATCACGCTGCACCTCTACAGCTGGATTCCCGTCAACGGTTTCCAGGTCGACGCGGGCCTGCAGATCGACCCGCTGTCGATGACGTTCGCGCTGCTCATCACCGGTGTGGGCTCGCTGATCCACATCTACGCAGTCGGCTACATGGGCCACGACGACGGCCGGGCGCGGTTCTTCGGCTACTTCAACTTCTTCACCGCGTCGATGCTGCTGCTTGTCCTGGCCAACAGTTACCTGGCCATGTACGTCGGCTGGGAGGGCGTCGGCGTCGCGTCCTACCTGCTCATCAGCTACTACTACAATCGCAACATCGCGGCGACGGCCGGCAACAAGGCGTTCTTCGCGAACCGGGTCGGTGACGTCGGGCTGTCGATCGCGATCATGCTGATGTTCGCCTACTTCGGCAGCACCTCGTTCGACACGATCCTGTACAGCAACGCGACCTACACCAATGGTGTCGCCGCGGCGATCGGCCTCATGCTGCTACTCGGGGCGTGCGGCAAGTCCGGTCAGTTCCCGTTGCAGACCTGGCTGCCCGACGCGATGGAGGGCCCGACCCCGGTCTCCGCCCTGATCCACGCGGCAACCATGGTCACCGCCGGGGTCTACCTGATCGCGCGCAGCGCGCCGATCTTCGACCAGTCGCAGGCCGCGCGTACCGCCGTCGTCATCGTCGGTGCCGTCACCCTGCTCTACGGCTGCATCTGCGCGTTCGGGCAGGACGACCTGAAGCGGGTGCTGGCCTACTCCACGGTGAGCCAGATCGGCTACATGTTCCTGGCGGTCGGGCTCGGCCCAGGTGTGTACTCGATCGGCATCATCCACCTGCTCGGCCACGGCTTCTTCAAAGCAGCGCTGTTCCTCTCGGCCGGCTCGGTCATGCATGCCATGAACGACCGCATCGACATGCGTCGCTTCGGCGGGCTGGCCCGCGTCATGCCGATCACCTTCGGGGTGTTCGCGTGCGGTTACCTCGCCATCATCGGCATCCCCCCGTTCACCGGGTTCTTCACCAAGGACAAGATCATCGAGGCAGCCTTCGACAAGGGTGGGACGTCTGGCTGGATCCTCGGTCTCTGCGCGCTGATCGGCGCCGGCCTCACCGCGTTCTACATGACCCGGGCGCTGGTGATGACGTTCCTCGGCAGGAAGCGGTGGGAGGACGACGTCCACCCGCACGAGGCACCCGCGACGATGACCGTCCCGATGACCGTGCTCGCGGTGCTCTCCCTGGTCGGCGGTTTCCTGCTCATCTTCGGCGGGGGGGTGCAGCACTGGCTCGCGCCGTCGGTCGGTCCCAGCGTGGAGGAAGGCGTCCACACGGTCTCGCCGGTCATCCTGACGATCATCACCGTCATCGTCGGGGTGCTGGGCGCTGCGGGCGCGTTCGTGGCGTTCCGCACGGTCCCCGTCGTGCAGCCCGCCGGGTCGCCGATCACCGTCGCGGCACGGCGCAACATCTATGCGGACGCGCTCAACGAGACGGTGCTCATGCGCCCAGGTCAGTGGCTGACGCGGGCGCTGGTCTACTTCGACAACCGGGGCGTCGACGGCACGGTGAACGGCCTGGGCGCGGGACTGGGCGGCGGGTCGAGCAGACTGCGGCGTGTGCAGACCGGTTTCGTGCGCAGTTACGCGCTCTCGATGCTTGGCGGCACGGTCGCCGTGGTCGCCGTGCTGCTCGCGGTGAGATTCCAGTGACCGGGCCTCGCGTGAACGCTCAGGTGCGCTGACATGCACAGTTACCTGTTGGTCATCCTCACCCTGATCCCGCTGCTGGGATCGGTCGCCGTGTTCCTGCTGAAGCAGCACCAGGCCACCCTCGCCAAGCAACTCAGCCTGGCGGTGTCGCTCGTCGTTCTCGTCTATGCGCTGGTGCTCACCTTCCGCTTCGAGACCGGGTCGGGCGCTGACCGCTTCCAGTACCAGGGCAGCTGGACGTGGATCAGATCCTTCGGCGTGCACCTCGCCGTTGGCGTCGACGGCATCGCGATTGTGCTGGTGCTTATGGCGGTGCTGCTCGTGCCGGCGGTGATCCTGTCGTCGTGGAACAGCCTCGACAGCCGGGCCGGCTCGGAGGAACTGGTCACGGCGACGACCCACCGTCGCAACGCGAAGAACTTCTTCGGGCTCGTGCTGCTGCTCGAGTTCTTCATGATCGGCGTTTTCGTCGCGACGGACGTGTTCCTCTTCTACGTCTTCTTCGAGGCGATGCTCGTCCCGATGTACTTCATCATCGGCAGCTTCGGCGGCCCGCGCCGCCAGTACGCCGCGATGAAGTTCTTCCTCTACTCCCTCGTCGGCGGCCTGCTCATGCTGGCGTCGGTCATCGGCCTCTACATCACCACCGGCTCGCGCACCTTCGCGATCACCGACCTCATCGGGGCGGTCCCGGACAACGCGACCCAGAAGTGGCTGTTCCTCGGCTTCTTCATCGCGTTCGCGATCAAGGCCCCGCTGGTGCCGTTCCACACCTGGCTGCCCGACGCCGGCGCCGAGGCCCCGTCCGGTGGTGCGGCGCTGCTCGTCGGCGTCCTGGACAAGGTGGGCACGTTCGGGTTCCTGCGCTACTGCCTGCCGCTGTTCCCGGCCGCGTCACGGTATTTTGCCCCGGCCATCCTCATCCTGTCCGTGATCGGCATCCTGTACGCGGCATTCCTGGCCATCGGCCAGCGCGACATGAAGCGCCTCGTCGCCTATACCTCGGTGGCGCACTTCGGCTTCATCGGCCTGGGCATCTTCGCGTTCACCACGCAGGGCGGCACCGGGGCCGTGTTGTACATGGTCAACCACGGCCTGTCGACGGGCGCACTGTTCATCGTCGTCGGACTGCTGATCGCCCGCGGCAAGAGCCGCAACGTCGACGACTACGGCGGCGCGGCGAAGGTGACGCCGGTGCTGGCCGGATTGTTCCTGCTCGCCGGCCTGTCGGCGCTGGCGCTGCCGGGCATGAGCACGTTCGTCAGCGAGTTCCTCGTGCTGGTCGGGACGTTCACCAGGCACAAGGGGCTGGCCATTCTCGGGACCATCGGAATCGTGCTGGCGGCGATCTACGTCCTCTACCTGTACCAGCGCACCTTCCAGGGCAGGGTCAACGAGAAGGTCACCAAGTTCCGTGATGTGAACGCCCGCGAGGTCGCCGCGGTGGCGCCACTCATCGCGGTCATCATCGCCCTCGGCGTCTACCCGAAGCCGTTGCTCGACGTGATCAATCCCGCGGTCAAGGCGACACTGAGCGACGTGCACAAGACCGACCCGGCGCCGAAACTCGGCCCGGTAGCCGGAGGACCCAAGTGACCCCGACCGTGCTGGCCGTCACCGACGGTGCGATCACCACCCCGTCGGTGGCCTACCACGCCCTGATGCCCATCTTCATCGTTCTCGGCGCCGCGCTGCTCGGCATCATCGTCGAGGCGGTGGTGCCCCGTGCCGAGCGGTTCAACGTGCAGGTCGCCGTGACGGCACTCGGCCTCATCGGCGCGCTCGTGGCTGTCGGTCTGTTGCGTAACGCCCGGCTCACCACACCATCCCCGCTCGGCACCGACAAGCCGTTCGCGGGCTCGCTGGCGATCGACGGGACCGGTCTGTTCCTGCAGGGCACGATCCTCATCCTGGCGTTGATGTCCACCTTGCTGGTGGCTGAGCGCAGCGTCGACGTCGGCAGTTCCATCGTCGCGTCCGCCGCAGTCGTCGTCGGCTCGCCGACCGATCGCACGCTGGCGCGCAGCAGCCGGGTGCAGACCGAGGTCTTTCCGCTGCTGCTCTTCGCGGTTGCCGGCATGCTGATCTTCCCGGTCGCCAACAACCTGCTGTTGATGTTCATCGCGCTGGAGGTGCTCTCGCTGCCCCTGTACCTGATGGCCGGGCTCGCCCGCCGGCGACGGTTGCTCTCGCAGGAAGCCTCGCTGAAGTACTTCCTGCTCGGCGCGTTCGCCTCCGCATTCTTCCTCTATGGGCTGGCGCTGCTCTACGGCTACGCCGACACCGTCGACCTGCCCGGCATCTTCGAGGCGCAGCGGACCTCGACCAACTCCGACGTGCTGCTCTACGTCGGCCTTGCGCTGTTGCTGGTGGGCCTGCTGTTCAAGGCCAGCGTCGCGCCCTTCCACAGCTGGACGCCCGACGTCTACCACGGTTCGGCCACACCGATCGCAGCCTTCATGGCCTCGTGCACCAAGGTCGCGTCGTTCGGTGCATTGCTGCGCGTGCTCTACGTGGGCTTTGCCGGCAACGCTTGGAACTGGCGTCCGATCATCTGGGCGGTCGCCATCGCGTCCATGATCATCGGCGCGGTGTTCGGCGTCACGCAGACGGACCTGAAGCGGGTGCTCGCGTACTCCTCCATCGCCCACGCCGGCTTCATCCTGGTCGGGCTGGTTGCGGTTACGAGGGACGCCGCCGCGAGCGTGCTGTTCTACGTCCTCACCTACGGCTTCACCACGCTGGCGGCATTCGGCCTGTTGATGCTGGTGCGCGACGCCGACGGCGAGGCGACGCACCTGTCGCAGTGGTCAGGGTTGGCCCGCAAGAGCCCGGTGCTCGCGACGACGATGACGGTGTTGCTGCTGTCGATGGCGGGCATACCGCTGACGTCGGGGTTCACCGGCAAGTTCTTCGTGTTCCGTGCCGCGTGGCAGACGGCCGGCCCGCTCGTCGTGATTGCTCTGCTCTGCTCGGCGATCGCGGCGTTCTACTACCTGCGCATCGTCGTGCTGATGTTCTTCGCGGACCCGCCGGAGAACGCCCCGACGATTGCGATCCCGGGCTGGTCCGCCAGCGTCGCGCTCACCTTCGGTGTCGTCGTCACCATCGTCCTGGGCGTCTTCCCGCAGCCGATCATCGACCTCGCGGACAAAGCCGCGACTCTGCTCGGCTAACTCGCCAAGCGATGAACAACCCCTTCATCGGCGTCGAGTTCGCCGATGCCGCGCTGGAGACGTCGGTGCGCACCCAGCTCGATGACATCGAGGCGGCCCTGTCGGTTGCGGTCCGCTCCGACGATGAGTTCGTCGCGGACGCAGCGCGGCATCTCGTCGACGCAGGCGGCAAGCGGTTCCGCCCGCTGTTGTGCTCGCTGGCTGCGCACTTCGGCGACGTGTCCCGTCCCGAGATCGCGTGCGCCGCGGTCGTGGTCGAGCTAACCCATCTGGCGACCCTCTACCACGACGACGTGATGGACGAGGCGGGCGTGCGGCGGGGGGCGGTGTCGGCCAATGCACGTTTCGGCAACTCGGTGGCCATCCTGACCGGCGACTTCCTGTTCTCGCGGGCGTCCAACCTGCTCGCCGACCTGGGGACTCACGCGGTGCGCGTGCAGGCCCGCACCTTCGAGCGGCTGGTCGTCGGGCAGATCCGCGAGACGGTGGGCCCGGCGCAGGGTACGGACCCGGTCGAGCACTACCTCGCCGTCCTTGCCGACAAGACGGGCTCGCTGATCGCGACCGCTGCCGAATTCGGCGCCCATTTCGCCGGGGTAGCCGATCCGGAAGTCGATGTGCTGCGGCGTTTCGGCGAGCAGATCGGGGTAGCGTTCCAGCTGTCCGACGACATCCTCGACATCGCCTCCGAGTCGACCGAGTCGGGCAAGACGCCGGGCACCGACCTGCGCGAGGGCGTCGCCACGCTTCCGGTGCTCTACGCGTTGCGGTCTGCGGAGCCAGGGACCGAACGGCTGAGGAAACTGGTAGCCGCCCCGCTCGTCGACGATGACGAGCACACCGAGGCGTTGGGTCTGCTGCGTGCGTCCTCGGCCCTGGACGAGGCCCGGGCGACGCTGACCTCCTACGCCGATCGCGCCCGCGCCATGCTCACCGAGCTGCCCGCAGTAGCGGCCCGCCAGGCCTTGTCGACCCTCTGCGACGTGGTCACGGCCCGCACGGGTTGAGCGGGTCTTGGCCTCAGGATTGCTCTGATCTGCATGATGCATATCTGAGAATGTCTACCCGTCGCGCCAGCGAGGCCGGTAGACCGTGATCATGGGCGCGGGTTAGTCTGCGCGCATGAACTGGGTCGCCGCCCTCGGTTTGCGCGACGACCCCGTAGAACGCGCCGCAGTAGGCTCATGCGATCGCTACGCTGTCTTGAAGGGACGGTGCTTTGACATCCACCAACGCCGATTGGGCCGCGGCACTCGACAGTCCGCCAATGGTCAGCGCACCGAGCGAACCCGTTGCGCCTGCACGCCGGCTTTCCACTGTAGGGCCTGCGAAATCGGCTACCAAATGAGCCGACGTCCAGGGCCTGTGGATGGTGGCGGTCGTTGCAGTTGTCGCTAATCACCTCACCGGGCATCCGCAGGGTGGGTTTGTCGGGGTTGACGTATTCTTTGTCATCTCTGTTACCTGATCTCGGGACTACTGCTGCGAGAAGGTGAACGAACCGGGAAGATCTCGTTATTAGGTTTTTATGAGCGCCGAGTGCGGCACCTTTTTCCGGCTGCGCTTACCGTTACTGCCGTAACCATTCTCGCTGCCCATTTCGCCTTCACCTCAGAGCGCGCTCACGGAACTCTTATCGACGGCGTTTGGGCAACGCGGTTTGCAGCTAACTGGCGTTTCATCGCCGTGGGCACAGATTATTTTCAGGCGCAAGGGCCGGTGTCGCCACTACAGTACTACTGGTCACTTTCGGTCGAGGAACAATTCTACGTCGTATGGCCGCTGGTATTGCTGGTGATCTTCCTGCTCTGCAAGAGGCTTTTCTCCGGAAGGGCACACGCCACGGCTGCAGCCCGGACCGTGGCGGCGTTGACTCTGACAGTTGGATCATTGCTGTTCGCCTGGCACCAGAGCAGCGCCAACCCTGTAGTCGCGTACTTCTCTACCTTCACGCGAGGGTGGGAATTGGGTCTGGGCTCCGTTCTGGCCGTCACCGCTCGGTATATGCGGGGCGGACGGATTAGTGCTCAGCCTCCGGTCGTGGGTCGGGATGGCTCTAATTGTAGCTTCGGTCTTCCTCGTTGGTACTGATCACTTCCCGTTCCTGGCGCGATCTTTCCGTGCCTCGGCAGCGTTATGGCCGTGGCGGCCATCAGCGAGCACGCCTAGGCATCGAATGTGATACTCACCAACCGCGTTCAGGCTACTTCGGTGACATCTCTTACTCAATTTACGTAGTCCACTTTCCAGTTATCGTTTTTGCAGCCGCACTCACCTCCGACCGGGCTGCGGCCTTCTATGTGGCTGCCGCCGCCCTGCTATTGGGAGTGTCGATGCTGCTATTTCACCTGATCGAAGATCCGATTCGTCGGAGCAGCTGGCTGCGCGCGAATCGCGCCGGCGACGCCGAGGCGGCGGCCGTGTTCCATGTCAAGGAGCCGGCTGCGGTTGGTGCTGCGCTCGTAGTGGCCAGCCTGGGACTGTTCGTAGTCAGCACCCCCACGGAGGTGGACCCCGGCCTACAGCAGGTCATCGCGGGCGTCGAGCCAACAGGCACGCAATCCCGAACTGCAACACCTGCGGGTCCCCTCCAAGAAGCGCTGAGTTCCCAATTGCGGACGGCCCTCGCAGCCAATACGTGGCCTTCGCTGTCTCCTGGCCTCGGTGTGCGTTGTGCGCACCTCGGGCGAGGCAGACAAGAGCGGCTGCGCTAATCACGTATCAGATATCGCCCGGTGCACGTTCGGCAAGGTCAACTCGTCGCACGCCATCTACTTGGTCGGCGACTCGACCTCGGTGGCCTATGAAGATTCATTTGTCGATCTTCCTAAGTCGTACCCGACCTGGCGGGTGCGCCTCACGGGCGGGTCAGGCTGCGGGTTCGCCGATGTGACGTTGGACGAGCAGGCGGGTAATCAGCATGCATCGGGCTGCCCAGGCAGGAATCGCATGATCGTCACGGAGATTAAGAAGGTACGCCCGGATCTCCTTATCGTGACTAACGCGCGGGGCGATGCCAATTACCAAGAGCACGTTACCAAGGAGCTGAAAAAGATCGAAGCCTATGTCTCCGACATAGTGGTACTGCCCGCACCACCATTGGGGCTAGATCCGAATGAGTGTTACACGAAGGTTAGCGCGCCAGTTGATTGCGTGTCCAAGATCCGAGGAGATTACTTCACCTGGGTGCAGGCAGAGCGGCAAGAAGCCGATGCGGTCAAGGGGACGTTGCTCGACCCCACTTCGTGGTTCTGCGTCAATGAGTACTGCCCGATCTTTGTCAAACACACGCCGATCCGGCACGACAAGGTGCACATGACCGCACAATATGCCAGTTACATTGCCCCCGTGGTCCGCGAGGCTCTCGTCACAGCCAAGGCGATGCCAGCGCACTAGTTGTCCCTGCTTCAGGAATCCATTGAAGATTTGCGTCGAATCTCTTTTGAAGACTGTCAACGGCGGTCTTGGCCCAGACGAATGGTCGCGGGTTCTCATTCGAGGTTGTGATCCAGATGCTGATGTCTTTCTCCAGGGTCTGAAGGTTCTTGTGTACGCCGCGGCGTAGCTGCTTGTCGGTCAGTAACCCGAACCAACGCACGACCGAGCTGAGTCAGGACGCGCTGGTTGGAGTGAAGCGCAGGTGGAACCGGGGTGTGCGTCGAGCCATCTAGCGATTGCCGGGGTCTTGTTGGTGGACAGGTTGTCACACACCAGATGGACCTCGAGATCGGCGGGCACCTCGGTGTCGAACTTCGCGAGGAACTTCTTGAACTCGATGGCCCGATGTCGCCGGTGTAAGGAGCCGATGACCTGCCCGCTGGCGACATCGAATGCGGCGAACAGAGTGGTCGTCCCGGAACGGAGGTTGTCTCGGAGCTGGATGAGTCTGGCTCGCCGGGTCGGGTCGGGTCGGGGCGTAGGAGCGGGCAGCGGATGCTGTGCTCGTGAATACGTTGTGGGCGTAGGCGCGTCCGCAGGTGCCGAGGAGCCTTCAAACCACATGTCGGCCACGTACGCGGGCAGCGGGCCAGTTCGCCGCGGTAGTGGCATACAAAATCAAGAGTTGACGTCGTTGCTTTCGTGCGACTGTGGGCGCCGACAGTGCGTGACGGGTGGGTTCCGGAGCGTGTCGGCGTCGAACGCCCGCCCTTGACCAAGCACCGGCGTGGCCTGGGAGCGTTAGCATGGGGCGGCATTCACGACATGGAGGTATCGGTGGGGACTTGGCCTGCAGGCGCACGGTCCCGCCTGCCTGTACCGCAGCGGCTGCGACCGTTGGCGCGCCGAATGGTCGCCACGTACCGGCATCGAGGACTGCGCCCCGCCGACGTCGTGCTCGCCTCGTACCCAAAATCCGGCAGCACCTGGTTGCGTTTCGCCCTCGCGAGCGCGCTGTCTTCTCAGGAAATGGACTTCGACCTGGTCAGGGACGTGTCGCCCCCAGTCGGCGACCATCGAGACGGACCGCTCGTCGTTCCTGGTGGTGGCCGTCTGATCAAAAGCCATGAGGGCCCTCGCTTCGTCGGGCCGCGTACTCATCGCCCTCGCGTGCTCTTTCTTGTTCGCGATCCTCGCGACGTTGCGGTGTCGTACTTTCATCATCTTCGCCGTATCGGTCTGGCGGGCGACGACTTCGACGTGTATTTCGACGACTTCGTGCGCGGCCGACTCAGCAGTCTAGGCAGCTGGCAGGCGCACACTCGCTCTTGGCTGCATTACGCTGCCGCCGCTGACAACGTCATGACGTTACGGTACGAGGACCTGCTTGCGGATCCCGTGGGCACGCTCATCGCTGTCGACGATAACTATCGCTTGGGCCTGGACGAGGCGACGATCAGAACGGCGATCGAGCGCAGCACGCCTGTCGGCATGCGCGCCAAAGAAGCTTCGTCTCGATGGCTTCGCGCGAAGTCGGTTAACTCCGAGATCAACTTCGTCCGGGAGGCTAAGGCGGGTGGATGGCGCGACACGCTCGCGCCCGAATTGTCCGCCCAGCTGGAGACTGCAGCGCGGCGCGAGTTGCTGCAGCTCGGATACACGTTGCGCAACGCCCATCTTCCGTAGTGGTGGTTGTTGATCTCGGCGCCGTGCGCGGATCGGAGCGTCGTGAAACGTAAGTATCGCGGCGGGCTGAGGGCGGGAGTCGGCATCGCCGACCAGATGCTGTACAGCCTCACGAACTTCGCCCTCACCGTTATCGTCGCCCGGGAAGTCAGCGCTAAGGACTTCGGCGCGTACTCGCTTGTGATCGCGACATACCTGATCGGCGTCTCGGTGATCCGGGGGTTGACGTCGGAAACGCTGATGGTGCGATTCAGCGCGTCAGGTCAGGACGAGTGGTCTAGGGCAGCGACAGACGCGTGCGCGGCCGCAACGATGCTTGGCCTGGCAGCGGGGCTAGGCGTCGTCGCGCTCAGCTTCTTCGTCGGTTCGCTCGCGAGCATGGCGCTAACCTTCGGCATCCTATTTCCTGGTCTTGTCCTACAAGACTACCTGCGGTTCGCGGCGATGTCCGCCGGCCGTCCCGGCCTTGCATTGCTCAACGACGCGACCCAGGCCGTCGTCCAGTTCAGCGTCGCCGCGGTGCTCGTCGTGATCACCAACCCCTCGGTCTGGATGCTCGTAGCGGCATGGGGTGGGGCCGCCTATTTCGGGGCAGCGGTCGGCGCCATCGCCCTGCGACTCCCGCTCCGAGCTTCGCGAGCTTTGATCTGGTTGCGTGGACAGTTCGATCTCGCCGGCCGCTATGCCCTCGACGACCTCGCCTCACAGGGCAGCCAGCAGGCCACAACCTATGTGCTGGCCGGGGTCGCCGGGCTTACTGACGCCGGCGCGTTACGCGGCGCGCAGACTGTGTTCGGCCCGCCGTCAATCCTCAACCTCGGAGTGCAGGCCGCGGTGACGCGCGAACTCGTGCGCGTGCTGTCCCGTTCGGCGAACCGGATGCGTCGGTACGTAGCAGGTCTGAGCCTCGGTCTCGGTACGGTCGGCCTCTTGTGGGGAACCCTCGCGCTGCTCTGTCCACGCAACATCGGCGAGGCCCTGTTCGGCACGACCTGGGTGGCTGCTCATCCGTTGCTTGTCTACTTCGTGGTGGCCCAGACCGCCAACGGTGTGCGGGTAGGCCCGACGGTAGGGTTGCGTGCGATGGGCGCAGCCAACCACACGCTAACCGCACGCCTCATCGTCACTGTCCTCGGGCTAGTTTCACAGATTGTCGGCGCGATGCTCGCCGGTGCGACTGGCGTGGCCGTCGCTACTGCTGTCGTCACTCCCGTCCAAGGGGCGGTGTGGTGGTGGCAGTTTGAGGTCGCATGCCTGGAACAACGCCGCAAGCGGGCTTCTAGACGCCGCGCGCAGGCGTGGTCGCAGCTGCTCGAATCGGTTCCGAATGCCGAGGCCCTAATCGGTTCGAGGACTACCGCCGACCGCGTCCTTCCGCTCATGAAATGGCCCGAAACGTGATCGCCGCAGCGTTCGCCAGGAGCAACCGAGAACGGCCTCTCGCCCCAACGTCGCAATAGACTAGGCCCCACATATCGAACCGGAGCCCCCAATCGCTGATCGGAAGGTTGTGTAAGGGTCGCCCTGCGCGAGCGCAAACACAAGCGGACCGGGAGCAACCCGGCACCACGCGGCCAATTCAACCAAACGACGACGACTGCCGGCGGACCGTATCGGTGGCCTGAGAATTCGGCGGGCCCGCGCGGCCGCTCCGGCCCATTTCGTAGCCAGCGCGATATGCTTCGCGGCGTCGGTTGGTAGGTGGGCCATGCGTGTCAATCATCAAACCTTGGAGGACACCTAGTGACCACCAAGCCATTGCCACCCGGCCGGCCAGGTTGGGCGGCCAATGACTAGGAGGTTGGCCGCTGGCGGGGGATCCGTCGAACCCGATGATCGAAGCTCGGTTCACCGGTGGACCGAGCCCGTCGGTGGCCGCGCAAAGCTGGCTGCCGCGTCTAGCCGTGACCATCGCTCGTTCGGTATCGCCGTCGGCGTTTTTGGTCTGCTCGCGTTTGTCCTCCCTCTATGGGCGACCGATTTAACGCGCCCCGCGGCCAGCAGCGTTACCCTCGCGCTCATCTGGCTCGTTGTCGCGTATGCGTCGTTCGCCCTCGCGTCGATGTGCTACGACGGGTCTGGTCGAATATGCCGAATAGGTTTCTTCGTGTTCCTCTACGTATTCATGGGGCTACCCGTCTTGGCGCAGGTGTCGGCTGCCCAATTCCCGCTCGTGCTGGCCGGGGCGGAGAGCTACACCCAGAGCGAAGTCCAACACGTCACTCTTGTCGTCGTGGTCGGCATCGCAGCCTTCGAAGTGGGGTACTTCGCAAGGCAATTCAGGCGACGCCCCGGCCCTCGGGGCGAGGTTGACGAATCCACGAAACCGTACCAATTACGGAAGCGCGCCTGGCGGTTGTCTGAGGGGGCCGCGCTCTCGTTAGGTGTTATAGCGCTGCTGTTCACCGGTATTCTGCTGTACCGCACCGGCGTAAGTCCATTCTTCGACAGTAGGCAGGCTGCGACGAATGCGACCTTCGGGCAGTCCGCGAACGCGATCGCCTACCTCGCCGAGAACAAGGCAGTAAACGGGCTTGTGACCTACGCTGCCCAAGGGCCACTGCTCGTCAGCCTCTTCGCAATCCTTTACATGCGTCACCACCGGATTTGGCGTAAGGGCTCCCACCTGCAGGAGGTCAGCGCCCAAGCCCTCATCGTGCTCCTCGTCCTCGGAAATATTATCGTAAATAATCCGATCTCCAATGCTCGTTTTTGGGTTGGCACCATAGCCATTGCGTTCGCGTCCATCTACGTGCCACTGACGAAGGCGGCCGGCATTCGCTGGGCCGCCATCATGTCGATTGCGGTACTTCTCTTCGGTTTCACCTCGCTGCAGGCGTTTCGGCGCAGCGGTGGCGCGCAGCAGTATTCCGCAGGTTTCCGTGCAGACCTGATCTCCTCCGGCACGTACAGCGAGTTCGTGATGGAGATCATGGGGCGACGCTGGCTGTCCGATCACGACCATACTCGCGGACGGCAACTACTCGGTGCGGTGGCGATCTTTGTACCCCGCTCGGTGTGGCCGTCTAAGCCCGTTGACACGGGAAACCTGGTGCTGCCCTACGCTAATCCCGCCGCTTCCCTGTGGACCGAGGGAGACGTGGAAGGTGGCCCGCTGGGCGTCATCGTCTTCTTTGTCGCTCTCGGCGCCATTTCTGGAACGGGCGATCGGCGATTGCGCAGATCTGCGCCTGGGTCGCCGGCACACGTCCTTGTGCCGATCATGGGCGGCTTCATGATCTTCGTTCTTCGCGGATCGATCGCCGCGGCGGTCGGCCCGGCGTACGTCCTGACTGCCTGTTTGCTGTTCGTCCTGCGGCGGAGCAAGTCCGTCACACAGCCCGCTGTCGACACGCCGTCCCGTCGCAAGCTCACATCGTCCTGACCGACGCCGCCTCATCGACCGGTGGCAAGCAGGTAGGCGGTTGTCAAGAAGAACATTCCGCTGCGGGGGGCGATTAATACTCCGGCGCCTGCGGCGTAGGTGTCGACAGGCTTGCCACCGGCGAAGGACACCGCCTCGTAGGGAAGCGTCATGGTGGCAGGCGTGTCGCCTGTGTTGACCGCGGCCATCCCGTGGGAAAACCGTCGCGTCAGGACCTCGCCGATCCGTTGGTAATCGGGGCTCTGCGGGTCGCCTAGCGCGAGATTCTGTTCGGGCAGGATCGGGAAGCTGTCTTTGGCCGATACGTTGTAAGTCTTGTGGTAGGTCCAGAAGTCATAACCGGGTTGCCAGCCCATGAGAAAGCCGGCCAGGCAGTAGGCCCCGTAATGGTTGTTGCTCGCTACTGCGAAATTGGTGATCTGCAGAACCTTCTTGCGGCGGGCTGCGGCACGCTTCATGATCGCCGCGTCATCCTGGAACGAATTGAGGCGCAATGGGATGCCCGGATCCGTCGTAGCCGTGTAGCAGAAACCCTCGTTCGCGGCCATATCGGCGTCATCCAGCGGCTCGATGTTGCGGCTGGCGCCTCGCTGCGGCCCAGGCGCAATGCCGTTGTAGATCAGCTGTTTGCCCGTCTTGTGGAGGGCGTCGGACGCCTCGGCGATCACGGTCCTGAGCCCGGCGTTCCACCCCGAGACGTGGGCGCAGTTGCCGTCGCTCGCAGTGGGGGCGCCCCTGCCGCAGAGAAGATCGTTGAATGTGTTCCCGCCGTTACCGATGGCCGATCGCTTGATTCTGCCCAGAAGTGGGTTGGCGGAGTCGAACGCTACGCCGGCGTAGGGTGCTTGCTGCATCCACGATGTGATCGTGCGGACGACGTAGTCGCGAAATCCGGGATTGGCAAGATCAGTAAGGTACCCGACAACCTTCCCCCCTCGAAACGCCTTACGGCCCGCGCCGTAGAAGGCGATGGGTCGTCCCCGCGAGTCGTGCAGATACCAGGACGGGTCGAAGTCGACCGCGTACTGACCCCACGCGCTGCGATTGACCAGCGGCCAGTAGGTCAGGTTGAAGTACTCGAACACTCGTATGGTTCTGCCCTGCGCATTTGCAGCGGCAACCAGGTTTCGAGCCTCGACGAAGTGCTTCTCGATGCGGTAACCGTCGGCGAACTTCGGTATTACGACGTAGCCGTCGTTGCGAGCCAGTTGACGCGTCTGCGCAGGCGTGAAAGAGCCATTCGAGTTGCCGACCCATTCGGCATTTCGTCCCGGCTGCGGCGAATAGGGCCTATTGACAAAGGCGAACAGCAGGGCCGGCTCCCGAGAACTGCGATCAATCAAGTAACCGATTGCCAGCGACAGCAGAATCACTGTCACCAACGTCAGGAGCCCGAGCTTGCGGCGGTTGCGGGGACGGCGAGGGAGGGGCTGCATTCCTCGCCATCCTGGTTGTCGGCTATTGGCGCGGCTCCAGACGAACCTGTCGGCAGTGTATCCAGCGCCGTGCTGGAAACGGGGCGCCGACCACTCTCGTTGAGGCGGCCCGTCAGCCGACACCGCACCGGAGGTCGCAAGGGGCCGCAGGGACGCCGGGACGAACCGGCTCAGTCCGACGATGATCCCCGAATCGGCAACTTGCGGATGAACACCAGCAGCATTGGCTGCGCCGCCCTTGGAGTCAGGCGCTGCAGCACCCCGACGATGTTCCACAGGACGGGTGAACCGCCGGCGTACGACGGCTCACCGGGCATGGTGTACACGACCTGTTGAAACCGGCTCGGCGGGAAATATCGGGCGAGGTCCGCTGCGGTGTTGAGCCGGTAGCGGGTCGGGAACACGTCTATGTCCTTGCGCTCCGGCTGTAGGCGGGTCAGCCACGGGACGTGGAGGCGGTTCGGGATCAGTTGCCCGCCGATGCCGATGTAACCCCACTTGTTCGGGGTCCGCGCGCAGATCCACCCACCGGGGCGCAAGATCCTGTCAAGCTCCCGAGTTACGTGGCCGGGGTCGTCCACGTGCTCGAACGTGAAGTCCGACACCACCATGTCGACCGACGCATCGGTAAGCGGTAGGGCGCCGTGCGGGTCGATGACGTGCGCCTCGTCCAAGGACGGATTTTCCGCGACGACAGGATCGACATCTAGGCCGATGACCCACTTTGCCTTGCCACGAAGGTCCTGCAAGCGCCGCCGTGTGGCCGAGGTCCCGTCGGCGTGCCACATACCCCGTCCGGCGCCGAAGTCGACCGCCACCATCTCGGGTTGCAGCAGCGCGCCCACCCGCGTGTAGAACTCAACAGCGCTGTCCACCCGGCTGAAATCGTCGAGCGCGGTCTCCGGGAAGTAACGCAGCCGGGTGCGCGCCCGCCTGTGCTGGCGGCGAGTTCGGACGTCCGTGGGTGCCACGTCGGCCACGCGGGTCCTCCGCATTCAGTCGGGCGGCTGGTTCGGGACGGGTACGTCAACCCAGCTCGGTCGGGCGACTATATCGGATCGGGCCGTCGCAAGGCGGATCTTCGGGATGATCGGTACATCGGCCGCCGCGTCATCGCGAAACGTCGTTCACGATCACCTCGAACTGGTCGGCGATGGCCTTGATGTAGAACCGGCGCTCGGCGAAACGCCGAGCCTGCGCGCCGATCCGGGCGAGGTCAGCGGGGCGAGCATGCGCATCGATCCATTCGGCCGCCAGCGCGGTTCCCGGATCGTCGGGCGTGCTGACGAACCCGGCTGCGTCCCGGATGTCCTGGGCGGCGGGGTTCCCCGCTGGCATCAGTCCGACGACTGCCCGGCCCGCGGACAAGTAGCTCAGCACCTTGCTCGGGACCGAGAACTTTGACGCGTCGGGTTCGAGCAGCGCGACGACGATGTCGGCGCTGGAGAGCACCTGGGCGAAATCCTCGGCGGGCTGGAAGCCGAGGATGCGGATGTCGTCGCGCAGCGTGGCCACCCGCTTCAGATCGTCGGCACCGACGCCTTCCGAACAGACCGTCAGACTCGGCCCCACGCCCCTGGCGTGCACCTTGTCCAGCAACTTGGGCAGCAGCATGGGGTTGTGCTTTCGGCCGAGAGTGCCCGAGTAGAGCAGGCGCACCTCGTCCACGGCAGCGTGCGCGCGGGACCACGCGTTGTCCCGCTCGACAGGGCGGACGTCGTCGAACGACGCCCAGTTCGCGATGACGCTCACGTGGTCGGTCGCGAGCCCCCACTGCTCGTACTTCGCGACGAACGCATCGCTGATCGCGACGACGTGGCCGGCGTTTCGCACCTGGACCTTCTCCAAGTGCTCGGCGTAGCGCCCGACCAGCCCGGCCGCCAGGGGAAGTCGGCAGGTGACTTCGTAGGTGACCCCCTGGCTGTAGATGGCGCGGCATTTCCGGGAGGACTACGGGATTGAGACTCGCGTGGCTCGATTCCACAATATCTACGGGGAGCTGGGGACGTGGATCGATAGGAGGGAGAATGCGCGGCCGCGATCTGCCGAAAGGTCACGGAGGCCAAGATCGGTGGTGGAAGGACCATCAACATCTGAGGCGACGGCGAGCAGGGGCGCAGCTTCATGTACGTCGATGACTGCGTCAAGGGGACGAACCTCACTTTCGGCGAGAATAACCGCGATCCCGCCGCTCTTGTGCAGATCATCCAGGCCGCCCACGCCGCCGCCGCGGGGCGACAATTGAAAGACTGCTGTTAACGCGCTGGTCACAAGCGTGGCGCGGACACGTCAGCGCTCACGTGCCTGCCGGAGCGTTCCGTTCGATGGTTGGCTACGCAGCGGGTGTCTGCCAGGCAGCCAGGTCGCGGTGCACGATCTCTTCGAGCCGGACGACGTCGTCGCGGTAGTAATCCCGCATTCGCCTGATCAATTCGGCGGGAAGATCGGGCCGCTGATTGGAGAAGAATCGAGCCAGCAGCCACCGGTCGGCGGCCGCCACGCCGGCGCTCACCAGCCGAGGCCATGCTCCGCTCGCCGGGCCGATGTTGACGTAGGTGCGGTCGTCGCTCCATTTCAGTATGTAGCGATTGCGCAGATTCAGGAATCTGAGTCGCCGGCGCGCGTACACGCCTTCGTTCACCCGCTTGTGCTCCACCTCGGGGTGGAAGCTCTCGTCGATCCCGAGGAACCGGAAGGCGGCGGAAAAGATCCGAGCGGGGGACGTGGCGAGGTCGTCATTGAAGCTCACGTGAAGCAGGTCGGGGGGGAAGAACTCGAGGTAGTGCGTCAGGTGTCTGCCGTAGAGCCCCCATTCCATGATCTCGTGAGCGCGCGGGTTGATGCCCTCGTATCCGCCGTCCAAGACCGTGGTGATCCCGATGGCTGGATCCTCCACGGGCAGCAGCCCCCAGCGCACATGCCAAAAATAGGTCGAAATCGCGCGGGCTACTGGATCGCGCAGGCACACGACGAGTTTGGGCATCGTGGGTTCCTTCGCCAGGCGCATCGGCACCTCAGGCCGACCGAGATAATCAGGGCATTTTATTCCCAGGATCTGCGCCGGGTGGACCGAATCCAAGGCCGACCGAAATTCATCGACGCCCCGCGGCGTGTAGATAGGGTCCCGAAATATCGGTATCTCGTCGTTGGGCATCCACACGGCTGGATGCTCAGCGATACCGAGCGCCAGCAGCGTCGAACCACCCTTCTGCGCACCGATGATCAAGAAGTCCAGTCCGTGGTTCAGGTCGTTCCTCCACGCCATGTAGAGATTGCGTTGGTGACAGGCGGCAGGACAGCTCGTTTCACATTACCTGCACCTGCTCGCGGCTGGTTCGTGAATCGGAGACGCCTTGCCTTGGCTGGACCCCGCTGCCACCGGATGGGACGTGCGCCGCCGGCGCAGAGGACTTTTCAGGGTGACTCGGATGCGGACCAATGCCGGTGCTGTACGTCGATGATCCAGTAGTCTTGGCGGGTCGGTGAATCCGGCCGGCTCGGGTGGGGCCCAACGTCATGATCGTTCTCGCGTACGTCGCCTTCATGGGGCTCTTGGTCATCCTGGGCTGGCGGCTGGGGCGCGACACACCCGTCGTGCGCTATCTGGCGGCGATCTTCGCGTTGTTCTACGGTCTGCGGGCCACCATCCTCGTGCTGGGGCTCGACACGGCCGAGCCGCCCCAATTCTTCGAGAGCGACAACGGCGGCTCCGCCTTGGCCGAGGCGTTGTGGATAGTCTCACTGTTCCTGGCAGTCCTCATGCTCGCGTACGCGACGACTCAGCACACAGATAAGGCACGGTTGCAGATTTTCGCCACCCGACCGCTGAACATTGCTCGGATGCAGGTCGCCCTGTTCGCATTGTCACTGGTCGCTGCGCTGGTCACCCTTATCCTCATCTCCCGCTTCGGCAGCGCGGCGGACGTCCTGCGCGCAGGAAAGGTCACCCAGCAGCTGTCCGGGCTTTATTCCTTCCGCGCCTTCGCCGCCGCCGCTGCGCTACTCGGCGCTGCGACGCTGCTCGAAATGCGCAAGTACCCCTACGGCATCGCCCGCCGGGCCGCCGTGGCAGCAGCGACGTTCGTCAATTCCTACTTCGTATACCTCTGGGGCACCCGCACCATCGCTGTCATCGTTGTCGCGGTGCTGTTGCTGGGCAGCGACCGACTGCGCCAGATCGTCGGGCGCGAAGCCGGCAATGGCGTCCGCCCCGCCGGCAGATCCGTCGGGCAGGCGCGAGTGGCGCGCCTCGTCCTCGCGGCGCTCGCTGTCGTCATCGTTGCTATCTTCCTGCGCAACAACCGGGCGGCGACGATCAGCGCACACGGCGACCTCGCGCTGGTCAACGCGAACAATTGGCGAAAGATTTCACTGTCGGTCAACGCGGTCTATTTCGACGCGACGATCCTTGCCGTGCAGGACGAAGGCCGGTCCTACGCCTACCCCACCGGCGTCGATTTCGTCGACGGGGTCAGATCGATGGTGCCGAACGTGATCTGGCCCGGCAAGGACGTCAAGACGCCCGGTCAGCGCTTTCGCAGCATCTACGAGCCAAAGACGGTGAACGGTTGGCCGGTCGGCGGACCGACGCTGTGGTACCTGAATTTCGGGCTGCTCGGCGTCGTCGTCGGCGGATACCTATCCGGACTGATCCTGCGGCTGCTGGTCAATGCGTGGCGGCGCGCCGACACCAACCCCTACAACACCGCGATGGTCCTGGTCACCTTTAGCCTGGTGCTGCAACTGGGGCTGACGTCGGAGACGCCGCTGCGTGCCGTCACCTGGTGGTTGCCGCTGCTTCTCGTCTCGGCCTTCATCCAACAACCGCGCCGTGGTTCGCTCGGTCACCGAACGGCTGCCGAGCGGCCGGCGGTCAGGCCGGTGGCGCCGTCGACCGCAGCAGGATCGACGGCGCGCAAATGAGTGACGAGGCACCGGCCGACGGCGCCACGATCGGGAGGCCCCCTCAGTTCGTCGTCGCCGGTGCCGGCCGGGCCGGGACCACCGCGGTCATCGAAGCGCTGCGTGCGCACCCATCCATCTTCGTGACCAGACCGAAGGAGCCACACTTCCTCGCGTTCGGCGACCGTTTCACGCCGTTCTCCGGTCCGGGTGACGACGTGACCATCAACCGGGTGGCGGTGACCGACGAGCGTCACTACCTCGACCTCTACAGCGGGGCAGGGGGACGACTCGCCGGTGAGGGGTCGGTGTCGACGCTCTACTACCACCAGCATTCGATTCCGCGGCTGCAGGCGCTCAATCCTGACGTGCGCGTCATCATCATCCTCAGGGATCCCGTGGAACGTGCGCAGTCGGCATTCCAGTACCTCACGGTCCGCGGGTGGGAAACCGCGTCGTCGCTCGTCGATGCCGCCCGGATGGAGGACGAGCGGGTCGACGCGGGCTGGCACCATCTGTGGCACTACCGCCGCATGAGCGAGTACGACGCCGGTGTGTCCGCATTCCGCGAAGCGTTCGGTAGCGATCAGGTCGGCATCTGGTTCTACGAGGACATGGCGGCCGACGGGCCGCGGGTGATCAGAGAAATCGTCAGCTTCCTCGGACTGCCCGTCGATACGTGGGAAGAGGCGGGGCTGCGCCGGGTGAACGTGTCCGGTTCCCCGAAGAGTCTGCTGTGGCAGCGCGTCATCCGCGGTGCGGGCAGGCGGCCCTTCGTGCGTGAGACGATCAAGAACGTGGTGCCGTTCCACATGCGCGAGCGAATCCGGCGCGCGAATCTGCGGCCCGTGCCGGTGCCCAGCGTTGCGCGGCAGTATTTCGCGGCCACCTTCGAGACCGACCGCGCGCTGCTGTCTCGCCACCTCGGACGGCCGTTGCCGTGGGAAAGCTGACTGACCTGAACTCCATCCCGCAGGCCGGCCGGGCGGCTGCCTCCTTCAGCCGGACCATCGGTTGGTTCGCCGGAACCTACGCAGTGTCGAGCGTCGGGTTCCTCGCCTGTCAGGCGTTGGCCGGGCACATCCTGGGGCTGAGCCAGTACGCCGTGTTCGCCTCGATCACCACCGCCTCAGTCGTACTCGGGCAGCTGGGGACGTTCGGACTGCACCGCAGCGGGCTGCGCATGATGGCCCGCTCGGGGGACCCGGACTCCGACGAGGTCAGCACCCAGTACGCAGGTGTTCGCGTCGTGGCGCTGGTTGCCCTCCCTGTCCTCGCGCTCGTCTGGGGCGCGGTGGCCCTGCCGGTCTTTTCGGCAAGCGCACCGTCGATGCTGATCGCGCTCGCCGTGGCGCTATGCGTTGCCGCATTGACGCACTGCCTGGCGTTCACGACAGTCGCGGCCGGGTTCCTGCGCGGTGGCGGGCGGATCGAGGTCGCCAGCCTGCTCGACGGGCGCTCCGGCGGTGCGGTGATGGTGGTGGTCCAGGCAGCGGCGTTGGTGGTGTTGAGCGGCGATCATTCTCAGCTCCGACTCGAACACTGCCTGATCGCGATGGGGCTCGGGGCGATCCCCGCCGGACTGTTCGCATGGTGGTCGTTGTTGTCGGCGCGGCGACCCCGGGAACGCCGCCGACACTCGATGGCGGACATCTTCGCCGTCATCAGGGAGGGGTCGACCTTCGCCGGGATACAGGCTGCCGGGATGCTCAACGCGCAGGTCGAGACCGGCATCGCCGCGGTGCTGCTGTCGCGCCCGGACGCGTCCGGATTCGCTGCGGCGCAGCGGATCGCCCTGCTCGTCGTACTGCCGTTGAACGCGGCGCAGACCGTGTTCGCACCCACGTTGTCGCGGTTGGCCGCACGAGGCCGGCGGGGTGACCTCGCGCGGTTGCTCGCAGCGATCAATACGGTCACGGCCGCGCTGTGTCTGATCGCCAGTGTGCTGCTCGCGATCTTCTCCAACCCGGTGCTCGGACACATCTTCGGCAGCGGCTTCTCCGCGTCGGCCGCGTTGCTGGTCGTATTGTTGCTCGGCCCGCTTGGGCTCGCCGCACTTGGCATGTGCAGCGTCGCGTTGTCCATGGCCGGTCACGAATCCGTGGTGTGGCGGGTTCAGGGCAGCACCGTCGTGGTCCGTACGGTGTCCGGCGTCAGCTGCGCCGCGTTGTGGGGTGAGCAGGGGCTGGCCTGGTCTGCGTCAGTGGTCACCGTCCTGAGCTGTGTCGCGATCGCGATGATCTGCAAGCAGCGCCTCGAGGTTCGGCGCCTGTTCGCGGTACAGCCGAAGCAACTGCTGGCGATCGGAAAGATGTGATCGTGAGGATCCTCCAACTGCACAACCTGCAACGTGGCTACGGCGGCGCGGACGAAGTGATCCGCTACGAGCGCGACCTGCTCAGCGCGGCCGGTCACGACGTCGAGCAGTTGTTCCTCCCCGCAGTCGCCGAAGCGAAGGCGAGCATGGCCCTCAAACCCAGCTACAACCGGGCGTTCACCAGGCAACTTGCTGCCACGATCGCCGAGTACCGCCCGGACATCGTGCACACGCACACGCCGTTCCCCCTGATGTCACCTGCGGTGTTCCGTACCGCGAAACAGCGCGGTTGCGCCACTGTGGCCACGCTGCACGCCTATCGCTATAGCTGCGTGAAAGGGACGATGCTGCGCGGCGGCGCCCTCTGCGAGAAGTGCATCGGTCGGCGACTGAAGATTCCTGCCGTCGTGCACAAGTGCTATCACGACAGCCGCTTCGCGAGCGCGTCAATGGCGACCGGGCTCACCCTGCACCATGTCACGGGGACGCTGCGACGTGACGTCGACCGGTTCATCGCGCTCACCCCGTACGGTCGCGAGATCGCGATCCGCGACGGGATGCCCGCCGGCAAGGTCGTCGTCAAGCCGAATTCCGTACCCGACCCCGGCGATGCACCCGAACCGGGTTTGGGTGACGGCTCGGTCGTCTTCGTCGGCCGCCTGGTCCCCGAGAAGGGCATCCACACCTTGGCGCAGGCCTGGCTGCGAGGCGGTGACGAGCTGCCCCGTCTGGTGATCGCGGGCGACGGTGTGCTGCGTGCCGAGGTGGCGGATCTCGCCCGGCAGCGGCCCAATGTCGAATGGCGCGGCTGGCTCCAGGAGGACGAGATCAGTGCGCTCGTCACGGCATCGAGCGCGGTCGTCGTGACCTCCGAATGGGCCGAGGGCGGCAGCCCACTGGTGATGCTCCGCGCGCTGGCACTGCGCCGTCCGGTGATCACGTCGGATGTCGCGAACATGCGCGATCTCGTGCGTACCAAGGCGTTGGGCGTGACCTTCCGCGCCGGCGACGCCGACTCGCTGGTCGCCGCGACACGTGCCCTGATGGGTGACCACGATCGACTCGCCAGCTACAGCGCTAATGCCAGGGCCTGCTACCTCGAGAACTATTCGCCGTCCGCCAATCTGAGAGCGCTGCTCTCGATATACGAGGACGTGCTCGCCGGCGTCACCACCGCGGACTGAAGGTGCGCCGCTCCTCTCGATCACGCCGGTTCGCGGTCACGCTGTGTGGACTCGGCGTCCTCGTTACGGCGCTCAGCGGCTGCACGATCTCGACGACGAACGGCCATGTCGCGACCCCCACGATCGACCTCACCGGGCCGGACGGCATCAAGCTCCCGGTTCGCGGACTGGTCCTCATGTCCGATCAGCAGGCCTACAAGAACAATCTTCCGTTCGATCCGGTCGATACGGGGTTGGCCGCCGAGGCACCAGGCGTCTTCAGCGGCATCGCGGTGAATGTCTCGTGGTCGCAACTAGAACCGCGGCGGGGCGACTACGACTGGTCACCGCTCGACGCCTCGCTGGCCAAGGTGACGGCATACAACGCAACGCACCCCGAACAGCAGTTGACGGTGAAGCTACGGGTCCTACCGGGTTATGCAGCGGCGACGTGGGCCAAAGACCTGGGCGGGCAAGCCGTCCGGATTGACGACCGGCCCCATCTCGCGTTGTCGGGATCATTGGGCAGATGGTGGACGGCCGATTACCGGGCGGCGTGGTCGACGTTCGAGCATGCATTGGCCGCGCGCTATGACACGAACCCGCTCATTCACAGCGCGCAGGTGACGTCGTGCAGCACAAATACCGACGAGCCGTTGCTCTTGCCGGGGACACCGGAAGACTCCACGCGCCTGGTGGCTGCGGGCTTCACGTTGCAGGCGCACAAAAGCTGCCTGGCCGGCGCGTTCGCGGACTTCTCCGGGTGGCGCAAGACCCCGATCGAGTTCCCGCTGAACCCGTTGCGCGGCGGGTTCGACACGGCAGACATCACCCAGACCGAATTCTCGTCGTCGGTCGCGGATCAGTGCGCGGCGCTCGAGCGGCGCTCGAACGCGGGCTGCATCATCAGCTACCACGGACTGAGCCCGACCGCGCCCCATGAGCGGCCCGCCGCCTGGTTCTTCCGCGACGTGCGACGACTCTGGACCTCGTTGCGCGGGAGATTGCGAGTGACGTTCCAGTTCGTCAATCCCAATGTGGAGAACGTCTGCGGCTCGCTGCGCGTGGCGCACGATTACCACGCGGACTCGGTGGAGTTGTGGGCGCCGAGCATGCGCGCGAACGGCCCACGGGGTTTCAAGACGCAGCGGGCGGTGGACCTGGTGATCTGGAACAAGGCGCTACAGGCGCGGCAACAGGTGTCGTGCTGATCCGCTGCCGCTTCGCGCTGCGGGTTCAGCAGGTGGCTGCGATGAGTTCACGCATGCGTTCGGAGAAGGTATCCACGCCGTAGCGGATCGCGTGCTTCGCGATGATCTCCCGCTGCCAATCGATCAGGGCGTGTCTGGCAATTGCCGACTTGAGGGATGCGACGTCCGGCCGGTCGAACAGCACCCCCGTGACCTCCGGGATGGTCGTTTCCGCGGGGCCGCCGGCGTTCATGGCGATCAGGCTTGCGCCGCAGCTCATGGCTTCGACCGGAACCAGACCGAAGTCGTCCTCACTAGGGAAGATCACACCGCGGCATTGGTGGTACAACCGAGCGACTGTGGTCGGCTCCTGCCAGCCGACGAAGGTCACGTTGCGCGGAGCCGTCCGCTCGAGCGCCTTGCGATCGGGGCCGTCGCCGACGACCATCAGGCGCTGCTGCGGCAGTTCGCGGAACGCCTCGAGCACGAGGCTGAGCCGCTTGTACGGCTCGGTGATCCGGCCCACCCACAGATAGTCCTCGCGACGCTGCATAGACGGATCGAAGTGGAAGACCGTCGAGTCGACCGGGGGCGCGACGACGGGCGCGCCGCCGATGCCGTAGTAGTCGGCCAGACGTGCCGCGACGGTGTTGCTGGTTGCGATGTAGAGGTCCGCGGAGTGAGCCGCCTGCACGTCCGCGCGGCGCAGATAGTCCCGGAATACATTGAGACCTATGCGCCCGGGCAGTGGACGATCCACGCCGGAGTACGTGGAGTAGGAACTCCAGATCTGGCGCATGGGCGAGTGGCAGTACACGATCTTTTTTCCGGTGCAGGGCACGTGGTGGGCGTACGCGTAGGACGACGCCATCAGGTTGCCTTCGATCGGCGTGACCCTGGCCAGTAGCTGCGGGTACAACGGCGCCAGCGCCCGGTGCGTCCGGTGGGTCACCAGCGCCCTGCTGGTCAGCGGGGACACGGCGCCGAGGAAACCCAGCTGATCGACGACCTCGCGCGTCCCGCCGAGGTAGCGCACCGGCGCGCCGCACAGCACGTTGTTGGCCAGCACCAACGTCGACACCTCGGCGCCGCCGGCCATGAACATGAAGTCGTGCGACACGGTCCAGGGAGCAACGCAGGCGGGTCCGGGGCTGGTGGTCACATCGCTCCCAGAGTTTGGCCTGCAGGTGGAGTTTAGCTGAGGTCTGGGTAAGAGAATATAGCGCCCGACCCGCTCATCCATTCACCAACGGGACAATTCTACTCGCGAATATGGTCGCCATGGTGCTCACGTAGGTTGCGGTCAGGTGGTTGACGTCCCGGTAGACCAAGACGCTGCCGATGACCGCGGCGCATCGCGTGGTCGGACAGACGGCGTCGTTGAGGTCGATCCAGGACGCGGCGGTCGCCTTGGCCGCTCGATGCGAGGCGTCGTTCGGCGGCAGGATCGCCGAACGGGGCAGCGCACACTTGCGGAGCTCGTCCCGGTGCGTGCTGACGCAGGCCGGGACGTCGACGAGGGGAACGGGAGTGCCGGCGATGGCCGCGACCTTGATGCCCGCTGCGAGCAGCGGCGCCCACGCGTCCTCGTACCCCTTCGTCAAGATGGGCTGGCTCGCGTCGACATTCAGCGGCTTGCCGTCGACCCATGCGGCCGTATCTCGGATCGAGGAGGTCAGCACCAGCGCGGGCCGCTCGTACAGGATGGACTTGGATACGTTGGCGTTCCACTGCGTGCACTCCTCGTAAGCACCCTTCTCCTGCTGCCGGAACAGGGTCGCGGCGTTGAAGGGGCACGACTGCTTGGTGTGCGTGATGATCTTCCAATGGCGCCGGCCGGCCACTTCCTCGAGCGCTGGCAGCCACTGCATCGCGTGCGAGTCTCCGACGAGTTCGACGATCGTCGTGGACGACCGGTCGCCGAAGATGCACGATTGATCGCTGCCGACCGTGATCAGCGTGATGCACTTTCCTTCGTCGGGAGCGTCGAACTTGGCCTCGCTCGGGCTCGGGGTGATCGATTCGAAGCGGTCCTTCGGCGCCCCCGCCTTGTTGCCCGCCGGGTGCAGCCCAAGGATCTCCGCGCCGACCTTGAGCTGCTTGCCGGTGATCACGTCGACGGCCTGGCCGTTGTCGGCAACGACGACCGACGACGCGCGGGTCGCCGGGATGAACGCGAGAAGCAGCAGGGCCGCCACGGCGCCGGACAGCGAGGTGACCAGGCCTAGGCTCAGGCCGGCGCGCGTCGAGGCGAAGCTCAGGGCGTGCATTCCCGGCTGCTCGACGAAGAGGTAGCTGAGCCAGGCCGGCACCAGCGCCGCCCCTGCCGCCGCGAGTCCGGCCCACAGCGGTAGCGGCCCGTCGAACTGGGCGGCCGCGACGACGATGAGCGGCCAGTGCCACAGGTAGAGCGAATAGGAGATGTCGCCGATCGCCACCGGGACCCGGTGATTGAGCAGCAGGGCTGCGCCCGCGGGTCCGGCCCGGGGTCCTGCGGCGATGACGGCTGCCGCACCGGCGGTCGGCAGGGCAGCGGCGTAACCCGGGAATGGGGTCGCGCCGGTGTAGACGAACGCGGAGCCGACAATGGCCGCCAGGCCCGCCCAGCCCAGCGCCACAGCAGCCCACGGGGGTATCCCCATCAACCGGCGTGCCGACAACGCGACCGCGCCGCCCAGTGCCAGCTCCCACATCCGGGTCGTGGTCACGAAGTACGCCTGCGCCGCGTCCGACGCGGTGTAGGCGATCGAGTAGGCGAACGAGGGAACCAGGATCACCAAGAGGGCCACGACGAAGGCGGTGTGCCGGCGCTTGCTGGGTACCCGCGACAGCCGCGACGTCCGCGCCGCCCGCCGCACCAGCGCCGCAGCGATGAGCAGCAGCAGCGGCCAGACGAGGTAGTACTGCTCCTCGACCGCCAGCGACCAGAAATGCTGGAACGGGCTGGCGGCGTCGTTCTGAGCAAGGTAGTCCACCGACTGTTGCGACAACCGCCAGTTGATGGCGTAGTACGCGCTGGACAGTGCGTCGTGGGCGATGCTGTTGAAACGGGTCGTGGGCAGCAGAAGGTAGGTCAACAGACAGGTCACGGCGATCGTGACGAACGCAGCCGGAAGTAACCTGCGCGCACGGTTGGCGTAGAAACCCAGCAGCGTGAAGTCGTCGCTCTCGAGCGTGCGCACGATGTTTCCGGTGATCAGAAAACCGGAGATGACGAAGAAGACGTCGACACCGATGTAGCCGCCTGGCAACGCGGTGACCCCGGCGTGGAACAACACCACCAGCACGACGGCGACGCTGCGCAGACCCTGGATGTCGTCCCGCTTCGTCCGGGCGACCTTCTGGCGCTTGCGCTGACGCACCTTGGTGCCACGCGAGGCGATGTCCTGGGCTGCCGCCGCGACGGGGTTGTCGAGTTCCCCGAGCGCAGCATCCCAGTTCATTGGGGGGATATTACGCGATAAATCGGCCGTCTCGAGGGCTCTCACCACTGATGCAGGGAAGCGGGCCTCGCCGCCGAACTCGTTGCCTCACGTTCTCCGCGCCCGCACCCCGTGCTCAGCCCGCCCCTGCTAGTTTCGGTCCGATGCGTTGCCGGATACCTGCCGTCATGGTCCTCATTGTCGTTTTCGTCACCGCCGCGACAGCCTGCTCGAGCGCGACAAGCGGCAGCCCGGCCGGCTCTGCTCCGGACCCATCCTCGACCGGGACCGTCGACCGGGCGCAGTGTGCCACCGCGACGAGAGCCGCGCAGCGCATGACACATCCACTGCCCGATTCCGGGTCAGGCGCACGCGTGGAGGTGATCGGTGACTCCTACAGCGTCGGCAACGATCTGCCGGACCCACTCAATGAGGTGTGGGAGGTACTGCTCGCCCGCCGTGAGGGGTGGCAGCTCACCGTCCGCGCGATCGGCGGGACGGGCTTCGTCAACGGCGGCGCCTGCGGCGACCAAGTATTTCAACAGCGATTGGCGCAGGTGCTCGCCGACAAACCCGACGAGGTAATCATCGAGGGCGGTCTGAACGACGTCGGCCGTCCCGGGGTGGCCGCTGCCGCCCGAAGGCTCCTGCGCAGCTTCTCCTCGAACACGAAGCTCGTCCTCGTGGGTCCGACCCATGCCCCCGCGCGTCCAGCACAGCTCGAGCGCGACGTCGACGCCACCCTGGCTTCGGTCGCGAAGCAGTTCCCGAACTGCACCTACGTCTCCGCGTTCAACTGGAGCGTCGGGTTCAATCCGATCGGCGTGCACATGACCGAACAGGGGCACCAACAATACGCGAACTACCTGTATCAGGCGCTGCACTAAGAATCGTCCTTCCGCGACACTCTGCACAATTCGGCGTCGCCAACCCCCGCGCACCCGTCCATGTGGGGCAGGATGTCCCAGTGACTGATTTCCGGCAGTGGGTGCGCTACCGCCCCCTCGCGGTGGCGATGGTCGTCGGCGGGCTCGTCATGATCATCATTGCGGTGGTCTGGGCGCTCGTCGCCAAGCCCTTCTGACGTTCGGGCCGACTCACGCCGCGACGGCCTCGGCCGAGCGGGCGAGCTCACGGCGTCGTTGCGAGCGCAGGCTGTCGACAGTGAGCACGATCAGCGCGAGCCACACCAGGCAGAAGCCGAGGAATTCCGCGAAGGGCACCGATTCGTGCCGTACGCCCACACCCATCGCGAACTGTAGGACTGGCGCCAAATACTGGAGCAGCCCCAGCACGCTCAGGGGCAGGCGGCGGGTTCCGGCAGCGAAGAACAGCAACGGGACGACGGTGATGACGCCGGTGAGCGCAAGCAGTACCCCGTTGCCCGCACCGTGCCGCCCGAACACCAGCTCGCCCTGCATTCCCACCACGACCAGCGCAACGACGGCGGGCACGAACATCGCCGCGGTCTCCACGGCAAGGGAGTCGACGGCGCCCACGTCGGCCTTCTTCTTGCAGAAGCCGTACAGCCCGAACGAGACGGCCAGCGTGAGCGCGATCCACGGCGGCCGGCCGTAGTCGACGGCGATGACGATCACCGCCACGGCGCCGATCACAGCGGCGGCCCACTGCGCAGTGCGTAAGCGCTCGCCGAGCACGACCACACCGAGCAGGATCGTGAACAGCGGGTTGATGAAGTAGCCGAGGCTCGTCTCGACGACGTGGCCGGCGTTCACACCGAAGATGTAGGTGCCCCAGTTGATCGAGACGAGCACTGCGGCGATCGACAACAGGGTGCGCTGGCGCGGGTTGCGCAACACCGCGAGCACGCCGCCGAACCCTCCGGCGAAGCCCAGCACGACTGCCATCAACAGCAGCGACCAGATCATCCGCTGGGCGAGGATCTCTATGGTGCCGGCCGGCTCGAGCAGCGGCCAGTACAGCGGGAACAGACCCCACAGCAGGTAGGCGGATGCCCCATAGACCAGACCCCGGCGCGTCCGGTCGCTCTCCGCCACCCCTCCACCGTAGGCCGGGCGTCCGGCACGGCACCGGGCCACTCGCCTTCCGATGGCTCACGCCACAGCGTTGCCCATGCGCTGATGTCGCCATGAAACGCGCGACCACTTTCGCGCCGGTCGCGGTTGGGATGGCGCTGGCGGCGGTTCTGTCGAGGGCCTGCTCGTCGGCGACGTCAGGCGCCGCAGTCGGCGGCACCGGCGCGCCGACGTCGGCCGGCGCGTCGACATCCCTCCTGCCGACCGGCTCGATTTCCGGGTTTCCCTCGTCGACCTCGCCGATCCTCCCATCGTCAGCCCCGTCTGCGTCGCTACCGTCCATCCCTTCGCCGACGACGACTCCGAGCAGCCCCGAGGCCGGACGGGGTGCGACGACGGTCACCGTCACGGGTTCGTCCACCGGCGGCACCTACGTGGTCAGGTGTGACCCACGAGCACAGCGGGCGTCACCGTGGCCGGTCTCGGCGACGCCATTCCGTCCCAGGAGGCGTTCACCGTCGTCGGGCAGGACACCGTGGTGACCGGGTTCGACGCCTGGTACACGAGCGGCTCGACCGTGTCCCAGGATCGATTCATCGCAAATCTCGAGACAGGCCTGTTTGTTGACCGCGGTGGCGCTTCCGTAGCTGAGCGACAGTCACCCCAGCTAACGCCGCTGCCGTAGCGTCGGCGTGTGATCCAAGCTCGCATCGTGGTGACCGCGCTAGCGCTCGCCGTGGCGATGCTGCTCGCGGCATTCCTCGGTCGCCGTCTGCGCGCGGGCGTCGTCATCCTCGTGCTGCTGTCTCTCGTGTGGCTGACCGTGGACCGCGAATTCGAGGGCCCGGTGCTGTGGAACCTTGACGGCGACCACGGGCTCGTGCTCAGCGACCTGGTCGCCCTGGCCGGGTTCGGTGTTGCGATCTGGCTGTGGCTTCGCCGCAGAGCCGCTCACGCACCCGCTGACCCTCGCCGCCCGGTCGACGCGGATAGTTGAGCTGAGCAACCGGGCGCCGATCGCGACCCCGCGCGAAGTAGCGCGAAGATGTCGTCACCCTTGAGGCCGGACAGCATCGTTGCGCCGAGATCGGCCATCGTCCGCACCGGTGCGACATACCACTTGCCGCCGGACTGCGACGTCACGACGCCAAGCTTGGTGAACGAAGAGAACAGGTCGCCGAGCGCCTGCTTCTGGGCCTCAGGCATCGGCTTCGAGTCGCACGAGTCCGAGGAGCCGCCGTTGCCCGAGGGGGTGGCGAAGCCGCCGCCGGAACAGCTGAAAGACTGGAATATGCCGATGAACTTCGCGATCTCATCGGCGCAGATGCGCTCCGACTTTCCGCGCGCTGTGGCGGTGATGCAGTTGCCGTCGACCGTGACCGACAGCTGTTCGCCGCCGGCACGGGTCAGCACAAGGTGCTTGAGGGAGATGCGCTGTGCGCCGCCCGAGATCGGGGTGCTCGTCAAATCCAGGGTCTGCACGGTGACATTCGTCGAGGGGACGCTGTCGCCTGCCTGATCGAGCAGCATGCCGCCGTAGTCGTGCAATGCGCCGAGCTCAGCCGGCGAGACCAGCGCGATGACGCCGCGCAGATCGCCGTCGAGGCCGGCCTGTATCGATTGGCGCACCGCCTGCTCCCCGGACGAGGCGCCGGTGGCGGCGATGGCGTCGGACGCGCGGGGCGTCGCATGATTCGAGGCCTGGTCGGCCATCGTGTAGAAGAGGCTGGGGTACCAGCGGTCGCCTACCTTGACCGTGGCAATCCGGATCGGTCCGCCGGACGAGCGGACCGCGGCGGCGATGTCGACGTGGCTGGTCTGGCTCAGCTGCGCCGAGTTTGCGTCCACGACATCGAGGAAGCGGCTGGTGAACAGCTTTGCGGCGTCGCCGCGGACATCGATTGTGCCGCCGGTGAGTTGCACGATCTGAACGTGATCGTTGATCGTGACCGTCTTGGCTGCGTAGGTGAGGTTGTGCGCGGTGAAGCCGGCGGCCGACACCGAGTTGAGGTTGGTCTCGCTTTTCACGACGTGCAATTGCTTGAGCTTGTCGACGTCGTCGCGCAGCGGAGCCGACAAGGCGTCGCGTTCTCCGGGTGCGAGGTCGTCGAGGAAGCCGACTAGGTCGGACTGCTGGAGGTCGCCGACCACTTTCTGCACTGCCGCTCTCGGCGTCGCGGCGCCGCTCTCGGAACTCGACGACAAAGCGATGTAGGTTGCCGCGCCGCCACCGGCAAGGACCGCGAACGCGACGACAGATGCGATCAGCCCGGCGCGGCGGCGGGAGTTCGGTGCCGGCTGCGGCGCGAAGGGCTGACCCGGTCCCGCTTGCGGTGGTCCCCACTGGTCGGGCTGCTGCGGTGGTCCCCACTGGTCGGGCTGCTGCGGTGGTCCCCACTGGCCGGGCTGCTGCGGTGGTCCCCACTGGCCGGGCTGCTGGGGCGGTGTCCACTGGCCGGGCTGCTGCGGTGGTGTCCACTGGCCGGGCTGCTGGGGCGGTGTCCACTGGCCGGGCTGCTGCGGTGGTGTCCACTGGCCGGGCTGCTGCGGTGGTGTCCACTGTCCGGGCTGCTGGGGCGGTGTCCACCCGCCATTGTTCCATCCGTCGGGCGGTGGCTGGTTCATGGGTTGCTCCTGCGTGCCGGGCGGGCGGTGACGAAGCAGACCGGCGCGGCGACGATGATCAGCCCCGCACCGATCAACGTGGCCGTCGGCCCGCTGGTGACCACGGCAGCATAAGCGCTTGACGCGGATCGCACCGCCTCAAACGCAGCACCGCCGGCCAATAGAGCTGTGAGCAGCCCGATCAATGCTCCCAGACGACGCATTCTGAGCACCAGCAGGGCGATCGCGGCCGCCGCGGCAACTGCCAATAGCGGCCAGACGGTGAACAGCACGCCCAGCGGGCCGGGCGGATGGATGATGCGGCGAATTGTCCCGCTGGCCCGATAGCTGTTGCGGGTTGCGTGTCCGGACCGCAGCCACGGCAGGAATGTCCCCACCACCACCACGACCAGGCCCAGCACCGCGACCCCACGGGCGATCGCGTCCCGCTGACCAGCCGTGATCACCGGGTCAGGATAATCGGGAGGGTGGAGTCTTCCGGTACGTCATCGCCGCGGGCTACGGCTGCCCGTCCCGCGCAGCGATCGCGAGACGGTGCTGCCGTGAGGCGAGACAGCGACCGCAGTCGCCGACGAGCGCGAACACTGGTTTATGGGCGCCCCGCTCAGTCCGCGCCCGAACCAATGCCGTGCGCTCGATCGACGAGGGCGCGAGCGGCCCTCGAACAGGCCTGCAGCAATTCTGCGAGCGGATCGGTCGCCGAACGGTGCACACTTCCTCGTCCCGCCGGGCTCGGCACTTCTGCCATCGCGGCGGGCTAGCACGCATCGCCGGATTTGACAGTCCATATCGCGGCAACTAGTACGCTCTGAACTCCAGGACTGGCGCCGGACGGGGATCACGTGACCGACGAGTTGAGCCGATCCTCGCGGGTCTACATCGCGGGTCACCGGGGCATGGTGGGCTCGGCTGTCTGGCGGTGTCTAGACAGGGCCGGTTTCACCGACCTCGTGGGCGCGACATCTGCAGAGCTCGACCTGCGTTCACGCCGGGCGACCCTAGAGTTCATCCGAGCGGCCGAGCCGGACGTCGTGATCGACGCTGCCGCCCGGGTCGGCGGCATTCTCGCCAACAGCAACTATCCCGCCGAGTTCTTGTCGGACAACCTGCGGATCCAGCTCAACGTCATGGATGCCGCCAACGATGCCGGCGTGGATCGGCTTCTCTTTCTGGGTTCGTCCTGCATCTATCCGAAGTTTGCCGATCAGCCGATCCGCGAGGACAGTCTGATGACCGGCCCGCTCGAGCCGACCAATGACGCGTACGCGATTGCGAAGATCGCGGGGATCATGCAGGTGCAGGCGGTCCGTCGCGAGTACGCGCGTCGCTGGATCTCGGCGATGCCGACCAATCTGTACGGCCCGGGCGACAACTTCGATACGCAGACCTCGCACGTGCTGCCGGCTCTCATGCGCCGCTTTCACGAAGCCTCCGAGGCTGGTCTCGACGAGGTGGTGCTCTGGGGAACTGGCACCCCGCGCCGCGAGTTCCTGCACGTCGACGATCTTGCCGATGCGACGCTGTTCCTGCTCGACAACTATGACGACCCCGCGACGATCAACGTCGGAGTCGGCGACGATCTCACGATCCGCGAGCTCGCCGAGATCGTTGCGGATGTGGTCGGCTATCGCGGCGCGATCGTGCACGACACTGCGAAGCCCGACGGCACGCCTCGCAAGCTGCTCGATGTCAGCAGATTGGCCGCGCTCGGCTGGCGCGCGAAAACAGGCCTGCGGGACGGCATCACCGACACCTACCGCTGGTTCGTCGACCACTACGCCACGGCCCGACTCTGAGCGTGCCGCACTGGTTGGGCTGCATGAACTTCTCACCGTTCGCTCGAACGACGGGGGGCAGGCAAGCGAGCTCGAGGGCCGGGCTATTCCCCGGTCGGCCCGATGATCACAGGTTCCTCCGCCACGCGGGCACGCATCTCGGCGGTTTCTCCGCCTACGGATGACGACGGCGTGCAACGACGCCGAAATCGGAAGTGAATCCCAGCTTGGTGCCCGCCCATTGCAGAGGGCGTGAGGTGGTGGACCAGTACGGTATGACCTCAACCGATGAAAAGCTCTGACGAAGGCAAGTGGCGATGGCTTCCTCGTCGCAACCCCGTCGAAGAACGTGGTACTCGACCATGTCGCGCGGATTGGTGATATCCAGCGCCCCACGTGTTCGCCGCGCGACGCTCTTGAGGCCTTCGACTCGGTCGCCTTGCCCGAGGCGCCACAGGTAGTGGGACCCTCGATGGGCTATCACGCTGGCTCGGGATTGCCGCGGATACCAGAGCGGATCTTGGAACGAAACGAACGACCCGCCGCTGTCGATGCGCGAGACCCAGCCATCAATGGCTCCGAGATAGTCCGGGATGTGATGCAGGACCGCGACGCACAAGATGAGATCAAAGCGCTCACCGGCGAGATCGTTTGACTCACCCGACGGGTCGAAGACGACGCGTGCCGACGGGTTGTACGCGTACCGCCGCGCCAGGAGCGTGGCACTCGCACGGCTCATCTCGGTGACGGTGACGGTGGCTCCGGCCGCCAAGGTGTGGTCGGTAAACGCTCCGTGGCCCGCCCCAATTTCCAGCACCCGGGCACGCCCGTTGGCCTTGAGCAGCGCCAGAACCTCGCGGCGGACCGAATCAACCACCCTCTTGTTGAGGCTCAGGTGGGTAAGATGCGGCGACCCAAGAGCGTAGTCGTGATCATCTGCGTGCCCGACGTCCTGCATGCTTGTCGGTCCAACGTCGCCTGTGGGTGATAAGTCCGTCACCGGCGATTCCTTGCGCATGGCAAGCGCGATCCATCCACCAGCAACCGTGGGGCACGGTTCACTGCATGGCACTCTGAAGGATCGACGCCGCCGGCGACGGGTCCAGACCCACAGGTGGTGGCTGCCGATCCCAGAGCGCGCCGCTCAATCACGGTGCAAGCATTGCAGACGAGGGCAATGTGGACAGGCATTCCATGAGCCGATCAGAAGTTTCGCTGCTCGGCTCGCGGTCGACCTCAGCCCGCGGGAAGCCCGCCCCACCGTCACCGCTGGTTCGGCGAACTCTGCGATTGCCCCATGCGGAGGTCGCGTGATGCTGAGTTGATGTCCCATTCGATCAGTCCCGGCGAGCACAAAGGCCGGCGACCCACTCGCTGTACGCGGTGAGTGCGCGCTCTTTCGACAGATGCTCACTAGCGAAGTCCCGGCCTATCCGGCCTAGCTTGTTCGCGCGCATCTCGTCGTCCGCGACATCGAGCACCCCGTCGAGAAGTGCGTCTGCGTCGCCGGCGGGTGTGAGCAGCCCGCCGCCTGAGGCGCGGACAAAGTCACCGGTAGCGCTGCACGCGTCGGTGGCAGCCACGATGGGCCGGGCGGCGAACATATAGGAAGTCAGCTTGCTGGGCAGGCTCATCTCCGTCATCCCCGGCCGCTCATTGATGAGCAGGACGTCGGCCGAGGTGAGCAGATCGGTGTAGTCGCAGTTGTCCACGCCGCTCAAGAACCTGACATTCGGGCAACCGGCTGCATAGGCTCCAAGGCGCTTACGCTGGCTCCCTCCTCCGGCCAACACGAAGGTGACATGCGGGGCGCGCTGGGCCGCCAGCCTCGCGGCGTCGATGACGACTTCCAGATTCTGCTTGGAGCCCATGTTGCCGCTGTGCAGGGCGATGACCTCGTCATTGCGCCAACCGAAATGGATGCGCGCATCGGGGCGCGATCTGCTGGCTTCGTCGACGTGCGTCCAGTTATGGATGATAGTTGTTGGGTCGTCGCGTCCCGCCAGCCGCTTCAGTTCCGAGCCCAGCCGGGAGTGGATCGTGGTGATCGCTGCCGCGTTGCGCAGCACCGATCGTTCTACCGCGGTGATGACGCCGACGACGGAGCTGCTGCCCTTAACGCCGCCCTGCGCGGCCGCCGTTCCCATTATGTCCTGGATAATTACGCCGTAGGGAACCCGTTGGCGGCGAGCGATAAGGCGCGCCGCCTGCGCGCCGAAGAGGCTCGGCACGACCGCGATGACCACGTCGGCCGGGATCTGCATGCCGGCCGCCGCGGCGCGCGCAGCCCAAGTGAGTTCGTAGACGGCTCGCTTGATCACGGTGGGCGACCTCGGAACGAAGTGCTGCAGGCGGATCAGCCGGAGTTTCCCCTCGCGCTCGTCGGTTCGCCACTTGCCGAACGCATCCTGACGCTGCCAGTCGGGGTAGTGCGGCACGCCGGTGATGACGGTGACCTCGTGCTCACTCGCCAGGTGGTGCGCCAATGCCGTCGTGTACGGTGCGATGCCCGTGTGCTCTGGTGCGTAGTTGATCCCAAGGATGAGCAACCTCATGTAGCGACCAATCTAGGTGACGCAGGTTTGCGCCCGCAGCCGCCGGCGGAGCGCTAGCCCCTACTTCGAAGTTCACGGTGAGCGAGCTCCAAGTCATTTTGGACCATAATACGTGCAAGATCCGGTGCGAGGACACTAGGCGCCCAGCCCAATTTCTGTTGCGCCTTCGAGGCGTCGCCGATCAAAGCATCCACCTCGGTGGGTCGCAGGTACCGTTCGTCGAACCTCACGTGGTCCTGCCAGTCGAGGCCGACGTGTCCGAACGAAAGCTCGACAAAATTCTTGACTGAGTACGACGTGCCCGTCGCGACGACGTAGTCGTCCGGCTTGGCCTGTTGCAGCATCAACCACATCGCCTCGACGTACTCCTTGGCGTATCCCCAGTCTCGCACTGCCTCGAGGTTGCCGAGGTACAGCGTTTGCTCCAGGCCCGCCTTGATGCGAGCCGCTGCTCGGGTGATCTTTCGCGTGACGAAGGTTTCGCCGCGTCGTGGGGACTCGTGATTGAACAGAATCCCGTTGACTGCGAACATGCCGTAGGCCTCGCGGTAGTTCTTCGTCATCCAGTACGCGTAGACCTTCGCCACGCCGTAGGGGGAACGCGGATAGAATGGCGTTTGCTCGTTCTGCGGCGGAGGCGTAGCTCCGAACATCTCCGAGCTCGATGCCTGGTAGAACCTGCAGTCGAGGCCGATCAGCCGGATGGCTTCGAGTAGACGTGTGGTCCCCAGGCCCGTCGTTTGGCCGGTAAATTCGGGTTCGTCGAAGCTGACGCGAACATGGGACTGCGCGGCGAGGTGGTACACCTCGTCAGGACGGATGTTGGCAAGCAGGGTCACCAGCCGCGTTCCGTCCGTGAGATCGCTGTAGTGCAAAAAGAGCCGCGTGTCAGTGAGGTGCGGGTCTCGGTAGAGGTGCTCGATCCGTGAGGTATTGAAGGTGCTGGCGCGCCGGATGAGGCCGTGGACCGTGTATCCCTTCTCAAGGAGTAACTCGGCCAGATAGGAACCATCCTGGCCGGTCACGCCCGTGATCAGAGCGTTTCGGCTCACGCGAGATGCCTTCCACGTCGGTTACTGATCAGTATCGCCTTCCTTTGGTTCGCCACTTGCCCGGCCAACGTAGCTGCCGTAGCCACGCGAGGGGTCCGTACAGTCAGTAAGGTCATCCGATACGACCGGAGTGTATGCCGTGGCCAATCACGCTATTAACTCACTCTTCATCATCCACGCGCCAGTGTTCGGGGGCCCGCACAACACCATCGCGATAATGGACGCGTTGCTCAAGCGCGACGGGGTCAGTACGGTGGTGCTGTTGCCCAGTGAGGCCACGTCCGCCGCGCAGCGTCTTCGGGCTAGCGGTGTGGATGTCGTGACAATGCCGCTCCATAGGATGCGGGCTAAGCTGGACCCTCGTGTGCACGCCAATTGGGTTCGCACGCTGCGCACCGAAGTGGAGAGCGTCGTCCGCCTAATTCAGGAGCGCGAGATCGACGTTGTTACTACGAACTCATTACCGAACCTGCACGGTGGCCTTGCCGCGCGGAAAGCCGACGTTGCGTGCGTGTGGGAGCTTATTGATTCGTACCCGCCGCCTGTGGTGCGTCGGGCGTATATGCCTGTCGTGCTGCGCCTTGCTGACGTTGTCATGTCAACCGGACGAAAGGTGGCGGAGCAACACCATGGCACGACAAAGCTCGGCGACCGCTGGGTGAGCTTCTTCCCCTGCGTCGATACCGCCCGATTTTGCTTCGATCCCGTCCAACAGGGCAAGGCACGCGCCGAGCTCGGGTTGCTGCAAACCGCCAAGGTCATCGGCAACGTAGCGAATCTCAATCCGATGAAGGGGCATATCCACTTCATCCGAGCGGCCGCCCAGCTTCGTCAGACGCACCCTGACACCCAGTTCGTGATCCTTGGCGGCACCTATGATCACTATGAGGAGTACTGCGAGCGCCTGTGGTCGGAGGCCGCGAGCCTTGGGTTGCAGGTGGGTAGAGACCTGATTGTCGTAGATCCAGAGGCCAGGGTGAGCGAATTAGCGCAAGCGTTCGATATGTTCTGGATGACGTCCGAGCCGAGGTCTGAAGGTATCCCCACCGTAATCGGCGAGGCCAAGGCTCTTGGACTGCCCGTCGTCACCGTCGATGTCGGCTCGACCGCGGAATGCGTTACAAACGGGGTCAGCGGCTACGTGGTCCCACCCCGACAGCCCATGGCGATCGCCGCTGCTGCGGCGAGAATCCTTGATGATGACGAGCGCCGCGCTTCGATGGGTCGGGCCGCACGGGTGGAGGCAGTACGCGATTTTGCAGCTGCTCGAGGTGCCGACTCACATCGCACCGCTTACGAGCGCGCACTTCGCCACCACGCAAGCCGCCGGTTCTAAACTCGTTCGAAGGACGGCGCCCGAATAGGCACGAAGCCTGCTGGATGTAATGTATCGGGCATGCCCAACAGGGTTCGAGCCGCGATCAAAACTGGAGTGCGGCGATCGCTCAGGCGCGCCGGATACGATATCGTTCCCCTAGCAGGGGGGCTCGTCGACCTCCAAAAACGACTTCTTTCTTCGGTAGGCGTGGCAATAGACGTAGGTGCTAACGTCGGGCAGTTCGGGGAGCGGCTTCGGGATATCGGGTACGCCGGCCGAATCATCTCGTTCGAACCGAGTCACGAGGCCTTCGGAGTTCTGCGATCTAAGACAGCGCGCGACCCGAATTGGGAAATCCGCCGCACCGCGCTCGGCGCAAGTTCCGGGCTGGCAAAGCTGAACGTCTCCGCCAATAGTGTCAGCTCATCCCTGCTCGACGTTGGAGAGATCCATCTGCGTGCCGCGCCGGCGTCCAGGATTGTCGAGGTCGAAACCGTCCCGGTCACCACACTTGATAGCGCGCTTGACGGAATGACCGACTCAATTTACCTGAAACTCGACGTGCAAGGTTTCGAGCTCCCCGTGATAACTGGAGGCGAATGGGCACTCGCTCACGCGGCCGCCGTGCAGATTGAGGTCTCGTTCGCTGATTTGTACGAGGGACAAACTGATTGGCTGGAGGTCTGTTCCTATCTCCAGGCCCGTGGATTTGTGATGCGCTATGTCGAACCGGGTTATGAAGACAGGCGGACGGGTTTCATGCTCCAAGCCGATTTGCTCTTCATTAGACGCGACGAATAAACGCGCTTTCCCATGCCCTGATTATCGTCGCGAAGGCTTCGGAGGGGGTGTTCCGGTAGTTGACGCATCGTGTCGCAAAAGACCTCCGACAATTTCGGCAACACGGCTATCAGGCCTTCCAACTTGGAAGCTCGCGCCGTAGCAATCCCTCCAGCCGCTCGATGTCGGAACGGTAATATTCTCGCAGCCGATTCGTCACGTCGGCCGGAACCACACTGGCGTCCGCCCGAAACAGTTGTGAAAGCAGAATCCTATCGATGCCGGCCACAGTCCAACTGAATATGCGCGGCGCCATAGCGCTAGGGCGAGCGAGGGAAGTGTACGTCTTATCCGCATTCCACGACAAAATATATCGATTGCGCAGATTCAGGAAGCGTAACCGCCTGCGGTCGTATACGCCCTTATTGATGCTCCTCATTTGGTAGGGCGGTCGAAAGTCCAAGTTATCGACGCCTAGAAAACGAAATATGGACCGGAAACTTGCCGACGGGTGTTCCCGCAGCTCATCGTTGAACAGAATATGGATATCGTTCAGGGAGAAGTAGCGCAAGTACGTTGTCAAGTGCCGCCCGTAAAGGCCCCAGTCGAGGATATCCGCCGCACTAGGACTAGACTCGCGATAAGCGCCGTCGAGCACCTTGGTCAGGCCGACGCCAGGATCCTCGACTGGCAGAAGGCCCCATCGCACGTGCCAAAAATATGCTGATACGGCTCGGGCAACCGGATCGCGCAAGCAAAGTAAGAGCTTTGGGCGCCTGCCCAGTCCATTTAATCGCTCAGGAACCTCTGGACGGGCGAAGTAGTCCGGACACTTGATGCCACGCATCTGCTTGTCTGAGTGTTCGCACAGGGACCCCTCGAGCGCCACCATTTTGGCGGCACTGAAAACGGGATCGCGAAACACCGGAACTTCTCCGTTGGGCATCCAGATGTCGGGGTGCTGGCCGATACCGCGGGCGAGCTGGGTGGTCCCACCCTTCTGCGCCCCGATGACTACAAAATCAAGCCCGCACCCTGTGTTCACCCGCCAGACGCTCTGCTCTTGCGAACCAGTCTATAGCCGAGGTAGGGCAAGCGCTCAAACCGAACAATTGCCAGCGCTGCAAATGAAACAGCCAGAAAGTCCCTTCGGCGAATTAACTCGGTGAACCCTGGTGTGCGAATAGCGCTGCGAGCCCATTCTGTTATATCATGTAGTTCGTTATTCATATATTCCGCTCGCGACGCTATCTGCAGGATAGCGATCGCTATTGCACGGGCCTCGAAGCACGCCAGCGCACGCCAGTATCGAGATTGATTGAAGTTGGTCGCAACGATCTGCCGAGCATGATCGCGGACGGAAACCAGCGCTCGAATATTTCGATTGTCGACCGCTTGTCTGTACTCGCGCCCTTGGACGTAAGTGTATAGCCGCTGTCGCGTCGCGACGACGCGATCTGCGCCGGCCAGAACGTCCAGCATCGCATAAAGGTCCTCGTGCATTTGCAAATCCGAGAACGGCGCAGGTCCGAGAAGGGAGCGACGAATCAGCTTGTTCCACACATGTCCGGAGACGTCCCCATTCAGTAACCACCGCAGTGCCTCTCCGCAAATGGCAACCTCCCCGGCGATTCGTTTCATGGACAGCGACGGCGCATTACGTTTCGATGCCGAACCGTCGCGCTGACTCCATGCTGCGCATATCGATACGTCCGCACCAGCACGCTGAGCGGCCGTGTATAAGGCCGAGAGTATCCCAGGTTCCCACGTGTCGTCGCAATCGCAGAACCAAATAAATCGTTCCGTGGCCAAGGTCAGCCCCGCGTTTCGCGCTCCGCCCGGCCCCACGCCTTCGTCAAGCTCGATAAGCTGCAAATTTCTCATACCCGCGGACGCCGCCATTACGAGTGACTTTGTGGAGTCACGGCAGCCGTCTAGCACGATGATGATCTCTGCCGGTTGGGGGTCCAATGACCGGGTCTGTCTGATCGCCGCCGAGGCGTGCGCCGCCGCGTCCCGCATCGGCATGATCACCGAGATGGGCAGCGTGCCCTGGGTCATCGGCGCCTCACCGCATTGCGATCTTGACCCACAGGTGGAGGGATTGTGTAATCAGGCGCACGAGTGCGAATGTACCTGAGAATTTGCGCCGGACCCGGCGCGGCAACAGCCCTGCGACATAGCTGCGCGATACTTGTCGCGTGTCTGAAAGAGTGAGACCAGTGCGGCGCTCGAAGAAGTCGAGCAAGCTCAAGCGCTGGCGGCGCGAGACGCCGACCAACGAAATCGCCATGACGTTGGTCGGGATCGGCGCCGTGCTGCTGCTGCTGCTGCTCGCCGTCGTCGCAGCCATTCTCATTCTCGGCTGAGCGCGGTCAGGCGATCGACCACGTGTCCGCGCCGCGCAGCAGCGACTGCAGAGCAGCCCCGTCGCGGGGCGCTTTGGCCGCAGCCGCGTCGAGCTGGCCTTCCATCAGCGAGTCGTAGGTCGCCCGCTCGACCGACCGGAACACGCCCATCGGCGCATAGCGGCTATCGAGTGATTGCAACCGCGAGAGTGCGAAGGCGTAGGCGGGGTTCTCGTGGTGGGCGTCGTGCACGACCACGCTGGGATCGTCGGCGGCGACGCCGTCCGCCACCGACAGCGAACCGTCGGCGGATCGGACGATGGCCTTCTTGCCGACGCCGTCGGCGTCGACGGCGCCGAAGCGCAGCGGCTGACCGTGCTCCATCCGGATCATCCAGTCATCGCGGATGTCGGCATCCTTGAGCACCTCGAACGCACCGTCGTTGAAGATGTTGCAGTTTTGGTAGATCTCCACTAGAGCAGTTCCCTGGTGGTCGGCCGCCGCGCGCAATACCGAGGTGAGGTGCTTGCGGTCGCTGTCCAGGGTGCGCGCCACGAAAGTGGCTTCGGCACCCAGCGCGACCGAGACCGGGTTGAACGGGTTGTCCAGCGAGCCCATCGGCGTCGACTTGGTGATCTTGCCGAGCTCCGAGGTAGGGGAGTACTGCCCCTTGGTCAGGCCATAGATCCGGTTGTTGAAGAGCAGGATCTTCAGGTTCACGTTGCGGCGCAAGGCGTGGATGAGGTGGTTGCCGCCGATCGACAGCGCGTCACCGTCACCGGTCACGACCCACACCGACAGGTCGGTGCGCGACGTCGACAGGCCGGTCGCGATCGCGGGCGCACGCCCGTGGATGGAGTGCATGCCATAGGTGTTCATGTAGTACGGGAAGCGGCTCGAGCAGCCGATGCCTGAGATGAACACGATGTCTTCTTTGGGGATACCGAGATCGGGCATGAAGCCCTGCACCGCGGCGAGGATCGCATAGTCACCGCATCCGGGGCACCAGCGCACCTCCTGGTCGGTCTTGAAATCCTTCGGCTTGAGACTCAGCTCAGTCATGCACCCTCACTTCCGATGACGCCGGCGAGCATCTCGGCGAGCTCGTCGGCCTTGAACGGCAGCCCACGTACCTGGGTCACGCTCATCGCGTCCACCAGGTACTTCGCGCGGATCAGCATGGCCAACTGGCCGAGATTCATCTCCGGGATGACGACCTTCTCGTAGCGCGACAGCACCTCGCCGAGATCGGCCGGGAACGGGTTCAGGTGACGCAGGTGTGCCTGCGCCACCGACGCGCCGGTCGCGCGAATCTGCCGGCACGCGGCACCGATCGGTCCGTACGTCGAACCCCAACCGAGAACCAGCACCCGGGCGTCGCCGTCAGGATCCTCGACCGTCATCGGCGGCAGCGAGCGCGCTATGCCGTCGATCTTGGCCTGGCGCGTACGCACCATGAAGTCGTGGTTGTCAGGGTCGTAGCTGATGTTGCCGGTCTTGTCGGCCTTCTCGATGCCGCCGACCCGGTGCTCGAGCCCGGCTGTCCCCGGCACCGCCCACGGGCGCGCCAGCGTGTCGGGATCGCGCAGGTAGGGCAGGAACTCGCCGTGCTCGCCGTTCGGTTCGGTTGCGAACTCGACCGAGAGATCCGGCAGGTCGTCGACGGTCGGCACCTGCCACGGCTCGGAGCCGTTCGCGAGATATCCGTCGGACAGCAGGAACACCGGGGTGCGGTAGGTCAACGCGATGCGCGCAGCCTCCACTGCCGCCTCGAAGCAGTCACCCGGGGACTGCGGCGCGATGACGGGCACCGGCGCCTCGCCGTTACGTCCGTACATCGCCTGCAGCAGGTCGGACTGTTCGGTCTTGGTCGGCAGCCCGGTGGAGGGGCCACCGCGCTGGATGTCGCAGATGATCAGCGGCAACTCAAGCGATACGGCCAGACCGATCGTCTCCCCCTTGAGCGCGATTCCCGGGCCGGACGACGTCGTGATCGCCAGCGCACCGCCGAACGCCGCACCGAGCGCGGCGCCGATCCCGGCGATCTCGTCCTCTGCCTGGAACGTCCGCACGCCGAACCGCTTGTGTTTGGACAGCTCGTGCAGGATGTCGCTTGCCGGCGTTATCGGGTACGCGCCGAGATACAGCGGCAGGTGCGCGCGCTGCGCGGCGGCGATGAGCCCGTAGGCGAGCGCCAAGTTACCGGTGATGTTGCGGTAGAGCCCGCTCGGCATCGAGGTCGCCGGCTTGACCTCGTAGGACACCGCGAAGGCCTCGGTCGTGTCACCGAAATGGATGCCCGCCCTGAAGGCGGCGAGGTTGGCGCTGGCGATGTCGGGCTTGTTCGCGAACTTGCGCTCGATGAAAGCGATCGTGCCATCGGTCGGACGCGAGTACATCCACGACAGCAGTCCCAGCGCGAACATGTTCTTGCTGCGCCCGGCGTCCTTGCGCGACAGGCCGGTGCCCTCGAGCGCGTCCAGCGTCATCTGCGTCAACTCAAGAGAGTGCACCTGGTAACCCTCCAGGGTGCCGTCCTCGAGCGGGTTGCTCGACCAGCCGACGCGTGCCAGCGCCCGGCTGGTGAAATCGTGCGTGTCGACGATCAGCGTTGCGCCCTTGGGCAGGTCGCCGAGGTTGGCCTTCAGTGCGGCCGGGTTCATGGCCACCAATACGTCCGGACGATCGCCCGGGGTCAGGATGTCGTGATCGGCGAAGTGCAGTTGGAAGGACGAGACCCCGGCGAGGGTGCCCTGCGGCGCGCGGATCTCGGCTGGGAAGTTCGGGAACGTGGCGAGATCATTTCCGAACAGCGCGGTCTCCTGCGTGAAGCGATCACCCGTGAGCTGCATGCCGTCACCGGAGTCGCCGGCGATTCGGATGACCACTCGATCGAGCTGCTGCACGTTCTTGGTCATTGCGGTCGTTCGCCTCCGGGCGGTTGCCATCTCGTGCCCGACGTGGCGATCTCGATGCGTCTACGGCGGGCGTTGCGGGCACGGCGGGTTTCGACGATGACCGCAACCTATCCATCGTACTTTCGTCCCGCCCCCCGCGCCGGTGGGCTCGCTCACCCTGCGGCAAGTTCCAGGACAGCGCGCCGTGCTGACTGCGCGGGGGCCGGGCAAGGTCTCAGCAAATCGCCGCAAATGGATTGAATCGGATAAATCGGATGTGGCCATTACCGGAACGGCACAACCTGCCAGTGGGCCGATGAGGGAGCAGCGCGCAGTAGCCCCTACGTTGGGCGAAGAACCCGAGCAGTCCGCCTAAACCTGCGCGGTGGCTCACTGAGGAGTACGGATGCAAGAGCTGACGCTTCCCTCGTTCGCGATGGACTGCCGTGACTGGCTCGTCGTCACCCCCGAAGACGCAGGAATGTCCGACGAGGTCGACGGCGCCCCTGTGCTGGCCGTCTTGTCCACCGCCGTCCTGGGTGTCGACAGCTTCAGCCCCGCGAGCGGCGTACTCACCGTGGGCCTACTCGAGGACGACGTGCAGGTCGGTGCCCGCCCACTTGAGGGCGAGACGCCGGCGGCAGAGCTCGTGGACGAGGGCGAGGACGACTGCATGCGCTTCGTGCTCCCGGCTCCGAACGGGCAGCTGGCGCTGCTCGCCGAGTTCAATCTGCCCGACGGCCCCGACCCCGCCGTCGTCGAGCGCGTCGAGTCGTTGATGCGCTCCTTCCGCTGGGCGGCTTGACCTACTCAAGCATTCCTACGGTTTAACTAGACAAACGATTTAGGATCGGCCACACTTGAAGCTGTGGTTGACAATTTCCGCGCAACGCATGTCGCGCCCTCTCGGCGAGACCGCGTGCGCCTCGATCCTGCGGAGCTCGTCGACTTCGGCCGCTTCTTCGCCGACGAGGTCGCCGCTGGCAGGTGTCCCTTCGTGCACGACAACGAGGATCAACGCTGGCACCAACGCCTCTACCGCGACCCGCGCGTCGACATCTGGCTGATCAGCTGGCTGCCGAGCCAGGGCACGCAACTTCACGACCATGGCGGGTCGTCGGGCGCATTCACCGTCCTGTCGGGAGCGCTCACCGAGACGGTGTACTCGCTCGGCGCGGGACTGCGTGACGTCGACCGCGGCACCGGATGCAGGGTGGGCTTCGCCGGGCACTACGTTCACGACTTGCGCAACATCGCCGACCAGCCTGCGGTGAGCATGCACAGCTACTCCCCACCCCTCACCCGCATGACCTTCTACGATGTCGAAGGCGGAATGCTCGCCCCGATCGCGACGGTCGCCACCGACCACCCTGAAACCGAACTCGAGGTGCCCGAAGCATCGTGACCTCCGCGCGATTCACCTGCGTCGACGACCTGCTCGCGGACGCCCGCGGCCGGCTCGCCCGCGTCAGAGCCGACAAAGCAGCTGCCGCGCTCGACGACGGTGCCCGGTTCGTGGACATTCGACCGCACGCGCACCGAGTGAGCGACGGCGAGATCCCGGGCTCGTTGATCGTCGAGCGCAATCATCTGGAATGGCGGCTGCACCCGTCGTCCGACGCCCGGCTGTCCATGGCTGCACCCGACCAACGCTGGATCGTGGTGTGCGCCGAGGGCTACACCTCGTCGCTTGCCGCGGACGCGCTGAACTCGATAGGGGTTCCGCGACGGACCTCATCGGCGGGTTCCACGCCTGGCGTGACTCCGGGCGGGCAACCGCGCGGGTGGGACGCCGACGGAGCAGATCGTGACGTTGATCGCCGGTCTAGACAACTTCGTCGATCGTGGCCGAGGCGACGTCGAAGACGAAGCCGCGCACATCCTCGCGGTGCGGTAGCCAGCGGCAGGCGCGTACCAACGTGATCGAGTCACGGACTGCCTTGTGGACGTCGGTGAAGCCCGGCACGTCCCACGGCGGCGCCTGTCCGGAGTCCTCCGCCAGCTGTGCGCGGAACGCAGTGTCGTCGAAGTCGTCCATACCGCATTCGGTGTGGTGCAGGATCACGATCTCCCGGGTTCCCAGGGCGCGCTGACTCAGCGCCAGCGAGCGAAGCACGTCGTCGGTGACCACGCCGCCCGCGTTGCGGATCAGGTGGGCGTCACCGATCTCGAGACCGAGCGCACCGAAGAGATCGAGCCGTGAGTCCATGCAGGCGACGACGGCGAGTCGCAGTTTGGGACGCAGCGGTCGTGGGCCGGGGAAGCTGGATGCGTACCCCTCGTTGGCATGAATGAGGTGATCGATCGCGGACACGTTGGAAGTCAACCAGACGCCGCATTTGCCGGTGTGATCCATTCGCCGGCTTCGCTGCGGGGAACGTCAGTGTCGACGTCCACGTTGCACTAGACGTGCACGCAGTAGCCAACGGACTGAAGACGGCGGTCCTCTTCGGGCTGCTGAGTGCGCTACTCGTGGTCCTGGGTGGCTACTTCTTCGGCCGCGGGGGCCTGGTGCTCGCCCTGCTGGTGGCGGTGGCGCTGAACGGATTCGCCTACTTCAACTCGGACAAGATCGCCCTGGCCTCGATGCGCGCGCGTCCGGTGAGCCAGGCGCAGCAGCCGATGATGTACCGAATCGTCCGCGAGCTGGCTACCAGCGCGCGCCAGCCTATGCCGCGTCTGTTCGTGTCGCCGGCCGCCCAGCCGAACGCCTTCGCGACCGGACGCAGCCCGCGCCACGCCGCAGTTTGCGCCACCGACGGCATTTTGCACGTGCTCTCCGAGCGCGAGCTGCGGGCCGTCCTCGGCCACGAGCTGAGCCACGTGTACAACCGCGACATCCTGCTTTCCTCGGTGGCGGGCACGCTCGCCGCCGGCATCACCTACATCGCCACGTTCTCGATGTTCTTCGGCGGCGGACGCGACAACCGCGGCGGCAACCCGCTGGCCGGCCTGCTGATGCTGATTCTCGGTCCGTTGGCCGCCACGCTCGTGCAGCTGTCGATCAGCCGGTCGCGCGAGTACCAGGCCGACGCTTCGGGGGCCCAGCTGACGAATGACCCATTGGCGTTGGCCTCGGCGCTACGCAAGCTCGAGGCAGGAGTCGCGGCGCGTCCGCTCGTCCAGCGGCCCGCGCTGGTGTCGACGAGCCACCTGATGATCGCGAGCCCGTTCCGCGCGACCGGTTTGGCGCACTGGTTTTCGACCCACCCGCCGATGGACCAGCGCATCGCCCGCCTGGAGGAGATGGCCAAGTCCGACCCGCGCTTCTGGCGCTGATGGGCTCGATCAACAGGGCGAAACGAGCGCTTGGGGCTTGCGTTTGTCCGCGTTGATCACGTCTGAGGCTGGCTGTCAACCGAGTCCGAGCTCCCCAGCCCTCGCGTCCAGCCACCGGTTGACCTCCGCGCCCCAGGCCTGACCCCGCCTGCGGACCGCTGACGGCGGGTAATGGCTCACCGCATAGCCGAGCGCCGTGAGCTGGTTGTGCCGACGCATCGTGTGCTGCCACTCGGCTTCGCCGAAATGGAACTCCCGGCTGTCGATCTCAAGCACCGCCCGCAGCTCGCGCCACAGCAGATCAACGGTGGCGATGTGCTGCCCCGCACCGTCGAAGATCGGCACGTTGGCTTCGAACGGGCGGGCCCCGGACCGGCGGAGGACGTCGATCGCTTCGGCTTCGGCCACGGAGTGGGCGTTGGCAAACACATCGGCCAGCGCGCGGCGCAGGTGTGCGCTGCCGTTGCGGGGGCAGCGTTCCAGTTCGGCGGCAAGTTGTTGCGGGGTGCAGCGACGACGTTGAATTGCGGCCGTGACGAGTCCCCGCACCGCCGTGAACGATCGGCAGTCCAGGGCGGTGTCGGCGATCGCGCGGGGGACGGAGACGACCGGGACGAAGGCCAGCTCCGGATGATCGGCGCTGCCCAGACGAGTGCCGTAGGGACGCCGCGTGGGGCGGATGCGAACGCCTCCGATGACCCGATGGTCACCGGTACGGGCCAGCACCAGCACGCGTGGCGATGACGGCGCGGGCGCCCCCAGCCCGATGATGCGCGCGGCGTCCCACCCGCTGAGGGCCGCGCCGGGACCACCCATCGCGATGCCCACCTGCGCCCAGTCGGCTCGGGTCGGGGCTCCGGGTGCGGTCAGGACGAGGCCGCGAGCCAGGCGCTGCCAGCCGAGCCGATCGATCGCGTGGGCGACCGTGCCGCGCGAGAGCCCGAACTCCCGGGCCTCCCGAGCGGTCAGGACGCGCGGCAGCTCGAGGCGCGAACCGCGCGCCGCCGCGGGAACCGGTGCACTCACCCCCACAGCATCGAACGCGGGCCGCTCTCGCCGCTGGCGAATGGTCCCGCCTGTGGACGACGGTGCTCGATCAACGGGGCGATATGCGCGTCAGGGAGCCTGTCGCATAATCGGCGAGCCTCCGCGTGTTGATCACGAATTGTTAAAAGATCTTGTGATGGCGAAGGGGTTTCGGCCGGTAGATCGGGATCAGCCGTTCTTGTTGCCGCCGGATATGCGGGATTGGCTGGGC
>JBBQZQ010000024.1:0-64961 GCA_038207565.1 Mycobacteriales bacterium
GGTGCTGTCCGGCACCATCAGCAAGGCCGAGACCGACCTGCCCAAGCTTGCCGCCGAGCGGCAGGCCGTCGAGGATGCGATCACCCGACGAGTCGACACTTCCGGCGAGCGATTCAGCATGAGCGTCAATGGCACCCGGTCCTCAAGCCGCGCTGACGCGGCGATCGCGACATCGAGGGCGTCTTCACCCCCGAGCCGTTCATCACGATGCTGCGCAACCACGCCGAAGCGACCGGTGTCGACGAGCCGCTGGCGACCATGGCCACCGCCCGCCACCACGGCGTCACCGTCCCACCCGGCGCGATCATCGGCAAGCACCACGGCGGCCTGGACTACCGCGCGATCGGGCACATGACCAAAGACGTCGCCGACCCGTTCCCCGGCGTCCTCGCCCGCACCAACCTGTCGCTGGTCATCCCCTACCGCAAGGCCAAGACCAAGACCACCGACGAGCCGCTGCTCACCCAGGCCACCGTCGAGTCCGCAGGGCTGGCCAGCCCCGCGACCGACATCAACGACTGCCACTTCCGGATGGTCAAGCCGCGTGAGTCCGCCCGGGCGCAGCGCTTCCCCGACAGCTACCGGATCACCGGCAACCAGGGCGAGCAGCAGATGCAGGCCGGCAACGCGGTCAGCAGCAACGTCAGCCAGTGGCTCGGCGGCATCACAGTCGAGGTCCTGGCATGAGCGAGGACTACGGGGATTTAGCCACCCCCGAGCAGACGGCCGAGCTGCGCGGCGAGGCGCTGGTGTGGCAGATGGTGCTGGACCAAGCCTCAGCCCAGCTGAGCAACCTCGCCGCCTACCCGCACGGCACGCTGCGCCGCACAACACTCGACGCGGTCGCCGAACACCTGCGCTCGGCCGAGAAGCTGCTGCGCGCCCTCGATGACTTCCTGGACCCCCGGCAGAGCGACGCCGGGCACGACCTGTCCGCCCGGCACCTGCAGCAGCGGGTGAAGCGCGAGCAGCAGGCTCTGAGGCAGGCGAGCTGACATGCTCACCGTCGCGCGCGCCAAGGGCCAGCTGGACCTGTTCGCCGACCTGGACGCGGCCGCAACCGCCGCCGCCGAGGCCGATGCCCAGCGTCGCTTCGACGAGGCCCCCGCCATGTTCGACGACCTCGGGCGGGGCTTCTTCGCCCGCGTTGCCGCCGCCGAGGCGTGGTCTGACGAGCACGGCCACTTCGACTGTCTTCGCCGCTCGCACGCCTGGCGCGCCGAAATCGGCGGCGGCCGCGGTGACCAGCCCACCGAGGTGTGTCGCCCGATCACCCTGACCGCTGACCTGCGCTGCGATCACTACCGCGCCGAGTGCAGCTGCGTCGGCGAGCTGGTCTACCGGGGCGCGTGCCTGCACTGCGACTGGGAAGGCGAGATCCGCGACAGCCACAACGGCGCGGTCGAGGACGCCCACGACCACGCCTGGCCCGGCTGGCGCGACCTGCCGTGCGTCGGCCGCCGGCCCGAACCGGGCACCAGTGCCAAGCAGAAGACCAGCATGACCCGCTGGGCTGAAACGATCACCGACGTCTACCCCGACGGCTGGCTCGAGTCCGGCGGTCCGATCCGCACCGTGCGCGGCCAATACGGCACCCGCCACGTCCCCGACCACACCGGCTTCGGCGGTTACGACCTGTGCGGCGACATCCGCGAGCAGGTGAGTCGCACATGAGCATCACCCGCGTCTGCGCCACCTGCGACTACACCGCCAGCTACACCAGCGAAGCGATGGCCGAGCACCACCACCAGCGACACTCCTGCGCCAAGCACCTGCGCTCCCTCCAGCGTGCCACCGCCCGCGCCGACCGCATCAAGGCAGGCCCGAAACGCAACTGCCGACACCCGCGCGCCAAGCACCAGCACGGCACCCGAGCCGCCTACGTACGGGACCGGTGCCGTTGCGCCAAGTGCACCACCGTCAACACCGCCGCCAGCAACGAGATGCACCGCGAACGAACCTTCGGCCGCTGGGAGCCCTACCTCGACGCCGGGCCCACCCGCGCGCACATCGAAGAACTCCGCGCCGCCGGCATCGGCATCGACCAGATCGCCAAGCTCGCCGGGCTGTCCCCCAGCCACGTGCGCGGCCTGATCTACCCGAGCAGCACCGGCAAACCCCCCTACCAGCGGGTGCGCCGCGAGACCGCCGAACGCATCCTGGCCGTTCCCGTCGAGGACAGCAGCCGCGCCGCGAACAGCCATGTCGACGCCACCGGCACCCGCCGCCGCCTCCAAGCCCTCATCGCCGTCGGGTGGGCACAAGCCTGGCTGGCCCGCGAGCTGCACCGCTCACCGGCCAACTTCCGCCGCAGCATGATCGCCGACACCGTAACCGCCCGCACCGCGCAGCTGGTCAACGAGATGTACGAGCGACTCTGGGACGCCCCACCACCGCAGCACACCAGCAGCCAGCGCAACGCCAGCGACGCCGCCCGCGCGCATGCCACGCTGCAGGGCTGGATGCCGCCGCTGGCCTGGGACGACATCGACAACGACCCCGACCCCGACCCGAACCAGCCCCACACCAGCAGTGACGACGACGCCCTGGACGAAATCGCGATCGAACGTGCGATCGCCGGAGACACCCGCGTGCACCTCACCTACGCCGAGCAGATCGAAGTCGTGCGCCGCATGTCCGAGCGGGGCCGCTCCATCCGCACCATCGCCGACCTGCTGTCCACCAGCAAGCGCACCGTCTCGCGCCACCGCCGCCAGGGCAGCGCGGCATGACCGAGCCGACCCTGACCCGTCGCCACAACCGCCGCTACCGCGTGACCCCGTCATCGAGTGTCGGCACGCCGAGCACTGCGGCCCGCGCACTCGAGGACCACCTCACCGCACTCGGTGCCCGGTCCACCAGCACCACCCACGCGACGCCGACCGACGCCGCCGAAACCCGCCGCGCCTGACCGACGCGAGCCCCCGAAGGAGCGCCGCCATGGTCACCACGAACACACCCACCACGACCAGCACCACCGACGAGCAGATCCGCGCCGCCGCCTGCCACATGTACGACGCCGAGTGCGCCCTGCATATCGCCCATCAGAGCCACGTCGACTCGTGGATCATGGCGGCCAGCCTCAAACTCCACGAAGCGATCACCGAGCACCTCGCTGCCATCGCCAATCAGCACCCCGACGCGCCCCGCCGAGCCACGCCCTCCACGGCCGAAGCTGGGACCGGCCACCGACGGACACACAGATGACCGTCAAGACGGCCACCTGCGTGTGGATCGAGTGTGATGGCGAGCGCTGCGACCGGGACAAGGGCTGGCCCGACGAGGGCCCGTACCACTTCGAGTCCGAGCAATCTGCGCTCGAGTACGTCCTCGGCGAGGCCGGGATGGGCTGGACCCGGCTGCCCACCGGGCGGCTGCTATGCCGAGGCTGCTCCGTGGACGCCGACTGCCAGGCCACCGGCCACCAATGGAGCGCCTGGCGCTACGGCGTCAAAGTCGGCGGCCAGCCTGACCCCACGATCCAGGTCCGCTGGTGCACCCACTGCGGCGGCGGGTTCGAGGAACGGCTCACCGAGCTGGGCGGCACGCCGTGACCGCTGCCCCGACCAGCTTCGGGCCGTCGCCGCGCACGGTGCCCGAGGTAAGTCCGTCCTCGGAGTGGTGTCAGCGCTGGGCCGGGCGACGCCACACATGGCGGCACACCTCCGCAGGCGGGTTCGACCCGGACCGTTACCTGGTCGAGCCTGTCAGCGAGTCGACCGCGCGCCGCTGGGTCGTCGAGCATCACTACTCCGGCAGTTACCCCGCCGCGTCGCGGCGCTACGGGCTGCTCGACCGTGAGCGGACTCTGCTGGGCGTGTGCGTGCTGGGCATCCCCATGTCGGCAACGGTGCTGACCAACGTGTTCCCCGATCTGGAGCCGATGAGCGAGTCGTTGGAGCTGTCGCGGCTGGTCCTGGCCGACGCCGTGCCCGGCAACGGCGAATCGTGGTTCCTGGCCCGCGTGTTCGCCGACGCGCTCGCGGCCGGCGTACGCGGGGTGGTCGCATTCGCTGACCCGGTGCCGCGTCGCATCGACCGGCGCCTGGTCTTCCCCGGTCACCGAGGCGTCATCTACATGGCCAGCAACGCCGCCTACCTCGGCCGGGCCACCGCCCGAAACCTCACCGTCCTGCGCGACGGTCGGGTGCTGTCAGACCGTTCGGCGCAGAAGGTGCGGCGCGACGAACGTGGCCACGCCCACGTCGAGAAGCACCTCGTCGCACTCGGTGCCTCCAGCAGGCGCGCTGGGCAGGCCGGGTCGGAGTGGCTGGTCGAGGCGCTCAACGACGTCGGAGCGACCCGGCTACGGCATCGCGGCAATCACCGCTACGCGTTCCCGCTCGCCCCCAGCGCGCGGCAGCGGGCTCGCATCCGACTCGGCCTGCCCGCAGGCCGCTACCCTCGCAGCGTCGACGCCGACGTCGGCGACTAGCTGGACCTCTTCTCCGCGTGGCCGGGCGCAGGGGTTGCGTGATGGGCGAGCAACCGCGGTACGTCTCCTCCGGCGGAGGAGCCCATGTCGGCCACTCCGACCCGGCCTGCCCGGCACGTGAGGCGGCAGTCTTCTACCTCGGTAGCCATCAGCCCGGCTGGCTGACCAAGGCCGCCGTGCCGCTGCGTCGAGCTCTACGCCGAGTACGGGGTGCAGTTGGGCGGCTACCCCGAGTGCCGGGCCGTTGCTCGGCGCTCTGTGCTCGCTCTACATCGACATGCCACTCGCGACCAGCCCGGCATCGGGCCCGGCGACTGGATCGTCACCGAGGCCGGCTCCCGCTATCTGGTCGCGACTGCGCGGCTGGTGCGGCGGCCGCGCTGGCCGCGACCCGGTCGACGGTGGCAGATGACCGTGCACCGGCTGCCCAAGCACTGCGCGCTCCCGGCCGACGTCCGCGCCGTCGAGCTGCGCTGGTACCGGCGATGACCGTCTACGTCGACGACGCCGCAATCGCGGCCACGGTCGGGCGGATCACGTCGCGCTGGTCGCACCTGATCGCGGACGACGCCGCCGAGCTGCAGGCGTTCGCCGCGCGGCTCGGGCTGCGCCGCGGATGGTTCCAGGACCCGCTCACCAAGACCACCGGCGTCCGTCCGAGGCCGGGGAGCCGCGCGGCCGAGAACTGGCATTACGACGTGACCGCGGGCAAACGGTTGCGCGCGATCCAGCTCGGCGCCGAGCCGGTGCCCTGGCGGGAGATGGTCGAGATCATCAACCGCCGCTACGAGGAGTCGCGGTGAGCGTCGCGATCGACGAGGACGACGTGACCGTGCTGCAGGGCGACGTGCGCGAGCAGATCGCGACGCTGCCCCGGCAGTCGGTCGACTGCATTGTCACGAGCCCGCCGTACTACAACCTTCGCGACTACGGAGTCCGCCGCATCGGCCCGCCCACCCTGTCCTTCGAGGCCAGCCGATGACCGCCGCCCCGCTGCAGCCGCCGTTCGCCTACTTCGGCGGCAAGACCACCCTCGCCGCCCGCATCGTCGGGCTGCTGCCTCCCCATGAGCACTACCTGGAGCCGTTCTGCGGCGGGTCGTCGGTCCTGCTGGCCAAGCCACCTTCGACTATGGAGACGGTTAATGACCTCGACGGGCGGCTGATGACCTTCTGGCGCGTACTGCGCGACCGGCCCGCCGACCTACAGCGCGTCTGCGCGCTCTCGCCCCACTCGCGAGCGGAGTACCAGCACTGCCTCGACGTCAGCGCCGATGATCTCGGCGACGAGCTTGAGACCGCGCGGCGGGTGTGGGTCCGGCTCAGCCAAGGCCGGGGCGGAACCCAGCGGCGCACCGGCTGGCGCAACTACGTCGTGCCACGTGGGTCCTCGATCGGGATGCCCGGCTACCTCGAGGCCTACCGCGACCGGATGGCAGCCGTGGCCCAGCGCCTAGCCAACGTCTCCCTCGAGTGCCGCCCCGCCCTGCAGGTGATCGAGCAATACGGTGCGGTAGCCAACGGGATGGTGATGTACGTCGACCCGCCCTACCTCGGCACGGCCCGCTCCGGGCGCAACTACCTGGTGGAGATGTCCTCGGCAGTCGAGCACCGCACCCTCGCCGCCGCGCTGCACACCGCCCGCGCCACCGTCATCCTGTCCGGCTACGACAGCCCGCTCTACGACGAGCTCTACGACGGGTGGCACCGGATCAGCTTCGGCTCCACGACCAACGGCTCCCCCACGGGCGAACGCAGCCGGCGCACCGAAGTCCTGTGGTCAAACCGGCCCCTCGGCCAGCCCACCCTGTTCGACACCTTCGAACCGGAAGACCACGGAGCAGTAGCACTCCCGATCGCAGCCCGGCGCTCAAACTCACGCTGAACACGACCTTGCTCGGTGTATGTACACCTGCTATCTTCATAGGTGTACATACACCCATCGTGAGAAGGAGACCGTGATGACAACCCGCGACAGCTACGGCGCTTTACTCGGCTACGGCCGCGCGATCGCCGACGCGATCGGCACTGACGACAACGACCTGCTCGCCCTGGTCGAGGACTTCATGCGCAGTAGCACCGGCGGGACGCTCGACGCGCTGCCGTCCCGCGACTTCGACCGGCTGGCGCGGACCAGCATGACCGACGTCATCGCGTGGGACATCGCCGGCGAGATCGACGGCATCAACCTGACCGGCTACTGCGAGATCATGAACCTCGCTTACCCGGCCAGCCTGCACGCCGTCGGCACGATCGTCACAGCCGAACTCTGATCGGTTTCCCATGGCCAACCAACCCAAGACGCCGCATCGCACGATCCGCGTCGAGCCCGACCTGTGGGACGCAGCCAAGCGCCGCGCAGCCCAGCAGGACGAGAGCGTCTCCGACGTGATCCGTCGGGCTCTGCAGGCCTACGTCGAGCAGGCACCGATCGCCTAGGGCACGCAGTCCCACAGCGGCATCTGCGCCATGTCGGCCGACAGCCCGGAGCGCATCACCGCGGCGGCCGTCGCGCCACTGGGGTCGACCCGCAGCGCATCCCGGACCGCGAGCGCGCGCCCGCGGGCGCCCCGCCGATCCCTCAGCGGCCCGCCGATCGTGTGCCGGCGCATCACCCACTCCTGCCGATTGCGCCACGCGCTCGACGCCTCCACATGACGCGGACCGACCATCTGGCAGAGCGGATTGTCGCAGCGATGACCGAGCATCGGGACATCCTCGAGCGCGTCGACGCCGTGGGTGATCGCCCACGCGAACCTTCCATCCCCTTTTCGCTGTTGTTGTGCTCGCGGTTCGGTCCGCAGATGAAGAGGCCGACATGAAGAGCCAACGAAGGATTGTCGCGACTGACGAAGCCGCACAGGGGATGCGCCACGCATGTCATGAGGTTGAGACTGCACACCACAGTTGGCGAAGTTGCGGAATCCGTGTGCCAGGCGGCGGGTCTTCTCGATGAGCAGGTTGACGGCTTCGGTGCCGCCGTTGGACACGCCCTTGGTGGCGAAGTAGGCCAGCACCTGCGCCCGCCAGGCTCGGAGGGTGCGTCCGAGTCGGGCGACTTCGGGGAGCGGGCAGGACGGGAATGAGTTAATCACCTGCTCGGCGATGCGGCGGCCCTCGGCGGGGTTGGTGGCGGTGTAGGCGGCGCGCAGCTTCTGATAGCACTGCCAGGCCACGGTCACTTCCCAGCTCGGGTCGCCGGCTTCGAGTCCGGCGTTCAGGCGAGCGGTCTTTTTGTCGCTGAGGTGTTCGTGGCCGTGGCGCAGTAGTCCGCGGATCTTGTAGAGCGGATCATCAACTCGGCGGCCCGTGCCCACACTGCGACCAGCCCGTCGCCCTATCAGACCTACTCGACCGGGAGGCCACCATCACCGCCAACCGGGCCGGAAAGCGATAGCCTCGGTGCGTCCTGCCGGGCGCCCTCGGCGTAGGCACCGCCGCGGTCGCGGCAGATCACCTCAGTGCCGGGATGCTCGCGCAGCCAGTTGGCAAATGTCTCCGCCTGCCGATCGGCGAGCAGATCGATCGGTCGGTGGGTCTGCATATTCAGCAACACCGTGCCGTAGACGTGACCGCGGCGCAGCGCGAAGTCGTCCACCCCCAACGTCGAGACGGTACCGACCTGCGGATCAGGCAGCGCCCGCACCAGACGCAGGATCGTCGATCGATTCGCCGCGATGCCGAGATGCCCGGCAAGCCGCGCCCCGGCACGACCGGCGAGAGCCAGCCCGATTGCCTCCAGCATCCGGCGCAGCAGCACGCTGCGCCGAGCGTGCCTGGTGGTCAGTCCCTCCACCTGCTCGACGAAGGTGACTCGACCGCACTCGGTCGAATCGCAGAATAGCCGCCGCACCTGCAGCAGGATCGTGAGTGGCCGCCCACCGACGCCAGCGTCACCGAGCGTGCGTTCGTAGCGGCTGTGCACCCGCGCCGGCGCTGTCCCGCACCCTGGGCACGCCGCCGGACCGTCGCGGGTCGAGGCTCGGATGACCACGCCCCCGGCCTCACCGTCGATCTGCTCGATCACCACCCCGGTCAAGTGCGGCAGCAGAACCCGACAGCACTCGAAGTCACATGTCCAGCATGATCAACCCAAAAGCACCAGTCTCATCGGCAACACGCGCAACACCAGCATCACGGAAAGTGCGCCAGAACCAATTTCGGCGAGCGGCATCACGGTAACGTCCACCACGACCACCGCCCGCCCCGCAGGCTAGGGAGTTTCGGTGATCGAGACTGCGGAGGTTCCAAGATCGTCGGCAGCGGCGCTCCGTATCGCCCGCACGAATACCTGAGCGATAGTTGTCATCGTGCGCGGCATACCGGACGACCGTGCCATTTGATGGATGCGCAGGCCCGGCCACGACATTTTGCGGCGCTTCCGTTGGCACGCTGGACCTCGTTTCACGCCGAGGCTGTCGTCGAGCAGGCGCATGCCGGCCGACTCGCGTCGTCATGCACCGACACCGTGGCGGTAAGTGTCTACGGCAACTCGCCAGGCCCGAGCGCACAGGTAATCGGGTGGCGATCCCGTCCGCTATCGCGTGAGCCTGCAGTTTGGCGGGTCCATGCAGCTCGAAGTGACGGTCTCATCCCAGGGGCCGGCGGGGACCACGGCGTCAGCCTGCGTGCTTGGACTGACGTAGCGCCTCCACGTGACGGCACCTGCGCCGTGCGCACCGTTACCCAACGTCACTAGGCTAGGGCCCTGACCGAAGTTCCCGCGGACGCTGCGATGAGATGAGATGACCTGTACCCGCAGGCAGACCAGGTACGCAATGGATTCGGCGTGACCTGAGGGCCGGCCTGGTACGGCGGCACCTACTCGCTGCCGACGGAGAGCCGCAATTCTGAGCACCTCCACACGCGCCTTTGCACCCCTACATCCTCGCCATCCCTGGATCACGATCAGAAGTCGATGACCTCGAACGCCACGCCGAATGTGCAGCTCAGACGGGTGCCCACGACGCGAGCGGTGGACTCGAGAAACTCCTCGGGATCGGACATCGGCCCGGAGCCAAGACCCGCCAAGTATGCGGAATGCGCTTTGAGCGACTGAACGCCTGTGGCGAAGTCTTCGGTGACATCCACCCCATGCGTGGCCGCAGGTGACCCCGCCACAAGAACTGTGCGTACGCCCCTCCAGGGTGCGAGGCCGTGCGCTAGGAGGTCGCGAAACACCCAGCGGTTGGCCGCGTCTCGCACTCCGTCAACGACTGCGCGTCCTACCGCAATGTGATCAGCCTGATTCAGCACACCGGGGGCCCACGTATCGTGAAAGTTTCCTGTGATTACGACCTGGGGGCGGTGTTTGCGAACTGCAGCCGCGATGTCGCGGCGCATTGGCAGGCCGTACTCGAGCATACCGTCGTTGTAGCCGAGGAAGTCCACGACCTGAACGCCCACTATCGCGGCCGACGCAAGCTGCTCTTGCTCGCGTAACGGTCCGGCCTGCTCCGGAGCTAGTCCGTCGATCCCCGCCTCACCTCGCGTTACAAGGCAGTATGCGACGTTCTTGCCGTGGGACGTCCACTTGGCGATCGCAGCAGCGCACCCGTATTCGAGATCGTCGGGGTGGGCGACTATTGCAAGCGCGGCAGACCACCCTTCGTCAACTCGGGCGAGAGGTCCAGCAGTCATGACGTGAAGCGATGAAATCGTGGGCCCGAGCACGAGGGTCTTGACGGGCCGTTTCGGCCGTAAGTCGGGTTTCGAAGTGCTACGTTCTCGACGATGGCGCGACCGACCTCGATGGGGTCGTGATAGCCATAAGCCATATCGGCGGGCCAGATGCCAATGCTCGGTCGGACGAACCGGGTACCGCCGTCTGAGGTCCGGTCACGCGCCACCGCGCGATCGCTGTTCTGCCTGTCAAGTCTGGGCCGCCTCCCCGACATCGGCGACCGGAAATGGATCTGGTTGCGTGTTCGTGGAGGAGCTGCTGCAGGCTCCCATCTGCGGTATTCGTGGCATCCCAGCGAGTTGCTGTCTGCCTTCATGATCTGTGTCCGAGGGCGTTTTTCAGGTCGCCGAGGCCTTTGATGCGGGTTTGGAGGATGTCGCCAGACGTCAGGTATACCGGCGGCGTGCGGGCGTTGCCGACACCGCTTGGCGTGCCGGTGAGTAGGACGTCCCCTGCCCGTAGGGTCATTCCGCGGCTGAGTTCGGCGATCAGCCGCGGGATCGCGAACGCCATTTCCTTGGTCGATGCGTGTTGGACGAGCTCGCCGTTGAGTTCGCACTCGACGGTCATGTCGATGGGGTCGGAAATCTCGTCGGCGGTTGTGATCCACGGGCCGATGGGCATGGTGGCGTCCAGGCTCTTGCCTTTGAGCCATTGCCCCCCGTGGCTGCGCTGGAGATCGCGTTGTGAGATGTCGTTGGCTACGAAGTAGCCGAACACGTGCGCCAGGGCATCGGGTTCGGGGATAGACCGCCCGTCGTGTCCGATCACGAGGGCTAGCTCGGCTTCGTAGTCCCATTTCGCCGACAGGGTGGAGTCGAACGCGATGACGTCATGGGGTCCGATGACGGTGTCGGGTCCTTTCGTGAAGAAGGTGGGGTGTTCGGGCATCGATGGTGGTCCTTGGCCGTCGCGGCGACCGGCCGACTCGTGGAAGTGGTCTACGTAGTTCCATCCAGTACACAGAATGTCGCGGTTGAATCGCGTCAGGGGCGGCCCGATCTCTAGCGTCTCGATCGCTGTGTTCGGGATGTTGGCGGCGGCGGCGGACACTGTTTTCAGCGGAAGCAGTCCGCGTACGACGTCATCGACGGTGCCTAGCGCTGTCGGCAGCACTCGTACCGTCTGCTGGTCAGCGGAGACGACGCCGATGACGGCGTGATCGGCGGCGCGGATCGATGCGAGCCTCATTCGGCCACGATGGCGATGGCGTTGATTTCGATGAGGTAGTCCTTGTTTGCGAGTTTGGACACCTCGACCATTGTTGAGGCGGGGGGATCGCTGGCGAAGTATTCTTGGCGCACGACATGGATCTTCGCGAAATCCTCGATGTTGCGGACATAGACGTCGACGCGGGCGATGTCATCTAGGGTGCCTGCGGCGGCTTCGACCGCTGCGCGCAGGTTTCGGCAGACCTGATGCGTCTGTGCAGTGATGTCACCAATACCGGTGATCGTTCCGTCCACATTGCGTGCGGTCATGCCGGAGATGAAGACCAGCCGGCCCGCTCCGGGCGCAGTGGTGGCCTGGGCGAAGTGGCCGTTTGGTGCAGCGAGCAGTGGCGAACTCAGTTGGGATTTGGGCATGTCTTCTCCTACTAGCGGGCGTCTGCGGGCGAGCTGTACCAGTCGGGTTGGCTTGGGTAGTGGGGGCCGTCGTAGAACTCCAGCAGCACGGACTCCTCCTCGGCGCGGGTGGGACCGTGCAGGCTGCCCCGCGGGTTCCAGTAGAACGACCCCGGGGTCAGGGTGAATGCAGTTGGCACGTACAGGTAGCGCCCCTGCAGGCAGTACATGAACTGGTTGGAGGCGTGTGCGTGCCGTGAGGGGATGCCGGAGCCTTTCGCGAACCGGACGAGGGAGATCGATGCGCCGGTGTCTTCGTTGCGCCACAGTGCTTTGTGGCTGAGCCCGGCCAGGCTCTTGGTGGCCCATTCGAGTTCGCCGGTGTGCAGAAGAATCTCCCGGAAGCGGTAGGCAGCGGTGCCGGTCGAATCCGCTGCTGTCTGTTCGCGGGAGCGATCGGCTGCCGTTCCGCCGTATCGAGCCGGATCGGACAGATTTGCTGCCCATTCTGATGCCTCGACCCCGCGGGGACACGGTGCGGCGGGAACGATCGGGACGTTGAGGTCAGTCACGCGGCTGGTCCTAGATAGCGCAGTTCGACCAGAAGGTGGGTCTGTTCGTGTGTGGAGGAGTTGGCGATGTCGGTGGCGCGATCGCCGATCAGGCGGACGCCACCGGTTGGGTCGTCGGCAAGTGGGGCCGGGTCCAACGGCAGCAGAACCTGGGGGTGCCCCGCCGGGGGCACGCTGATCGTCGCGGCCGGCGGTACGACGATCTGGCAGACGGCAGTGAGCTCGTTGGAAAGCACTGCGTCATCGGCTGGCACAGCTGTTGTAGCCGCCGCATCGAACGCACCGGCATCTGCGGCTCGGTTCTCCCCGAACGCCTTGAACTCGATCAACCTGTTGCGATAGTGACTATCTCCGATGTTGGTGAGCCGGTGCACGGGAGAGGTCGGGCGAAACACGGCTCCTCCTCGCGTTTCGTTGAGGAAGCGCGGCGCGCTGCCATCGAGCCAGTCCATGCGTCCCGCGGACGCTTGCAGGCACAGGACGAGGTAGGGGTTGTGGTGAAGGTGCCAAGGCTGAACCTCGCCGGGCGCCAGGCTGACCTCCCAAACTCGGACCTCGACGTCCTCAACGAGGACGACCTGACCGATCTCGGCGAGCACGATGTGTTCACCATCGGGCGCGGTGACGATTTGTCCTTTGGTCATTGGTGTACCTCCCGAGGGTTGCGGTCGCCTACTGGACCGTGAACGACCTTGCGGTAGAGGCGCACGGCCTCTGCGGCGGAGTTCTGGTTCCACGGCAGGATCGCGGCGACGTGGGCGTCGGGCCGAACGAGGACGAGGTGGTCTCCGCCGAATCCGAATCGGCGGCGCACCCGGTCGCCGGGGTCAAACAGGGCCTTCTCGCGCAGACCGGAGTCGTGGGGGGCGTCCCAGCGGCTCACGACTAGCTGGCGCAGTCCTCGGACGTGCGATGCGATCAAGGATGGGTGGCGGCGCGTGTCAGTGAAGTGCAGCGCGAGGAACGTGTCGTCGACGAGATCGTGGAGGTACACCGGGCCGGTCGGGGCGAACAGCGGTAGGTCCGGGACTCGGTCGCCGGCGCGGACCGCGCTAGGCTGGACGCCGGTGCGGACCATCGACCAGTCATCGGTGCCGTCCACGTCCAGGCTGACGCCGAGAAGTGAGCGGGTGAACGCGGTTCCCCAAGCACCGGTCGTGAGGTCGGTGGTGCCCCGTGATCGGCGTTCCATCACCGCTCGTGCCGCTTCGGCCATTTCGCCGGAGCCGCGCACGGCCACCGGCGCCTGCTCTTGCGCGTAGCCGTCCAGCAGCGATGGGTCGGCCCAGCCGCGTTGTACCCACGCGAGACGCCAGGGAAGATTGGATGCGTCCAGGACGCCGGTGTTCAGTCCGAGCGCCCACATGGGGGTGATCAGATGCGCGGCGTCGCCCATGAGATAGACGCGTCCAACATTCCAGGTGGTGGCAACGCGGTGGTGAACCTGGTAGACGTTGCTGCCGAGGACCGCCAGGTCGTCCACGTCGCCGATGAACCGTCGGGCGCGGGCGACGAGAGCTTCTTGATCGGGCTCGGGTTCGCCGGGTGGCAGCGGGTATAGGAATCGCCAGCAGTGCGGTTGGCGGATTAGGATCATCCACTCTGTGGGGTCACCGAAGTAGGCGAGGTAGGGGTAGTCGCGTGGGTTTGCGACATCCAGATCGCAGCGTATGTCGACGAGCATGTACCGCTCAGGGAGAGTCTTGCCTTCCACCGTGATGCCGAGTTGCTCGCGGACGCTCGAGCGACCGCCGTCGCAGCCGAGCAATCGCGACGCTTCGACCGATACCGCGCCATCGGGGCCGTCGAGCTCAAGCGTTACATGATCGCCGGCGTCGCGAAAGCTGCGCAGCCGGTGGCCCATGCGTAGCACGGCCGGGTCCTTGCGGTGCAGCGCGGCATGTAGCACAGGTTCCAATTCATGTTGGGGGATATTGATGACGAACGGAAATCGGGTGTCTTCGGTAAGTTGCCCCGTGAACACGCTGCCGGTGGAGCGGCCGGACGCGCGGTCGAGTTCGCCTATCTCATCGATGCGCAGTGCAGCTGACAGTACTTCCGGCAGCGCGCCGTATCGGTGCAGCACCTCCAGGGTGCGGGTGAGCACGGTGCCGGCCTTGGTCTCGTGGGAGGGCTGGTCGTGTGCCTCGAAGACGATGACGGGCACGCCGTAGTGGATCAGGCCGAGGGCGGTGATCAGACCGATCGGGCCAGCGCCGATGATCGCGACGGGGCGGGCAGGTTCATCCATCGCTCACTCCTTCGGGTAGGCGCGGTCGCGAGTGAGCGTCGAGCCGGTCATCGTCGCCGCGTCCGACAGCAGGAACAACAACGGCCCAGCGACATCTTCGGGAACCCCGATGCCTGTGGTGCGGCGCCAGAACTCGTACTCCGCACCGGGATTGGCTGCCCGGAATTGTGGGGTGTCGATCACTCCCGGATAGATGGTGTTGACCCGGACCCGATCGGGAGCGACTTCTGCGGCCAGCGACTTTGCGAAACTGACCAGAGCGCCCTTGCTGGCCGCGTACGCGGCGGCCTGGGCGCGGCCGTTCGTCGCCAATCCGGAGGCGAAGACGACGATGCTGCCGCTGCGGGCGGTCTTCATGCTCGGAATGACCGCTTGACAGCACCAAACGACGCCATCGAGGTTCACGTCCAATGTGCGCCGCCAGAGCTGCGGGTCGGTGTCGTCGACGTCTTGGCGCGGTTGGATCGCCGCGGCGCATACGAGTCCATCGATGCGACCGTGCCGGGCCAGAACGGTCTTTGTCGCAGCGAATACCGCATCGCGATCTGCGACATCGACCACATGGTGCTCCACCCGCGCTCCCGCCGGGCCGCTTCGGTCGTTGACGTCGAATACGACGGGGGTGCCCCCCGCGGCCGCGTACCTCTCGATCACGGCCGCGCCGATCCCGCTCGCACCGCCTGTCACGATTAGGACTTCTCCGGTGGCGTCAAACGCCGTCTTCACCCCTCACCCCCGAGCGAAGCGGAGTCGGTGACTTGGACGAGTCGGCAAGCGCCTGTTGTGGCGAGTTGACGGCCGCGTGCTGAGGACGTCCGCCGGACTCGATCAGCGTCTGGCCGCTGCTGAGATCGCGTCGATCCGCCGTCCGTTTCGGTGTGTCCGGCCACCACGCGTCCCGAGGTGCCCAGATCATGTATGGCGGGAACTTCGGCGCGTCGGCGGCGCGAGCTTGCGGTCGCGGTGGCGACCGTAGGGTCGGCGATCGGCGTGGTGGCGATCTGGCTCATTGGTCCCACCCGTCCGGGAGGCAGGCGCCGACCTCGGCGGCTGTGTTGGTGAGGGCTTCGCGAACTTCAACTGGGATCTGCAGGGGTAGGTTTGCGTGTTGTTGTTCGCGTTGTCCCGGCAGGTAGATGCGGTCGGTGCCGGGAGCGAGGTCAGAGGCCTCCACTTGGGCGATGACGGCCTCGACACGCCCTCCGAACTCGGTCGCGTCACTGAACAGCCCGGGATCGATCGCAATGAAGGTGTGCGCACAGTCATTAGGGATAGCAGTGTCGGCGTACAGGCCCGCGACTGCGGCACCGGAGGATCCGCCGCTGAGCGCTCCGGTGAGCAGGTCGAGCATGAGGGCGAGGCCATAGCCCTTTGGGCCTGCTATCGGCAACAGCATCCCGGCGATAGCGGCTTCGGCGTTCGTGGTGGGTCGGCCGGCTGGATCTGTGGCCCACGAGGAAGGAATGGGGCGTTCCTGCTGGGCGGCGAGGCGGATCTTGCCCAGCGCCGCCTCGGACATGGCCATGTCCAACACCAGCGGGGAACCGGATGGACGCGGGACCCCGATTGCCATTGGGTTGTTGCCGACGACCCGGGTCGCCCCGCCAGGCGCCGGCATCAGCGGTCGGGTGTTGGCTGCAGCGATACCGATGCAGCCTGCTCGGGTGGCGGCCTCGACGTAGCGGTAGGCCCCGCCGAAGTGGAAAGCGTGACGCACGGTCACGATACCGACTCCGAACTCGGCCGCCTTGCTGATCGCCATCGTCATGGCTTGGTCAGCGGTGAGCTGGCCGAGGGCGTGGTTGGCGTCGAGCACCGCGACGGCGTGGCTGTCGCGGATGACCTCCGCGGCGTCATGGGTGCTGACCGACCCGGCGCGTAACCGTGCGGTGTACATGGGGACCAGCAGCAGCCCGTGGGAGGCGATTCCGCGTCGGTCCGCGTCCAGAAGTGCCTCGGCGACGGTGCGCGCCGAGGGAGCGGAGACCCCGACTGCTTCGAAGATCCGTGATGCTATGGTCGCCGCGAGTTGCCCATCGGTGCTCGTGATCATCGACCGATCAACTCCCGGGCGTTGACGGTGGCGATGCCCGCTCGAGCTTCTGTCTCGAGATGCTCGATGGCTGTCCACGGATCGTCCAGACCCATCGGAAATGGCCAGTCGCTGCCCAGAACCATGCGGTTCTCACCGATCACGCGTCGCGCGAGGTCGACCGCCGCAGCCTCGTGGCAGAGGGAGTCCACCCAGAATCGACGCACCGCGTCCCGGGGTGCGAGCGCGGCCACTGTCACGCCGGGGCGGTTGGTGTCCACTCCGCGCTGCCAGCGGCCAGCCAGGGCGGCGACGGCACCGCCGCAATGCACCAGCAGGAATCGGATGCTCGGGAACCGTTCGAGGACTCCGCCGAAAACGAGCTGGGCTGCCGCGACTGTCGTCTCAAGGGGGTTGCCAAGCAGGTTGCTGAGGTAGTGCGGGCGCAGTCGCTTGTCGGGCGTCTGGCCAGGATGCAGCATGACGAAGGCGTCCAGGCCGTTCAGCGCGGCCCACAGCGGTTCCAGCTCGCGGTCATCGAGTGCGAGCGATCCGCCGCCGGCGCACGCTACCCACCCCACAAACCGGTCGTCAGAAGCCCGACTGTGCAACTCCGCCAGCGCGATGTCAGGTTCGTTGAACGGAAGATAGGCCAGCGGAAGCAGGACGCGATGGTCGGCGACAGCCTCCAACAGACCATTGTTGACAGCGGAAGTCCATGACCCGGTCGGTCCGCCACTAAGGTGCTGTCCGAAGAACGGCGGCGGGATGGATACGACCGCCCGATCCAGACCCACCGTCTGCAGATGTTCTGCCAGCTGGGTCGGGTGATATAACGCGAGCGGTCGTACAGCGTTTCCGTTGACGCGCGCGGTGCCCGCCTCGGTCCGGTCCACGAGCGACTCTGGCAGGACCGGAGCTAGATGAGTGTGCAGATCTGTCGATGGGCCGGTCATCGGGTCGCTCCGGCACCGGCCGGCGAAAGTTCAGCGAGATCGCGTCGCGCGACCGCCGCTGTCGCTGGGGCGACGATCCGCGCGAGTCGTGTCGGCGGCCCGCCCGGCCTCGTGAAGCGACACGCAGAAGACATGAAGCGCGGCCTGGCTAGGACGCAACGGCTTCGACGAGTGCGGCATCTAAGGTGATCTCGACGCCGCTGAGCGCGACCGAGACGGGGCAGTTCTCCTTGGCCAGTTGCGCCAGCTCTTGGAATTCCTGCTCGTTGATTCCTGGAACACTTGCCTGCGTGGCCAGTTCGATGGTTGGTATGCGAAACCCGGCCGGGGTCGCGGTCAGATGAACCGTTGCTGTTGTGACCAGGCCCTGCGGCGTGTACCCGGCTTGGGTGAGCCGAGAGGATAGCGCCATCGTGAAGCAGCCCGCGTGGGCCGCCCCGATGAGCTCCTCGGGATTGGTTCCACTCCCGTCATTACGGCCCTTAAACGAATACGGTCCGCTGAAGGTCTTGCTGCCCAACGCAAGTGTGCCCTGTCCGGTTTCGACCGGTCCGCTCCACTGGGCTTCGGCGTGACGCTTCACGTGGACTCCTCCATAGATTTTATGGTGATGGCCAGGCGGCCGATGGTGCTGTTTCGAAGGCACTGGACGTGGTGCGCGACGTGCGCGAGCGGGGCGGTCACATAGTCGAAGGTGAGTTCCGAGGCGGCTATGCGAGCCAGCAGTTCATCGGCAGCACCGTCCAACTTCGACGCCCAACGGATGAGGTTCATCGGCAACAGCCGCACGTCTGCGGCAAGCAGCACCGGTAGATTCAGGGTGACCTCGGTGCCCGCGGCGTATCCCACCAACACCGCTCGGCCCCCCGGCCGCATGCTCGCCACCAAGTCAGCCAGCTGTTGGCCACCGGACATATCAACAAGCAGATCCGTGCGATCCGCCGCACGCAAGGACTCGGGGCCCCAGCGCGGCTCGGCTGCAGGAAGGACCTGTGCCGCGTGTTCCCGGTCGGCTTCAATGCCCAGGATCCTGGCGGCCCCGCCTGCCGCGGCGAGCTGAACCACCATCCGTCCCACCGCGCCAGCCGCACCGGCAACCGCGACCGTTTCCCCCGGTTGCAACCGCCCGATCAACGTCACAGCCGCGTAAGCAGTCGCGCAGGGAGAGAAAAAGGTAGCGGCCGTGCAATAGTCCACATTCGCCGCGATCGGGTACAGGGCCTCGTCGGGAACACTGATGCGCTCGGCGCAGGTGCCATCGCGGCCTGTCCCGACGCCGCCGCCGCGGATCCGCACCCGAGTCCCCGCTGGGTAGGACTCAGATTCGAGCACCATTCCGGCGCCATCTACGCCCATGATGTACGGCAGTGGCGGGAGTTGGGCGAAGGTGCCGGCGGCAACTGCGATGTCCAGCCGGGCAAGCGCGGCGGCCGCCACCGCAACAAGGCTGTGGCCCGGCTGTCGGACCGGTTGGGGGATCTCGTCGAGCTGCGGCGGGGCGCCCCAGGCGTGAATTCGAGCAGCGATCACCAGCGTGCCCCCTTCTGCCTTCGTCGACGCCATGGTTTCGAGTGGCCGGACAAGCCTTCAGCGAGGCTTGGCATCTCGCTTGGCAACAACCTAAGATAGAGAAGGACACTCTGTCAACAGAGTTGGCAACTTGCGATGAAAGAAGGCAGAACGTGGTGCGATACGAGATCGAGGCCAAACGCACGGCACTGCTTGTGATCGACATGACGAACGACTTTGTCGGCCCGCAAGCGCCGTACGACGTGCCGGCGGGCCGCGAGATGATTCCACGGTTGACCTCGTTGGTGAAGGTCTGCCGCGCCAATCAGGTCCTAGTAACTTTTACGACCCAGTCGCACCGCGCGGACGGATCAGACATGGGGCGGGTGCGCGAGTTTCATCCCCTCACCTGCGAGGGCGCAGCGCTTCGCGACGGGACGGCGGGCACCCAGCTTCATCCCGCATTCGAGCGTAGGACTGAAGAACCATTGATCATCAAGCGTCGATACAGCGCCTTCTTCAACACCGACCTCGATCTAATCCTGCGAAGCGGCGGCATCGACACGCTTATCGTCGGGGGGGTCGCCACGACGATGTGCTGCGAGTCCACTGTAAGAGATGCGTTCTTTCGCGACTATCGCGTCATCTTTCTCAGCGACGGTAACGCCACCCACGACCTGCCCGACCAAGGGTGGGGACCGCTGTTGGCTGTCGACGCGCAACGGCACGTCATGACGATCATCGCGTTTGGATTCGGCGAAGTGGCGACCGTTGCCGAGGTAGGCGCCCGAATCGCGGCGCCAGGTAACGTATCGCGTCATGGCGCAAAGGCTCTCCATGCTCACGTCTGAGAACACGACGGCTGACCCAGAGCTGTTGCGGCTCGCCGCCCGTATCCGTCGCCTGCGAGAGGAACGAGGACAGACTATGGACGACCTAGCCGAGGCCTCCGGCCTGTCCAAGGCGTATCTGTCTCGCATCGAGTCAGCTGACCGCCAGCCTTCAGTTGGCGCAATGTTCGCTGTCGCCCGCGCCTGGGGCATTTCCTCAGCCACCCTGTTCGAGGAGGAACGCGAACGTGGCACCGTACGTGTGCTGCGAGAGGCCTCCGTCGACTGGAAAGGGGACGCGAGCGGTGTCGGCCTTATCCGCGTCGGCAGCGGCATGATCGAAGGCACCTATTCCGAGCGGACGCGCGACGACGGGCACGGCGGTATCAACCCCGAGGAGATGGTGGGCGCCGCCGAGGCTGGCTGCTTCACCATGAAACTGGCAGGGCTGCTGACCCATGCCGGTTTCCCTCCAGTGAGAATCAGCACTCAAGCGAGCCTGCGCGGTGAGCACGCCCCGGATGGCTTCCGGATTACCCGAATCGAGTTGCGGACGACCACAGTCGCTCCGGGACTATCCGAGGCCGCGCTCAAAGAACATGCCAGCCGCGCCAAGCGCACCTGCACGGTGTCGCGCGCACTCACCGGCCTCGACATCATCGTCGAAGCCACGCTTGGCGAATAGGCCCGACGAGTTGGCAACAGGGCTGGCAACATTCGGGTTGGTCAGGCTAGATTCGATGCATGACAGTCCCGACCACTACAGCGGACAGCGCGCCACCACTGCTGAAGAGTCAGACGATTCCTGCATTGCTGCTGGCGCAAGCTGCACGTTATCCCGGCTTGGAACTGCTAGTCAGCGGGGATGGAACCCGTAGCTACCGAGAGCTGTGCGATGCGGTGTCGCGACGTGCCACGCGGTTGACTGCGGGCGGTGTCGCGCCGGGCGACCACGTCGCGATCTTGTGTCGCAACGGCGCGGAGCTGCTCGAATGGATCCTCGCGAGCGTGTGGTGCGGGGCGGTAGTCATACCGATTAACACCGCCGTCCGAGGACGGCAACTCGAGCACGTCTTGAGCGACTCCGAGGCCTCAGGGTTGATCTTTGATGACGAGTTTGCGCCCTCTCTATCGGTAGTCCAGCATCCGTTGCCAGTCTTGCGGCTAATCGTGCGCACGGGCCCGCGCGGACACTCCGCCGGTCATCTAGAGGACAGAGTGACTGTCTTGCCGCCAGCTCGACGCGACGGAATGCCACCAGCCGAGGCGAGCGGCTCCGACATCGCCGCGATCCTCTATACCTCCGGCACCACGGGCCCCTCGAAGGGCGTGTGTTGTCCACACTCACAGCTGTATTGGCTCGCTCGTCTGACTGCGGAAGCACTAGATGTGCGGCCTGGTGACCGATTGTTCACCTGCCTTCCCTTGTTTCACATCAATGCTCTGACGGCCTTCCTACAAGCTGTCATTACTGGTAGCACGTTCATTGCCGCCGAACGCTTCTCGGCTTCGCGCTTCTGGGCGGACGCGTCCCGCAATGGTGCGACGATCACCTACCTGCTCGGCGCGATGGTTTCGATCCTCGCCGGTCGACAGAGCAATGCAAGCGAGCGCGATCATTGTGTTCGAGTGGCCCTTGCACCAGCCGTACCCGCAGATCTCGTTGCCCCTTTTCGCCAGCGCTTCGGAGTGCAACTTGTCGAGGCATACGCATCGACTGAGTCCAATCTGGCTGTCGGTGCGCCGGCCACGGACCAGCGGCCGGGACTGATGGGTAGCGTCAATGACGGATTTCACGTACGGGTGGTCGACGACGATGACGTCGAAGTGCCGGATGGCGCCGCCGGCGAGCTTGTCATTCGAAGCGATATTCCGCATGCTCTGGCGGCGGGTTATTGGCGACGTCCTGAACAGACCCTTGCCGCCTGGCGTAACCTCTGGTTGCACACTGGAGACCGGGTGGTGAGAATGCCGGATGGCTGGTTTCAATTCTTGGACCGCATAAACGACTCCATTCGCCGTCGCGGGGAAAACATCTCCTCCTTCGAAGTCGAGCAGGTCCTGCTCGACTACCCCGCCGTCAGCGCTGTTGCGGCATACGCCGTGCCCTCGGCACTCGGTGAGGATGAGGTCATGGCATCGATCGTCGTAGCGGACCCGGCGACGTTCGACGTGTTAGATCTGATGCGCCATTGCGAGCCGCGGCTCGCCTACTTCGCGATTCCCCGCTATGTAGACGTGATCACGAGCTTGCCGTTGACTGCCAACGGGAAGGTCCAGAAATATCTTCTGCGGGAGCGCGGGGCAACCGCGACAACGTGGGATCGGGAGCAGGTCGGCTTCATCGTGAACCGCAACGCCCACGCGACAGCCCCGGTAGCGGGACAGGCCGACTAGCGTCGGAATCCGGCGCAGCTGGTACTCAAGTCGCAGGGATGGGCATGCGGGCCAACAGAGAGGGTGCCACGAGAACGTACGCGTTGAGGAATCCGCCAGATACAAGATCACCGGCGGCGACCCGGCCTGCCAACTGTGGCTGAGGACTTCACCAGTGCGAGAGTCCCAGAAGCTGCTGATCGGTTCAGTCGTGGTTGCACCGCTAGCACATCCAGATGTTGATCCTAGGCCTTCACGCCCACCGCGGATATCCCGCCGCGCCCGTCGTCACGAAGCTCCACGGCTTGTCCGGGCTGCGCCGTACCGACGAGCCGGGCGATGATCACCGGGCCAGCGTCACACTTGATCGTTGAGATGTGTGTTCCATGTGCTCCTGCCGTGACTTCGGTGACAGTGCCACGCTCTAGGGACCGCGGTTGCGATTGGGCACAGCCGCACATCGCACATAGAAGCCTCGCCGGGTAGTGCACCCGGTGACAGCGTGCGCACACGCCCGCGCTCGGATGGCGGATCATCTGATCCGTTCCAACACTGCTGCGTTGTGGCATGCGCCATGGCGGTAGAGGGTCATGCCGTAACCCGTGACCAGAGCCAGGCGTGGGTGCAGCTGGCGACCTGGTGCCCGGCCGGTGAGTTGCCCGATCGCCTCGACGAGACCGTGCATTCCTCCGGCCGCGCCCGCCTGTCCGGCGGACAGTTGCCCACCGGAGGTGTTCAACGGCCATTGTCGTTCGAGCAGTCGCTGGTGGAGGAACCGGCCCAGGTCGTCCTCCACCAGCCCGAGCGCTGCGGCCTGCACGGCGACCATGACTGGGTAGTCGTCATACAGGTAGGCGGCGTCGAGGTCGGCCGGCGTCACCTCGGCCGTGCGCCAGAGATCTGCGGCGATACTGTCGAACCCGGTAACCAGACCATCGCCTTGCTGATCATCGAAGTTGTGGCAGGCCTTTAGCGCCCGGATCCGCACACCGGGGAGGTTGAGTGCCCGGGCCCGTTCGGTCGTGGTCACGATGATCGCGTCCGCGCCCGAGACCACGGGCACACAGTCGTAGCGGTTCAGCGGTGCGGCGACCGTCGGGGCGGCGAGGTACTCCGCCAGGTCCAGCGGTGTTTGGTATACCGCGCCGGGGTTGGCATGTGCCCAGCGTCGCTGGGCTAGTGGGATGCAGGCGTAGTCCTCGCGGGTGAGCCCGTGGGTTCGGGCGTGACGGGCGGTGAGCATCGCGAACAGCGCGTTCGGTCCGCCGTGATCCACAGGTACCAGATGATCGCGGGTGGCCAGGTTGTAGGTCGCGTTCAGGTGTGCCAGCTCGGCCCGACCGATGCGGTCTCCAGAGGCGATGACGATCAGTTCGGCATCGCCACAGCCGATCGCCTGCGCGGCGTGCTGCAGCATGTTCAGTCCACTGGCGCCGCCGTTGGTGTCCTCCATGAGCCAGCGTAGGACGAATCCAAGTCGCCAGGCCAGGTCGATGGCGTGATCGGGACTGATGGTGAAAGACGCGACCGCGAATCCATCGACATCGCGGGTGCGCAGACCCGCGGAGGTGAGGACTTGCTCGACCGCCCGGGCGATCAAGGACGCTGAGGTGACATCGGCTTCTGGGTGCCGTGTGTAGCGGGCTTCGCTGGCCGCGGCAATCACCGCCTCGGTGCTCATGCCGTCGCCGCTCGGCGCAGTCCTCGGGTGAGGGTGAACCCGCCGAAGACGCCCTCAAGATGCTGTGCCGCCGCCAGGACCATGTCTTCTCGAAACGGTGCCGCGATGATCTGGACCCCGATGGGTAACCCCGATTCGGTGGCTACCGGCACGGTTGCCGCCGGCAGACCGGCCAAGGCGATCACGTGAACGTAGTGAAAGGCCGAGTAGTCCGACGGTCCGGATCCGTTTCTGTCGCCGGGTGCTTCGCCGTGGCGCGGTGCCGGACCCGCGACCACGGGGCTGAGCAGCAGGTCGTAACGCTCGGCGAGTGCTCGCATACGCGACCGAAGGGCGAAAATCCGGCGTTGCACGGTGAAGATCTCGCTCGCCGTGGGCGGCGATGCGTCCAACTGGGTTAGCAGCGCGCTGAACTGGGGATGGTGCGGGCGTGGCGTCGTGCCGAGACGCTCGAGCAGGTGAGCTCCGCCGTCGGCGGCAAGGGCGGCGAAGAACAGCTCATTCGCGGCGGGTTCGCAGGGGGCCGCGATCTCCTCGACGGACCAACCTGGGCGGTCGAAGGCTGCCGCGGCGGTGCGGATGGCGGCCTGCGTGGGCCCGGTGGTATGCGGAACGGTCGGATCGCATGTCCAAAAACCTATCCGCAGGGTACGTGGGCATCGGAGCTGACCGAGTTCTGGTGGCGGCATCGGCGGGGCGTAGGGATCGATGCCGTCGGATCCGCAGATCACCCGGAGCAGGAGCGCGGCGTCGGCTACGGTGCGGGCGATCGGCCCGACGCATGATAGATCCATCATGCCGGTGGCCCGGGTCGGTGGCTGCTGCCCGGTTTCCGGCGTGCGGCCGACCGTCGGCCGCAGTCCGATCAGTCCGCAGTAGTGCGCCGGCACCCGGATGGACCCGCCCCCGTCCGTGCCGACGCCTACCGGGGAGGCGTCGGCACCGAGCAGGGCAGTCTCCCCGCCGCTGGATCCGCCCGGTGTCCGCGCCGGATCGATCGGATGATTCGTGCGGCCCGTCGCGGCGTTGTCCGTTTCGTAGGAGGAGGACGCTTCAGGAACGTTGGTCTTGGCCAGCACGATCGCACCCGCCGCCCGCAATCGGCGCACGACTGTGGCGTCGGTGCCGGCCGCGGCGAATGCGCCGGCACTGCCCGCGGCGGTGGGATAGCCGGCGACATCCAGGTTGTCCTTCACGGTGACCGGCAGCCCCAGCAACGACATGGGTTGGCCTTCGTGCCGGAATCGGTCCGTTTCACTCGCCTCGGCAAGAACACGGTCGGGGTCTACGACAACGACCGCGTTAAGCAGGGCCGCACCGTCGAGGAGCCGAAGGTAGTGTTCGGCGAGTTCGCGAGCGGACAACTCTCGAGCATCCAGGCGGCGGAGCCATTCGACCGCGCTCGGCTCGGCACCCATTGTCACAGCCGGCCGGGGCCGCGGATTAGAGGTGTCGGGTGTGTGTCCGGATCGGGTCGGTGACGGCGCAGCGGGGAGTCTCCGCGTTGGGCCCATTCTATGAGTACAGCGACAATCAAGATGGCGCCGGTGATGACCTGTTGCCAGAAACTTTGTACACCTGCAACGGCGAGCCCGTTCTGGAGGGTCGCTAGGAAGATGACGGCGACGGCGGTGCCTCCGACGCCGCCGACACCGCCGGCAAAGCTCGTCCCACCTAACAGGACCGCCGCGGTCGCGTCGAAGATGATGGTCTGGCCGATGCCTGGGCTGACTGCTCCGACACGTGCGGTCTCGAGCACCCCTCCGAGCGCCGCGAGCGCACCGGCGATCGCGTAGACCGCGACGATGGTGGAGGGGACACGCACTCCCGAGAGCCGGGCGGCGACGTGGTTGCCTCCCACGGCGTAGACATCCCGACCGAAGTACGTTCCTGACAAAATCCACAACGCGACCACGAATGTCGCGGCCATGATCCAAACCGGAATCGGCAGACCGGCCAGGTGGGAAAAGGCGATCCTGTCCAGCAGCGAGGAACTGATGCCGCGGGTCTTGGTGTTGGTGATCAGGTTCACCAGGCCGCGATACAGGGTGAGCGTGCCGAGCGTGACGATGAGAAACGAGAGCCCGAGGCGCCCGATGAGCACTCCGTTCACCAGGCCACCGAGGCAGGCCCCGACGACGACGGTGACCGGGATCGACAGTGCAGCCGGCAGATGCAGATCAAGATTGCAGAGTCCGAATACGACACCGGACAGTGCCAGTAGCGAGCCGAGTGACAGATCGAATCCTCCGGTGAGCATGACGAAGGTCAGCCCGATCGACACGACCCAGAGTATGGACGCACTCGTCAGGAGCGCCTCGACGTTGCTGTGCGTGAAGAAGCGCGGTTGGCTGAGGGAAAAGAACGAGAACACCGAGATCAGCAGAATCAGGACCACGAGAAAGCGTGTGCCGCCGGTGGCCTGGCGAACCAGGCGCGTCGCGGTCGACTGTCGAGGCGAATGCACGCCAGGACGTGGCTTGCTCTGCTCTGTCATCAGTGTCCCCCTACGCAGTAGCTGGTGATTAGTGCCTCGCTGGCGTCGGCGCGATCGATCTGCGCGGCGACGCGCCCTCGGTACATGACCACGATCCGGTCGCACAGCAGTAGCAGCTCACTCGTCTCCGAGGAACTGACCAGGATGCCCGTGCCGTCGGTCGTGACCTGCTGGAGTAGGCGGTAGATGTCGGCCTTGGCGCCAACATCCACTCCCCGTGTGGGCTCGTCCAGCAGTAGGAGTACAGGCGTGGTGAGCAGGCATTTCGCGATCACCACCTTCTGCTGGTTGCCGCCGCTGAGCTGGCTGACCGGGGCTTCGATTGACGAGCATTTGATCAGAAATTCCCGTTCCGCCGTGGTCCCGAGCGCACGCTCACGTATCTTGTTGACCCGCCCGAGGGGATGTCGCCCGGCGTGACGGGCCATGAGCAGGTTCGCGCGCACGCTCATACTCAGCACGAGGCCGCGTAGTTTTCTCTCACTTGGTACGTAGGCCAGGCCGTGCCGCGCCGCGCGGACGGGACTGCGCCGTGTGTAGTGCCGTCCGGCTACCTCCACGTCGCCGCACCCGCCTTGTCGGGCGCCAAAGATGGCATCGAGCAGCTCGCTGCGTCCCGAACCCACCAGGCCGGCCAAGCCCACGATCTCGCCCCTGCCGACGGTGAGGCTGACATCGTGGATCGAGCCCGGGACCGAGAGACTTTGGATCCGCAGCGCGGACTCCGAACGTGGAACTCCCGGCGGCGAAGGTGACAGCTCCTCAAGTTCATGTCCGACCATCGCGTGGATGAGTTGGCGCTGGTCGAATTCGCCCCGGGCGCCGGCGGCGACGACGAGTCCGTCTCGAAGCACGGTGAGGTGATCGACGACCTCGAGTACTTCCTCCAGTCGATGGGAGACGAAGATGATTGCCGCTCCACTTTGTCGCAGTGCACGCATCGCCTGCAGTAAGGCGGCTGATTCTTCCTCGGGAAGTAAGCTGGTCGGTTCGTCGAGGATCAAGATTCGAACCTGCCCGCTGATGGCCCGGGCGATCTCGACCATCTGTTGCAGGTCTGGGGAGAGTGAACCGACGGGCCGTCGGACGTCCAGGTCTACCCCGAGCCGTTCCAGCACACCGTGCGCCAGGAGCATGGTGGCGCGCCAGTCGACTCTGCCCCGGCGGCGGGGTTTGACGTGTCCCAGCAGGATGTTTTCGGCCACCGACAGCGCCGGCACGAGCGTGGTCTCCTGGGTGACTGTGGCGATGCCGGCCGAGACAGCCTGGGCGGGGTCGGAGAATCGGACCGGCGCGCCGTCGAGCTGCAGGCGACCGGCGTCTGGTTCAACCTGCCCGCTGATGATCTTCAGCAGGGTGCTCTTGCCGGATCCGTTCTCGCCCGCCAGTCCGAGGATCTGCCCGGCGTGCAGCGAAAGGTCCACCCCGCGCAGGGCTCGGGCCCCCCCGTAGGACTTGTGGATCCCGTGGACGGCGAGCAGCGGGCAATCGGTCGCAGGCTCCATGCTCGCGCCTCCACGGCAGCTGATCGGTGGGTGGGGCAGTGTCAGGAGCTGTGGGCCAATTCCTGGCTCCAGGTCGAGGTTGTGTTCACATTGTGTGCGTCGATGTACATCGGCGGGCCGATCTTGGCCGTCTTGGCGATCGCGATGCCTTGCTTGACGTCGTACAGACCCCACAGGCCGAAACGTCCCAGACCGACCGCGTCGATGCGGACCGTGCCCTCAAGCTTGCCCTGCTTGACCGCGTCCAGGCCGTCGGTGCCGCCGTTCGCGCCGACGATGGGCATGCTCTTGTTCTGCTGGCGATCGGCGGCTGCTGCCCCGATGCCGGACGGGTCGTTATAGGGGAGCAAGCCTTGGATGGTGCTGTAGCGGGCAAGCACACCGGTCATCGCTGTCTCGCCCCCGGTGACGTCGTCGGTAGCGTTGTCCACACCTCCGACAACCTTGATGCCGAACTTGCTGGACCACTCGCGCTGGAAAACGAGATACTGCTGGATCACGGGGCTCGGGATGCTGCTGGTGATCTGCGCGACCCGCTGACCTGGCTTCACGAAGCGCGCAAGTCCTTTCACCTGCAGATATGCCTGCTCATCACGCCGCTCCCATAGTTGGCTGGTGAGCGCGCCTATGTCGGTCGTGCTCTGGGAGTTTGCTTCAACTCCTATGACCGGAATCCCCGCGGCCGCTGCCTGCCGCACCAACGGCTCCACCGCCTTCGGGTCCACCGCGAAAAGGAAAATGCCGTCGACCTTCTGGGCGAGTGCTTGCTGAAATTGGCTGACCTGAACGTCGGGATCGAATTTGGCGTCGTACACGGTGACGGACCCGCCGAGCGATTTGGCAGTAGCCTGCGCCGCGTCGCCGACTGCGGCGATGAATTCATTTGAGCTGGCGGGCTCCAGGTAGGCAATCCGTAGCTTTCCTGCCCGGGGCTTTGGGTAGCCCACGGGTGCGGTCTGTTCCAGAGTGCCGGCGAACACGACGTCTCGCGCCGGCGCCGACCCGGAGGGTCTCACGGTGCGCGTGCCCGAGCTACACCCGGCTTGGGAGAACACCAGCAAGGACGCAACCGCCGCAGCGGCGCAGGCGTGGAGCGGACGCATCGGGACTCCAACTGTCGATGACGCGGGGCCGTATGGCCTGGGCGTCGCTACCGTAGACAGACACGACGACGCCTGTCAACGCGCGTGGCAACTTTGTTGCCAAACATGTTGACTGCTTACGGTGAGGCGGCCTACGATCACGCAATGTCGACGCTGGGTCCCTTGGATGTGGACCGGACATTCGTGCGGGCGATGAACGACGGAGACGTCGAAACGATCATGTCTTTGTATCGCGAGGAGACGATTTTCGTTCAGGAACCGGGCTCTGACCCGGCGCGTGGTCTTGCCACTCTCCGGGAAATTACCGAGCGGTTTCTCGCCTACAACCCGACCCTGACGGTGCAGCTAAAGCAGTTCGTTCAGGCTGGCGATATCGCCTTGGTGTCGGTTCGATGGTCGCTCGCGGGTACAGACGCAGACGGTGCAGCCGTTTTGATCGAAGGAACGGATGCCAACGTTCTCCGGCAAACTGCCAGCGGAACGTGGTTCACGCTAATCGACAACCCTTTCCATGAGGAATACCTGGACCTATGATCGTCGCCACCCCGCACTGCGCGTGACTGTCTGAGGGGTGTGATGGACTTTGCGGCAGTCCGTCACGGCATCGCGCGACATTAGGGTGCCAGTCCGGCCGCGGGACGCGGTTATGTCGGCGCCCCGAGCGGGACGATTCACCCGCTGGACTGTGCACCTTGACTTGCTTGCATCGCATTGCGGCTGGTTAGTTCGGCCCCGGCGAGGCTCGCGACAATTTCGCCGTTGCGGAAGACAAGGAGCCGGTCGACGGCATCGACAAGTTCGTCGATGTCCGAACCCGCATAAATTGCGGCAACCCCGGCGTCGGCTTGTCGGCGGATGGCCGCAACCAGTCCCTCACGTGCAACAACATCAACACCCTGCGTCGGTTCAAGCAGTAGTAGCATCCGGGGCTGGCATTCGAGCCAGCGGGCGAGCAGGACTTTCTGCTGATTGCCACCGCTCAACTCGGCCAGCGGCTGTTGGGGCTGGCCGATGACCCCAAAGTTCGCCATGATCGTGCTGGTGTGCGCGGCCTCACGACGGAGCGAGAGCCCGCGGCGTGTGCAATGCCTTCCCAGGCTCACCAGGGTGAGGTTCTCGATGATGCTGGCGCTGCCGATCGCGCTATTGCGTGCGCGGTCCGGCGGCAGGTAGGCGATCTTGAGCAGACGTGCTTTTCTCGGCCGCTGCTCGCGCAAGTCGACGGTGTCGGCCCCGAGCTGCAAGTGGCCCCGAATCGCTCGCTGGTCGCCGAACAGGAGCCTGGGAACTTCCTCCCAGCCGGACCCGATCAGACCGGTCAGCCCGAGCACCTCTCCCTGATTTACCTCGAAGTCGATGTCGCGCACGCGAGGCGAGCAGAGGCGAGCCACGCTCGCGAGTCGTGTACCGGCCGCCCGTTCTCGGTTTGGCTCGCGCACGCTCACCGAACTGCGATTGTCGATCGCGGAGACCAACTGGGTCCGCGACACGGTGCTGGTCGTGTCGTCCAGCACGACGGTTCCGTTGCGCAGTACAGTGACCTGATCGGTGTGTCGTTCGACCTCTCCCATGCGATGGGTCACGAACAGCACGGAGACGCCGGTTTCCGTTGCCCGGCGCAGCGCGGCGAACAGCCGGGCCACCCCGTCCGCTGCCAAGTAGGGCGTCGGTTCATCGAGAACCAAGATGCCCCGCCCGGGCAGGTGGTGACCGCTCAGCGCACGGGTGATCGCGACGAGCGCCTTGTCCGCCGGTTCCAGTGCCGCGACCGGAAGCAGGGGATCTAGGTGTCCGACGCCGAAGGACAGGAGATCGTCGCGTACCCGCTCGCGTTCGACGCGCCAGCGCACACGTAACGGGGTTCCGGAGAATCGTCCGATGCACAGGTTCTCCAGGATCGTGGCGCCCTCGATCAGCCCGAGTTCTTGGTGAACGAAGAAAATTCCGCGCTTGGCTGCTTCGGCTGCCGCCAAGGGCAGCGGCAATGGCAGGCCGTCCATGGCGGCCTCCCCGCCGTCATCCGGGGTATAGAAACCGGCGAGGATCTTGATCAGGGTGGACTTGCCCGAGCCGTTGTGGCCAAGCAGTGCGTGCACCTTACCGGGGGTGATCGCCAGTGATACCCGGTCGAGCGCCTTACGGTCGCCGAACGTCTTGGAGATGCCGGTCAATGCCAGGCGCGGGACGAGCTGGTCGGATGGGTGCACCCGCATAGTCGGCTCGCCCAGCGCCTGGGTCACTTCAGCGACCACAACGACCGGTACTTCGTCTGGTAGTCGACGCCCGGGTACCAACTGTCGGGCTTGCCAGGGTCAAGGGTGCCCACATTGGAGGCGTCGAAGTTGCGCAACGGGATGTGTGCGTCCTGCGCTGCTGGATGGCCGGTCAGCACCCGCAGCACCTGGTCGGCCGCAGCCCAACCCGCCCACGCCGACGGGTTGCCCGGATCGGCGGTCAACGGGGTCTTCTTCGCGATATTGTCGATGATCCCTTGGCTGGCGTTATAGCTGACTACCCGCACCCGGTTGTCAGTGTGACTCGACCGCAGGCCGGTCAGTACATACGGCAATGCCCCGTCGTAGATCGGGAACAGGTACCCGATGCTCGGATCCGCGACGGCGGTGGTCGTCGCCGTAGTCATCTGCGACGCCCACGTGGCGACCGGGACATCCTTGACCGAGACGGAACATTCCTGCGGGCAGAACTCCTTCACCCCGGATGTGATCCCCTGAACCTCAGCGGTGTTGATTGCGCCGACCGTTGTTGCCTCGAAAATGACGCCTTTGAACGAGCCATTGGACTGGACGACTGCCTGCGCGGCCATCAATCGTCCCGCGCAGCTATAGCAGAAGGACGTCTGGCCCGACAGCGGTGCCAGGGCCGCTACCCCGGACTCTTGCGTGGTGAACCCAAACACCGGCACGTGCTTGCTCGTCGCATAGTTCACGGCGCTGCTCACCCCGCCACTGGGAATGTCTTGAAGCATTATCGCCGCCGCGCCGGCATCGGCCGCCTGGCGGATACCTCGATCGGCAGTGCCCAGACTCGACTGGGAATCAAAGATTGATGTCTTCACGCCGTCAGCGTTCAGACCGGCTTTGAAGCCGGCGTACGTATCGGTCGAGAACGGGATTGACTGGTTGTCACTGACCCAGACGACGGACTTGCCAGCAGCTGGTCGCGCGTCGAACGCTGGTCCAGGGGCGGTCCACGTGACCTGGCCAGACGCAGCGGCAATGAGCGCCCGCGCCCGCGTCACGCCACTGCTGTCGGCTTTGTGCGTCGACACGCTGCCGGAACTGCTGCATCCGGCGAGCAGTACGGTCACAACAAGCGTCACGATTCCAGCTGTCAACACGGTCCAGTATCGGTGCATGCTTCCTCTTTCTCAGTGGCCCAGTCAGGCTCGTGAACGGGGATTTGGACGTAGTGCCGTGTGCTGCGCGATCTCCACTAGGACGTGGACCGTGTCTTCTTAAGCAATCGCGCCACCGTGATGGCGACGACCAGGCTTGCCCCGTTGAAAACCTGGGTAGTCCAGCCGCCCTGGCCGAGCAGGTTCAGGCCGGTCACGCCGGTGACCAGGGTGTAGGCGGCGAAGAACGTCCCCCACGGGTTGAACCGGCCGGGCACAATCGCGGTAGCGCCCAGGAACACGGCCGCGAAGGTCGGCAGCATGTACCCGTCGGCTACCGTCGGCGCGGCACTTCCCAGATAGCCCGCGAGCGTGAGCCCGGCGAACGCACTCAGGATGCCGCTGGCGACGAAGGCTCCCGACGTGATCGCGTTCACCCTGATACCCGACAGGCGAGCAACGGTTCGGCTGAGTCCGGTCATGTAGACGTATCGGCCGAGCGGCGTGTATTTCAGCAGGTACCAGACGGCGACCGTCAACACGATCGCGTAGTAGAAGACGAGTGGGAGGCCGAGGAGTTGATGACCTGCTAGGTCCGACAAGCCCGGCGACAACCCTGAGATCGTCTGCGCGGATAGTGCGTAGGACAAGCCAGCGAGAAGGGTGCCCATACCCAGGGTGACCACCACCGCGTCTATGCCCAATCCGACGATCAGCAGACTGTTCATCGCTCCAGCGGCGGCACCAATAAGCAAGACGGCGACAATCGTGACGAGAAGGGGCCAATGCAGCTTGGCATCCACGTAGCCGGCAGTGACGAAAGACAGTCCGAGCACGCCCGCGAAGGAAAGGTCGAATTGACCGACGGCGAGGCATAGAAGAAGACCGAGGGCGACGATGAGCAGCGTGCTCTGCGAAGCCAACGTCGTCTTCAACGTAGGCACGGTCAGGAACGTATTGGGTCTCAGCACCCCGAACAGAGTCACCTCTGCTCCCAAGACGAGTACGATCGCGTAGCGCTCGACAATGCCGCGCAGCGACGCTCGTCGGCCGGATCTAAGGGCGGCATCCGCGACGCCGTGTGAGTCGACCTCGGAATCGTCCCGTCGCGCCTTGCGCAAACCTGCTGTCACGACCACACCCTGCCCCTCGCCGAAGTGGCACGCTCGAGGTTCGGTCCCTCGCGGCCCTTGCGGCCGTGAGGGGAATGTAGGCGCGGTGCACTGGTCTGTCAACTCGGTTGGCAACATCGCTGTCGGGGCTGTTGACAGGACCGCGCGCCGCGCCCTAGCGTCGCCGACGCGATACTGCAGACGTTCCCCCGTGGGCGGAAGGCGACAGGGTTCGCGGCGTGCTCGAGCTGAGATCGGTTTCCGGCTGGCCACCCGCGCTCCGTGCCGCCCGTCGTTGCGGTCTGTCCTGGACGGCGTCGTGACTGGTGGCGCACGCGTTCTTCAACGAAACTGACTCTGGGGGTCCCCGTGGTCGATGACCGCAGCAAGTCGACCGCGACGTTGCAGAACGCCATGTCGCCGAGCGAGCGCGATGAGTTCCTGAACACCGCGCGGGTCACCAGAATCTCGACCTTGCGCAAGGACGGATTCGCGCACACCGCACCTGCCTGGTTTCTGTGGTGCGACGGCGTATTCATGCATTCAATTGGTGCCGGAAGAATGCACCTGCGCAACCTCGCCCGCGACGATCGGCTTACCGAGTGCATCGATATTGACGAGCGCGTCGAAGGCAAACTCGACGCGCGGACGGCCGGCGTGGTGTGCTTCGGCCGAGCCGAAATCATTAGCGACGTCGACGAGAACGTGAAATGGAACAGGCGGATTCTTAGCAAATATCTGAAATACAGCGACTTGGAACGGTATCTTGCGTTTTCGATCGGCGAAATCGAGGCCGGCCGCCGGATCGTGAAAGTACGTCCAGAACGGCTCATCACCTGGGACTACGGAAAGAACATCGAACCATGATCTCACGCGATCGGAGCTTGCACGCTGTGACGGGTCTCTATGACGCCTTCAAGCGCGGTGATCTCGAGCGTGCTCGGACATCGCTGGACTCCGATGTGGTGTGGGTCGAACACTTCCCCTTCCCCGGCACGTTTCACGGCCCCGAGGCAGTCTGCCGCGTGTTCCAGAAGGTCGCAGAAACCTTCGACATGTACGAAATGACCTTCGAACATCTCTTCAGCGAGGATGCCCGAGTCGTCTCGATCGGGCAGTACACGGTAAGAAGGCGCGACAATCCCGACGTCTTCCGATCACGCTTCGCCCACCTCTACCAAACCCGAGCGGGACTGATCACGCACTACGAGGGGCTTCTGAACACCACCGCTGCCCGCGACACCTTCGGCGAGCTGCGGTGGGACGAGGAGATGGCATGAAAATCTGGTATCAGAGCTTCACCGACTGGTCGCTACACGCGTCGTATCTGAATCGCCTAGACAGCTACCTGAACGAGCACGCAGCACCCGGTACCCAGATCAAGGTCGCCGGCCTATCGCCCGGAGACCTCGCCGTACATCGCATCAGCGAAGTCCGCTGCTCCATCCAAGCTCTGCGCTGCGCCGCCGATGCCCAGAACCAAGGCTACGACGCATTCGTCATCGGACACTTCCAAGACTCCGGCCTCGACGAGGCCAGGGCGATGCTCGACATTCCGGTCATAGGAATGGGCGAGACGAGCATGCTATATGCGATGACGCTCGGACGCCGCTTCGGTCTCGTCACCATCGACCCACTCTTCGCGGATTGGCACGACTTTCAAGCCGCGCGGATATCACTCGAGGATCGCATGGTCGGTGTTGTAAGCATGTCGACGCCGCCACAGCGACTCTTGGACGCTTTCGACACGCCGAAGGCGTACGCGGCGATTATGGCCGAATTCGTGAAGACTGCAGAGAGCCTGACCAACTGCCGCGCTGAGGTGATAATCCCGGCGGGAGGCCTATTCGCGCTGCTCAGTGCCGGCGAGCAGAGCTTTAAGGTTCACGACGCCGCGGTGCTTAATCCGATTCTCGTGACCTTGAGAGCCGCCGAGACTGCAGCCTGGTTAGGCGAGCTCAACGGGACAGCGGCCAGCCGCGCGGGCGCCTTCGCCAAGCCGCCAGCGCAAGCAGTCGAAGAACTCATGGCCCTCATTGCAGAAGGAGCCCGGAGCTCCTCATAGCGGGTGCAGGGCGCTGTGGAGACGGAGACAGCGCGACTCGCGATCGGCTGCTGAAGCGATGGCCGGAGGCTCAACCAATAGCGGCCCACGACAAGCTACTGGATCGAACTGGTGAGACCTCCGGTCTCCAGTCGGCTCATTCATTTAGGAGCGAACACGCCGGCGGGCGGCTATGACGGTTGTGCTGTCGACTCGCTGTGCGCCACGGCTTCCTCGTCCAGGAGCCTACGTCCGGTTTCATACAGCTGAACGAGGAGCGGTCGAAGGTGCTGCCCGGCAGCAGTGAGGCTGTAAACCGATCGGGAGGGAAAGCCGCCCCCGCGTCGACAATGGACCAGCCCCTGCCGCTCAAATCCGACGAGACGTTCGCTCAGGACCTTCGCACTCAACGTGGGTAGAGCGGCCTGCAGCTCGCTGAAGGCGCGCGGCCCGTGCATGAGATCGCGTAGTACAAGTGTCGCCCACCGACCACTAACCGCGGTGAGCGCGACTTCCACGGGGCACCCGGGATCCGGACGCCGCGAAGATCCGCGCGCGTCCGGCACAAGCTCCTGATCCCAGGCTGCACTTACCGTTTGGTGACTTGCCAAGCGATCAGCTTTGCTGGTCCGATGACATCCGACGTCGTTGCCCACCCTCCCAGTATCGCTCTCACCAACGATCCTAGCCAACATCCACTCGTGTTCGCCCGCGCGTTCAACAGCGGGAACTCTGATCTGGTCGAGCAGGTGTACGAGCCCGCCGGAATCCTGGTTTCAAGCCCCGGACAACCCACGACGGGCGATTCACGCGCACTAGCCAACAAGGCGCTGCTCGATCTCGGACTTCCCATCGACGTTCGTCCCCGACACATCTACGTCGCCGAGGACATCGCTCTGCTCATCGTCGACTGGACGATCGACGGACCAGGTCCCGATGGCCAACAGGTACACATCGAGGGGACTGCCACGGACGTCGCTCGTCGTGGCAACGATGGGCTGTGGCGATACATCATCGACAACCCCTTCGGCACCGCCGTATAAAACCACCTGTGCCGCACAAATGCGGTCACGGTCACGGTCACGGTCCTCAGCTACCTGAAGCCGACCACATCAGCCGTTGGTGGGTCGCTGAGACGGAAACCTGCCGTGCGATGTCTGCACCGACCGGGCAAGGAAGAGGCGAGGATGCCTGCGTTCGACCAGTACAAGGCGCAGCAAGCGCTGGCATGGGGATCCGCACCCTTCGCTCGTCTCGCAGAGCAATCTGCAGACACGCATAATGATCTGCTTGCAGAACTCGGCGTACGGCCAGGCGAACGAATGCTCGACGTTGCCACCGGTACGGGAGCACTCGCACTCCGCGCCGCCCACCTGGGGGCCATCGTCACCGCCCAGGACTTAGCGCCCCAACTTGTTGACGTGGCCCGTTACGAGGCAGCCGCGCGCGGCTACAACGACATTCGCATCGAGATCGGCGACTGCGAGCAGCTTCCGTATGACGACGCATCCTTCGACATCGTGTGCTCGGCTCAAGGCTGCATCTTCGCCCCGGACCACTACACGGTGTCGCGCGAACTCGCCCGCGTCTGCAAAATCGGCGGGCGGATTGGGCTCACCGCATGGCGTCCGGCTGGCGCGATCGAGAGATTCTTTCGCATCATTGCTCAATTTCAACCACCACTCCCACAGGGAGCGGGAAATTTCCTCGACTGGGGCAGACGCGACTACGTGACAAATCTGCTCGGCAATGCATTTATCCTCGAATTTAGTGACAAAGCTGCCGTCCAGAGCGCAGCAGCGCCGCAAGAGATGTGGGAACTTATGTCTACCACCTTCGGGCCCGTCAATTACCTCCTAGAGTCTCTCGATGTCCGCCGAAAGGCTGAACTATGCGAGGTAGTTACTGACCTATATGCGCGATACTATACTAACGGTAAGGTGTCATTTCCGAGAGAATACACTGTGATTATGGGCTATCGCCGAACTGATCAATAGCGCAACGCCCAACGCCCACCAACCGGCGGCGGCTCACATTCAAATGCCTTGAGGAGTGGTTGCAATGTACAGCGTTGCTGGGTCTTAGCCTTGGCTCAGCAGATCGAACTGCGAGTGATAGGAAAGAATGAAGATATATTGGCGGGGAGACATGGGGTATGAAGAATCCCGGACGCGAAGCGATTGGAATCTGCGAAAGCCTAATCGGTTTCCCGAGGTGATCGTCGAAGCCCAGACACAAGGGGACGTAGTCGAAGCGGTACACCTCGCGCGCCGCCGAGATCTCCGCGTAAAGGTTCGTGCCACCGGTCATAGTCGCTCGGCGTCATTCTTGCGGGACGGTGGCATGATGCTAGACGTCTCCCAGCTTACGGAGATTTTGATCGATCCAGTTGCGGCGATCGCGATCGTAGAACCGGGTGTGCGGGGCGGCGACCTGAACACTGATCTGCTGTCTCACCAGTTGTTCTTTCCGACCGCCCACGACGGACGTGTTGGGATCAGCGGATTCGTAATGGCTGGTGGGTTCGGTTGGTGCCCCGGCCGCTATGGCGTAGCGTGCGCAAATCTCGCCGCCATCGAAGTGGTGTCGCCGAAGGGCGACGTCATCTACGCCGACGACAATGCCAACGCCGACTACATTTGGGCCGCCCGAGGGGCAGGGCCGGCCCTATTCGGCGTCGTAACGAAGCTACATTTGACGATTCATCCGATTCCCGTTATCCGTAGCAGCGCCTACTTATACCCCATGGCTGTGTGGGAGCACATTTGGTCCTGGTTGATCGACGTGTCACCGTCATTCTCAAGAGATCTGGAAGTGCTCGTTGCGACCCCGACAATGTCGTCGGACCCCGTGCATCCTGGTCCGTTCGTCTCAGTTGACGGCACCGCCATGAGCGACTCCGTCACAGGCGCCCTGGACGCCCTGACGATCTTGGACACGTGCCCGGCCCTGGAGCATGCGGAGCTTCGGGATTTCGCGCGCCCGCGAACTGTGGGAGATCTTGCCGGCTGGGGAACGAGCGACCGTAGAGTGCCCGATTTGTACTTCGGCATGGACAACATGTGGACCGACAGCGATCCGGCAGAACTGATTCCCGCCCTTCGAATGACGGTACAGACCATGCCGAATGAGTTGTGCAATATGTTCGGCGCACTGTGGCGCTCTCGGGGGCCTGTTCCAAATTCTGCCTTCAGCTCGCATGGCAGGCTGCTACTCAATCTCAGCGCAGCCTGGAGGAGCCAGAGCGAACAAGCCTCCTGCCTCAACTGGGCCACCACAAACATGGCTCGTCTCCAACCATTGGCGTCTGGCATGGCGCTGCAAGATGAGGAACTATTACTGCGCCCGGCGACAAATTTTCTTCCGAGCGACAGCTTGGCACGGATGGCTTCGCTGCGCAGCGAGCACGACCCGCAGCGCCGGTTCCACGACTTCGCTGTAGGCGTGATCGACCCGGGACGGAAAGCGGAATGAGGAAACACAGGACCGCGCGTAGGTCGGAATGCGCCGATGAAGGGACACCTGCACCGGCAGGTGGCCGGCGGTCGCCCGGGGCGCACGGCCGATGAGGTCAGGCCACCCACGTGGCGATACCTTTCTGGCCGCTTGGTATAGCGCGCGGAGGCTAATGGCCCCCGAGTGGGCGCCTGCGATTCTGCTGACTCTGCTCGACGGTCCCTTGCACTACAAGGACATTCTCGGCGCCGTCCGCGCGTCCCGCGGCGCGGAAGGATAGCCACAACGCCACCAGACCCTGCACGACAGCATCTCGCACCCTGCGGCTCAGCTTCATCTCGCGTGCGGTGCCGCCAGCGGTTTCACGTGACCGCGATGCGCCTGGTCGGGGATCGCTTCGTTCTCCAGAGTTCGTTGATGACGACCGCGTAGGTCCGTGGCCTGACCCCGATTTGTAGGTCCATGTCGAGTGAGAGTCTGAATGCCCCGATGCGGGCAGGAAGGCTCGATGATCATGACGACGAGGAAGCGGCATTCGCCGGAGCAGGTCGTGCGCAAGTTGACGAGCGCGGACCGGTTGCTGGCCGAGGGCAAGGATCTGGCGGCGGTGTGCCGCGAGCTGGGCGTGTCGGAGGCGACGTATCACCGGTGGCGCAACCAGTTCGGCGGGTTGAAGCCCGACGACGCGAAACGGCTCAAGGAGCTCGAGCGGGAGAACTCCACGCTCAAACGACTGCTGGCCGACGCGGAGTTGGAGAAGGCTGCGTTGAAGGAGATCGCCCGGGGGGAATTCTGAGCCCGGAGCGACGCCGGGCTGCCGTGCACCACCTCATGATCACGATGGGATTGTCCGAGCGGTTCGCCTGCCGGACCACCGGTCAACAGCGTTCGACGCAGCGACGCGAACCGGCGACGACGACGACGGCCGACCCGGACGCGGCGCTGCGCGAGTGGCTGCGTGCCTGGGCGAAAGACCATCCGCGGCGTGGGTTCCGCAACGCCTACGCCGATGCCCGGGGCGAGGGCTGGGCAGTCAACCACAAGAAGATCCAGCGGCTCTGGCGCGAGGAGTGGCTGAGGGTCCCGCAGCGGCGACGCCGCAAGCGCCTCGGCGCTTCCACCGTGCTGCAGCCTGTTGCCGATGCACCGAACCGGGTGTGGGCCGTGGACTTCCAGTTCGACGCCACCACCGATGGCCGCCCGATCAAGCTCGTCTCGATCGTCGACGAACACACCCGCGAATGCCTCGGCGGCATGGTCGAGCGCTCGGTCACCGGCGACCGGCTCATCGACGAACTCGACCGCCTCGCCACCACGCGCGGCTACCCGGCAGCGCTGCGCTGCGACAACGGCCCCGAGCTCGCCTGCGAGGCGATGACCGAGTGGGCCCGCGAACGAGTCGGCCTCGCCTTCATCCCGCCCGGCGAACCCTGGCGCAACGGTTACGTCGAATCCTTCAACTCCCGAGTCCGCGACGAATGCCTCAACATCAACATCTTCTGGTCACTGACCCAAGCCCGGGTCGTGATCACCGACTGGAAGGACGACTACAACCACCGCCGACGCCGTTCTCCGGGGGTGGGCCGAGTGTTGCGTGATGTTGCATGAAGCGGGACACGTAGCGAGTTCTGCAACGGATCTCCGTGGGTGTGGTGCTCGTGGCTGGTAGTTGTCTACTGCCTGCCGCGAGAGGAGATCAAGATGCGGGCGTTCCTGGTCAGGTTGCCGTCCGGTGCTCGGTACTGGACGGTTCTCGATGACAGTTTGGCGGTGGTCGCCGACGCCGACGCGTATCTGCGTGACGTCCGGTTCGGCCGCGACGGTTCGGAGCTGACGACCCGCTCGTATGCGGGCGGGATCGCGTTGTTCCTGCGCTGGTGCGCGCGCACCGGCCGGGACTGGCACGCCGGTGTCGAGCATCTCGGCCTGTTCATCACGTGGCTGCGACATGCCGGCCCGGCGGTCAGCGGCGCCGACCCTGCCGATGGGGCCGCGGTCCTGGCCGGCCCTGGGGCCGCGTCGGTCCGCGGCGCGAGGCGGATCAATGGGGTGCTGACGGCAGTGCGCGGGTTCGTGACGCACGCGGTCACGTCCGGGCAGGCACCGGCCGGGCTGCTGCCGTTGATCTACGAACTGGCCGACAACCGTGACCTGCCGGTCGAGGCACGAGGTGAGGACGACGGCCGGATGGGGTGGCGGATGCGGGCCCGGCACCGGCTGCACGAGCCGGAGCCGGTGGTGGACCGGGCCAGCGATGCCGAGATCGTCGCGCTGCTGCGGGCGTGCCGCTCGGCGCGGGACAGGTTGATCATCTTGCTGCTGGCACGGGCGGGGCTGCGCCGCGGCGAGTTGTGCGGGATGCGGCGCAGCGACGTGCACCTGCTGCCGGACTCACGTGTGCTCGGCTGCGACGTGGCGCGGGCGCACTTGCACGTCGTGCGTCGGGATAACGCAAACGGGGCGTGGGCGAAGTCGCGCCGGCAACGGTGGGTGCCGCTGGACTTCCTCGCGGTGCAGGCCTTCGACGGCTACGAGTTCGAGCGGCTGGCAGTGCCGACGGCGGGTAGGTCGGATTTCGTGCTGGTGAACCTGTTCCGTGCGCCGGTCGGTCACCCGATGCGCCCGGACGCGATCAATGAACTGTTGGGCGCGTGCTCGCGGCGGGCCGGGTTGCCGCGACGGGTACGGCCGCACCAACTGCGGCACGCGTTCGGCAGCAACCTCGCCGACGCAGGCAGCGGGCTGGACGAGATCGCCGAACTGCTCGGGCACGCGTCGATGAGCTCGTCGCAGGTCTATCTGCATCCTGACCCGGCGCGGTTGCGGGAGGCTATTGACCGGGTGCCCAGCCCACGTGAGCTGACCCGGAACGTCCGGTGATCCCGATGGACGTCGCGCTCGCCGTCCCAGCTGGTCGCCGTGTCGAGCATGTGTTCGCCGAGCCGATCGTCGACCGGGTCGCGTCGGCGATCGGCGCGGTGATCGACCCGCAGTTCCTGGCCGAGGCCGGATGGGATCCCGTCTCCCGGGTGCTGACACCGCCGGCGTCGCATCCGCTGCTCGGCCGGCCGCTCTGCCAGGCGGCGGGCTGCTTCAACACGGCCACCTGCTTCCGTTCCCGGATCTGTGTGTCGTGCCAGGCCCGGCTGCGCAAGCAGGGCATGGGTGGCGAAGAGTTAGCCGCTCTGCCACCTCGTGCGCCGCGGCCGACGTTCACCGCTGTTCCGTCAGGGCCTCGGTGCGCGGTCGTCGCCTGCACCCGGCGGCCCCGTCACCGTGACGGCGCCTACTGCGAGGCCCATCAGATCCGGTGGCGGACCCTGCATCGAGGTGACCCTGGCACGGACGAGCAGCGTTGGCGCCAAGTAGAGGCCGCTGTCGGACTCGGCGGCGAGATCAGCTTGCGGGGGCTGCCGACACGGGTCGTGGCCGAGGTGCTGTTCGGTCTGCAGCAGCGCAGCCGGATCAACGCGGTCAAGACCGACGACGCGGTGCTGCGTTCGTTCTGCGACGACCTGCGACGCCACCAGGTGACCGCGGTCGTTGACTACCGCCTTGACGCTGCCCGCGGCTTGGAGTTCAAAGGCGTGGCCAACTGCGTGATCGGCCACGCCGCCCGGGCGTTGTCGACGCCGGAGACCGAGGTCGGCAAGGACGAGTGGGACCTCGTCGTGTTCGGGCACAGCGGGACGCTGTCGTTCACCGGTATCAGTCAACGGTGGCTTCGGGATGCGGCGAAACGCTGGGCCGCCGACGACCTGCCGCGCCGGCGGGTCCGGCCCGGGCGGCGCACCAGTGCCGGGTTGACGGTGCGCCACCACATCGGTTGCCTGGTGCGGCTGTCGGAATCGTTGCGGATGCGCCCGGACCGGGGCGAGCAGCCCGCCGCGCTGGGGCGGGCCGACATGCTGGCGTTCCTGCATCGGCTGGCCTACTTGGAATCGGTCGGGAAGATCAGCGGCGACGCACGCATCCGCGCCTGCCGTGAGGTCCGCGCCGTGCTGACCCGGGCCCGCGCGATGGGGCTGACCCGCCCCGGCGACGTCGCCGCCGGGCTGGGCGATGACTTCGTCATCACCGTCGCCGACGTCCCACTCACACCCGAGCCGGCCGAACCGAACCGGGACCTACCGCCGGAGACCATGCAGCAGTTGTGCGCCCAACTGGATCAGCTGACCTCGCCGGAGATCCGTACCGCCGTCGAGTTGGCGATCGACACCGGCCGCCGGCCGGAGGAGATCTGCGACGCCGACCTCGACTGCCTAACCCGCGACGAGGACGGCCACCCAGTCCTCGTCTTCGATAACCACAAGGCCAACCGCCCCGGCCGGCGGCTACCGATCAGCGAGCACACCGCCGCGCTGATCATCGCCCAGCAGCAGCGGGTCCGCGCCCGCTACCCCGACACCCCGGTCGGGGACTTGAAGCTTCTTCCCACCGACCGGCGCAACCCCGCTGGCCGCCGGGCGATCACGGCCTTCAGCCTCGCGTTCGCGCACCGCGTCTGGGTGGACAACATGCCGGTCCTGCACACGAAAGACGGTGTCGAGTACGACAAACGCAAGATCGTGCTCTACGCCTACCGGCACAGCTACGCCCAACGTCACGCCGACGCCGGGGTGCCGGTCGAGGTGCTCCGCGAACTGATGTCGCACCGAAAGCTGGAGACGACCAGCGGCTACTACCGCATCGGCGAGACCCGCCGCCGCGACGCCGTCGACCGCGTCGCTGCCATGCAGTTCGACCGGCACGGCAACCGGATCTGGCGCCAAGCCCAAGCCCTGCTGGACTCCGAACACGCCCGCCGCGCGATCGGCGAGGTCGCCGTCCCGTTCGGTGTCTGCGCCGAGCCGTCCAACGTCAAAGCTGGCGGCAGCGCATGCCCGTTCCGGTTCCGCTGCGCCGGCTGCGACCACTTCCGCACCGACGTGTCCTACCTGCCCGACCTGCACGCCTACCTCGACGACCTGCTCCGCACCCGAGAACGCCTGCTCGCCACTCGCGAGCTCGACGACTGGGCACGTGCCGAGGCCATGCCGTCCGATGAGGAGATCGGCCGCATCCGCCGGCTCCTCGACCGCATCAACGGCGGACTCGACGAACTGCCCCCCGACCAGCGTGAACACCTCGACGAGGCCGTCGCCACCGTTCGCCGGCACCGCAGCGTGATGCTCGGCATGCCCCGCGTCCGCCAAGCCCTGCCCGACCTACGCCCGGAGCGAACCCGATGAGCCCTACCGCTACAAGACCGGATCGCAGCACCGCGATGGTCAAAGGCCGCCAGGCCGACTCCGCCCGCCGCCGCGAACGCGTCACCAAAGCCCTCGCTGATGCTGTCGCCGCCGGCACCGAGATCAGCGTCAGCGCGATCGCCGCCAAAGCCGGCGTCGACCGGACGTTCCTCTACCGGCACCGCGACCTGCTCCAACAGATTCATGTCGCCGAAACCGAACCAAGCCCCGGGGCGTCAGCCGGATCGGCCGTGACCCGCGCGTCGCTGCACGCCGACCTGCTCGCCGCCCAGCAGCGATGCACCCGGATGGCCGCACGCATCCAACAACTCGAGGCGCGGCTGTCCGAGCTGCTCGGCGAACAAGCCTGGCGGGCCTCCGGGCTCGGCGCCCCGACCGACGTCGAACAGCTCCAACAGCGCATCGTCCATCTCGAGCAACAGGCCGTCGACCTGCACCTCCAACTCGAGACACGCGACCAAGAACTCGCCGCCGCCCGCGGCGCCAACCGCGAGCTGATGACCCAGCTCAACACGACCCAAAACGCCGGGTGACCGATGACCCGCGTGACTACTTGCACCACACCTGTTGCGCACCATAGAGTCAGTGAACCAGCCTGAAACCCCTATTCCATAAGGGATTCACGTCCCGCCCGGCCGCGGGACCCCCATAGAAGCATCAACACAGCTCGCTCGGCTACCAAGCCCCAGCCGTATACGCTGCGGGCTGCACCCACCGATGAACGACTCTCACAACGAGTGGATCAGTTCTAGGGGTCCGGCCATCCGGACGAGGTCTTCGAGCCTGGCGCAATGTTGCTTCAGCTCCCGTTGTTCACGTTGCAGGCGGGCGAACGGGTCGTGGTTGTGGTCACGGGCAACGCTGGCCGCCTGCCGCGTCTGCGCTGCCAATCGCTGGAAGTGATCTCGCAGGTCGGTGTGCTTCTGCGCCAGGACCCAATACTTGACGTCGGCCTCGATTGCGAGCTGAGAGACGGACAGGTTGCCGGTCGAGCGCTCAGGCGTGCCGGTGAGCAGCCGGTCCGCGGCGGCGAGGATGGCGACACGCTGGGGCTCGCTCTCACGGTGGGGCCAGCTGCTACTGGCGGGCTTCACGATCAACACTGGTCCCGTTCGTGGTCTCGGATCAGCATTTGAAGCCGATCGCGTTCGGCCCGGATGCGTTGGCTTCGTGGTGAGGGCGCGAGGAAGTCACCGAGCAGGGCGTGCAGTCGGGCGGCTCGTTGGCGTAGTTGGCGGGTGTCGCGGTCGGTGTAGGCGATGTTCTGGCAGGTGGTTCGACAGTCGTCCAGGTCGGGCGTGGTGCGGCTGTCGCCTTCGGCTCGGTGCTGCTGGCACAGCGCTTTGGCCGGGTCGAACACGCAGGTCATGGCGCGGCCGGGATAGACCTGCAGCAGCGGGTTGGTGAGCATGTCGCGAGCCTGGCGGATATTGGTCAGCACGCGTCCGGCGAACTGTTCGCGCCCGGCGTGGACGCGCTGCCGATAGCTCTCGGCGGCCGGGCCGCTGACGTGTTCACCGTCGAGCAGGAGTTGGTGGTCTCCGGTGAGCTGCTCAAGTTGGTACAGCCATTGTTCGAAGGCGTGTTCGTCGGGGAAGCCGGAGTCGTAGCTTCCGCTGTAGCCGAGGGTCATCTGCACGTGGACGTGTCCGTATTGGACGGCGCCGGCGATCAGGCCGCGGGGTCGGCGGACGATGTGCCAGGCCAGGGTACGGCGAAAGCGGGACGGGGAGATCGCCCCGCTCGGGTCGGCGGGGATCACCTCGTGAGGGCGGCCGAGCTTGTAGGCTTGGTCGTTGGCCCAGGCGATGAAGGCACTGATGTCGCGGGTCAGCCCAGACGGGTCGCGGGCCTGCCCGATGCGGCCGCTGCCGCCACGGTGCCGGCTGAGTGGATGCATATTCTGCGGGAACAGCAGTCGATGGTCATGCCAGTCGCAGCAGGACTGCCACCGCGTGCGCGGCCTTCTCGGCGGCGACCCACGGGTCGCGGCGTTGCTCCCCTTCAGGGATCTTACTGCCCTGCTCATCGCGCGCACCCTTGAACCGGCGCCCCTCGATCAGCCAGAGGCCGGTGGTCGGGTCGTGAGAGACGCATCCGCGTTCGAGGTTGAGGGCTTCGCCGGTGCGCATGCCGGACAGGTACGCGATGACGATGAAGCACGCCGTGCGCAGTAGCGCGGCCAGCTGGGGCGCTTCGTGGTAGCTGATCGGTCTGGTGCGCCAAGGGACGCCATCGACCTGTGCGGTGATCGGAGTCTCGAGGTAGGCCGCGTCGGCGACGGGTAGGCCGCTGCGGTCGATGAGGTGGCGCAGTTGTGGGACGCGTTCGACGGCGCGATCGCTGGCGCTGAAATGGCGGGTCAGGTGTGCCCAGTCGACGCCAGGGATGCCGTCGCCGCGGCGCCGGCCGGGTAGCGCGCCGCCGGTGGCGTACAGCCGGTCCAGGTAGGCGCACAGCTCCGGTTGCACGTCCTTGGCGCCGCGTCGCGGGGCGCGGATCGGCGGCCGGACGGTGCTGCTGCCCTGGCCAGAGCCTGATGTGTTCCACGAACGCGGCGATGATGTCTTCGGCGAAATCCTCGACGAACCGCAGCGCCCACAGCAGCAGTAGGTCGATCGTGTCGGTGTTAATGCGCGGTGTTCGGTTCACTCCGCGGCGCACCCGCATGCCGAGCAGGTCTCGCGGTCGCTCCCCACCCCAGGGAGGGGCGGCGGGCAGCCGCATCGATTCGGGCAGCTGCTCTCGGTAGGACCACAGACGTCGAACCTCGATGAGCAGCTCGGCTTTGTGCTCGCCGGTGTCTCGCTGTTGACCACGTCGCTCAGATAGCTGTCCCGGTGCTGCTCGGTGACGGCGCCGAAGCTTCCCACGTGGTGGCCGTACAGCCAGAGCGCGAATGCCGTGAGCCGCGGGAGCAGCAGGGGCAGGGTGCTCAGCGCCAACTGCGCCTGCAGGTCGCCCTGCTGGCGCCGCGCCGGGGCGCGATTGATCATCTGCCAGAGGTAGTGCTTGACCGGGTCACGGAGCGGCGCCGGGACACTGCGAAGGTTCAGCCGCGTGGTCGTGGCGTGCGCCTCGAACAGGCCGGGTGTCAGATTCCACTGATCGTCAGCAAAGGCTGACAGCGTGGCCGGATCGGTGGACGGGTTGAGCTTGCGCCCTGCCAGTACCGGCGTGGCCGGGTCGGGCCACTGCACCGGCGTACGTGGTCGTCCCGGTCGGTTCCGGCGCGATCATGACAGGTCCAGTTCGCGGTCGAGGAATCGGTCGACGAGCTCACGTTCGGCGGCTGTGACCGCGGGACGGGCGTCGGCAACCGCGGCGGCGCCGGCCCGGCCGAGCAGGTCCGCCAGTTGCGCGTGCGGCAGGGCGAACCGCTGCGCCCAGCGCAGCGGCGTAACAGCAGCTTTGCGGCGCTCCAACTCGTCATGCACCTGCACCTGCGTGCAGGTGCGACGGCATCGCGCGGGCGCACGGGCAGCTCAGGCACAGCCCCGAACGACGCTCGGCACAGTTTGACCCGCAGCGGTGTGCGGGCTGTTGGTGTGGTCGATGCAGGCGCCCATCACCGTGTCCAGCTCGCCGGACATCATCTGTCGCAGCGTGGCGGTGTCCATGCCGTGCCGCTCGGCGACCCGATCGGGATGCTCGCCGGCGTCGGCGATGTCCTTCTCGGACAGTGTTTGGATCCGCGCGCGGGCGACCGCTTTGCCGACCTGCTCGATCAGCGCGGCGCCGACCACCTGTTGGTAGTCGGCCAGGTTGCCGCGGTTGCGGGCCAGGTACTCGTTCGCCAGGGTGGCGTCGGTGTGCGCGACCGGCCTCTGCGCCAGCTCGACATAGGTGAGCCGCAGCCGGCGCAGGGTGACCGAGAGCTGCTCCGCGCCGCGGGGCGTGTCCGTTGCGGTCTCGGCGTCGGCGTCGGCGTCGGCGTCGGCGTCGGCGTCGGCGGGCAGAGTGTGTCGTCGCGCCCATGCCCGCACCCGGCACGAGTCGATCGTGGTCCGCAGCCCGCGGCCCGGACGGCCCGGTCCTCCCCCGCTCGGGCTGTACCAGGCGAACAGCCGGTCCGAGCCCAGCACCTGCCGCGCGGGGCCGGCCAGCTCGTGCAGCAGCAGGTAGACGCCGAATGGCGAGCGCAGATCCGGCCGGGCGCTGCCATCCACCGACCCGGCCGCCGCGCCGGACTTCGCCGCGGCACTGGCCCATTGCGGCAAGCTGGTCACGGGACGTCCATGTGTCGTCGCGCGCGGCGGCGCGGGTTGTCCAGTGCGACGATCGCCGTGCCGGTTGCCCCGGTGTAGCCGTCGGGCCGGTGATGTGTCGCGGGTGCGGCGAGGATGGCGTCCCTGTTCTGGCCGGTCAGCCCGACCAGCAGCACCGCGAACGCCGCCGCCTCCACTCCGGTCAGGTGCAGCGCGGTGATGTGCTGCTCCACCGTCCCCTGCGCCACCCATCGCAGGGGCTGCTTGCCCGGGCCGTAGCGGGGGACGTCGGTATACCGGTCTACGTGGTCGAGCAACTCACCGATGCGACGCACCTGATCCGGTTCGTCGTCGAGGTCACCGAGCCGCCAGCGACGCAGCAGTTCCCGGTTGCCACGGATCCGTGTGGCGGCCCCACGTATGTCGTGCCGGGAGGCGTTGAGGATCCGCTGATGCTCACTACGGCTGTAGCTGGCCGTTGACGCGGCGGCCGGCGCTGGCGGGTTGCACTCGGCGAGTGCGGTGCGGAATTCGGCGCTGAGCCCCTCGGTCAGGCGCAGCACCCGTTTCAGCTGGCCGAGTTGCAGGCCACCGCCGGCGTGCTGTCGCCGCGGGAAGAACCAGCCCGCCAGATGAGCTGGCGTCAGCTCACCCGGCGTCCGGGGTGGGCTGCTCAGTTCGGCGAGGTAGCTGGCGAAGCCGCGCAGCGTGCGCCAAGAGTTCATCGCCGTCCCTGTCCTTCGCACGCGATCGCCCGGGCGGGTGCGCGCCGCGAACGCCGCGGCGAACGCGGTTTGCAGGGCGTGGCTCACCGGCCAGTCGGCGAAGTCGAACTCGCGGACCTGCCCGGCGGGCTCTCCGGCACGAACCGCACCACGCAGCCGCCTAGGTCCTGTAGCCGAGTCGAGCGCCGCGCGCCCGCCGCCGGCAGCGTCGCCGGCCGCCCGCCCGAACCGGCGCTCTCTGCCCGGCCGGAGCGGGTCGGTGCGCACCAGCGGGTGGTCGGCCAGGTAGCTGGCCAGGAACCCATCGACCGCTGCGCCCCGGGCATGCTGCACCAGCAGTTCGACATCCAGCGCGCGGAACGGCTCCAGGTAGTGCCGCTTGGTCGTCTCCGGGCTGCGGTGTCCGAGGATGGTGGCCACCAGATCCCAGGTGTCGCCGAACTGGACCCGGAAGTCCTTGGTCTCCTGCTCACTCAAGTGCCCGAACCGCCGCTCGTAGGCAAGCCTGCCGACCGCGTACCAGCGCAGCGCGCAACTGTCGCGCAGCATGTGCGGCGTCGCGGAGAAACCGGCCAGCCCCAGGCCAGCGATCCGCTCGTTGGCCTGCGTGAAGGTGTGCTGCCACCCATGTGCGGTGCGCGGCAGCCCGTCCTCATTCAGCCAGAGCGCCAGCGGCTCCATTCCGTGCTCGGTGGTGCGGAACAGCCGCCGCCGCTCGCGAGGGTCGATCACGTTGACCGGCTGGTGAGTCACGCGCCCGTCCGCTTCCTGGATCGTGACCCTGTCGCCGCCTCGCACGCCGAGTACCAGCCGCGCGTGCGCCACACGGTCGTAGTGGCCGGCCTGCTGTGCTTGGCGCGCCGCGCGAGCGCGCGCGCCTTCGAGGTAATCCAATACCGACAGCAGCGCCGGGCGAGGCAGCCAGAACTTGTGACCGTATCCGCCTTTGGCGCACGCATCAGCGAGTCGACAGGTCGAGTAGCCACGTGCGGGGTCGTCGTTCGGCAACTCGGTGACCAGCACGCTGGCCCACTCGCTCAGCCGCAGGCCGCTGCCGTACAGCCCGTCGGCGAACGCGGCGTCCCGCTGCTCGCTGCGGGCCCGCCAGCCGGGGTCGGCCCGCTCATCCAAACCCAGGCCCCTCAACCCCACATCGCGCCACCGCCGATAGCCTCCCGGATCAAGCCACTTCACCCTGCGATCGCGCACCCCGTGTGGCCGCAGATCGAAGTCGTCCACGGCCGCCACCGGATCCGCCACGCCGTAGCGGCCTGCCGCCCAGCGGTAGAACATGCGCAGCGCGGCCAGGTTCGGCGCGAACGTGCTGCCCGCGACCCGCCCCGGGTTGTTCTCGTCGCAGAGCCGCCACACTTTGAAGTACTCGGCATCCTCCTCGCTCGCCGCGTCCAGCGCTGCCCCGACGTCAGCAGGAAGTTCAGCCACAGTGCGATCGACTGCGCGTACTTGCCCCAGGTCAGCGGCGAGCGGGCGAGCATCCGAGCGGACGCGAAGAACGCGTTCACCCGTGGATCGGGCCGTCCATCCGGACCGATGAGGAACGGCTGGTCATGGCGACGTCCCCGGTCGGCCAGACCGCCAGCACGGCCGGTGCCACGGACAATCGCTCGACATTCACGGCGCTTGGCGGCGGTCGCTCGAGGTCGTAGAAGAACACCAGCCAACGACCGGGCACATACGTAGTTCGCACACCTGGACGCTAGCGAGCCCATTCCCTCAACAACTGTTGACCGGATAGAGAACGAACCGGTGGGCGATCACCACAACCCCGCGGCCTGCGACGGTGCCCAGCCAGAACCGACCATGACCTCGCCCTGAGACCGCCCCGCTCCACAGCAGCCTGCAGTCCGCGCCCGGCACCGTCACGATCTTGGCGCGGAAGCGGGCGACGGTCACCTCATCGGCGACCCCCGCCCGCAACAGTTTCCGCGCGGGCTCAGCCAGCCCGGCGCGCGGCACCCTCACCCCCGGCCGCGTCCGGCAGCACCGACACAGTCGCCTTCGCCCTAGTGACCGGCGCAGCGTCCCTCCCGGAAGAGTCGGCGGGCGCGGCCTTGACCAACCGGCGGACCTCCGCCACGTCCAGCTCCAGCAGAGCCGCCGCCTTCTCGGCGGGCACGTCGACTGCCAGCAGCACCTTCAGCGCCTCTCCCACCAGGCCGGTCGCGGCCTCCAGCGCGCGCTCGGCATCCGCCCGGGCCTCCAGCGCGACCAGTGCCCCCGCGGTGGCTTCCTCGATCCGCTGGTCCTGCTCGTCCCGGGTCTTGTCCAGCGTGCGCCGCCGCTCCCGGGCCTTGGCCAGCGCACTCGCCTGCTTGCTCACATTCCTCGTCGCCATCGCGCAACCTCCATCACGTCTCGAAATTGACGTCTCGGATCTTCACACGGCCTTATGACACGTTCGCACCGCCTTCCAGCACCCCCACCCGGTTGAGCGCTCAACCAAAAATAGTTAACGTGACCTCCTAATTGACACACCTCATGCATGCTGGTCCAGAAGGTCCGTTCCCGATCGGGTCAGTGGCATAGGGCTGAGCGACAGTCGTGTCGTGATGACGCTGCACAAGCTCACGGCGGGTGACGGGTATACGTACCTGACCCGCCAGGTGGCTGCGTCGGACGCCACGAATCGGGGGTACAGCGACCTCGGGGCCTACTACAGCGAGAAAGGTGAGGCCCCGGGCGTCTGGATGGGTACGGGCCTTTCCAGCGTGCCAGAATTTCCGCTAGGTCAGCACGTCACCGAGGCCCAGATGAAGGCACTGTTCGGTGAAGGCCGCCACCCGAACGCCGACGCGATCGAGCAAGCAGCCCGGGCTGCGGGCAAACACCCCTGGTTGGTCGACCAAGCGAGTCGGTTGGGCAACCCGTACCGGATTCACGAGCAAGCCAACATGTTCCACCGCCGCTGCGCGGGGGCGTTCCGCGACTACAACACCGAGCAAGGCCTGCACGCCGACACCCCCGTCGCGGCCGATGTGCGGGCGCAGATCCGCAGCCGCATCGCAACGAAGATGTTCGGCGAAACCTACGGCCGGCCACCGGCTGATGCCCGGGAACTGTCCGGCCATCTGGCCCGAATCTCACGCCAAGCCACCACCGCCGTGGCCGGCTATGACCTGTCCTTCTCCCCCGTCAAGAGCGTCTCCACTCTGTGGGCGGTGGCCCCGCGGGAGGTCGCCGCGACCATCGAGGCGGCCCACCACGACGCCGTCAAAGACACCCTGAGCTGGCTGGAAAAGAACGCGACCTTCACCCGCCGGGGTGACGGCGGTGTCGCCCAGGTCGAGGTGAATGGGCTGATCGCGGCCGCGTTCACGCACCGTGATTCCCGCGCCGGAGACCCCGACCTGCACACCCACGTCGCGGTGTCGAACAAGGTGCAGGCCAAGAGCGACGGCAAGTGGTTGGCCCTGGACGGGCGACCGTTCTTCAAGAACAACGTCGCCGCCTCCGAGCGGTACAACACCCGCCTCGAGGCGCTGCTGATCGAACGCCTGGGCCTCAGCTTCGCAGACCGGGCCGGGACCGATCCGAGCAAACGGCCCATCCGGGAAATCGTCGGTGTCGACGGCCCCCTGCCCCGGCACTGGTCCAAGCGCCGCGCCGCGATCGACGTGCGCCGCGCGGCCCTGTCCGCCACGTTCCAGGCCGACCACGGACGGCCGCCGACCACCAACGAGGCCCGCGAGCTGGCGCAGACGGCCAACACCGAAACCCGGGAGCGCAAACACGAACCCCGCTCCTACGCCGAGCAGCGGGCCACCTGGCGCACCGAAGCCCTCGCGGTGTTAGGCGGCGATATCGGCCTACGCGACTACGTCCACCGTGCCCTGCACACACCCGGCCGACGACAACCGCGCCAACGCGTCACCACCGGCTGGGTGCACGAAGCGGCGCAGGACGTCCTCGCCACCGTGCAGTCCTCCCGTGCGGTCTGGCAGGAGAACCACGTCCGCGCCGAGGCTGAGCGGCGCGTGCGCGCCGCCGGCGTCGGGCTCGGCGACCTCGACCGCGCGGTCGACGCGATCGTCACCAGGGCACTGTCGCCGAAACTATCGGTGCCACTGGACAGCGCCGAACCGATCAGCGAGCCCGCCGCGCTGCGACGCTCGGACGGGGCGTCGGTCTACACCGTCGCCGGGTCCAAGCTCTACACATCACGGGAGATCATGGCGGCTGAGCACGCGATCGTCACGGCCGCCGCCCGCACGGACGGCCGCACCATCGCTGCCACCACCATCGACATGGCGCTGCTCGAATCGACGGCCAACGGCGTCGAGCTCAACCCCGGCCAGGTGCAACTCGTGCGGGAGCTGGCCACCTCCGGCGCCCGCGTCCAACTCGCGCTCGCACCCGCAGGCACCGGCAAGACCACCGCGATGCGGGTGCTGTCACGCGCCTGGACCGGCACTAGTGCCGATGGGGCAGCAGGCGGCACCGTTGTGGGCCTTGCCCCCTCAGCGGCCGCCGCGGCGATCCTGCGAGAGGAGATCGGCGCCAACACCGACACCCTCGCCAAGCTGATGCACGAGATCACCGCCCGCGACCCCCGCATGTTCCCATCAGGCCGCACATGGCTGGACGTCCCGTTCGCGGAAAAGGAACAGGCAAAGGGCCGCGGAGCGCGCTGGGACCCCGAGATCAAAGCCTGGTACGCGCCGCGCGGCGCGACGCAGATCGCGCCCGGATCGGCTCTGTCGCAATGGCGCGACTGGGTGACCGCGATCGGCCCGGACACCCTGGTCGTCATCGACGAGGCCGGGATGGCCAGCACCCCGGACCTGGCCAAAGCGATCGAGTACGTCATCGACCGCGGCGGCTCGGTGCGCCTGATCGGCGACGACCAGCAGCTCGCCGCGATCGGCGCCGGTGGCGTGCTGCGCGACATCTCCGAGGTCCACGGCGCCGTCACCCTGTCCCAGGTCATGCGGTTCACCGACCCCATCACCGGGGCACCCAACCACGCCGAAGGAGCCGCCTCCCTCGCACTGCGCGACGGAGACTCAGCCGCAATCGCCTACTACATCGACAACAACCGTATCCACGTCGGTGACCTCTCCACCGCCACCGACGACGCCTACACCGCCTGGTCCGCTGACCGGGCTGCCGGCCGGGACAGCATCATGCTCGCCCCCACCCGCGACCTGGTCGCCGAGCTCAACGACCGCGCCCGCCGCGACCGGCTCGAGGCCACCCTCACCCCGATCGGTCGGCAGACGACGCTCACCGACCAGTCCCAGGCATCAGCCGGCGACGCGATCATCACCCGCCAGAACAACCGCAAGATCCCGATCGGCGCGCACGACTGGGTCAAGAACGGCGACCGCTGGATCGTGGAAAACGTGCGCGAGTCCGGGGCGTTGGACGTTATCCACCACGACACTCACCGGCACATCACCCTGCCCGCCGACTACGTCGCCGAGCACGTGTCACTCGGTTACGCAAGCACCGTGCACGGCGCGCAAGGCATCACCGCCGACACCTGCTACACCGTCGCGAGCGGTGATGAGTCCCGTCAGCTGCTCTACGTCGCGATGACCCGGGGCCGGCACGCCAACCACGTCCACCTCACCACCGCCGGCGACGGCGACGAGCACGCCGTCATCACCCGCGACGCCCTGCTGCCACCTACCGCCGTCGACATCCTCACCCGCGTCCTGGCCCGCGACGGCGCACCCGTCTCGGCGGCAAGCCAAGCCCGCGCCCTCGCCGACCCCGCCACCCGCCTGGCCGCCGGAGCAGCCCGCTACTACGACGCGCTGAACACCGCAGCCGTCGACTACCTCACGCGCGAGAACGGCGCCGACGCGATGGACCGCATCGACGCCGCTGCGGAGACCGCGCTGCCCGGCCTCACCCGCCACGAGGCCTACCCGACCTTGCGCGCACACCTCGCCCTGTGCGCCGTCGACGGGCACGACCCGGCCGACATGCTGCGAGACGCGCTCAGCTCCGACCGAGGCCTGGCCGACGCCCGCGACGTCGCCGCGGTGCTCGACTGGCGCCTGGACCCGACCGGGCACCGCTCCACCACCAGCAGTGGAACCGAATCACCGCTGTCGTGGCTGCCCGCCGTCCCCGCCGCCCTGGCCGCCGACGCCGAGTGGGGCCAATACCTGCGCGGTCGCGCCGCCCAGGTCACCGCGACCGCCGCCGAGGTCGCCGACCGGGCCCGCGACTGGACGCCGACCAGCGCACCGGGCTGGGCGCTGACGATCATCGACCGCGCCCCCGCACTCGCCGCGGACCTGGCCGTGTGGCGCGCCGCCCACGACGTGCCCGACACCGACCTCCGCCCCACCGGCCAACCCCTGCCAGCCGCCGCCGACGCCCGCGCCCAACGAGCTCTGGACCAGCGCGTCACCCGACTGCTCGGCGACCCCCGAGCTGCGAGCGCCAGGTGGAAGGCGCTCGCCGACAGCATCGACGAGCGGATCACAGCCGACCCGTACTGGCCAACACTCGCCGACCGGCTCACCATCGCCGAGCGCGCCGGCATCGACATCACCAGCCTCACCCACGCCGCCGGCGGCGAGTCCCCACTGCCCGACGAACAGCCCGCCGCCGCACTGTGGTGGCGGCTATCGCGGCACCTGTCCCCCGCCGCAACCACCGCAACCGACCACTCCGTGTCCGACACCCTGCGCCCGGACTGGACACCCGTGCTGGGCGACATCGTCGGCGCCGCCGCAGCCGACCGAGTGCTGGCCGACCCGGCCTGGCCAGCCCTGGTCGCCGCCGTCACCCACGCCCGCCGCGACGGCTGGGACGCCGACCAACTGCTCAGCACCGCCCACGACCTGCTCCGCGGCGGCCAACCCGAGGACGAACCGCTACGCCCCGACGAACTCGCGACCGCCCTGGTCTGGAGGATCGGCATGCTCACCGACACCGCCACCACGCACGACGGCTACAACCCGCCCGACCCCGTCGACGAGCCGCCCATAGACCTCGACGACCTGCACGCACTGCCCGACGGAGACCCGCACTTCGACGACGACTGGCTGGCCAGCCTGACCGAACCCGACCCGGGCGAGACAGAGCCCGAGCCGCTGACCCGCGAGTACCTGACCCCTGCCCGCGACGGCGCAGGTCAACGTTATGTCACCGACATCGAGCAAGACCCGATAGCGGCAGTGCATGCCGCGCTCGACGCCCGCGAGGACGAACGGGACTTTGCCCGCGCCGCCGAGGACCACTTCTGGGCCACCGCCACCGCCGCCGTTGCCCGCGACCGCCTCGTCGAACTCAACAGCCTCGCCGAGGACTTCTTCACCGACCGCTACCGCGACTCGTGGGCACCGACGTATCTCGCCGACCGCCTCGGCACCGACCTGACCGGCGACTCCCGTTTCAGCGTCGGCTACGCACCCGACAGGTGGACCGCGCTCACCGACTACCTTCGCCGCCACGGCGCCACGGATGAGGAAATCCTCGGCGCTGGTCTGGGTGCCACCGCCTCCACCGGTCGCGTCATCGACCGCTTCCGCGATCGGCTCGTCTTCCCCATCAAGGACACCAACAACGACGGAGACCCCGAAATCCACGGCTGGATCGGCCGCCGAAACCCCGCCAAGACCGACGAAGACAACGCCGGCCCGAAGTACCTCAACACCTCCGAAACCGACCTGTTCCGCAAGGGCAACGAGCTATACGGACTCGCCGAGGCGACACCCGCGCTGGCCGCCGGGGCCGCCGTGGTGCTCGTTGAAGGCCCCATGGACGCCATCGCCGTGACCCTCGCCGGCAACGGAGACTTCGTCGGAGTCGCCCCGCTCGGCACCGCATTCACCGACACCCAAGCCGACAAGCTCCGGCCCCACATCGGCTCCAGCAAGCCCGACCCGATCGTGGCCACCGACGCCGACGCCGCCGGGCAGACCGCGGCCTACCGGGCCTTCTGGCAACTCGCCGCCCGCACCGCAAACCCCCAGCACCTCGTCGTTCCCGACGGCAAGGACCCCGCCGAGATGCTACAAACCGCCGGACCCGAGGCACTGCACGGCGCCCTGTCCTCGCCCACGAACCTCGCCGACGCAGTGATCGCCGCCCGGCTCAGCGAGTACGCCGACCGACTCGACACCGTCGAAGGGCGGGTGTTCGCGACTCGCCGCGCGGCCGAGGTCATCGCCGCGCTCCCCGAGGGTTGGATCGAGTACATCGACCGGCTCGTCGAGCAGACCGGGATTGCGAAGCCGACCGCGATGTCGGAGGTCATCGACGCCGTCGAGGCGTGGACCGCTGACCCGCGCGGCCTGGCCAAACGGCACATCGCCGAACGGCCGCCGATCCTGCCCACCCCCGCGCCCATCCCCGCGGACACCTCACCACCGACGGCAGCGCGCGACTTGCCTCCCACGCAGCGGTGGGCGGCTCTCGCCGACTCGGTGCACGTCGGGCTCAGCAGCGATCCGTACTGGCCAGCGCTGGCCCGCACCATCGACCAGGCCGCGGCCGGCGGCATCGACGTCCAGACGTTGCTGCCGGGCCTGCTCGCGGACAACCCGCTTCCGGACACGCACCCGGCGCGAAGCCTCGACTTCCGACTCATCGACGCCGCCGGCGACGTCACCCGCCCGGCCACCCGCCAGCCTGAACCGATCAGCCGCGAAGACGACGAATCTGCGGCGCGTACCCGCCGCGCCGAGGCCGACCGCACCACCGCGGACCGGCGCAGGGCGCCCACGCCCCCGACCCGCCACCCGCCCGTCGAACCCGACCGCACCCCGCCGCCGGCGGCGAGCCCAACGCCCGTGGCGGACCCACGCCGAGGCCCTCGCCGCTGACCGGCAGTCAGGTTGCGGTGTCGGCGACCTGGAAGCGGTCCACCACGCTGATCTCGCCCACGATGCTGCGGTTGAACTCGTCGAGGCCTTCGGCCGAGATCCAGTACTCGAGGATCAGCCACCGACGTGGAGAACCTCGCAGCGATCGCGGTAGCCGTCGCCGACGTCGAACTCGGTGACAACCCGGCGGCGCTGTCTTGACGTTCCAGGCCCGCGCGATCCGGGTTCGCGTGGTCGCGATTGAGGACCTGGTAGAAGATCGACTGTCCTGGCAGCCGGGGTGGCCAGCGCGTCCAACCGCTCTGTTCGAGTAGGGCCAGCTCCTCCAGACCTACTGGCCGCCACAGCGTCGTTGTGCTCATGACCCGATCCCCCGTTGCCGGGGTGGGCCGCGCGACCGGATTCTGGCCCGTGACACAGCAGTGGGCCGGTGTCATCGCTGTGCGACGGCACCGGCCCACCTCGGTCGGGCGTGGCGGTGCTTCAGCCGGTCCCCGCGCCCACCGGCTCCTGCGCCCACGGGTCGTCGGCCGGGGCGGCTTCGCTGGCCCGCTGGCTACGGTTGACCTGTGCGGTCGCGTAGCGCAGCGACGGGCCGACCTCGTCGACGTCGAGCTCGACGACCGTGCGCTTCTCCCCCTCGCTGGTCTCGAAACTGCGCTGCTTCAGCCGACCCTGCGCGATGACCCGCATGCCGCGGGTCAGCGACTCGGAGGCGTGCTCGGCGGCTTGCCGCCAGATGGAGCACCGCAGGAACAGCGTTTCGCCGTCCTTCCATTCATTGCTGGCACGGTCGAAACTGCGCGGCGTGGACGCGATCGTGAACGATGCCACGGCCGCACCCGACGGGGTGAACCTCAGTTCCGGGTCGCCGGTCAGGTTGCCGACGACTGTGATGACTGTGTCTGCGCTCATGCGTGGTTCTCTCCTTCGACTAGGTGAATGCCGTGCGCCCTAGCGGGGCACGGCACGGTCAGGACCAGGCCGCCGGTTGCGGGCTGCTGCCCGCTCGGCCTGAATCCGGTCGTTGTCGCGGATCGCCAGCTGCGTTGCCTCCTCTCGGTTGTCGCGCACGCCGAGGAGCTGCTGGTCTCGGCCGCTGCCGCGCAGCACCTGGTGTTTCGGTGGCACGCCGGGCACGCCGGACTCGGCGATGCTGTAGCCGGCGGGAAGGTCGACGTCGTGCATGGGCATGTGCGGTTCTCCTTTGCGGTTACGCGCGCCGGTTGGCGTGCAGATCGGTCACGACGGGGTGGCTGTCGCGGTGGATGACGCTCTGCCGGTCCTCGACCGCCTCGGCGGAGTTGTATGCGACGACGCGACCCTCGGCCGGCCAATCGACGTGCTTGCCGGTGCGGCAGGCGCTCTCACCGAGCCGTCCCTGCATCCGCTCCAGGAACATCGGCAGCGCGTATCGGTGCCAGTCGTCGATCGCCTCGTAGCCGGTCGACTCCTCAGCGCTCCACCGTTGGAAGGCCAGTACCGGCAGCTCACGCGCGATGTGTGCGTGATGCGGCCAGCACAGCGGGATCATCTGGGTCGGCCGCCACGCGTACTCATGATTGATCCACTCGGCGACCCCGTCGCACCATCCCCACACCGCCGATCGCAGATCCTGCGGGCACGTGGACGGGTCCCAGGGCCGCGGCAGGTTGTGGAGATCGCCGTACTCGGCCATCTCGTCCGGGTCGCCGCGCCGGACTACCTGCAGCAGTTCCAGCGCTTTGAGCACCGAACCGGGCGGCGTGGGGAACTGGGTCAGGATCTCATTCTCGCGGCTGATCACCTTGGTGCTCACCATGTCCACTCCTTCGGGTGCTCCTCAGCGCCAGACCGCACGCCGGCCATGTCCTCCAGCCCGCTCGGGCTGAGCCGGTTCTCACGCGCGTAGGCAACCGCGGCCGCGGTGCGTCGGGCGAGATCAGGCGTCGCGGCGCGGGCGCCGCTGACCCGCGCCCGCCCCGCGTCGAGTTCGTCCTTGAGCAGGCGGCCGTCTTTGCCGTCGAAGCAGCGCCGCAGTTTGGCGATGATCGGCGGGGCGTTGCCCGCCACGACCAGGGCGTGGCGCTCCTGGATGCGGCGGATATCGCCGGGCCGCAACACCCGCACGTCCTCACCGGAGCGGGAGGTGCCGATGCCGCCGGGGCCGTCGCTGACGGTCTGGCGGCTGATCCGCACGTCGTCGATGAGGTCGGAGATCTCCTTGTAGAAATGGATATCTTTGCCGCCGCCGAAGATCACCAGATTGTTCGTCAAGCCGAACAGCGAGCGGGCTTCGTCCTCTCCGTAGGATACGACCATCTGCTTCCAGGTCTGGCTGGCGTAGATGAACGACAGCCCCAGCGCACGCTCGTTGGCCATCCGCACCCGCAGCGTCGGCAACGGTGTGGTGGAGGGCAACTCGTCCAGGCAGGCGAGGAAGCAGGGCGTCATCCGCCCGTGCGGGGCCGAGTTCGCAGCCGCGAGCGCGGTGTCCAGGACGTGCTCGGCGATCGCGGTCATCAGCGGTGCGGCCGAGGCGTAGGGGTCTTCTCGGCCGAGCAGATACACCGTGCCCTGCTTGGCGATCAGGTCCGCGATGTCGGTTGCGGGACGGCCACGCGAAGGGACGCACCGGGCGCGGATCTCGGGCTGGAAGAACAGCGACATCGCCTGCTGGACCGTGGTGACGGTGTTGCCGACGGTGTCGGCCGAGCCGTGCAAGGCACCGGACAGCAGGCCGTCCCAGAACTTCGCGGCGTGCGGGTGCTGCTGCAGGATCTCGGCGGGCTGCTCGGCCGCGACCGGGTTGGCCACCCACTCCAGCACATGCTCCAACGACCGTCCGGTCAGGGCGGCGGCGTGCAGGAAACCCTGCAACACCTTGGCCGTTTCCGCTGCGTAGAACCGCGCCGCGCTGTCCTGCCGCCCGCCCGACACGGCTCCGGTGACCGTCCCTGCGGCGAACGCCTTGGCCCGTTTCTCGGCGACCTTCGGGTCGACGCAGCCGGCGATCGGGTCCCACACGAACTCCGGCAACCCCGGTGCGGCACCGAACGGGTCCAGGACCGCGATCGGGCGCAGCAGACCGCCCGGTGTGAGCGGCTGCTGACGCCGCTCGGCCGTGAGCAGCAGGTCGTCGACCTTGGTCAGCGTCGCCATACCCGCGCCGCGGTGGGCGAGCAGCGCGGGCGCGAGCACGTCAAGGGTCTTGCCTGAACCTTGTTCACCGTAGACGCCGGTGGTGCGGTCATAACGGCACCACAACTCCACGCCGCGCGGGGTCTGTGACCGGCCCAGCCGCCAGCCGACGTCGGTCGGATCGAAGCTCATCAGACGTTCTCCTTCGATGCGGTCGTCCCGTACAGATCGGGGCGGATGATGTCTCGTGCGCCGCGCAGGCGGCTCATCCCGAGTACCTGCTCGGCCTCGCTACGAGTGGCCATGCCGCCGCGCGCGTCACCAGGTCGCCGGTAGCGGGCGACCAGCACCCCGCCGGCGAGCGACGCCGCGATGATCACCAGTTCGCACACCGCCACGCACAGATAGACCGCTGTCGGGCCGGCCACCAACCGCCCCTGCCGCGGGTCGAGGCCTTGACCGGGATGTCCGGTGAACAGGCCGCCGATGACGTGGCCGATGGTGTCGGTGCCATGCGGCCACACCCACCCGCGCCCGAACAACGCCGATGCCGCGCCCAGCCCGCACAGTGCGGCCAATCCGATCCCCAGCAGTGCGCCGCCGATGACGGCAACCGCCAGCTCCCAACCCTGACCCATCGGTTGCGGATCGCGCCGGCGCTGATACGGGGCAGTCATGACCGCGCCCGAAGGAGCGCGACGGACATCACGATCACGCCAGCAGCGGCGAGCACCACCGGCACCACCGCCAGGGCAGTCAGGTGCGCGCTCGCGGCGACAGCGCCGCCCGCGCCCAGGAGCGTGAGCACCGGGCCGGCCAGTCGCAGCCAGAGAGGTAGCCGGGCGGGGCAGCTCATGGCCCGACCTCGCCGCGGCGGTACTGCATGGTGCGATAGGCGAAGCGGGCCGCCGCGTATCCCATCCACAACAGCCATACGAATGCTCCGAACAGCAGCAGCGAGGCCACCGCATCGAGGTGGCGGCTGGAGGCCACCGCCGCGGTGTATCCGAAGATCAACGCGGCCAGCGGCAGCAGCTTCGTCACGATCGACAGGCGCGGCGCCGGGAGCGGCGCCGCGTCAGGATCGTGATGCCGCGGATACCACAGCTCCTGCGGGATGCTCAGCGTGCTCGGTGACTCCGCCGCTCGCTTCGTCGCCTTCTGTGCCCGGGCCACTCCGTCCCGAAGGTTGGTGATCCGCGGGCAGTCCGCCGTTTCGTCACGGGCGAGGTAGGCGACCGGCGACGGAATGCGGGGCGTTGCGGACGTTGATGATGACGCTGAAATGTGGTCCATCGCTGTCTCCGATCGGGTTGGTGGCGAGAGGGGGGGTCAGCCGATATGACGGACGTGGCTGATCTGACCGGACCATTCGGTGGCCTCGGTCAGCTCGATCGGCACGCCGGTCTCCGCGGCTTGGATGAGGTAAAGGTGCCGGCCGTCCTTGCGGTCGACGTAACCGGCGACCATGCCGACATGGCCCGGCTCGGCGGCCGTTCCGTCCGAGCCGGGGATCATGACCAGGTCGCCGCCGACGGCTTGAGACAGATTGGTCGGCTCCGGAGTGCCGCTGGACGCCTGTCCGGCCGCCAAGTGCGGCAGCGCGACTCCAGCGGCCGCCCACGCGGCCATCGTCAGCCCAGAGCAGTCGAACGCATTCGGACCGGCGGCGGCGAACACGTAGGGCTTGCCGAGCTGCTTGAGCGCGAACTTGACCGCCAGATAGCCCTTGGCCGATCCACTGATCACGAACCCGGCCGGGATGCTGGTCGTCCCGGCGATGTTGTTGCCGGTGGGTCCGACGATCTTGCCGGCGACGGTCCCGCCGCCCCCAGGGATCGCGCCGCCGCCGCCCGCGCATATCGCCGGTCCAGAGCCAAGTGCCGGCGCGACCGCCGCGGCGCTCCCCGAGCCGGCGGTTGAGGTGCCGGTGGGAGCAGGGCCGGCGGCCGCAGCGGCGGCGGCCCAGAACTGCCCAACAATGTGCTGCGCGAGCCCAGCGTTGGGCTGGTACCGCTCAGGGAACTTCGAGATCTGCACGGTCTGCGCGTCCACGCCAACGGTGTTGGTTTGCCAGCTCGGGATCTTCACCAAGCGGTCCAAGAACGCGTTGGTGGCCTTCACCGGGTCGTCAGCGACCTGCTTGGTGTAGATGGAGATTCGCTGTTGGAACAGTCCTTCTGAGTCGTGGTCGGTCTGGGTGAGCTGGTTACGCAGTTTGACCTCCGTGTAGGAGGTGGCGACCGCGACCACCGCGGCAAACGAGGGCAGGTGCCGACCCGCCGCGACGGACACGATCGTCTGCGCGTCGCCCATCTGCTCGGCGTCGAGCTTGACGTTGGCAACCGTCTGGGCGGTGCCGCCGCCCCCGCACACACTGGACGTGGGTGAGGCGTTGGCCCCCCCGCCCGCCATCACCATCATCACGGCCGACATAGCGATGAGGGGCAACGCGGCAACACCGATCGCCAACGTCGCGCCGCTGTTCGTCTGTCCCGCCACGGCTCACACCGCCCCGACAGGGCCGGACCCGGCCGAGACGCTCTCGGAAGCCTCATCGCCCCGCTCGTCGAGCGCGGGAATCTCCATTGCTCTGAGTTCGGAGCCCGCTCGCGTGGCGCGGGAAGCCCGTTGGCCCGGTAGTTCAGGGTTCCCGAGATCGCCGACACCTGCCGACGTTTGGTCGGGATTCTCGACCGAAGGTCTATATGATCGACGGGTGATGCGATCTATCGAACCGAGGCAGCCGTGAGTCTGGCTGAGGTCCGCCGAATCGACGGTCCGCGCGCGTTGCGCAGTGCGACCGATGTGGAGGACTTCGAGCAGGAGATCGTCGACCAGTACGCGTTGGCGATGGCTGCCGCGGGGTTGACCGACGCGCATGTGAGCCAGTCGCGGGCGACGATCATCGAGTTCGCTCGCTCGCTGACCGGTCCACTGTGGACGGCCTCGTGTGATGACGCCGATCGGTTCCTGGTCGCGCAGCGTCGCGCCGGTCACGCGGTGAGCACGAGGGCTGGCAAGGCTGGGGTGCTGGCGTTGTTCTTCGAGTTCGTGATCAGCCGATATCTGGGCGACATCCGCGCGTTGACCGGCGTGATTGTCGAGCAGCCGATCGATGAGTTCAATCGGCCCTCTGGCGCCTCGTTGGGCAAGGTGCGGGTGCCGCCCTCGGACGCCGAGGTCGACGAGCTGTTCACCCACTGGCGGACGTCGGTCACCACAGCCCGCAAGTACCTGCCCGCCGCCCGGGACTACTTCGCGGCCTCGCTGTGGCGACGCCTGGGTCTGCGGATCACCGAGAGCGTGATGCTGGACATCCGCGACTGGCGCCCCGATCTGGGTGAGTTCGGCAAGCTGCATGTCCGCTTCGGCAAGGGCAGCCGCGGCCGCGGACCGAAGGGCCGGCTGGTGCCAGCGATCAACGGCGCGGACACGCTGATCGACTGGTGGCTGGCCGAGGTCCGTCACCAGTTCGGCGACGACTGGTCGGACCCGGACGCGCCGATGCTGCCCAGTGAACGCCACGATCGGCTGTTGGGCCGGTGCGCCCGGATCACGGCCAACCCGCTGCGGCAAGGCCTGGTCGTGCAGACCGAGCAGTGGCTGCCGAGCTGGTCGGGCCGGCTGACGCCGCACGTGCTGCGGCACTACTGCGCATCCTCGCTGTATGTCGCCGGGATGGACCTCAAGGCCCTGCAGGAGCTGCTCGGTCACAGCTGGCTGGCGACCACGTCGGCGTATATCAACCCTCGGGAATTGCATCAGACGGGCGAGCCGAATACGTCTTTCCGACAGTTGGCGGCCTGAACGGCGCGCCGGATCGCCGATGATCGTGGGCTTGGGGCGTGTCGGCTTGATCGCATGATCCCGTTTGATGCAGGATAC
>JBBQZQ010000025.1:0-63198 GCA_038207565.1 Mycobacteriales bacterium
CAGCGTGTATTTCACCAACTCCCTGTACGGAGCCTGGGACGACCAGTTCTACCCCGACGGTGTCGGCGCGTGGATGGTCAAGCTCGACGCCGATCCCCACGGCGGCATGAGCATAGACGAGCGGTTCTTCCCGCACGACGACGACTTCCGCGGCCGCCGCGTACACCAGATCCGCCTGCAGGGCGGCGACGCGTCCTCCGACTCCTACTGCTACCGGTAGGCAGGCGCCAACGAAGCGCCGGCGTCGACCGGCGACCGCCGTCGCCGCCCGGACAAGGGCCACGCACGTCAGAGAAGGCCTCCGTAGGCCCCCGAGCCCAACCAACCCACGCCCGCTTCATCAGGCCCAAACAAGCGAACCCGATCCGTCGCTCCACTCGCTCGGGGCAGCTGCAGCTAACGGTGCGCAACAGGTGTGGGGTTCCAAAAGTCGATGCTTTCGATTCTCCGGCGACTACGCGGCTGAATTCGCGCCGAGTTGGAACCCCAAAGGTCATCAGGTCCCGCAGCCGGTCGAGCATGCGCACCCGATCGGCGATCAAGTCCACTCGATACGCGGGCAGCACGGCAAGGTTGCGACCCACAGCTGGTTGGGCCGCGCCCCGAAGTGGCGGTCGACCAGATTCTTCGGCCCAGCCGCGTTTTGATCAGGCACCGTTGTGCGCGGCGCCCGACGAGTGCGGGTCACCCCGGCGATACCCACCTCACCCATCAGCCGCTCGATCGTGCAGCGAGCCACCTCGTGACGCTTGCCGCGTCGATCGGTGACGATGGGGCGATCAGATTGTGAAGCCCATGGTTTGTCCGGCCAGCAGCGGCCAGCCCGAAGGTTGGTATGAGGTCAGGCCGCCGCGATGAGTTCAACAACACTAAGGGAGCCAACGGCGATCATCGCGACACCGATCATTCGGCCGCCGATCTCCGCTCTGGGCAGCGTCTTCTCGAGAAGGATGAACAGGCTAATCAGTGCTACCCAGAGCAGGTTCATCACGCCGCCGATAAAAAGCAACGCCATCAACACCCAGCAGCAACCCACGCAATACGCCCCCAGGTAGGTGCCCATCCGAAACGCGCCGGACCAGCCGGGGCGCCAGTGCTGTGCAATGAACTGCGCCGGGGCGCGGCAGCGCGCAAGGCATACCTTCTTGTATGGGCTCAGTTCATAAAGGCCAGCGGCGAGTAGCACGCTGCCACCGAGTACGGGACTCACCGAGGTCATTCTCGATGACAGCAACGCCGCGCCGTCCAGGCCATCCTGCACGGCAGTAGCGATGACGCTGAACAGGGCCCACACGCAGAGGTAGCCAGCCACGAACACGAATGTCGGTGCGATGGGATTGCTCTGGCGCGCCGCCTTACGCGCAACAGCGGCGTACACCAGTGTCATGGGCACGGCGGTCGGCAACATCATCGCGATCATCATCACAGCCCACATCGCGAGCAGAAGCCCGAATTCGACTGCCGACAACGCGTGCATCTGCACAGTCGAGGTCATGCCGTCGGACATGGAACTGCTGGACACACCCGTGGACATGCGTGGTCGGCCGATGACGAGGTAGACCCAGGCGATAGCGGTGATGATCGCGAGCCCGCTGAGGATGACCAGTCGTTCGGACGCACGCCTCCCAGGCGACGACGCGGTCGCCTGCGCCGACGACACGCTGGTCAGCGAATGACCCCGTCCTGATTCATGTGCAACACATTGAACTGGCCATAGCTGTCTTGGAGGTCGAGGTTGATGCCGGCCCGCGCGGTCGTGTTGCCGTTGCCCATCTCCGCGTAGGTGTATTCGAATCCGTTCGGAAGGCCGATACCCGACCGGACCTCGCTGCCGTCGAGCGCGCTGACGATCGGCGCGCCGACCGACTCGACGAGATCGCCGATCTTCACCCGGGCCGAGCGGGCATCGACATCGATCGCGAGCTCGATGGGTGCGTACACGTCGTCGAGAACGGTCGACACCGTGCTGTTGTATACGAAGAAGTGGGTCGCGCCCGGTGCCGTCGAATCGCCATGCAGGATCTTGCTCAATGCCTCGCGCTGTGCCGCATCCGCACCCTCATCGATGAAGACCTGCTCGGTACCGTTACCTTGCGCGATCTCACCAGGCCAATAGATCAGTAACGCCCAATCCAACCCGTCCAGACTTGTCTCGTTGAACGAACCGCGGTCGATATGACCGGTCACCAACGCCTCACAGTTACCATGCGTCGTGGGCGAGCCGAACTGACACGGACACCCCCAGTTGCAGTTGCAGTTCGCGTACTCAACGCCCTGGATCGCCCAACTGTCTGACATGCCGACTCCCCGCACATGAGGTGGCCTAACTGGCCGATGGCACGCTCAGTGTCCTCCCAGTTTGCTCCTTCGACAAGGACGGGAAGGTCGCAGTTTGAGCCGCCATCGTGGACTACGTGTGGCACGCTCACCGTCAATCTTCTCAGCAAGGGTCCGCACCGTCACGCAACAGACATCCCAGGATTTTCGGCGCAGCCATCACCCGCTCGAGATCGGACCGGGCGTACAGGTAAACGATCTTGCTGATGTGCCGGGTCAGCGGCAACATGCCGGCCCGTCGCCATTGCGTGAGCGTGAGTCCGCTGACGCCGCCGGCCAGGCGGCACGCCTCGCCTTGGTAGAGCCAGCCGCGCTGCGCGCACTCCTCGCCGCGTGCCGTACCGGGATGGGGCGACGCGCTCGACGCGATCATTACCGGAGACCCGCGCACCCGCGACAACTCCTGGGCCGGCATCCGCGCGTCTCTCTCATGCTTGGCGGACCCGAGGGTGCTCGCCGCAGTGGCACCCGGGTTGGGGGAGACGTTCGATCCGGCGGAGTTCCTCGCCGGGAACGGGACGCTGTACCTGCTTGGCACCGCCAGCGGCGTCGGCGCATCGGCGAATCTCGTTGCCGCTCTCATCGAGGACGTAGTGCACGTGGCGCGACGGGAGGCCGCCCTATCGGCCAACGGCCGTCTCGACCCGCCGCTCGCGCTGATCCTCGACGAAGCCGCCAAACTATGCGCTCCCCTCGCTACCCGCACTGATCAGCGAGGGAGGCGGCACCGGCATTACGACCGTCGCCGTCCTGCAATCCCTTGCCCAAGCACGAGCCAGATGGGGCGAACACGAAGGCGCCGCCATCTGGGACGCCGCCAGCGTCAAAGTCATCCTCGGCGGCAGCTCCAACGCCCGTGACCTGCACGACCTTTCCGCGCTCATGGGCGAACGAGACGAACGAACCGAAACCTTCAGCCGGGACGGCGATGGACGCCGCAGCACATCGACCGCCGTCCGTCGCGTACCGATCCTTGACACCGGCAAGCTTAGGACTCTGCCCTTCGGCACGGCCGTCCTGCTACTGCGCGCCGCCCCGCCCGTGCCCTTGAGGCTGAAACACGGCGGCGGTCCGAGTCGGAGATAGGCCACCGGTCACGGCGGCCAACGATGCGGACGATCACCCAGAGCATCGATGGCTCAAGTACACCGAGAGCGGAGCTAGCCTAAGGCGCACCCGAACGCCGACTATGCGCTTCCGAACGTTGGTCCTACGGGTGCGTGATTCCTCTTTATGCGCTGCGACGCATCGCACGCCGCAGATCTCTAGTCCCTAGGTTGTGGTGCGAGGCCTGCGGCTCACGGTAATTGGAGTTCAGGTCGAACGAGCACATACGTCCCGGGCGACTTGTGACGTAAACGAATGGCGCTAGCGTGCCGGTCGTTGTCCCCTTTTCAGAGCCCGAGCGTGGCTTTCCAGTTCCCGGCAGTCCAGATCGAGTGATCATGGCTTAAGTCATGGGCAACGAACCAATCGTCGAGCCAATATTCGTCTACATTTGTCCTGAAGCGCTGGCGGGCTCGCGCGGCAAGAAGGACCAGATCGCAATGGATGCGGAGTGACACAGTTCGTCCAATGTTCCGCCAGTCGACCTCGTAGTTGTGTACCGGCGTGCTCAATAAGACTACCGTTTCATATTCGATGCCGTAAGCGGTGGACATGAGGGCGATCGCGCCGCCGTAGGAGTGGCCGAAGATTGTGTCAACGGCGCTAGCGTTTTTCTCACCTAACCACGTAGCTAGCTTAGCGGCGGCGGCTCGACGGTGCTTCTTCTTGTAGGCACCGCTCCAATCGAAGTAATCACCCTGCGAATACAGGTTAGGTCGTACAGAATTTTTGATGTAGGTGTGGAAATCGCCGCCGCTGTGCCACCACGGCTTCGTGTAGGAAAAGGTTCCATGAATTATTAGTGACATGTCCCGACGCGACGCGAAGGTCTTTGGAAACTTGCCGGCCAAGTCGTCTTGGTCGACTCGCAGGGCCGATGTTCCTGGTGAGTTCAGTGACGCCCTTGATATTTCCCCCGCAAGGCCGACATCTTGATTGGCATAGAGGGCTGTCACATCTCGGGATTTCGACATAAAAACTGGCACAGGTAGTGAGCGGTCCGCGGGGGCTCGAAAGTGCGATAGCGAGGCGTTCGAGGCTGCTATCAAAAGCGGATCACCCTCAGCAGCGTTAAGGCGAAGCCATGCATAGATGTTTGCGTAGTCGGTTGATCCGTTAGCGATCGTCGACCAAACAGATTCTCGCTCGGCAGAGAATCTTGGACGGCCGGCGATCAAGTTTGGTGCGCTGTTTTCGACATCTCCGACCAAGGCGAGTACGCCTAGTGTGTCGAGTACCCGGTCAGATGCGGCTGCCTGTGCCAGTCGGTCATCCCATCTGAGTGGGCGCGGCCAGATTGGTATCCCAAGGCCCACGAGCTCGGAATCCATCCCGTCTAGCGCAGAGCCGTAACCGGTCATAAGTGCGCCGAGAGCGAGTGTGCGAGCAGCATTCGCGGGCCCCGCCGACTCGTTCCCGCCGTCGACGTTGGGAGCGGTTGGAGGAGTTGCGTTTAGGGGTTGAGTCACGGCTTGCCTTTCAGTTGGGCGCGTCGCGAACCTTCGCGGATGTGTCGCCCTCGGTCAAGGTCAGTCCACCGAGCCGACCGGACGCTCCACAATGTTGCCGTGAACAGCCGGGTTGGTCTCGAACGCAGCTTGCAGCCACGGCGCACCGCTTCCACAGCCAGCTCACCATGCCGACGCTTTCGCCGCCATCGCCTGCAAAGCTCCGTCGGACGGCTGGACCGCCGTTTGGGTGACGGTGACGAACCGGATCGCACTCGCGGCGTTCCCGCAAGTTCGTGAATCAGCGGTACCGTCTGGTGGGCCAAGACCTGACGAAATACCACTCCGCTCTCGCCGCAACTATGACCGAAGAGCCGGACCGTCGGCCGGCCGATCAGGATGGCGACGGTGAGACCGGACCCGACCTGTCATGCGCCTACTTGTTCTTCTGCGCCGTCACGACGTCAGCGCGGGCTACCCATATCGAGCTTCCGTGCGCGCGACCGCGGGCTTTGGGCGCGGCGGTGGTCAGGTCGGCGACGACGGTGAAAGTCGCGTGCCGGTCAAGAGACGCGGGCTCGGTCGCGACGCGCGTCGTGGTTCAAGGGCCAGCGTGCGGGGCGGTGGCTTCCCCTACGTCGCGTAGAAGCCAGCTGAGCGTGATCGAGTCGGTCGGCTCGTCAAACAGGCTTACTAGCCGTCCTGTTCGGTCTGGTCATCCACCTGCGCCGCCTCGTGAACACGGCGCCAGAACTCGACGGTTCCGTTTTCGGGTGGCTCCCACCCTTCGGAAAGAATTTGCGACTCGATCTCCGCATCGCGCAGCCCGCTTGCCGCTGCCCACATGTTCACCTGGCCAGCCTCGAGTTCGAATACAGCCGACAGGTCCCAACCCGTATAAGCCGCGAGACGCCGCAGGGCCTGGAAGATGGCGATGATCGCAGGGAGCAGTTGCAGGCATATAAGTCGGTCTCGTTGAGGGTGCGGGGTTTCAGGTTCATGTACACCGATGGTCAGGCCGAAACCTTCATCCTCCTGACTGTGGACCATCTGCGATAACGAGTGGTAGGTGCTCCCGCCGATCTGATCGAGGAGCGCATCGACGATTGCATTCGCGCGTAGGTACGGCGCGATCATTTGGCCGTTCTCTTCATCTGACTTTGCGCCGAATCGCTTCGCATCCTTAAGCAGGGTTCTGAGAGCTATCCCCGTCTCGCGCATCGTTTCGTCATCGCCCTGCTTGCGGGCAGCCTTGTTCGCCTCGGCGTTGATCTCAAGTTCTGCGTTCAATGCCCGCCAGAAGCGATCCCTCGGGGTCACGCCCTCATCAAGTAGGTACCACGCCCGCGATGCGGCCTCGAGCGCCACGCGGCTCAGCGCGAGTGGCGACCGTATCGCCCCCTCAGTCTGGAGAAGCACTGCGAGGCCCGTAAGGTGGTCGATCGCGGCATCGAACAGGCGATGAGCGAAGAATAGAGGTCTTCCGAAGTCGTCGCCGAAGTCGTTGACCAGGAGATTCTCGGCCCAACCTTCGGACCTTTGAAGGTCCAGGTCATGACGGCACAACGAGTGCTTCAGCGGCATCCAAGGATTCCAGAAGTAACGGTTTTCCAGCTCATCTGGAGGAGCCGGACGCAACTCGATGTCGTCAATCGTGCCCGCCCGTCTGCCAATTTCAACAACTGTCGACACCAACTTCATGAAGTCGCCGAGGATCTCGCCCAGAACGGTCCTTGACGGCCGTCGCGCTAACAGCTCGTGTGCCATCGCGACGCCACGATGCGTGCTGGCGAGGAAGACCGGTATGTCGTCGAGCGGTGAGCGAACCGCTTCCGTATCGCTGGGCTCCAAAGCCGGCTCCTCGGGTGTCTCGCCCGGGTCCATGACGTAGGTCCTCTCATCCTGATGAGCTTGGTCAACAACCAGCGTCCTCGTAGAGACCCGAACGTGCTAGCGATTGGCGCGTCTCGCACGTGCTTCGCTGCTGGAACTCAGATCGGTAGTACGTCCGCCCGCCACCGCGTGGCAGGAGGTGCGCAGATCGTTCCAGCCGAGACAACTTTCGAACAGGTGCAGCGCGCCCATATCGACGGCTATGAACGTCTCTGCGGCAGTGCAGGCCGCGTTCAGCGGCTTCAGAGCTCGTGGTGGCCTACCCCGCAATTGGCGGGTCGGCCGTCTCGATGGAGAGGTCAGTGGCTCGGGGGTGCGGCTGCAAGCGGAACGAATCTGCGACGACGAGCGCTCAATGAAGCCGGAACGCTTATCGCTCGGCCCGCCGAGGCCATCGCCGATGGTAACAGTTGGCCCACGCTCTGTGGCGTCGACGATGTGTAAGCGATAATGCAGGTGTGCGTGATCAACGTTCCTTTCGAGAGCCGCTGATTGCTGCTCTCCGGGACCTCGGTGGGTCTGGATCGCGTGCACAGATCCTTGCGGCCATGGAGGTCCTGCTCGCTGGCCAGCTGACGCCGGACGACCGAATTCCACGCCCAGGTCGCGGCCCCGAAGAGGGCTGGCGGAACAAGACGAGTTGGGAGGTGAAAGACCTAAAATCCGAAGGACTGATGGTAGATACCGCGGTCGCGGGGAAAGGATTTTGGGCGCTCTCGGCCATCGGTCTGGCTGACGCCGACGACGCCTATGCGCGGCACGGCATCGGCATTCCGTACCGCGAATCGACGCTGGCAAGCCAGTCGATCACGACTATCGCGCCGTTCGAGGTCGATCCGACCTGGTCGACCGGGGCGTGCGGGCACATCGCGAGACGGTTCAAGCACTTGCGGCGTGGGTGCGCGCATCTGGTTCGACGCCGCTGTTGCCAGGTCCATCAACGCCTCAATACGACTTGGCCTGGAAGGACGGGGCCGATATCCACGTCGCGGAAGTCAAAAGCACGACAGAAGCCAACGAGGAGCGGCAGCTGCGTATAGGGCTAGGGCAAGTGCTGCGATATAGACACTTCCTCTTACAACACGCCGAGCATGTGGTCGCTTGGCTAGTCCCTGAGAGTGAGCCGAGGGGTCCCGGGTGGGCGGACCTGTGTGGAAGCCTAGGAGTTCGACTGGCCTGGCCAGCCCAACTTTCCTGGCGGTCACCATGAGATCGAGCGGACCAGAGTCGACCGATCCAGGAGGTGTGCTCTTTGAAGTTGACTCGCCGACCAAGGCGGTGGAGTTCTACCTTGATGATAGTGAGGCAACTAAGCGTGGCGCCCAACTCGGACACAAAATCTTAGAGCACCTTCGGTGCGACAGCAGCATTACGCGGTGGGAGAAATTTTGTAGCAATCTGGAGTACCTCTCCTCCTGGTCAAGTTCGGCGTCGAACCATCTATTTCCTGTGATCGTAGAAGATGTCTTTGTTGCGACCCTTCGAGGGAGTGGATTTGGCACGGACGAAGGTAGGTTCGACGAGATGAGTCTCAACGATTGTTCGCGCCTGATTTCCGCCTCGGTTGACATTCGAGTGCGCTTACAACCATTGAGTAGCGATAACTTCAAATTTGCGGAACTAACGGATACCGAAATCAAGGCACGTCGCGAGCATGATCCCGCGAGCTATGCGCCACTACGAAAAGAAATTCCCAAACCTATTCTGTTTATAGGATACGAGGAGGGTATCCGCTTGTTAGATGCACCTTTGCGGGAGTTCTCGCGTCATTGCTACGTGACCGACACAGCAATCTTTGCAAGCAAAACCTTTATCTGGAGAAGTGGGAACCATGAGGAGCTAACGGTTCGATGGCCGTCTACATTACCCGATAAACAGTTGGGAAACTTCAGCAGCTTCAAAGCTGAGCTGACGGCGGCGATGCTTCGGTATCTGGGGGTCGCCACTTAGGGACCAATTTGGTGACGAGCGTGGCGAAGACGTGCTTGGTTGATGCATGCGGTCTAATAGCAGGCGCGTGCATCGAATGTCGGTGCAGCGCTCAGATGCAATTCAGGTAAGTTGGTCAGGTTACTCATTACATGATTGCGACGATCGCAATCGCGGCGGGGACTGCTGTGTCGACTGATCAACGCGCCTGTTCACCTGCTGGTTCCGTCGCCGCACACAACGAGGCCTCCGTGCGCGTTGTCTGACGCCGCCTTGGCCGGGCGGCGCAACCGCCCGGCGATAGCAGGACTGGTTCAGCGGGCGGCTCTGCCGAGGTAGGCGGCGACGCCGTAGGTCGTGTGTCGGTCGAGAGAGACACGGGCACAGTCGTACCGGATCGTCGTGCGCTGGGCCGTGGGAAGCCGCTTCTCGCACGACGCGGAGTGGGACGCCGGCGTCGAGGACGGCGTCGATGAACGGCACCGGACGATGTCAGCAGGCCAGAAGCCGAACAAGTTCTACTGGCGGCTACCCGTACCGCGCGCGACCTAAGCCTCGTGTGCACGGACAACCTCAGCCCACTGCTCGGCGAGACCTGTCGGGTCGGGTCGGAATGCGGTTCGACCCCGTCGGCCCCCAAGAACGACGCATCCAAGATCAAGGTCGGCGTACCCGACCGGCCACGCAGGCGGCGGAGGGCCAGTGTTCGCGTAGCCGGCGACGCATCGGCCGCCCACTCCCAGGTCATGCAGGCCCCGTCGCCGTAGTTTGCGATGTGCTCGTCCGGAAGAAAGATGAAGCGATGACGGGTCCAAAAATGCCGCAGCGCGGACGCGAGGCAAGCTGCCGTCCTGGGCCTCGATCGTGATCAGGTGAAACTGAGCCTCCGGCGGCAGGTCGATGCAATCCTGCGATGTGCTCGGTCGCAGGCTCTGCTGCGGTCGCGGCGCAGGCCTCCTCCACGTGACGTCGGAGTTATCTGGACCGAGCCAACTTGCGGATCTCCATACGGTCGATCTGCGCGCCTCGCGGTTGCCGACGATGTGCTCGCTATCGACGGTTGAGTGCCCTGTGCCCCACCTCAGCTGATCAAGACCTTGCCTTCCAATGTCGTCGTCGACTGCACTCCAAACATCAAGCTGACGTCTCCGTCCTCAGTGATGTGCATGTCGGTATCTGCCTCTTCAAAACCCGTGGCAGGAGGCTCGCGCCGGATGAGCAAGGTGATGGTGGGAGCCTTGCCCTTCCCGTGCTCTCGGCGAGGTATGTCCAGCCGAAGCTCCTGTGCGGCGGTGGGCAGAAGATCTGTTGGACCGAATGCGCGTTCGAAGGCCCCGCCGGAGTTGAACTGCAGGTAGGCCGCAGGCACGCCAACGAGGACAGAGGAAGCAACGAAAGCGATCACCATCGCGGGCGGCAGCCCAGGCAGCGATGATGCGGCAGAGACCAGAATGCTGACGACCACTCCCGCGAGCAAGAGTCGCTGGCGTAGCAGCCGATTGGTCGGCGCACTCACGCTGACAATCGTAGCGTCAGCATCGTGCAGTCGCGGGGCAGACGCTCTCATGATGGCTTGGACGAACGTCAGCGCTGGGTTCGTAGACGTAGATCAGGGTGTCGGCAACAGCATCACGGGCGATCTGCTCCGCCATTGCAATTTTGGCACCTAGGGCTCGTACGGGGCAACTGTGCGTGACGACGGTGGCGATGGCCTTGATGAGCACGACAGTCTGGGCAAGGTTGGAAACGAGCAGCTCGAGGATCTGCTTGCTTCGATCCGCGGTCCGGTCGACTGGCGTGGGGTCGCCTCGTCGGACGCTAAAGCCGTCTGGACGCGACTGCGGGAGTGGGTCGAGTGGTTCCGCGCTGAGTTTGCGTTCGATCACCGGGTGGTTCCGCCGTGCTGGTATCGGCACTCCGCCCTTGTCAGCGTGCTCTCGGCTCTGCACGATCATTGGCGGGCGTCGTACGAGCCGCTGAATTCGCCGGCAGCGTCATCGGATTGGCATCGCGAGCTCATTTCGCTCGAGCAGCGCCTTCGGGACTGGGCTTCGCGGACTGGGTGCACTGTCGCTGCCCACCGTCCTGACGTCGTAGCCCGGTACCTGGACGACACCGTCGAGTGGGACGCACACGTCGCGGCCGACGTCGCCGCCCGCGCGGAGCGGGCACAGGCCGCTGCCACGAATAGGCCAGAGTCGTGATCGATCCCGACCACGGTTCGCTCGCGCTGCTCGATGAGATCGCCAGGGTCCTGACCGTTCGCGGATATGCCAACCCGTTCACCACCCCGGCGGGGCTGCGCCTGCGCTGCCTACTGGCCAGCGAACGTCTCCAAGACCTTGGTGCTTGCCCCAGCAGGGTCTCGAGCCAGCTGACGAGCGACTGGTTGCCCGGTGTGGTCACCGTCGCTCTGCTCGTACTCACCCTGCTCTCCGTCGGCGCTTACGCAGGCAACGCCGTTGAAGACGCGGAGGACGCTCTGCGTGCCGTCCTCGTCGAGCTGGGCTGACCGCTATGCCGACCTCCGTCCGGGACCTGCTCGATGTGATCGCAGACGTAACGGCAGCGGCCCCTGGCAGTTCGACCGTTGCGGACACCGCGGTCACCGCGTTGGGGCACCTCGGACGGGCCCTTGACGCTCTGGCCGACCAGGCCGATGAGACCAGCACGGGTCGCACCCGTCGGCCCCTGGTCATCCGCGAGCTGAGCACGGCATGCCACCGGGCTGCCGCCCAATGGTCAACCACCCCAGGACGCGCAACTGACTCCGCTGCCGCTGCCGCTGCGGCGGATGCGATAGGCACGGCATCGCCACACCTTGACCCTGACGAACGGTGGGCCCTCGCGATCGAGGTCGCCGTTGCCGCCGGGCATGCTGCTGCATTCGCGCGCGGATACGGTCCGTACGCGCGTTCACCGGCGCTGGCCCGCGTGCTGCTCGCCACCGAGCTCGTGGGTCAGGTCGCCCGCCTCGACGCCCCTGACTCGCGTGGACGTGCGTACCTCGACCGGCCGATCGCCGCCGCCCCGGTGTCGCCGCGAAGCGCGACGTACAACGACGTGCCCAACGCTGTGGCGGCGCTCGTTCTGGCTGTCGAGCGGTCGGCGCGAGCCGACACGCTCACCATGCGCGACACACTCGCCGTCTGCGCCGCCGCCGAATCGGGCGCCGAGCACGCCGCGACGGCCGCCGCCAGACTCGCTGACCGTCCCGCTCCGCAGTGGTCCCGTGTCCCGAACACCTGGCGGCTGCTGCAGGCCACGCTGATGCGCTACGACGACGGCAGCCGCTATGCCGCGCCGTCCACGTCGAACCTGACCGAGGGCGCACTCGCCCTACACCAAGCCGTCACCGCCGACGCGGCGTCGCTCGACCAGCTCGCCACCGCGGTGCGCTATCTCGCCAATCAGCTCCCCACGATCGGGGCCCAGGTCGAGACCGCCTTCACGCAGTGGGCACGCGCTGGCCGACTCTTCGCCAAGGCTCGCGCGTTGCCCCGCTCGGAGGAACGGGTATCGGAGTTCATCGCCGACCAAGCCGTGATTGTTCGGCCGCCGGAGATCGGACGCGTGCTGCTGGTTGCCCGCGCCGTGCAGCGCCAGTCCGCAGCGCTCGCGGTCGAGCTTGACCGCTCCGCCGGGCACATCGGTCGCCAACCACAACCGCACCTGATCCGCGCGCTCGCCGCGACCTTGCCGGCGCGTGCCCGGACAACCGACCGGACGGCCGCCGTCTACGCCCTCGCCGCAGCCCCCGCACCGACACGCTGACCATGCCGCGCGGCACCCGCTCATCGCACGACGAGGTTGTGCGAACGACGGATTTCGACCAGGCAACCGACCGCGACACCCTCGCCGCGGTCAACGCCGCTGCCGCCGCTCTATTGACCGCTGAACCGCGACGTCGTGCGGCCATCAGCTATCTGCGCGAGCGCGGGATCGACGTCGACATGGTGCCGCCGCATGTTCTCGTTCTCACCGGAGCCCCCCATGCCGATGGCATGTGCCCCGGATGCGGATCCTTGCGCGGGGCGCGCTGGTCGCTCGGCTCATGTGAACCGAGACCCCTTGTCCGGGCGCCGTGGATGGTGGCCTCTTACGAGGTGGGAACCTGTGTGGCTCGAAAGGGTTTAATGCGCCCGACGTGTCCACTCGGCGGCTTGCATCCACATTGTCCTGCGGACCCGAGCCTTCTCCTCGGCGCTGACATTGCTCAGCGGCTCCAGGGCCCAGCCAGCGGTCAAGCCCGGATGGCCAGTAAGTGACCTCGCCTGCGAACGTACAGACCGGCAGCGCATCGCCCTCCGCTGTCACCAACGTCTCGTGTTGCTTCTCGCCGCTCGGCAGGATGAACCCTGAATGCGACGTAGGCTCGGGTGCCTGGCCAGTGTTCTTCCAACGTCTTGACAGGTGCCTGGCTGGGTTCCACTTCGACGGGCGCCGGTGGGCGACGACCTCGAACTCTTGATCAGCGATCTTGCGACCAAGATTCACGAACCACGCCGCATACGACCGCCACTGCGTCTCGTCAAGGTTGGCGATGAGGTCTGGGATCGGCGGGTGCTCATGGCGCCGCCACGACTCAAGAAACTCGTGCAGGGTGACGTCGAGGAGCGGCCAGAGCCGGGCGGACTCATCCGACAGAGCGGTTCGCATCGCCAGGTCCGGGCGTGGTGCCGGTGTCCCGGCCCAGATGGCGGTGCCGATCACCACTAGCTCGAACCTTCTCGGCGGCCACTCGCCATGCTGGCTACTGGACAGTGTGTGATTCGTGACTCGCGACGTGACCTCGGCCAGGACCTCAAGGCGCTGCGCCGGCAGCGGGTCGGCGAGTCCGTAGATCACCTCAGCAGCAAGGTCCGCTCGCCGTGTGTCGTCCACGTCGTTCTCGTAGTAAGGATCGGTGAGCGTCTCCGGCAAGAGTTGGACCTCTTCGGGCTCGCGCATCGCGTTGATGATGCGGTACAGGCCGTTGGCGTTCGACGGGACTGTGCCGGTCAAGTACTGCTCACCCTCCATGTTTGCTATAACGTTGTGCGGCGAGCCGAACAGAGCAACGAACGCACGCCCGATGCCCTCGACGAACTGGCTCGCGAACAGCGTGGCGACCCGCTGCTGGGTGCCATCAGGCCAGGCGAAGGGAACCTCGAACTCGGCGAGATGGAAGAAGTCAAGCGTCATTCGGATGTATCGGTCGGGCCGCTGCAGCGTGCCGGTCCAACTCGCGACGTTGCGTGTGGCTTGGGCTGCGTAGTCCGCTGTGGTCGACGGGGACGTCCGCTCAAAGTCGACCTTAACGCTCGGCGTGTACGGCAGCTCCGGAAGACCTCCTTCGCCACCAGTTACCCGGACCCGAGGACCAGTTGCTCTGTGCAGCTCAACGATCTCTCGGGTCCGACGCTTCGACACCCACAGGAGATCTACCGGGAAGGGCTCGCCCCCAATTGCCACGTGCTCAAGTACGCGACCGCAAAACACCGGTCATTCGTGATGTGAAAGCTGACCCTGACCTTCGCCTAACTCAGCTACGGCCTCCGACGATGGGTCGGGTATGCCTCCGCACGCGCATGTAAGCCAGGGAATCCGGGGTGTCGGCAGGGGGAGAACAGCGGCTTACGGCCCACGTGGTGACTCCGCGTGTTCGCTGTTCTCGCCGGAGGCACGCCGACGGCACGTGCCCGCAAGCCGATCCAGCAACGCATCAGCGCCCTTTGACGAGTATTCCGGTAATCATGGTCAACGGCGCTGACAGCGCGCGTACACGTTCTCACTCCTCGACGAGGACGCGCACCCTACTGGATCTCGGGGCCTGGTACGACGCGCTGCCGGAGATGTCGACGATCAACGACACGCTCGAGGATCGATTCCAGCACGGCCATGCACACCTCACCGATCCTGCCGAGCCTGGTGAAGGTCTTGGATCGACGGCCCTCGTCCCAGAGGTAGAGCGTTGTTGCTGCCGCGCCGATGAGGTACATCGCTGGGGTGGTGGCGTCGACCCACTTGCCGACTGTCTTGGGAACGTAGTGCGCGGCAACGGGCGGACGCAGGGGCGCTCGATGCATGTCGCAATGCCCCAATTCCGCCAATTTGCTGAAACGGGACGTCAGCGGCGGCATAACTGTACGCGAGTTAGTGCATCGACTTAGAGTTGACGTTGAAAGTAAACGACGGGGCGTCACCGGGTCCCGATCCGCGGCGGATTGGAGGTGTTCGGATGAGCCCGACTGGCGGGCCCGCCTCGCGGACACTTCGCGGACGCGGCGCGAAAGCGTTCTTCCAAGTCATCTGCTCATGCGGGCGCCACTACCGGATACCGTCGTCGACGGTGCATCTCGGGCAATGCCCGGACTGCGGCATGCCGACACGAGATCTGCCGCAAGCCCGATAAGCCACATCGCACGCCAGCACTGCCTTATCGTTCGATCATTCTCGACGCGATCAAGAGCTTCGGCGTGCGGGTGCAGCTTGTGGGATTCATCCCGACTGTGCTCGCCATCGCTCTTGTCGTCGTCATGGTCGACGCGCACGCCCCGGATGGTCCGCTGACGTTCACGGCGTTGAAGAAGGCCGCGGGCGGGCTCGGCCCGTCCGGCATCACCGTCATCGTTGCGGTCGCGGCGGCAGTGTCGATCACCGTCGCTCCGCTCCAGTTCCGGCTCGTGCAGTGGTTCGAGGGCTACTGGTCGTTGAACCCGCGCCGGAAGTTGCGGCCGTTGAGCGTGCTGCGGCCGCTGTGGCGCTTCGGTATGTGGCGTCAACGACGCCGGTACGCGCGGGTCATCGGTGCCCTCGTCGTGGATGAATCAGACGACGAGGCAATCGCGCTGGCCCGATCCGAAGCCGCCGCCGATGACGCGCGGTTCCGATTCCCCGCCGCGGAGAGGCTCCTGCCGACGACGCTTGGCAACGTGTTGCGGGCGGCAGAAGACCGCGCCGGTGTCCGGTACGGCATCGAGGGCGTCGCACTGTGGCCGCGTTTGCACGCGCTGCTGCCCGCTGAGATGGCCTCCGGGATCGAGGACGAGGTCATGCAGCTGGACGTGTCGGTCCGGCTGGTGTTGACCTGGCTGGTAACCGCGCTGATCGGCACAATCATGCTTGCGGCACACCCGACCGGTGTCGGCCACCATCCGGGCTGGATCGCTGCCGTGGCAGCAATGCTTCTGCTCGCGCAGCTGTCCTACCGCGGCGCGGTCGAGTCGGCGCTCGCGCACGGGCGAGACATCGAAGTCGCCATCGACCTGTACCGCTCGAAGGTGCTCGACATCGCCCGCCTGCCGGTACCGGTGTCACTGTCGCAGGAAAGGCAACAATTCACCGACCTGCTCATTCTCTACGACAGCGACTCCATCGAGGAGCCTGCGGAGATGGTCTACCGCGTTGATCCGCCGCCGGCGGTCTGAACCCTGCACTTGGGCATCGAGCAGCCAGGACCACGACTTGGCACGGTGCCGACGCTTGGACGAGGTCGACGTGCTCCTCGCCAACTACTAAAGACGGCCGTGGAGGTGCCCCTTGCCGCCGGTGCCATGCAGGAAATCCGAACCAACGGTGCCAGGCTGCCCCGTGCTCAAGCGTCGGGATGGGCAGAATTTCCCCAGGTCCGAAGTGTTAGTGGGTCCTGACGCTCGTCAGCTGGATTCGAACTCCCGTCGCAGGGTCGCGAGCACGTCGCCGAAGGTCTCGCGCATGTTGCCCGCCGAATAGCGGATCTGCTGGATCCCTTGCAGGTTCGAGTAGTCCGAGGTCCCGTCTTCGACGAGCACGACGGCGCGCGCGAACCCCAACTTTCCTTGGAATAGCCCGGTCTCATGCACGACGTTCTGTCGGGCGCGCAGGTCGCCTTCGGCCGTCTCGTCCTCTGCCGTCATGACCAGTAAAGCGAAGGAGGCTTCTTCGATCATGTCCTCCAGGATGTCCCGGATCGTGTGACCGGCGCGGGCACCGGTCTCGTATGCGACCACCTCATAGCCGTGCTGCTCGTGCAGGTGGTCTTTCAGGTCGCGCCACTGCTGACTTCGCCCGTGGCCAATAAACACCCGCGGCTTCGGCGCCAGCTCAACGGGGAGCTTGGACGCTTCCGCCTTTCGCTCGAACACCGCGCTGATATAAACCACCGTCTCTCGATCCGGAGCCTTAACACTCACGAATGTCGTGCCCCAGTGTTCCAGGACAACGAGTTGACGTTTATCGGACAACCCGAAGACGTTCAACTTTGCTCCCGAGTGAACTTCCCGATGGGCCGCATAGAACTCGTCGAAGGAGTCAAACGTCCAGGACTCCTTGCCGTTGCCGACGGTCAACTCGATTACGTCGATCGGTCGGTCGCTTCTGGGTAGTTTTTCCCAGAAGGCAGCAACCGCATCGTCGAACACGTCTGTGCTGAAGCGCGTACCGCCGTACTCGACATTTCTGATCACGCCGCCATGATGCCGCACGCGTCGACTTGGCGACGACTGGCCATACCGCAGTGACGTCGTCTAATTGGAACAAGCGATCGGTCACTCGTTCGAATTTGCCAGAACCATCAATACGCAGAGTGGACGGGGTACCGCAGCCGGGCCGGCGTGCTGGACGGGTGACGATCCCTGGCTTCTGTCGGCGAGCACACTTGTTTACGACTACCTTGGTTGTCCCGCATGTTCTCTGTTCTCGCCCGACGCGGCGACTCTCATTTTGGCGGGCTAGGGCTGTTGTGGAAGACGACGACGTCGCCGAGCCGATTGGCGACCGACTGGTGCGCGAGATCATGATGCGTGTCGCGCGCACGGGCCGCGGCAGCGACCTTTGCACGGTGCGTCGCATCTGCCGGAGGTGGTGCGAAGCATGTACCGAGGGCCGAGGGCCGAGGGCCGAGGACCGAGGGGCCGGGGGCGATCGAATCACGTGTGGGCAGCCAGTTGCTGCTGCGACCGCGATACCGCCCTGCCTTCTGCCGAGTAACGCGGAGATGGCATCCTGTTCGGCCCGTCGGCACATGGCGGTCAACATCTGGACAAGTAGGCGGTTCCCGTGAGACAAGTTCTTGGTCGCCTACGCTGGCATTCCGCTGCGATAACGGGCGAGCCGACGCTGGCATTCCGCTCAGTGAAAAGGGGCGAGCCGAGTCCGCCTCGAACATCGCTCCGGCGGGTAGCGTCCTACGAGTTAGACGCCACCAGATCTGACAAACCAAACACTGGCGAAACGTCAGAGCTTCTGACGAGCGTTTGCGCGACCAGCGCACTCCTCGCGCACTTGTCAAGCTGGAATCGCGGCCACCAGTCCTCGCCTCGTGGGCAGGCGCGCACCCCTGTCCGGCGGACGCTCGCGGGCGGCATACACGATGACCTTCACCTGCCGGCTGAGGGTGATCGAGCCGATCGCGAGGGTGCTGTTCCGCTACAAAACCCGCCGACGCCTGCGCCCTCGCCGACCACCTCGTCCACGGAAACGATCGCTTGCGTCGGGTAGTCCAGTCAGGTGAGCTCAAATCCGTTGATTCGCTGATCGAGCGGGAGCGCCGCGAACTCGTCTTCCGGGTAGGGAGCCAGACCCATCCGCTGTGCCCGGTAGTCATACATGAACGCCGGTCCGGTCGCCCGGACGATGCGATTCAGGTCCTCCAGAGCCGCGCGGTCGAACACGATCAGTCGGTCGAGCTCGGGCACCGTCGGCGCGCCAGCGCCGCCGAACCAGCGGACGACGTCGGCGCCGGTGACCCGTGCCAGCCGATCGAGGACGCGTCGATCGTCCACGAAGCCGGCGCCGACCTCGTGCGGGCCGTATCCGGAGACTGGTGTCGCGGCCGACACGATGATCTCGCGCAGGAGCGACGTCGTCGCGGTGACGTTCAGTCCCGCGCCACACAGCTCGACGAGCCGGCCGGCTGCGCCACGTACGACGCCGAGCACTGGGAGGGCGGGCATTGCGATCAGGCGCGAGCCCCTCTGCCAGATCTCCGCCCCGTACGCGTCGATCAGGGCGAACCCGACGAGCGGCAAGCCGTACGGTGCCGCACCCGCGGCGACGCGCACCTCGCGCCCCAGTTGGGTCAGCGCCGCACAGACCAGCCGGGCCATGCCTGAGACTCGCGGCGCGGCGAAGGACGTGCCCATGTGCTCGTGCGGGTCGTGGATCGTGCCCCACGCGACGACGTCGGGGCCCGAATCCGGATCGTCGGCGCTGCCGCGGGAGGAGTACGGCGCGAGCGCCTGGCCGTCCGCGTCGGATGTGGCGCCGACCGACAGCACCCACTCGGCACTCGCCCACGGCGACATGGTTCGCTCGCCGGCCTGACCGCAGTTGCCCGCCGCGACGACTACCAGCATCTCCCGAGCGGCCGCGAAGGAGGCCACGTTCACAACGTCATTGGCCAGGAACGGGAACGACGCGGATTTCGGCCCGACGCTCAGGTTGACGACCGGCAGGATCGCGGGAGGTGCCGGCCAGTCGATGGCGTGATCGGTGACCACGGTCATCGTCTCGCCGTGACCACGCACCACCGGATATCCCGCGCCCGACCCGCGCTCGATCCCGCCGAACCCGTGCGACGGCATGGTCCGGTGCAGCCTAGCGATGCGGGTCAGCGCGTTGAAGCCGATCGCGAAACCGCGGGACTGCTCCGCGCAACCCAGTGACGGCAGGACCTTCATTACGGCGGGTAGGGCTTCGACGCCGGCCAGCGACTCGACCGGCCCGTTCACCTCGATGAGCGGAAGACTGTCGTACTGGCGGACCACGGTGAGTGAGGGAGGCAACGTGGTCGGGTCGAGCTGGGCGGCGTCGTTCAGAATGACCAGGAATTGATCCGGCAGGGGTGCGGTGGCGGACGGGTCGGGTAGCTGCCCGCACGGTAGGTCCGTTCTACCCAGCGGAGTGAAGACCTCATCCGCGAACGTCGAACGTTGCGCGGCGAACGCCGCTCGACATCCGGGACCTCGACTTCGCTCACAACTCGCCCGCCGAGCCAACACCCTCGCAATCGGATCGATTGCTTGTCAAGGGGCCGTGCGTCCGCGACCATTTGGCGGTCGAGGCTTGTTTCAATTCCCACGGAGGCCCCATGTCACCAACTGTTACCGAGGCATCGGCCACGTCCTGGCGCGCGAGAGTGCCGACGCGGTACTGCGAATCGCGCAGGCGGCCGCGCCCGCCTCCGAGGACGAGTTCGAGGGCATGTCCTTCGACCCCGACGGCACGCCGCTGCCGCGCGACACCGGGCTGCCCGGTCCCGAGGCCGTCGAGCGAACCGTCGACGAATTCCTCGACAAGTCCGACGCGCTGATCGAACAACTCGGGGACGGCACCGCCCAGGCCGGCGCGCCCCTCCCCGTACTCATCAGCGCCATGGAGCTCAGCGGAGTCCTGCTTGCCGCCAGCCAGAACGCGGACGACGCCTATCGCACCTACGGCATCGACGACTCCGGCGGCATGTCGCTGGCGGGCCCCAACGCCGTTCTGGACGAGATGCAACGCGCCGTCACAGGGGCCGTACCGGTCGTCGCAGTGACGCTGCCGGACGAACTGACCGCCAAGCTGGACGCGCTCCAAAAGGCCGGCGGCGAAGAGCTTGTGAAGCTCGGCCAGGACGCTGTGCTCCTGGGCGCGCTGGATGGCGCGGTCGGTGGCATCGCGACCATCGGCGGGGCGGCAGTGCAGGCCGCGTTCGACAGGATCCGTCACGGCATCAACGTCGTCCGCCGCGCCGCCGCCAAGATCCTCGTCTGGATCGTCGACCATGTCCGCGCGCTCGTCCCCGAAAAGTTTCGCGACGACTTCGACGACAAACTGAAGGAGATCACCAACAAAATCAAGAACGGAATGCCCAGTCTCGTCGGCGACGTGCTGGGCCGACTGCTCGGACGTCCGCCGGCCGAGGCTGCTTAGCCCAAGGCGATCACCGACGGTCGCGACATGAGCGAGCCGACGAAGGACCTGGAGACCGTGATCGCCGGTCAGCTGCAGCGGATCGGCTGGATCTCGAGCGCGCGAGCGGCCGCGTCGACAGTCGCCGGATTGATCAAGGTGTTCATCGCCGCGGCGGGTCCCGCCGTGCAGGTCGGCATCGGTGCCGTTGCGCTCGCCGTCGTGGCCTTCGTCTGCTTCGAGGAGTGGGACGGCTTCAACGACATCGAGGCCCTTGCCGGATAACGCGTGCGTCATGCTAGCGCGGGTCGGCCTCTCCCGACCGCGTCTCGGGCTCGTCCGGCGGCGGGTCCGGTCCGTCCGGGTCGCTCGGCTGACCACGTTGTCGCGCCGTTCTCGCCTGCCTCTCGTCGTAGGCGCGCCAAGCGCCGGAACCGACCTTGACGAGGCGTTCGAGGGCAAGACCGAAGAACGCGCCGAACAGCAGCAAGGCCACGTTGACCAGCGTCGATGCGTTGCGGGTCTCGACGACGCTCAGCCCGCCGCACCCGACCTGGGCGGCCGTCGACAGGTCGGGTGCGGTCTCGCGGCCGTTCGGGCTCTTGCTGCCGTCGTGTGGATACGAGTCGCGCGCTGCCGGCGGCGTGCAGGTCCGTACGGCGGCCTCCTGGCCGACCTCCCCGAGATCGCGCGTCCACGGGTTACCGTCGACCAGCCCGGGAGGCGGGCGGGAGTTGCTGTCATCGATATGCCCGCCGGTACGCAGGATGACCCGCCCGAAGGTAATCGCGCTGGGCGTGCGCGAGTCCCGGCTCAGGTCGAAGACCGATTTCGCGCCCGTCGCCGCGGCGCGGGCGTCCTCGACCGCGGTGCTGTCGATGTCCACGAGTTCGGGCACGACGACGTAGCAGGAACCGAGCCCCCGGTCCGACGTCCAGTCGGCGTCGAATTCCAGTACGAGCGGCGTTCTGTGCTGCGCCCAGTCGTCGATCTTCGCGATAAACCACGGCGCGCCCGTCGAGGTATCTCGCCCGGTGGAGATATCGATCTTTCCGCTGCGCTGGGGAGACCGCACACGCTGCCCGGGTTCGCCGAGGTTGATCAATGAACGCGGCAGGTCGTAACCGGACCAGTCCAGCATCCGGACGCTGTGAAAGGTCGTTCGTAGCCCGATGCCGACCCGTCGTGGTGCCGGAGAGCTTCGCCGAGTACGCGCTCCAGAAACCGGGCGTGCCGGACAGCACAACGCGTACCCGAACCGTGGAGTCACACCCGAAGGTGCCGGGCGACACGTCAACGACGACATCGGCCCGCAGTCCCGAGCCGTTGCGAGGATTGATCCCTGCGATCGACACGGCCAGATCGGCGGCCTGCGAGCTCGGCGGTCGGACGACGATCGCCTCGACGTAGAGGAACAGAACCGCCCCGACACAGGCGGTCGCCACGAGCGCATTGACCGCGAATCTGACGCCCTTCATGCGAGTCTCCATCCTGGTGCTCGACTCGGACCCGTCACCCATCATCGATGACGTGGCTGCCCGGCTCAACGACTCTTATGCGCCGAGAGGATCGCCTGGGCCACGCGGTGGAGCTCGTCTGGCCGGTGCGCCCACTCGTCCCACACAACCTGATCCATCCGGCTGTCGTGCGGCATGCCCTTGCCCACATGGGCGGGGTCGATTGACTCAAAGTTCTGCAACTTCATGGCGCCGCAGAAGTTCTTCCAGAATCGAGCATCCAAGCGGATCGCATCTTCGAAGATCGCCAGCGACCGACGCGTCGCGCTCAGTTAGATAACGACCTTCGTGGCCTTGCCGTACCCTATCTTCCCGCGGGTGCGGAGGTACAGATCGAGCGCCAGGACGAGTTCGTGCCGGGTCCAGTCGGGTAGCCGGTCCCCGGAACCAGGGCGGGTAACCGAGAACCCGAGACGCTCCAGCGAACAAGCGATCGTAGCGTCGCCACCGGTGAAGGTGTTCGCGAGCGGTTCGCCGTGCTTATACCCATTCGCAGCGGCGACGATCGCCTTCGAGTCGTAGAACTTGCCCCCGTGCGACCTTGCTTGCTGAGCGACTTTCCGAGGTCGTATTTGAGATCCTCGCGTAGCACTTCAGACTCGTTAGTCTCCACCAATGACCAGAAACGGGTCTGCTGCATGAATCTGTGACCGCTGACAGTCGTACGGAGCGGCTCCCCGGTGCCGCGCGATCAACCAACGCAACAGCGCCGTTCAACGTTTGGCTACGCTGTAGCTTCCACGGAGCACCTTGCGCACGCGGGTAGCGAGTGTCTTCGGCGTCAATCGGTCCCGGACGTCCAGCAGGTAGCCGACAGGCGAGGCCCTCCGTGCAGCGGCCCGTCGATCCTCGATCTGCCACCAGGCGCTTCCGATTGCGGCGACGGTCCCTACTGCCGTCGCGGCAGCTGGATGTCCCACAACAGCTGGTCCGATGACGGCTGGCGCGGTGAAGCTGCCGGCCATGATGAGGGATCGGGTCGGCTCAAGCTTGTGAAGCTGGAGCCCGCGCTCGAGTTGCGTCAGGGGGACCTGGATCGTGCTTTCGACGTGTCTGGCGAAGTCCTCCTGCCTGCGCTTTGCGATCGGAGTCGCCGCGATCTCAGCTAGCTCCGTACGTTGGGCATCGACATACGCCCGGAACGTTTCGAGTTCTCCCGCCAGGTCCGTGCTGCCGTAAGTAGTCGTCGCGGGAATTAGTCCCAGTATGAGCTTGCTGATTATTCGGTATTGTGCTCGCGACCGTGCCAGCCACAGTGCCTAGCAGCAGGGTGAAGACACACCCAGCCGCGATCAGGCCGACCTTGACCGTTGTTTTTCAGTCACGTTCTTCCCTGGGCTGCGCGGCGTGTCTGTCCAATGGTGCTTCTTGGCCGGCCCCGCAGCGTCGATGGGTCATGTAACACCTGGAGACGACTCGAAGGGCGGGCGACCTGTCTCGACCGTCCCGCAAACCGACTTGCCCACCGGAGAACATGTTTACCCGCCCCGCCTACCGTGCTTTTACCCGCGGTCCCTAAGGAGGGCGTCGACGTGTGGACGGGCGAGTTCGGTGAAGGCGGCGAGCAGGGCTTTGCCCTTGTCGGCCGTGGCGAGCGAAGGGCTTCCGATCACGCCGCTGGTGGTATAGCCACGCATGCCGAGGGTGAGCAGCAGTGGCCTGTCCTCGGCCTGATGGTCGGCGTTCTCGAAGCCGGGGCGGACGGCGTCGGGCATCACGTGCAGCAGGATCGAAGTCTCCAGCTCCCCGGCGTGCATGTCGGCGCTGTTGTCGGTGACGATGCCCGCGCGCTCGCGGGCGTCGCGCCAGTCGCCGCGGGACGGGAACAGTGCCATCGCAGGCCCGTCGACGGAGGCTTCTTGGACGATGTTGGACAGCACGTAGTTGCCGCCGTGACCGTTCACCAGTAGCAGACGTATATTGCCTCGGGCCCGCAGCGAGGCGGCGATGTCCATGACGACGGCGTGCAGGGTCCGCGCGCTAATGCTGACGGTGCCTGGCCAGTCGACGTGTTCGTGGGAGCACGAGATCGTGATCGGCGGCAGCAGCATCAGGTCGTAGGCGTCAGCTAGTCCGCGGGCGATCGCGCAAGCGACAAGCGTGTCGGTCGAGAGCGGGAGGTGATCGCCGTGCTGCTCGAAACTGCCGATGGGAAGTACGGCTGTCGACGCAGCGCGGTCGGCTTCGTCGCGCGACGTCGAGATCGGTACAAGCTCGCGCACGTCGTGGTCGCCTCCTCAAGCGGCTGTGGCTACGAGGCTAGCGACCGCAGAGCACACCGAGTCGACGTCACCCTCGTGGCGCGACGGCGCCAACTGGGTTCGCAGTCGACGCAGTTCGGCGATCGTGCGTGCCGATCGGGTCAGTCCGGCGACGCCGACCGCCTGCGAGCCGATCACGCTCGCTCGGTCGGTGTCACCCATCGCCGCGTGCGCCGTCGCGAGGCGGGCGAGGAACAACCCCTTGTCGCGGCGTAGCGGCTCGGGCCAGTCAGCTTCCGCGTGGTCCAGCAGGTTGATGGCCTGCGCGGGCTTGTGCAGCCTCGTCCAGCAGGCGGCCGCCTCCATCGCGACGAATTGGATCGTGCAGTAGCCGGCGGTGTCATCCCCAACGTCGTCTGCCCGCTGCACCGCGCTCAACGCCTGGTCAACCGCGAAGGCGCATGCTCGTGTGTCGCCGAGCGCGGCCTGGGCGGTCGCCTTCTGGCGCAGAACGACGGCGCGCACACGAGGCGGCAGCGCGCGGACGCCGGTGAGCGCGAGGTCGGCTAACACGGCCGCGGTAACCGGGTCGCCTGCATCAGTCGCGATGTTGCTCTTGCGCATGAGCAGGTAGGCGGTCCACAGCGGATCGTCGAGCTCGACGGCCAGGTCGCGAGCGCGGTCGGTGGAGGCCATCGCCGCGTCGAGGCGTCCGGAGTCTTGCTGCAACCACCCGAGGAACTCCTGAAACTGCAGGGTCGTCCGGATGACCTGCGGCCGCGACGTCCCGCGGGCGTCACGCGCCGCGGCGCTGAGGTGCCGAGTTTCGTGCTCGACGAGGTGTACGACCTGGTGCGGACCGATGAGGTTGTCGGCGCGGACGTGCGCCGCGAGCAGCGTCGCGAAGTAGTCGAGGCCCTCGATGGACAGTGCGGACGGCGTTGCCACAGCGGGATGACCGGCGATCTCCGGTGGCGGGAACCCGAGGTCTTCGTCTGTCAGGCCGTAGACCGCCCGCAGCACCCTGCGGTAGTCGGGCCCCGGGACGATCCGCTCGTTCTCCCACCGTCGGATGTTGGTCTTGAGCGAGTCGATCCCGGGCAAGGCGCACCCGAGGCCCGGCGCGACGCGCATCATCGCCGCGATCAGTTGCGTCTGCGTCCAACCCCGCTCGGCACGCTGGTTCCTGAGCCTTGTTGCCTTTTCGGACATCACCTGTCCTTCCGCCGGTGGCTGATTATCCTGCCGCCGCCCTCTGACATGGGGCGGTTATCCACAGGGGACATGTCCGTCCCCTGTCTGCCCCTGTCGGCTGCTATCTGCAGCGGCGCCGGCTGATGGTTGACCGAACCCACTCGCCAGTTCAGGAGGCCACCATGCGACTCAGCGATCAGCTCGCCGCGGACGGTTCTCGCGCGGGGTCGAGGGAGTGGGTACGCGACCGCCTCGCCGCGTTACCAGCGGGCGACAGGTGGGCCGAGGACGCGGCGGGTCGTGATCTCGTGCAGTGGCTCTACACCGTCGTCCGACGCCGCGTCGCCGCGTACGCGCTGGCCCCGCACGAGCGCGCCGATGTCGCGCAAGACGCGATGTCCGACGTGGCGCGGACACTCGCGACGTCGCGCGAGCGGATCGCGGTCGCCGCGAACCCGGCCGCCGTGCTCGAACGTATCGCAGCGAGGGCAGCGGGCGCCGCGCGCCACAACGCTCGGATGTGCGGGCTCGGCGGGGCGCCCCCGAATGGACGGAACTGGCGAACCCGCTATCCCGTCCGTGTAGGCGGCGAAGCGGCGCGTCGCATCTGCGAACAAGTCCCGGTACCCGCCTTGGACCCTTGTCGGGAAGTCGAGAACGCCGCCGACGTCGTCGTGCGCTGGGTGGCGGACACGCTCGGAATTACGCTGACCGAGGACGGTCGCGACGCCGTCATGTACGTACTCGATCGGCTCGTGGCAGGAGTCAGCCGCGCGGCGCTGGTACGCGGGGCACACTCCCGCCTGGCGGCGGACCAGGCGATGCGGCACCTCGGATTCGGACCAAAGGAAGCAAGCGCGTTCGCGGTATGGCTGCTCGGCCGGTCCGACGCCCACCATCACACGCCGTCAGTTCTCGACGCAGCCCTTATCGGGGTTCATTGCGAGCGCGCCGACATCGACCGTTGGCGAGAAATCGCAACGGCGTGCAGCTTTCCGCACGCCCTTCCACACGTCGCATGACAGCATGGCAACAGGAGCTTGGTCGTCTACTTTATGTGCCGCCCCACACTGCCAGCGTACAAGCGTTCGATTCAGATGGATTCGCTGACGTTCAAACCCCTACTGCATAAGCGTTGCGGATTCTTGCGGACTGGCACGAACGACCTCGAACAAGACCGTAGGCTGCCAGACTGGCTACCAGATGATCTTAGGCTAGCTTGGCCAGACTGCTGACAGATCACGAGTCGGCGTGATTGTGACCGGCGCGCGGCCGTATCGCCTTCTTAGCTGGAGATCTACGGATGGGAGCTGCGCCGACGACGCCACTTGCCATCTCTCGCCAAGCGGGAACGTCGACGCCCTGGAGATCGTTCGTCGTGATCAACTTGCCATTCGCGCCGCCGCCCTCCTCCGCCGGAAGGATGCCGTTCTCTCGGTACCACTCGAGCTTCGCGGCCCACTTCGCGGCGTAACGAGGGTTGTTGAGCATGCCGAGGTGCTCCCAGTAGACGGTCTCGCCGGTTGGGGTGTCGATCGTGAAGTCCGGCGACCGGTGGCTTCCGTCGTCCCCCGTCAGTACGCGTTCATAGCTCCACCGCCCGGGAGCTAGATCCTCAAGGATGTCCGCGATGATCACCTCGTTCTTGCTACGGACGAGGGCGCCGTTGGCCGCGACATGGATGAGATTGCTGTCGAACCGGTGGCTCACCCCGCCGATCGTTACTTCACGCGGGCTCGGCGGTCGAAAGAGATCGGTCAGCCGCCGCGCACTCTCGGACTCCGACGGCCGCGCCATCGCCGCCAAGTCCTCGATTGATCCTTCGTGCAGGATGATCACCCGGTCGGTCTGCCGGGTAAGCGCCGTGTAGAGCAGCTCGCGCGACATCCGCGTCCGCAATGGCAGGACAACGATGCACGTCCCGAACTCGGCCCCTTGCGACTTGTGCACGGTGACCGCCCAGGCCAACTCGAGCGGCGGATCGTCGGACGATGACGGCCAGTAGCGATACGTCACGCCGACCTGCGAGGAGAACTCGACATCGAGCGGCAGCTTGTACGTCTTTCCCGACCGTCCGATCGCTACGCCGATCTCGCCGTTGGCCACGTAGTCGAGACCCGTGTCTCGGGGATAGCCCTTCATTCGGGTGTTGCGCGTCTGCATGACCTTGTCGCCGAGCACGATGAGTTCTGGGCCGAAGGGCTTCGGGTTGTGCCAGCCGTAGCGACGTCGTGCCAAATTCAATGCATCCGCACGGAACTTGCGCTTCAGATGCCGGTTAATCTCGACCGTTCCGAATACCCGAGAACGCGTCGGCGAGAGCACCTGCCATCGTTCGGACTTCTTGCCCGCCCCACCTTCCCCGCCTTGCCAGTTCACCCACTTGCCGTCCGGGCTCAGATGCGCTCCATAGCTCAGCGCAAAGTCCTTCGCCGGGTCGCCTGAGCCCGCGAGCACCTCCTCAGCTAACACGTCGTCGAGTACCTTGATCGGGTCACCGCGTTCCCACTGCACATGCCGCAGAGTCTTCATAGGCGCGCCGGATCGCAACCGCTCCCAAATGTCATCGGCGCCGGCCGGAAGATCCTCGCCGCCAAACCACGCCGCCAGTGCGAGATCGTCGCGCTCCTCGCCGTTCTGCCGGCGAAGGACCGTCAGCTCGACGTAGCCGGGAGCAATTCGCTCAGGACCGGAGAACGTCCGGGGACGTAGCTCCTGGACCAGGTCAACGAACGGGCGTCCGGCGCCGATTGGCGGCAGTTGTCGGTGGTCCCCGACTAGGACGATCCGCTGTACGCTGCCCAGCGCATCAAGCGTCGCAGCCAGCATTTCTTCGGTGAGCATCGACGCCTCGTCGATGACGACAAGCCCGACGTCGACGCGTGAGTGCGAGTCGGCGGTCACGACATAGCGGCCAGTTTCGCCGTGGTACCGCTTGGACGCGCTGAGGAAGCTCGCGATCGTCGTGGCCTTTCGGCCGACTTTCTGTTGCAGCTGCACCCGGGCCTTGCCGGTCGGAGCGAGCAGGAGCACGCCCTTCGATGCCACCTGAGGCACATCGACAAGGGCCTTGAGCAGCGTCGTCTTCCCTGTGCCCGCTGCCCCGACGAGCACGGCCACGCGAGCGGCCAACAACTCCGTAAGTCCCAATGACTTCTCGACGCGCGCTATCTCCTCCGGCTCGTCCGACCGGTCCTGAGCCGGCAGCGTCGCGTCGAGCGCACTCCGGGCTTCGACGTCGACGATGTGGCGCGAGGCGCGGACCCGCGGTTCGATCCATCCGCGAAGGACATCAGCTGTGGCGGCCAATCGAGCTAGCTTCAATGCCGGCTTGTTTGGGGCGAGGCGCGCAGCGACGATCGGCGACCAGTCTTCGAACTCCACTTGGGAGTCGGCGTCCAGTCCGTGCCCACGAATGAGCTGGCGGGATACCGTGAGGGGTCGACTGAGCGGCACCTCCGCCGCCAGGTCCGTCAGGCCCGATTCCGGGACGAGCGTGTTTCCCTCGTCGGCCTGCCGCTCGAGCACCTCGACGAGGATCGCCTCGACACGGCGACGGTCGCCCTCGTCGTCCATGACACTCTCTGGGGGGAGAACACTCGCCCATGTTGCCTGTGGGGCCGGGAGGCAGGCGCGGTCAATGGTCGCGAACGCGACGTGCCTCGGGTCGCCGTACGTGCAGATCGCTGCAAAGTACGGGTTGCCGATCAACTCCCGCGGGCTCAGCTCAATGTCGGTGTCGCCCTTCATGAGCATCTGCACCTGCTCGTCCGTCACCTGCATCGCCGACAGGAGCCGCAGAGCGGCTCGCTCGTCGGAACCCATCGCCCGCCACATCGCACGAGGAGTCGAAGTGATCAGCGGCCGAACCGTCGCAGGCAGTTTTGCAGAGTCCTCTAGCCCGGGCTCGAGGACTGACCATGGGTCTTGAGCTATCGTGAGTTCGGCAAGCAATTGACGGGCGACGCGGTGACCTGCCTTGACACCAAGATGGCTGAGGACGGCTCCGAGTCCCGGCGTCGGGCCCCGCTGCTGCCACAGCCGGTTCATCTCCGCATCGAGCCAGTGAACAGATGCGGCGGGAACATCGATGTCCAGCGCAGTCAGACCGTCCGCAGCGAGCTGCAGGCTACGCAGTGCCTCGATCGCGGTGTCGTCCGTAACGTGCTCGGTGACGTAGGAGAACTCGACCTCGTGGCCCTCCGGTGCCCAGGCCAACGCGGCAGCTACGTCCTGGCCGGCGTCTAGCAGCGCGACGAGGTGTTGGTACGGCAATAGGATTCCGTCCTTGCCGTCCGGCCGGAGGCTGTGAATGAGCGCCGTCTCCCACATGGACGAGTCGAAGGGCGGCGTGCCCCGCTGGTTCCACATGTCGGGAAGTCGAAGGGCGGTGACCCGTGCGGCTCCGACGAGCAGCCGGCGTCCGTCCGTCTCCTGGAGCGGCGAGTGCTTGAGGTAGAAGAACACCAGGCTCTCGTCCACGGTCACGCAGTCGAAGAATTGTCGTATGACGGCCTGCTGGTTGCCACCATCCATGAGCCAGCCGGGCGTGTAGCCGAGGATGTTATGCACGCGAATCTCGGCGGCCGGGTCATAACCGGCATCCCACTGGTGCCACAGATCCTCTTCGAACGTCTCTCGGCTCAGCCATCGGAACGGCACGGCTTCGACGCCGTAGGGAGGCATCTCAACGAACGTCGGCTCTAGATGGTCCTTGAGCTTCCTATTCGCGCCGTACGGGTGCGTCTTCTGAACGCGGTAGCCGGTGGGAGACATGAAGGTTGCCCGCTCGCTCAGACATGGGAGTCGCTGGGCGTCGTGCGCCTCGAACGGTTCGCCGGCCCGCTCGATCTCATAGTCGTCGAGGCGCTTGTCGCCGATGTTCTTGAGCTGGATGCAGGACGAGTTGTCCAGTGGGCGGTCGCAGATCCGGTCGTCCCAGGGGCGGTCGCGCCAGGGCACTCGCATCGAGACATGGAAGCTGATTCCCACAGGTTTCCCCTCGACTCAGACGACGTTCTCGATGGCTTGCGCCACGGATTCAAGGCCAGCGAGATCGGTGCGCACTTCGTCGATCGTAAGGTCCGCGCGCCCCCGGCCCTCTCGATCACCGTTGTGCGCGATGCGGTTACGACGCTTCGTGACGCGATCGAGGAAGGCTTCAGTCTCGCCCGTTGCGACGCCGCGTTCGTCATCGAGCTGTTTCGTCCAGCGCGGGACGCCGATGAGTGACATCAACTCACCCACTTTGTTCGGCGCGGTACTGGCATTGATCAGGACGTAGGGCGCGACAATCCTTTCTCGGAGACCGCGACGCCGGCGGTCGTACTCGTCGATCGCGAACCAGTCGCCGACAGTCATCTGTATCCGCTTAAGTCGGTCTGTTGGCGTGCCGTTCGCCCACAGGAGCGGCCCGACTTGAGACATGACCTTGTCGCCGATGTAAGTCTCGGTAGCCGCACACCCCGCGACCAGCGCTTGACGCAGCAGTGGCTTGTGATCCACGAAGTCGGCCGGACGCAGGTCGGAGCCCGGCATGAACAGCAGGAACAGCCGCTCGCTCTCTACGCAGTCGAGTTCGCTTCGACTCTTGACGGGAATCCGCATAGCTACGCCGAGCCGGTCCCGCATCTCCTTACGCATGCGCCGTACCCGCTGGTTGGTCAGGGCGTCCGCCAGCCGAACGAGATGGTGCGCGTCGGCCATGTTGTCGACGAACGCATCGATCGGCTTTGGCTTCGCGATCCCGGGCATCAGTTCGTGGGCGCCTTGCGCTCGGCATCGGTCGGCTTGGGTAGAGATACGGGATCGATCAGCTCGCCTGCCACGACCTGGGCGAGTAGCTCGGCCGCGCGCGGTGTGACGTTGACCGTGTGCTCGAGAATCGCGAGCAGCGTGAGGAATTCCGGCGTAAAGGTCCAGCGTTCGGGACGGATGTCGTCGAGCGGGCTGGACTTCTTGCCCTTGCCGGCCTTCATCCGGTTGCCGAGCCAAGCTTGTACGACCTTCAGCCCGGAGACCTCGAACTCCCAGACTTCGGCGCTAACCGGCCCAACCACGCCATCGCCGATCGTGATGTGTCCTGTGTTGCGTTCCCAGGTGAACTTCTTCGGGTACGAGCGGACGCGTTGAACCTCCTGAGCGGTACCCTCTAACAAATCCGCAACGCCGTCGCCGAAGCGTTCGCCGTAGGTATGCCACCAGAGCAATTGCCGTCCATCGCGCGCGATCTCGTCGAAGAGAGCTGGATCGGCAGTGAGCGGGATTCGCACAGGGCCCGCGCCCTCGCCGAGTTCGTCGGCGAACAGTTCGGCGAACGCGGCCGTGCCGGTCAAGCCGTAAACGTAGGCCGCGAGGTCCTCGACGGTGATAATGCTGCCCAGTTGGCTGGACAATGCATCGAGGAGCTTCGCCGGTGCATTCGGGCGAGTTCCGCGTGCGTCACGGTAAAGCGGCAGAACGTCCTTGGCACCGTATGACCCGCGGAAGAAGTGAAGGTCGGGAACATACGGCGAGGCTGTTACCACCGGCCCGTGGCCGAGTTTGGTGGATGTCAATGTCGCCAGGTATAGCTGGCGATTCCCACGCACGTGCCACAACGCCGGACGAGGGAAGTCCGCGATGCGTCCGTCCGCGATCGCCCACTGCATGTCGAAGCTGCGGTAGCCGTAGCGCTCGATCGCATCCGGTGGAGTACCGGCACGTATGCTCGAAATCGGACTTAGCCGACCTTGTCTTATCAGAGACTCGATGCGGGAGGTCGTTTTCCGGTCACGAGTCTCCTTCATTAGCTGCCGGCGCGCGGAAGGCGTAGCTGAAAGAAGCTCGTCCCAGCGTCTTCTCAACACGGACTTCGAGGGCCCGACGGGCCAGGTTCGCTTCAGTTGGCTACCCGACTGGATCCACGTGAAGAGGTCGGTGATCTCGATGTAGCTGTGGTAGGTCGCGTCCGTCTTCGGAGTGAGCCGATCGAGCCCGGTGCCGGGAATTCGATGCGTTGCGGACGTGAGAAGGTCGAGGTTGGACAACTGCTTCAGCTTCTCGTCGCGTGTTCCCTCCACGGACCGGTAGTGAACGACGCACCCGGACCTTGGCTGCCCGGTCCGGACTCCGACGGCTATGGCCACTGGGGTCCGGATCGCGAACACGTTCTCGTCGGCCCTAGCGCCGCGGCCCTCACCGCCGAGATCAACGATCCACAGCTCGTCGAACACGTCGCGCATATAGGAGCGCAGGCCGGCGAATGAAGGGCCGTCGAGATACGACGACGCCGTGATGAACGCGACCACGCCGGGCCCCGGGCGCTTGGAAATCGCCTGCCAAACCGCCCAACACCAGAAGTAGGCGTAGTCGTTGTAGGCGTTCTTCGCGTGCACACCCTTTCCTGCGGCAGTAAGCGGCTCAAGGATGTTGTCCATTAGCGGCTTGACCCCCGGTGCACCAAAACGCGCGACACCGCCCTTCCGCTTGCCGACAGCGGCTGCCGTGCGCTGTTCGCGGTCGTACGGCGGGTTGCCTATGCAGACCGTGAACCGCGCGCCGTCCTTCATGTCGAACGCGCGCTGCCCCTCCCGAGACACTGGATCGTCGCTAGTGAAAGTCATCTGTTGGGTGTCGTGGTCGAGAGTGTCGGTCAACACGATCATCGGTGCTGCATCTGCAATGGCTTCGTCGTGCAGTTCGAGCGCGGTCTTGAGGTGCGCGATGGCATACGGGCCGAGCATCAGCTCGAATCCGTGCATCGTCGGCAGCACGACGTCCCGTGCATACGTGGCCCACTCGGCCTGCGTGTGCGTCGCCATGAAGGACGCGCGAGCTCGGCGCAGCCACTCAACCAGGAACGTCCCGGTTCCGGTCGCCGGGTCAATCATCGACACGAACGAGGCCGACGGGTCGACGCCGTCAGGCACGGCAAAGCCATTCCGCTTCGAGACCTCAGCCCAGGAGCTGCCGTCCGCGATGCCGAGCTTGAGCCCAAACCTCGCGCGAACCAGTGCGTCGACCGTGCGGACCATGAATTCCACGACGGGTTGCGGTGTGTAGAAGGCACCGGCGTCCGCACGCATCTTGCGGTCGTATCGCTGCAGAAACTCTTCGTAGAAGTGCACAACCGGATCGCCGCCCGCCACGCTCGATCCGAACTGGTCGAGGATCGCCTCGACCTTGGACACACGCAGATCAGCGACGAGTTGATCCAGACCGATGCCATCCAGATCGAGAACGGATGCCTGGTCGTAGACGTCGTCAAAGAAGGCCGCAAGGAAGGGGTTTGACAGCGGTACCACAGCGAGCACCGGCGCCGCGCCGAACGAGACCGGATCGCTTATCCGGCTCGTGAGCAGGCCATACACGAGGGTCTGCGCGCACATGTCGGCGAACGTTTCGGGTGTCACTCCACTCACCAGTTGCCGCTTGACTTCGGCAAGCAGTGTCGTGAACGGTCCCGTCGCTTTCTCCGCGGTCAGCGCGGCGGCGATCTCCGAGCGTAGAGACTGGGCGGTGTCGGCCATGCGAACGGCCAGTGCCGAGGCGGACTTGATGGCCTCGCCGTGGCGTAGCTGGAACGCCTCGCGCCACGCGTGCTGCCAGGACTGCGCAGAGGAGGGGTCGTCCGGCCAGGCTAGCTTCGGCAGGAGTTCGGTGGCGAGCCGTTGCAGGTGCTGGTTGGGTGATTGTGCCGGGCGCCAAGGCAACGAGCGAATCTCGACCGATTTTCCGGCCGGCTCGAAGAACGCAAGGAAGTGCAGTTCAACGGTGTCCCCGCTGCTGTTAGTGACCACGAACAGCAAGTTGTCGAGACTCCATGTGCGCAGTGTCCCGCCGCCCGCCGCGCGCTTCTTGCTGACGAGGCGGTCGAGCAGGCGGCGCAGCACAGTCAGCGGCAGCCGGGGGCCGTCAAACTCGACAAAAAAGATTCCCCACGGCTGGTTGTCCTCGAGCGGGCGGAGCTGACGCAGCGTCGCGAGATGCGGCACACGCTCGGGCGGCAGGTTTAACTCAGATGGATCCCAGTCGAAGGTCGCGTCTTCGAGGTCGTCCGCGTCGATTGGCCAGTCAAGTTCATCGTGCAGGAAGGTCAGGACGTCATCCAGGCTCCGGACGTTTCGAAGCTGCGCTGCAGTAAGCGTCATGACGGCGAGTTCAGCTCCATCCAGCAGACGAGTTGCGGTTTCGGCGCCCCGATGGGCGCGTCAATCTGCTTGAGGTAGGTGTTCTTGATGTGCTTCAGCACCAGGTCGCGAACCGAGGTCAGCAACGGCCGTTCTGTGACGCACACCCGCGGGGTGTCCGGAACAGATCGGATCGCGGCGGCGATCGCGCCCGGCTCGTCAATGAGCCGACCATCGGGCAGCGGCTGCAGATACCACCTGGTGACGCCCGCGTCGAGGGTGAACGTCTCGGCCTCGGTGTCGAAGGCGGGCAGCCTGAAGCAGAAGAACACTCCCGCCGTTCCCCGCTGTCCAATTTCCTTCCCGCTGAACACCCCGCGCGGCAGGCCAGCCAGCCGTTCTTCCAGCTCAGGGTGCTCGTCGAGCAAGCGCTGGTACTCGAGGTGCAGTTTTTCTTGTGTCGTCGGCTGACCCTCGTAGCTCGCGTTGAAGTCGCGTAGCGCCGCATAGTCGTCTTCCGGGGACAGCAGCTTGCGGCCCTCGATGCCGAGTGTCTTCGAGATGAGCAGCGTCTTGTGGCTGACCTTGCTATATAGAGACAGCAAGGTGTCCAGCTCCGAGGGGGGCAGGAAGTTCCAGTACGCAACGTGTCCGCGGTGCGCCGCTTGCTCCGGGTGGTCAGCCTTGATCCGATCCTCCACCACAGAATTCAGCCTGCGGTCGACGCGTCCAATGCGTTGCATCAGCCGGACCGGGTTCCAGTGGATGTCGTAGTTGACCAATCGAGTCGCGTCCTGCAGGTTGAGGCCCTCGGCAAGGACGTCCGTCGCGATCAGGATCCGCGGCTCATCCAGGCCTTGTGCGGCAAGTTCGGAAGACGACAGTCCGTTGTAGTAGGGGGCGAAGCGCTTGATCACCAGGGCGCGATCGACTTTCGATCCGCTGTCTATCTGCGCGATGTTCTCTATGCCGGCTCTGCGAAGCCCGTCGCGCAGGTATCTGGCCGTATCGGCAAACTCGGTGAAGACCAGTACCTTCTGATCCGCGGTCTCTTTGCTCTTGAGAAGCCTGATGAGCTTTCTAAGCTTGTCGTCTTGCTCTGGTTTGAAGGCCCGCGTCTCGTCCACGAGGGCTGCGATCTGGTCGAGGTCGAGATAGGTCTCGCTGAGGATTTCCGGCACGTCGTACTCGCTCCGATCGAGCAGTGCCGCCTTCTCGAGCAGCTCCGGCGAGACGATGTCCTCATTCTCCTCGTCAGGATCGTCGTCTCCCCATAACGCCAGCTGTTTGGTTCGCGCGTAGTCCAGCAACTCGGCGTGCTGGTTGAGCCAACGTTCGTAGCGCCGCTTCTCGGCTTCCGTGGCGTTGTTTCTTTCCACGAAGGCAAGCAGCTTGCGCAGCAACCTGTCGCAGGAGATCTCGAAGGCGTGCACCGAGCTCTCGAAGCGCTTCAGGAAGTTGGTGCGGATGAGGCCTACCACCTGAGCTTGGCGATTCTGCTCTGTCGGGTCAATCGATGTATCGGCTCCCGTGTAATAGGCAAGCGGGTAGTACATAGGCAGCGCGAAGAGGGGCTTGTCATTCTTGAACGCGGTGTCGACCAGGTCGAGCAGCTTGCCGTAACTCTTCTTGATCGAGTACTCGGCGACCTTGGGATCGTCGCGCGTCGGGAAGGTTACCGTGTCGACGTCTTCTAGTAGCTGGCTCGCCTTGGCGTAGGCCCGGCTGCGCTGCACCACCAGGCCGTCGAACAGGGCATCGTCCGCCAGCAGCTCGGTGGCTTCAACAGTCGTCTCACTATCTGTTACCTCTTCGCCCAGTTGTTGCTTCAGGTTCTTGGTGATCGCGTTGAGCCTGCCGGTAACGCTGGTGACACCAAGCGTGCGATCGAAGTAGGAGTCGCCGCGCCTGCTGAACAGCTCGATGAGATGGCGGAAGTCGTTGATCGAGTTGTTAATCGGCGTCGCGGTTAGTAGGTACACAGCCTTTGCGGGCGCATCCCCCACCAGATCGTAAAGCCGGTAGTAGCGCGATCTCTCGTCCGGATTCTCCGGATCGCCGCGCTTGCCGACATTGCGGAAGTGGTGCGCCTCGTCGACGATGACCACATCAGCGAGCTCGGTGATTCGGCGGAAGCGCTCGGGAAAGTCGCCGCCGCGGGTCAGGTCCGTGTGGCTGAACACGGTGAGGTCGCTGAAGTCGGACGAGCCGGCAACGCCGCCGATGTGGGACAGGTGGCGATTAAGTTCCGGCACCCACACTGAGTCCTTAACCGCCTTGGGGGCAAACAGTACTACTCGCTTGTTCTCATGTAGCACGAGCCGCTCGATCAGCATCAGGCCCACGAAGGTCTTGCCGAGGCCAACGCCGTCGCACAACAGCGCGCCATTGTGCTGACGGCCGATGTTGAGCAGATTCGAATACCCCTCCTGTTGATACCGGTCGAGCACGCCGAACATATGGGAGTGATTCCGTTCCCATTCGTTGGCCGAGGGAACAAGCTCTGCGAACATTGACCGCAGAGACTGCGCGTAGACATCGAACGGGCTGAACTCCTGAGCATGCCGTTCAACGACCTTGAGCACATCTCCCGAGACGTCGACAGCGTCGTTCCAGTGGAGCTCAAACCAGTCCTGCAACTGCGCGACCTCAGAGCTGCTTTCTATCTTGATGTTCAGCTCGATGTTCTGGGTGAGGCCTGGCCGCGTGAAGTTGCTCGAGCCAACGAGCGCCTGAGACCCAACCACGGCAAGACGAGCATGGGTGATGTAAGTCTTGGCGTGAAACTTGTCCTTGTTGTAGACGCGGCATTCGATCTTGGCCGTCTTCAAGGCGTGGACAACCGCGTCGACGCCCGTCAAGAATGGGTCGCGCTCCTTGTCGTCTTCGATGCTCTCGTGAAGTCGACTCTCGGCCCGCTGACGAACAGCCGTGAGTAGAGCTTTCTTGGTCCGTCGGGAGACCTCGTCGCCCATCAAGATCCGGATCTTGTCGAGCTTCTGCCAGTTGCCGTCGAGGTCGAGAAGAGCGCCGATCTCGAAGAACCCGCTCGCGATGTCGATGCCCGTAGCGATCTCGCACCACTCGCGAAGATAGTCGAGGCCGCTTCGGCCAGACGCGCCATTGTCGACGATGAACAGCGGACCGCCGGCCGCCGTCAACGGAGCATTCCCTGTGGACTCGACGTGGTCTCGGCCCCCGACGCCACCAGCCGATTTGCTTCATTCTCCACTTGAACCGGTGCTCCTCTCTCGAACGCGCGCTTCGCATCGTGTCACGCATCTCCGGTTCCCGCGTGGACATGATCACCATGGAACCCAATGTCGGCCGATGCAAGAGGTGTGATCGGCGGGGTGGGCGCGCGTTGGTCGGCGGCAGACGTCGAGTGATCGTCCACGACAGCAGTTGGCGACCTGGGTGAGTCGCGGTTGGCACCGCGGCGTCGCACGTTGCGGATGTGTTGGTTCCGGGTCGAGGTCAGCGTAGCGGCGAGGTGTCGTGCGTGCGTGGCTGTGTGGCTCAGGAAGCTCGGCGTGGCGGTGCGCGGTGATGGGGTTGCACCCGATCTCGGCGGGGCACGGGTACCTCTACCTCACTCGGCAGACTGCGGTGCAGGACGCCTCGCCGGTGCCGGCGGGCGGGATCGGCGCGTACTACGCGGAGCGGGGTGAATCGCCGGGACGGTGGCTAGGGCGCGGGCTCGTCGGCTTCGGCGTCGCACCCGGGTCGACCGTGAGCGAGGCGCAGATGCTGGCGTTGTTCGGCGAGGGCCGGCACCCGGACACCGCGGCGATGACCGCGCTGTTGGAGGCCGAGGGCGCCGATCCTGACGTGATCGACGCGGCGACGGAGCTGGGCCGTCCGTTCCTGCTCAATCTGGCCAACACCGAGTTCGCCCGCCAGGTCGCCCAGCTCGCTGCAGAGTGGAACACGAGGCACGGGCAACCAGCGTGCGCGAGTGCGCCGGCGGAGGTGACGGCGCGGATTCGCACCGCGGTCGGGCGGGCCCTGTTCGCCCGCGAGCATGGGCGTGAGGCCGCCGATGCCCGCGAGCTGTCCGGATTCATCGCGCAGCAGTCCCGGCTGGGGTCGAAAGCGGTCGCCGGGTTCGACCTGACGTTCTCGCCGGTGAAGAGCGTTTCAGCGCTCTGGGCGCTCGCCCCATCGACGACCGCGCGCGAAATCGAGGCAGCGCACCAGGCCGCGGTCGAGGACGCGCTCGACTGGCTGGAACGCACGGCAGTGTTTACCCGGCTCGGCCGCAACGGGGTGCGGCAGGTAGACGTGCGGGGCCTGGTCGCGGCGGCGTTCGTGCACCGCACCTCCCGCGCCGGCGATCCGGACCTGCACACCCACGTCGCGGTCTCGAACAAGGTGCAGACGCTGGACGGGCGGTGGCGGGCGCTGGACGGGCGGGTGCTGTTCAAGGCGGCGGTCGCGGCGTCCGAGCGGTACAACACCCGCCTGGAAGCCGAACTGCGCGAACGCCTGGGCGTCGGGTTCGTCGAGCACCAGCGTCCCGGCAAACGGCCGGTCCGCGAGCTCGCCGGGATCGACGATCGGCTGCTCACGGCATGGTCACGGCGCCGGGCAGAGATCGACACCGAGAGGGCGGGGTTGACGGTCGCGTTCGAGGCCGAGCACGGGCGTCCGCCCGCGCCGGTGGAGGCGATCGGGCTCGCGCAGCGGGCGACGCTGGCGACCCGTCCGGACAAGCACCCGCCGCGCAGCGAAGCGGAGGTGCGGCAGCGGTGGCGCCAGGAGGCGATCGCCACGATCGGAGCGTCCGCAGTTCAGACAATGCTCGACACCCTCACCCGGAAGACGGCGCGGGCCGTCCCTAGCGAGGCGCAGATCGCGGACACGGCACGCCGGGTGATCGAACGGGTCCAGTCCGACCGGGCGACCTGGCAGCGCTGGCACGTGATCGCCGAGGCGCAGCGCGCCATCCGGGACCTCGACGTCCCGGTCGCCGAGCTCGACGACGTCGTCGACCGGGTCGTCGACCGTGCGCTGCGCCGCCATTCGGTCGCGCTGCCCAAGCCAGACGGGCTGGTCGAACTGGCGCAGCTGCTACGCGCGGACGGCGCCAGCGTCTACACCATCGCCGGGTCGCAGCTCTACACATCACACGAAGTGCTGGCCGCCGAACAAGCCCTGGTCGCCGCGGCACACCGATTCGACGGCCAGCAGGTCGACGACGCCGCGACCGGCCTCGCGTTGCTGGAGGCGACGGCGAACGGGCTCACCCTCAACAACGGACAGGCCGAGTTCGTGCGGGCACTGGCCGGCTCCGGCGCGCGATGCCAACTCGCGCTCGCCCCGGCCGGCACCGGCAAGACGACCGCGCTGCAGGTGCTCGCCCGATCCTGGACCGAGGCCGGCGGGCACATCGTGGCCCTGGCCCCGTCCGCCGCCGCCGCGCAGCTGCTCGGCGACGCGACGGGTGTCCATGCGGAGACGATCGCCAAGATCGTCCACGACCTCGCCGCGACCGGCCGCACACCCATCCGCCCGAACACCCTCGTGCTGGTGGACGAAGCCGGAATGGCCGCGACGCCCGACCTCGCCACGATCGTCGCCCACGCGATCGACGTCGGCGGGAGCGTGCGGCTCGTCGGTGACGACCGGCAACTCGCCGCCATCGGCGCCGGCGGGGTGCTGCGCGATCTCGCCGAAACCACCCAGGCGGTCACGCTGCAGACCGCGGTCCGCTTCGCCGACCCCGCCGAGGCCCACGCCGCGCTCGGCATCCGCGACGGATCACCGGCGGCGCTGGAGTTCTACCTCGACCGGGGACGCGTCCACGTCGGTGACGAGCACACCGCGCTGCTCTCGGCATACGCCGCCTGGCGCGCCGACCGCACCGCCGGCCGCGATGCGCTGCTCATCGCCGCGACCCGCGAGCAAGCCGCCGCCCTGAACACCCGCGCCCGCACCCACCGCCTCGCCGACACCGGCGACGCCGACCCGCGGCAGCAGGTGCGCCTCGCCGACGGGTGCACCGCCAGTGCGGGCGACGCGATCATCACCCGCCGCAACGACCGCCGCCTCGGCATCACCGCCACCGACTGGGTCAAGAACGGCGACCGATGGACCGTCCACGCGGTACGCGCCGACGGCAGCATCGACGCCGTCCACCGCGACACGCGGCGCCGCGTACGGCTACCCGCCGGATACGTCGCCGAGCACGTCACCCTCGGCTACGCGGTCACCATCCACACCGCCCAGGGCGTCACCGCCGACACCTGCCACACCGTGCTCGCCGGCACCGAGAGCCGCGAGCAGCTCTACGTCGCGCTCAGCCGCGCCCGGCACGCCAACCACGTCCACGTCGTCATGACCGGCGCCGACGACGAGCATGCCGTGATCCGCCGCGACACCCTCATCCCGCCCACCGCCACCGACCTGCTCGCCCGCATCCTGGAACGCGAGTCCGCGCAACGCTCAGCCACTACCGAGCAGCGGATGATCGCCGACCCCGCCCGACGGCTGCGCGACGCGTGCGCCCGCTACACCGACAGCCTCCGGCTCGCGCCCGCCCCGCCCCACACAGGCGCGGCGGGGCCGGCCCCGCTGCCGTGGCTCGAGCCGGTACCGACCTGCACCGATCCGGCCTGGCGCGACTACCTCACCGCCCGCGCCGCGCAGATCACCGCGCTCGCGGACGAGATCACTCGCGCGACTCCGCGCTCGCCGGCCGATGCCACCTACCGGGCGCACGCCGCGCTCTGGACCGCAACCCACCCGACCGGCCACTCCGACACCCTTACCGAGCGTGAGGCGCTCTACCGCCGCCACCTCGCTGAACGCCGACACGAGCTCACTGTTGGACGCACGCGGGACCCGCGGCAGCGGTGGGTCGCGCTCGTCGCAGCAGTGGACCGCCGAGCGCTCTACGCCCCGCAATGGCCCGCGCTCGCCGACGCCCTGTCCCGCGCGTCCGCGGCAGGGCTCGACATCGACAGGATGCTGCCCCAGCTGCTCCACGAGCACCGCTACGCCGACGCGCTCGCCACCCTCGACCGCCTCGCGGGCGCTCCGATGACCACCCGACTCGCCCCCAGTCTCGCGACCCCGACGCCGGGCTACGACCGACGGCCGAGCCTCTAACGACGACAGCGCTCGGCACCGCGCTGTCGTACGCACAAGGTAGACACAAACCGCAGAGGCGACGGAGGGCGAGCAAATGACACAGACTCACGAGGACGACGACCCGACCAAGCTGAACGCGGTCGAGCTCGACCGCCAACTACGCGAGGCGCTCATCGCCCGCGCGAGGCGGCTCGGGCTCGATCCCGCGACGGTCGCGTCCCCATCGCCCGGCGCCCTGACGGCCCGGTCGGCCGATGGCACCCTGCTCCGCCTGGACTACCACGCCTACGCCCCAAGCGATCTCGAGCGCTGAACCGCGATGAGTGCACCGTTGCGGCAGGACGCTCGGGCGCGCCTGCGCGACCAGGTCCGCCGCGAACAGGACCTTGTCGCCAGCGTGCTCGCAGCCGATGCACGACTCGCCGTCGCCACCCGCAAACGCGACGCCGTGGTCGCGTCCCACGACCACGTCATCGCCGAAAGGCGAGCCGACGTCGCCGACGCGCTCGCCGACTACCTCGAGCAGGCCGGCGTCGGGCTGGACCGGGCCGCGGCCGTCCTCGGACGAGAGAAGACCCATCTCGCCAGGCTGATCCGCGAGCGGGCGCGACGACCCGGCGCGTGATCACTGCCTTCGCGGCTCAGTCCGGGGATGGCTACCGTTGAGGAATGGAGTGGTCGCCCGAGCACTGTCGCGCTCTCGCCGCCGAGAAGCTCGCCGCGCAGACCGACCGCTGGGCGCACGTGAGCGCTGTCGGCGCCGCGGCGCAGGACATCGTCGCGCAGGCGCCACTGCCCGACGTTGTCGTGTGCGCGGCGTGGCTGCACGACATCGGCTACGCGGACTCCGTCGAGCAGAGCGGCCTGCATGCTCTGGACGGCGCGCGGCTGCTCGCCTCGCTGGGCGCGCCCGCCGAACTGGTCTCCCTCGTCGCCTACCACTCGGGCGCGGAGTACGAGGCCGACGAGCGCGGGCTGGGCGAGCCACTTCGTGCGTTCGCCCGTCCCCAGCAGGTCACCCTCGACGCGATCACGTGGGCGGACATGACCCGCGGAGTGACCGGGTCGCGAATCTCCGTCGCGGACCGGCTCGCCGACATCCTCGATCGGTATCCGCGCACCCATCCGGTGCATCGGGCGGTGCTGCGGTCGCGCACCTACCTGGCCGAGTGCGCCACCCGAGCTGAACAGCGGTTCGCTGTCAGCCGATGAACGGCTGCTGGCGGTGTTCGAGGTAGTGCTCGATCCGTAGCCGCATCGAGGGATGCATGTCGAGGCCGCTGAGCCGATCGACCGCGACCCAGGCGACTTCCTTGCTCTCGCTGCTGGTGCGCATCTGGCCGCCGGCCAGTCGCGCGGAGAAGCAGATCGAGAACTGCTGCCTGACCTCGCCGTCGTCGTAGGCCATCACGTGCTTCGGGTTGGTGTACGTGCCCACGATGCCGGTCACCTCGACCTCGTAGCCGGTTTCTTCGCGGACCTCGCGGACGACCGTGTCGCCGATCGACTCACCGATGTCGTGCCCGCCGCCCGGCAGCGCCCACAGGTCGTTGTCGGTCTTGTGGATCAACAGGATGCGATTCCGCTCGTCCTCGACGACAGCAGTGACCGAGGGGACCACGCTGTTGGCGCGCGGCGCGTCCGGATCGTCGACGTAGTCCACCCGTCCCACCGGACAGACACTACGACAGATCGCCTGCGGCAACAGCGGTTCCGCGGTCCCAGGTTCGTTCGAATCCGAGCAGGTAGTTGCTGAACAGCCGGCCGCCGGGCACGCGTTGCAGGTGAATCATCGGGCTGTGGCTGGCCGGCGCGCCGAAGGTGTGGGTGTTCGCCAGCAGCGTGTCGTCGAATCGGAAGATCGAGCTGTACAGCGTCGACCCGTGCATCCGCGCCAGCACGCCGGGGACTTCCAGCAACGGTTGGACATAGCTCCATGTGAGCCGGCACCGCGCTGCCAGCAGGTCGCCGATTCCCTCCTCCTGCCCGCGGATGCGGACGGCCTCTGATGTCGGGTCGCCGAACAGCGGCCGGATGTGCACGCCCTGGCGCGCCTTCGACGCGAGCTGGCTGTCGAAGTCGGGCAGCGTGTCGTGCAGGAAGCTCGCGGCGAACGCCAGGATGTCGATCGACTCGCAGGTCGCGTCCAGCAGGGCGGTCCACGTGCTGATCGGTATCGATCCGCGGTTGGGATAGATCTGCACGAGCTCGGCCTGGCTGGCCGTCCGGTTTCGCTCGTCGGATTCGGTCGCTGGCCACAGGTACACGTCGTCCTTGCCGAGGATCCTCGCCGCCGCGAGCCGGTGCGTGCGATGGGGAATGCGGTCCTTGGTCACCCAGCGCTGCACCGTCTTGGGATCGACTTCGATCTGCGCGCCCAGGTCTTCTGCGCTCAGGCCGGCGGCGAGCATGGCCCCGCGCAGCCGCTCGTTGCTCATCGCGGTCACCTTCCTCGGTACGTCACGGGACGCTTCGTCGACGGTATTGCGTCCCGGCGCGTCCCTGTAGGCCCTCGCGCGGATCTGTGGACGAACGCGATCGGGGACGTTCTCGTCGGCGGACGTCCTGAGCCGTCCCTGCGCGAGGTGTCGATGTTCCTTCCGCAATCGCGAAGGTCGTCAACAGCGCGGCTGAGTCCGGGTCCGAGGTGGATCGGCCGTCCCCGCGTGAGAGGCGGGGGCGACATGATCAAGCGCGGTTGTCAGGAGTGGGTCGCGGAACGTGCGTCGGTGTTGCAGGAAGACGCGCAGTGGACGAGCAGCGTCGCGTGTCACGAGTTGCTCGACTGGCTCTACGCCGTGGCCGCGCGCCGCGCCAGCGCGCTACCGCTGTCGGCCGACGAGCGTCGAGACGTCGTCCAGGATGCGATGACACCCATCGTGCGCGCACTCGACCCGGCGGCCGGTTGTCTTGCAAGCGCCGGCAATCCGGCAGCGGTGCTCGAGCGGGTCGCGGCTCGTGCGGTGGGCGAGGCGCGTCACCGCGTGCGGATGGCGGGATTGGGCGGCGTCCCCGCGAACGGCCAGAACTGGCGCGCCCGCTACCCACGTCGCATCGGCGGCGAGGCGGCGCGGCAGCTGCTCGAACAACTGCCGACGCCAGTCTTCGACAGCTGCGGCGCGGTCGATGCAGCAGCCATCCAGGTGCGCGCCTGGATCGCCGAGCACCTCGGTGTGACGCTGATCGCCGACGCCTTCGACGCACTCGTCTACGTGCTGGACCGCCTCGTTGCCGGGCTGAGCCGGTCCGCACTCGTGCGTGGTGGCAATTCCAGCCTGCGGCGCGACCCCGCGATGCGCCATCTCGGGTTCACCGACGCCGCGGCGAGCTGCTTCGGTGTATGGCTGCTCGGGCGCAGCGACGCACAGCACAACGCACCCTCGGTGTTGGACGCGGCGTTCGGCGGCGATGTCGACCCGGTCAGCGTCGAGCGGTGGCGGCAGGTCGCCACCGCGGCCGGTTTCGCTGCCGGTGCGGACTCGGGTGCCGTCGTGGGCGGCCGCTGTTCGGCATGACCACCGTCCGGCACCGGCCGGTCGCACGGTGCTGGCAGGCGCTAACAGGAGGTCGGTCTGATGCGAGCTGCAGTGATCACGTCGTCACATCGCCGGGTGGTGGCGTGCGTGCTGGCTGTCGTCGCGGTGGCGCTGGTCGTGGTCTTCGGGGTGTGGGGCGGGTCGTCGAGCACCTCCGCGCGGCAGCACCACGCGGCCCGTTCGCCGCGGTCATCGCCGACCGCATACCCAACCGTGCCTGCGGTCCCATCGTCGAGCTCGACCGGCGACAGTACGACGCTGCCGCCACTAGTACGCACCGACGACCCGGTAGCGTACGTCCGCGCGGTCGCCGGCGCGCTGTTCGGTGTCGCGAACGCGGAGATCAGTCGCGGGGCGTATCTGCGGTTCTGGACGGGGGAGTTGCCGAGCGTCGTCTACGCCGACGCGGCCGCGAAGGGGCTGACGCTCAGCGTGCAGAACGCCGACGCGATCGACAACCTCACGGCCTGGTGGATTCCGGCGCAGCGCGTCTGGAACAGCGAAGCCGCCCAGCACACGACGAGCCGCTTCGTCGTCACCTCGGTGTCAGTGCCGGACTACTGGGTCAACGCCGTCGCCGACGGCACGCTGCGCGACCCGGGCCTGCGCATGGAACGCGTCATGGGCGTCCTCACCCAGTCCTACGGAATCGATCCGGCGCACCGACAGACCGCCTCGCGGTCGGTCGTCATCGATCTCGGGCTGCTCTGCGGGCCGACGCAGCCCGGCGGGTGTCACCTGCTCGCCCCGCAGCAACCGCCGTCCACCGGCGCATGAAGGTCCTCGCACTTGTCGCAGCGGTGTTCCTGGCCGGCCCGATCCTCGGGATCGCCGTGCTGTTCGGAATCGGCGGCGGAGCCGGCGCGGCCACCGCGGTCGCGTTGTGTTCCACCTCAGGTCCGGTCCGCGGCCTGAGCCCGGTGCAGGCGCGCAATGCTCGCTCGATCGTCGCCTCCGCTCAGCAGACGACGATCACCGCGGGACAGCTCGGTTCGGCGCAGTCTCGCGCCGAACTGATCGCGTTGATGACCGCCCAGACGGAATCGACGCTGCACAACTACTCGAACCCGTCGGTGCCAGGCAGCGACCAGGTTCCCAACGATGGGCCGCCGCCGTCGGGCGGCGACCACGACTCCGTCGGACTCTTTCAGCAACGCGCATCGTGGGGCCCGCTCACCGCACGCATGAATCCGATCGCAGCGACAAGACTCTTCGTGAGCCGGCTGCTGCACGTGCCCGCGTGGCAGACGACCCCGCCCGCCGTCGCGGCACAAGCGGTCCAGAACTCCGCCTACCCCGACCGCTACGCCCAGGCGCAGTCGGCGGCGACCGCATGGCTGCAGCAGATCGATAGTTCGCCGGCGGCGGACCGATGCGGTTCGGACGACTTGCCGGCCAGTGCGGTCGGTGACATCCCACCCGGCTCGATACCGCGCGGATACCAGATACCGGCGACCGCCACCGACGCCGAACGCCGCGCCGTCACCTTCGCCCTCGCCCAACTCGGCAAGCCCTACATCTTCGGCGCCGTGGGCCCAAGCACCTACGACTGCTCCGGACTGACCATGGCAGCCTGGGCCGCCGCCGGCGTCACCCTGCCGCACTTCACGGTCGCGCAATACGGCGTGGGAACCGCGGTCGCCGCCCCCTCGCTACTCTCACCGGGCGACCTCGTGTTCATCCCCGGCAGCGACGGCAGCCTCGTACCCCCGAACCCACGGCACGTCGGCATGTACATCGGCGAGGGATACGTCATCGAAGCACCGCAGACAGGCGACGTCGTGAAGATCGTGCCCCTCGACCAGTTCAAGCCGATCGTGGGTATGCGGCATCTCGATTAACGTGAGCGTCCTCGTTCGCAACTCCAGGCCCGGCCACAGTACGGGCTCGGCCTCCAGGCCGACTCCTCGATCGCCTCGATCGCGGCCCGGACCTTGAGGCGAACTCCGAGGGCTTCGTTTCACCAGCAATCCTAGGCTCCACACCTCTGCGACCGGAGGCCCGCCCTGCTTCGGGTCGACGAGACCGTGGGTTCGAATCCCGCCACCCGGCCCAGTAATAGGCGGGGGTCGAGCACCTGCGGGGGCACTCTGTGATGCGAAAAAGGCCCAGTACAGCAGGCAAGTGCAGCAGGTGCTTTCTCAAACGACGTTACGCACGAACATTGTTCGCCCACATCGAGCGCGCCGATGCTGGCCGGAGGAGTCCTCCACATCCGCGCCGCAGTCGTCTGCCGTTGGTGACGGACTGGCGGGCGTCATCGCTGCTGATTTGGCGTGCCGCCTAGCACCACCCTCACTTCGACACGCCGCTCCCTACGCGTGCCCGGATCACGGACACAATCCAACCCCGCTCGACGTTTGTAGACAAAAGACGGAGCGAGTCCTATGTTACAACCGTGCGGGTGGCTGACATGCGGCTGGCCCAAAGCGGCAGGAGGAGCACATGCGATTTCGAGTAGGTGTCGCGGCGGCCTTTATCGCAGCAGTAACCGTCGCAACCGCTTGTTCGTCGGGCAGCGGTCCGGGGACAGGTTCGGGCGGAACGTCGGGTGCGGCGAGCACTACTAGCAGCGCAGGAGGCAGCGCTGGCACTGGCGGCGGCTTGAACGCGCTTCAGGCCAAGATCGATAGCTATAAGAGTGAGCCGACATTTACGGCGCCGGGAGGCCCGATCGATCCGGCGAAGGTTATGGGCAAGACGGTTTTCAATATACCCGATTCGAGCGGTAACCCGTTTGCGACCGGAGTTGCGACTGCCGAGGCGGAGGCCGCGAAGCTGTTGGGCATCCACTACATCAACTGCACGAACCAGGGTCAGGTCACTGAGTGGGTGGCTTGTTACAGTCAGGCCGCGCAGCGCAAGGCCAACATCATCAACGACTTCGGTGGTGCCGACCCTCGCCAGCTGGGTCCGCAAATCGCCGCCGCTCAACAAGCAGGCATCCAGGTATTGGGGCACAACAACTACGGCTTCTCGCAGAGGCCCCAGAACGGCCTCAAATACAGCGTGCCGACACCGTACGAGAAGGCCGGCGACCTGCTCGGCAGCTGGGTTGCACTCGACACCAAGGCCAACGCGGACGTGTTGATCCTGACCTCGAACGAGGTGCTCGCCACCGGTCCGATCGTGGATGGCATTAAGGCTGCGTTCGCGAAGGACTGCCCGAGCTGCAAGATGACTCTGGTCAACGTTCCGGTCAAGGACTGGTCTACCAAGATCCAATCCGAGGTGCAGTCGGCCATGGTTCGCGACCCAAAGTTGAACTACGTGATCCCGATTTACGACTCGATGACTCAGTTCGTCGTACCGGCCATCACCAGCGCCGGCAAGATCGGGAAGGTCTTCGTTGCCACATTCAACGGCACCCCGTTCGTCCTGAAATATATTCAAGACGGAGACATTGTAAAGATGGACATAGGTGAAAGCCTGCATTGGATCGGCTACGCGTTCATGGACACCGACGCCAGGCTCCTCGCCGGTGAAAAGCTCCCCGAGATCTTTAACGCCAAGACACCGCTACGCATCTTTACCAAGGACAACATCGACCAGGCAGGTTCGCCACCAGCACTGTCGACCGGATACGGCAACAGCTATGTCACCGGCTACAAGAAGCTCTGGGGACTGTCCGGCTGACCGCAGGCCCCCGGTATGGACACCCGCACAAGCTCTCGGTCTTGGAGGCCTCCCCCGGTGAATGCGCCCAGCCTGACAACCGCTTCTGCTCTGAGCATTCGCGGCCTGTGCAAGGCATTTGGTGGCGCACAGGCCTTGCGGGACGTCGATATCGACGTGCTCCCGGGAGAAGTGCACGGTCTGCTCGGAGAGAACGGCTCCGGCAAGTCGACGTTGATCAAGGTGTTGGCCGGCTTCCATTCACCGGACGCTGGGCATCTCACGGTTCGCGGCGAGACCGTTCGTTTACCACTCGCCCCGGGCCAGTTCCGTGCGTTGGGCATGGAATTCGTGCACCAGGACTTGGGCCTGATTTCCAGCCTGAGCGTGTTGGAGAATCTGCTGATGGGCCACCTGGCGACCCAGCGAGGCCCCAAGCCGATCAACTGGCGGACAGCGCGGCGACAGGCGACGAAGACGCTGAACAAGTATGGGGTTGACCTCAACGTGTCTGCCAAGGTCCAGGACCTTCGTCCGGTGGAGCAGGCGCTGGTGGCCATCGTTCGCGGAGTCGAGGACATGACGTCGACGTTGGCCGAATCGGGGCACTCCCAAGGCGTGCTGTTCCTCGACGAACCTACCGCTTTCCTGCCGCGTGACCAGGTCGACCGACTGTTCGAGCTGGTGCGGCGGATAGTTGCGACCGGGGCGAGCGTGGTTCTCGTGTCACACGATCTGGACGAGGTGCGCCGCATCACGGACCGGGTCACCGTGCTGCGAAACGGGGCCAATGTCGGGACGGTTCGCACTACACAGACCAGCATCACTGAACTGACCAAGCTCATCATTGGCAAAGACTTGCAGGCGATGGAGCGGGTTGATGCGGCCACCTCGGCCATCGGCGACGTGATTATGTCGACGGACAATCTGTCGACCGGAGCAGTCGATTCGTTGTCAATGGAGCTGCGCAGCGGAGAGGTGTTGGGGGTCACGGGCCTCGTCGGCTCGGGCTTCGAGGAGATCCCATACACACTGTTCGGTGCTGTGAAAGCGTCGGCAGGGTCGTTGCGGCTCTTCGACAAACAGGTGGATCTTGGGAATCTGTCGCCGACGAAGGCGATGCAGGCGGGGCTCGGGCTCATTCCTGGCGATCGCCAACACGACGGCAGCATTCCGTCACTGCCGCTGACCGACAATTTGATGCAGCTGTCGATCCGTCACTACTTCCGGAACGGCATGCTGCGACTAGCCGCGCTGCGTAAGGACGCCGCCACCCTGATGGACCGCTACGACGTGCGTCCACGCGATCCGGAGATGAGCTACGGCTCCTTCTCCGGCGGCAACCAGCAAAAGGCGCTGATGGCGAAATGGCTGGAGCAGAAGCCGAAGATTCTCTTGCTGCATGAACCGACACAGGGCGTGGACGTAGGCGCGCGAGCAATGATCCTGGGATTGGTGCGCGAGGCCGCGGCCGACGGCGCAGGGGTGCTTTGCGCGAGTTCTGATTACGAGCAGCTTGCGGTGATTTGTGATCGGGTGGTGGTACTCGCGCAAGGTCGCGTTCATTGCGAGCTGACCGGTGCTCAGATCAGCAAGGACAACATCACCAAACAGTGCCTGCTCAGCGTCGCGGCGGCGCCGTCCGGCGCACTCACGAATGAGAGACCCGCGTGACTAGCCAGACAACATCGAAAGACTCCGGCCTAGCTCCGGTAAAACCGGAGCGCAACGGACGTAAGGCCGGTCAGCTCGTCTCCCGATTTGGGCTGATCATCGCTTGGATTGTGGTAATCCTTTTCTTCAGCTTCCTCCCCAAGACCCGTGACGTGTTCCCCACTCTGGACAACGTGGCGTCGATTCTCGGTTCGCAGTCGGTCATTGCGATCCTGACGCTGGCCCTGGTCGTGCCACTGATCACCGGTGACTACGACTTGTCGGTTGCGTTCACCATGACGTTGTCGTCAATGATCATCGCTGTCCTCAACGTGCAACATCATTGGTCCATCGTGGCAGCGGTGACCGTCGCGGTTTTGGCGGGGGCCGTCGTTGGGGTGGTGAATGCGGTCACCATTCTGTTCTTCCGGATCGATTCGCTGATCGTCACCTTGGGCACCGGGACCTTCATCGGCGGTGTAGTGCTGTGGATGTCCGACTCGAACACGATCAGCGGTGTGTCCCCGGGCCTGGTCAAGTGGGTCATCGTCCAGCGAGTGTTCCACGTTCCGATCGCGTTCTATTACGCGCTCGTCCTCGCCTTGGTCATGTGGTACGCCATCGAGTTCACCCCACTGGGACGCAGGATGCTGTTCGTCGGCCGTGGCCGTAACGTCGCTCGGCTGTCAGGTATCAACGCCGAGCGGGTGCGCCTGGGCGCCTTCATCGCGTCCGGCGTGATCAGCGCACTCGGCGGCGTGGTGTACGCGGGCACCACGGGTGCCGCCGATCCGACCTCAGGGACACAGCTGCTGTTGCCGGCCTTCGCGGCTGCCTTCCTCGGCGCCACCACCATCTACCCAGGCCGGTTCAATCCGATCGGCGCCCTGTGCGCCGTGTTCTTCCTGGTCACCGGTATCACCGGCTTCCAACTACTCGGAGCGCAGAGCTTCGTCCAGCAGTTGTTCTACGGCGGGGCCTTGGTTCTTGCGGTAGCGCTTTCTCAGCTGGCCCGCAAACGGCAAGCCCTGGAAGCGGGCAATGGCTAATGACTGCTGCCTTTCCGCTCGCCGGCCGGATAGCAGTGATCACCGGTGCAGCAAGCGGTGTCGGCCTGTCCGCGACGGAGCTGTTCGCCGCGGCCGGAGCGACCGTGGTGCTTGCGGACCGCCAGGTCGACGCGACCAACGCTGCGGCCGAGAAGTACGCCAATATCGGCGGACAGACGATGGCAGCCACGGTCGACATCGCTGACGAGCGCAGCGTCGAGGCGCTTATCGAACTCACGGTGAAGCGATTCGGCCGCATCGACATCCTCTTTAACAATGCCGGCATCGGTCCGAGCTCGGCAAACGTCCATCCGATGGCCAACGTGGTCGACTCACCCGCTACGGCCTGGGATGCCATCCTCGCCATCAACCTGAAAGGCCCGGCGCTGATGTGTCGGCACGTCATCCCACATATGCGGAAAAGCGGTGGCGGGTCAATCATCAACAACGCCTCCATCAACGCCTTGGTCGCGGTACCCGGCGCCGATGCCTACACCGCGTCGAAGGGCGGCCTGGTAGCGCTGACGCGTGCGATGGCTGTCGAGTGGGCACCGCACAAAATCCGAGTGAACTGCCTCTGCCCCGGGCCGATCGACACACCGATGAACGCGCCATGGTTGGAGGACCCCGACAAGCGCAAGTTCCTCGAAGCCAGCGTGCCACTCGGACGGGTCGCGCAACCGGTGGAGATCGCGCAGGTCGCGCTGTTCCTCGCCTCCGACGCCGCGTCGTACCTCACCGGTGCCATCATTCCGGTGGATGGTGCTTGGACGGCGGCATGAGACAGGACCTATCCAGAGCGCTCGCCACCGATCCCAACGAGACTGCCGTTGTCGATCACATCGGCCTGCAGGTGCTCGCGGAAGTGGCAATCGTGACGCTTGCCCGCCCGGAGCAGTACAACGCGTTGAGCCTAGCCAGCTGGCGACAGTTGGTCCGAGTCTTCGAGGGCCTGTCAGCAGCGACAGCGCTACGGGCGATTGTCATCCGCGGCGTCGGCGATCGCGCGTTCAGCGCCGGAGCCGATATCAAGGAATTTCCCGATGTCCGGCTGAGCGTTGAGGATGCCATCGGGTACAACGAGGCGATCTCGGCCGCTCTGAACACGGTGCAATCCGTTTCGGTCCCGGTCATCGCGATGATCAGCGGGCTGGCCGTGGGAGGCGGCTGCGAACTTGCGGCCGCCTGCGATGTTCGCATCGCAGGCAGCAGCGCCCGGTTCGGGATCCCAATCGGGCGGCTCGGGGTGATCCTTGGCTACACCGAGGCGAATGCCCTGTCGCGACTCATCGGTCCGGCCGAACTGAAATATCTGCTGTTCAGCGGCGCCTTGATCGATGCGCAGGAGGCGTTGCGAATCAAGCTGGTACAGCAAGTAGTGCCCAACGCGGAACTGATCGAACGAACGGTGGCGTTGCTTGAAGCGATCCGGACGAGCTCACCGGTAACGATCCGGGCAGCGAAGGTAGTGGCGGATATGTGCGGGCGCACCCTGACCACTGCTGATACCGAGGCGTTGACCCGAATGACTGTCGAAGCCTATGGAGGACCTGAACTCAAGGAGGGGGTCGCCGCTTTCCAGCAAGGACGTCAAGCGAACTTCGCTCTACACGAGAGGAACAAAGATGGCCGCCCTTGATGGCTTGCGGGTAGTTGATTTGACCCGTTACCTATCGGGCCCGACCCTCACGATGCTGTTGGCCGATCTCGGCGCGGACGTCGTGAAGGTCGAGACACTGCCCACCGGTGACCCAGCGCGACAATCTGGACCGTTTCACGGCTCGGAGAGCGTCTATTACATGGCGTCGAACCGCAACAAGCGCAGCATCGCACTGGACCTGCGTACCCAGGCTGGCGTGGACGTGCTGTACCGCATGATCGACCGTGCCGACGTGTTCGTGCAGAATTTCCGTCCGGGTACCGCCGAGGAGATGGGGCTCGGTGCGGAGGTCCTACGGAAGCGTAATCCGCGGCTCATCTATACCTCCATCAGTGGCTTCGGGTCCCGGGGGCCGGGCGCGGAGCTGCCAGGCTTCGACCAGACCGCGCAGGCGATGTCTGGTCTGATGAGTGTGACTGGCACCGAGGAGACCGGGCCGTTGCGTACCGGCATTGCGGTCGCCGACTCGGCCACCGGAGTCTTTGCTGCAGTTGGTGTGCTCGCGGCGCTGCACGAACGCGAGAGCACCGGACGAGGCACTGTTGTTGAATCCTCGCTGATGGAATCGATGCTGACGCTGATGTCCTACCAGGCGCAGAAGTTCCTGAGCCTCGGAATGGTAGCTACCCGAGATGGCAACGACCACCCGATCATGTTTCCGCAGGGCACGTTCCGAACCGGCGACGGGCTACTCACGCTGGCTTCGGGCAATGAGAAGATGTGGCGACGGTTGTGTCGGGCGCTCGGCATGCCCGAGGTCGCGGACAACCCGGAGTACCGCGACAACGCCAGCCGGATGCGCAACCGTGCGGTGCTGCGTGCCTTGATCGAAGGGGCGCTGGCGTTCCGACCGGCGGCTGAATGGATTCCCATCATCAACGAGTCAGGTGTGCCATGCGGGCCGGTCCTGGATCTGGGTCAGGCGCTAACCCATCCGGTAACCCTCGCTTTGGAGATGGTGGCGCCGGTTGTTCACACCACCCTGGGCGAGATGAACGTGCTCGGCCAGGCGGTGAAGGTATACGGCAGCGAAGTTGGATGGTTGAAGACCCATCCGCCGCTGCTCGGAGAGCAGACGCTCGCCGTGCTAACCGAGTTGGGTTACACCGGCGAAGAGATCGACTACCTTTTGGACGAGCGTGTCGTATCGCAGGCTAAGGATGTCTCGGACGCAATGTGACGAGGCAGGCTCGCACAGATGTATGCGTCACCGGTGCCCGAAGGAGGCGCGATGCCTGACTCGCCCGGGGGGCAGGACAGCACTCACCTGCAAGTCCCGACTGTGTCGGAGGCGCTCGTCAAGGGCATCCGAGCGCTCATCATGGGCGGCGACCTCAAGCCTGGCGAGCGCCTGATCGAAGAGCGACTGGCCGAGCGGTTCGGAGTCAGCCGTCCGCCGCTACGCGAAGCTCTTCGCGTGCTGGCGCAAGACGGCATAGTCACCAGCGTGCCGCGTAAAGGCTTCATCGTGGTTCCGGTATCGGCCAACGACGTCCGGGAGATTTATGAGCTGCGCTTCGCACTCGAGCGAACCGCGGTCGAGCTAAGCCTGCCGCTCCGAGACAGACACCGCCTCACACCGATCCACGACGCTCTTGATGTGATGCGCGGTGACGCTGCCCAAAGCGATCCCGACATCATGCTGGAAGCCAACTCAGAGTTTCACTACGCGATGGTGGCGTTGCCGGGTAATTCGCGGCTGATGTCGGCTTACTCGACGATCCGAACCCAGCTGCAGATGTGCATGGCGATCAACCTCAAATTCCGTCAGCAGTTTTACAACGACCCGCAGGACGTCGTGCGCCGGCACCAGGAGCTGGTCGACTTGCTGGAGAAGGGTGAGCTCGCGCCGCTCATCGACGAAATCGCAAATCACGGTGACCGCTCGTTCCTCAGCCGCCTTGACGAACTGATCGTTCCGCAGGGGTGACCGTGCCGTCGGTGGATCAGCTGGGCAGCATCGCAGAGACTGCCCAGGGAGTGCGGTCCGGTGCGGTGTCGGCGACAGGTCTGCTGGAAGCCTTCATCAACCGGATCAATGCCGGCAACGACGCGCTGAACGCGCTGGTAGCGCTTCGGCTAGACGGTGCCCGCGCCGACGCGCAACGGATAGACGAGCAGGTTGCGGCGGGCGCCGATCCCGGTCCCTTGGCCGGCATACCGTTCTCCGCAAAGGACGTTCTAGCGACGGTGGATCTGCCGACGACCTGTGGAAGTCGTCTGCTTGCGGGATCCAAAGCTGGCTACGACGCCACCGTCGTCGCTAGGGCGAGGCGGGCCGGCGCCATCCTGGTGGGAAAGTCGAACTGTCCGGAGTTCGCGTTCGGTGTAGACACTGCCAACGACTTGTTCGGCCGCACCATAAACCCACTGGGTCCGTTCACCGCGGGTGGCTCGAGCGGCGGCGAAGCGGCAGCGGTGGCCGCCGGCTTTTCGGCGTTCGGGCTCGGTAGCGACTTCGGCGGGTCGATCCGCTGGCCGGCGCAATGTGCCGCACTCGTCGGCCTTCGCCCGACGATCGGCAGGCTGCCGGGCACCGGCCAGTTACCGGCGATACACAGTCGGCACCCAAGTGTTGCTGACACCTCGACGTTGCAGGGCCTGGTGCAGGTGATCGGCCCACTGGCCCGTTCGGTCGCTGACGCGGCCCTCGTGCTCGACGTCCTGAAGGGTTCCGACGGCTTAGATCCAGCCGCGGTGGATGAGCCGCTGCGCGATTACCGCGGCGCGCGGCTCGCCGACGTTGAGATGCGCTGGGGAACCGACGTCGCCGGAATCACCGCGGAAGCCGAGGTTGCCGCGGCGGTGTCCTCCGCTGCTGACGTGCTCGGTGAGGTCGTGCACAGGGTCGAACACGGACTACCAAGGGCGGTGGACGAGGCGGCGACAGTGTATTCGGAACTGCGAGAACTCGATCCGCTTGCTGAAATCAGGCACCTCGCGCACGGTCGCGAATTCCTACTGACCGGTTTCATTTCATCGCTGCTCGCTCGGGAACCATCCGATCGGAGCTCGCTGCCCAGGTTGCTTGCGGAGCGGGCCAGGCTCATCGTGAAGTTGTCGGAGTGGCTGCTCGGTGAGCGGGTGCTGGTACTACCAATCGCAGCTGCGGCACCGTTCCAGGACTTGGGATCGATCCGGCTGCAGGGTCGCGCCGCCAGCGGTTTCGAGTTGGTAACACCGAGTCGCGCGATCAGTCTGTTCGGGCTGCCAGCCGTATCGGTCCCCCGTGGACAGACAGCGGATGGCAGGCCGTTGTCGGTACAGGTGGTCGCCCCGCCGTTTCGCGAAGACCTAGCGCTCGCGGTGGCCCTCGCGCTTGAAAACCCAGGAGAATCTAAGTGACTTCCACCTGCCCAAGACGGCAAACCATCGACGTGCATGTGCTGCCGATGGAGAATCCGTCGGATGTGACAGCGCTCCGCGCGTTACTCGCCGCGGGGACGGTTAATCCCGCCGAGGTGATCGCAGTCGTGGGCAAGAGCGAAGGCACCGGCATGGGTAAAGACGTCGGCCGGGAGACTGCCGATGCTGCCGTCACGAGCGTATTTGCTGAGGCGCTCGGCACCACGGGCGGACAGGTGCACGAGCGACTGTGCATCGTGCTGTCCGGCGGCACTCCCGGAGTGCTGACGCCACACATCGCCGTGTTCTCGCAGCACTGGAGCGAGGGCGGTGGAGATGCCGAGGCCGCTGTTTCCCACGCCCAGGCGGGAGCCGATCGCCTGGTTGCCGGGATAGCGCATTCAGCCGAGATCCTGCCCGAAGAGATCGGTCGGCTGGGCCAGGTGCACAAGGTTGCTGATGCCGTCCGGGACGCGATGACATCCGCAGGCATCACCGATCCGGCCGATGTGCACTTGGTACTCGTCAAGGCGCCGGCCCTGACGGAGATCGGGATCGAGCAGGCCCGCGGCCGCGGCACGGACACTGTGACGACCGATCTCGGTATCGGCCCGCACGGCGGAATGTGTTACGCCAACGATGGTTCCGCGCTCGGCGTGGCCGCGGCGCTCGGTGAGATCGACTCGGCACGTCTTCGCGACGAGGACATCAGGGGAGACTGGCAGCTGTTCTCGTCGGTGGCTATGACCTCGGCGGCCGGCGAGAAGACGAGTGCGGACGTGTTCCTCCTGGGCAACAGCGCATGCGGCGCTGGTTCGTTGCGCATCGGGCATCACCCGATGCGCGACATCCTTGACATCGGTGCCGTGCCGGCGGCCGTGGCAGCTGCCAACATGTCCGGTGGCGGTGTCGCAACGAACGGTTCGATCGACGACAACGAACGCTCGCGCATTGTCTATCTTCTAGCGAAAATGATCATTCCCGGAGCGCGCCGGCTCCACGGCCAGCGCATCACGCTCGCCGACGATCCGGTCGGCTATCACGTGGCCAAGGCTATGGGTGGCTACCTGCTGGCTGTGACCACTGGGCAGACCATGTGCTTCGTATCCGGCGGCGAGTACAATTCCCATCAAGGCCCACCCGACGGCAACCCGCTTGCCGCGATCGTTCGCCTGGTCTGATTGAAGTCAGGAAATCCTTGTATGCAGGGGATCACGTTCGCCGGAGCCGGCGCGCTCGGTCAAGGTCTCGGTGCACTGCTCGGCAGTTCGAACGCCGTTACGGTGCTCGTCCGCGCTACGACTCGGGACTCGCTCCTGCGCGCGGGCGCGCTGCGAATCGGCGGTGCCCGCCCGATAGGGCTACCAGTTCAGCAGGGGCCAGGCGCAGTCGGATCGATTGGGCTAATCACTGATCCGTCTGAGATCCCAACTGATGACGCGGTGATATTCGCAACCAAAGCACCGCAGCTCTCCCAGATTGCGGCCGAGGTCGGTCGGCGTTGGCGACGGAGGACCGGTTGGGTTGCCGGGATGCAGAACGCCATCGTCAAGGACGATCTGCTTATCGATGCGTTCGGCTCAGAAGCGGTCGTCGGTTGCGCAACGATGACAGCAGCAGGCCGCGGTACCGATGGGAGCATCAAGATCACCGGGGTCGGTACAACCTATTTCGGCGAGTTTGACGGCCAGCCATCGCAGCGGGTCGCACAGATCGCCGACGCGTTCCGGCTTGCAGGGCTACCGATCGAGACCACCGATCGGATTCGTTCGCTGCTCTGGACCAAGTGCGCCAATACCGTCGGTGTGTTCGCTACGTCCTCCTTGACCAGGCTGGACACCGGTACATTGCTGGGGAATGCCAAGAGCGTCGCGACCTTCCTCGATCTTGTGGCTGAGACTGCGGCTTTGGCCGAGGCTGAAGGGCAGGCGGTGAGCGACTTTCCCGACTTGACGCTCAAGACCTATCTGAGCCGTCCTCGAGGTGAAGTCATTAGTAGCTTCGTGGCTAAGGCGCGAGCGGCAGGGCCTGCCAAGACACCAAGTTACACCTCGATGCTGCGCGATGTAACGGCTGGCAGACCTACCGAGGTTGACTTCGTTTTCGGTGATCTCGTCCGCCGTGCTGAGCAGCATGAGGTGGATGTGCCGCGGATTCGCCTCGCGTATCAACTCATTTCTGCCATGGCTCCCGCCTGACAAGCCTTGCGGTTCTCGATCAGATCGACAATCCTGAGCGGGGCGCGCCAGCACGTCGGGCAGCTACTTGGCGACGCCCAGCTTGCTGAAGTCGACGTCAAACGCACCCAGGTTGTGGGTCGCGGGGTGCCGGTGATCCACTTGTGGGCGACGATCCAGTCGTTGTTGTTGGACAAGTGCATGAAGCAGCCGAGTGCGCTGTAATTCCCGGCCGCCTGCACATACGTGTATGGGTCACCGGTCTTGACCGTCTCCGTCAACATTCCGGTCGGTGTCGCGGTGATCGTGCTGGCCCGGCGCCTGCTGCCGACAGACCGACACGACACTCGGTACCGCCTCGACGTCGCTGGGACGTGAATGACGCAGGTTAGCGCCGTCGCCGACATGCTCGCCGCGCGAGAACTGGCCGCCCGATGACGGCCACCCTGGCCACAGGCGGCGAGCGGTCCGACCGTGGGGTAATCCAGACTTCGTCGGGGATACGCCGTTCAAGGGCAGTGACGTGCTCGCCTGTCTGCCCGTCTTGGCCGTTCCAGGCGACGAGCGCTGTGAGCCGCTGTCAGAATGGCGCGGTCGCGCCGGGCAGCGGCCATCCCGGCGATTGTTTCGACCTCGCGCGCTCGCCTAAGGCGTGACTGTCAATGCCGCGCCAGCGAGAAGCTTCCGATACCGCTCTTGTGTTGGGCAGCCCATACGCGCTCGAGATCGGGATAGGCGAGCACGGCCACGTAGGGCACGCCTGTCGCGGCGGCAGCCTCGGCGGCAAGTTGCGCCGCGCCCAAGTCTAGTCCGGTGAGGACGCCGAGGTCGGGATTGATGGTGCACAGGCCGGCGAGTACCTCGCTGCCTTCGCGGCGGACTCCGGCGGCGACGCGGTTGGCGGGGTCGTAACCGACGAGCGCAGCCGGACGCAGCCCGATGGCGACAACCCTCCAGGCAAAGATGTTCGACGGTCGGACGTTGCCTGCTTGCATGCGGCCTGGACTTGGCGCGTCAGGCACGCCGAGCGCGGTCGGCGGCAGAACCGCTACCACCGGTCTGGGCTCGGGCTGCCCATTCGAGCCGATGTTGCTGCCGTGCCCGCGATACGCCTCGAACACTGGTCGCCACAAGTCCTGGTTCGCGACCGGCTTGCCAGTGGCGCCCTCCAGCTCTCTCGCTCCCAACGTTCGTGCCAGCCCTGCTTAAGACAATCCACGACGTACTTGGAGTCGCTGATGACCCCAAGCGGTCCCGGGTTCGCCCCTGCCGCCTGCAGAACAGCCATCAGCTCGATGCGCTGGTTGGGTCGTGTCTGGATCGGCGCCGCTGGCGTAAGCGCCGCCTGGAACGGCCCACGCCCAACCACCCGGACCAGGGTTGGGCGTGCGCGCCGCCGGTGTACACCGTGCTGGCCCTCGTCGGTAAGCATGTCGCAGGTCAGCGACAGAGGCGACTCGCGAGGACAACTCGATCCCGCAAAATCGTCCACCGAGTCCGGCATCCCGACAACTTGTCCGCGTCGGTCCGCCATCGCTCAAGACATCAAAGACATCCGAGGGCGCCACAAGACGTCGACGGTTCTCGCGCTAACTCGTGCCTCTACTGCACTGATCAACTGAGGCGAAGGGCTGCGCTCGTCCCGGACGGCCCTGGTCCCGACGAGGCCCCGTACGGCGGCTGGGACGCGCCGCTGCGGATGCTTGCAGCCGAGGGAGGCGGCACCGGTCGGTCGTACGTAGCTCTGTGACGACGTCAACGCGCAGACGTCGGGACGACTACGGAGGCCGAGATGTCGATGCCGAACCCGCACACCATCCTGCTCGCTGATCCTGGAGTATCGCCGAACACGAACGGGCTGCCGGGCCTGGATCTAGCCAAGAAGATTGTCGGCGCGTTGTTGACGTTCGGGTTGATCGCCTCGGTGGCGGGGGTGGCGATTTCGGCGTTGGTGTGGGCGTTGTCGGCGCACAACGGCAACTCGCATTACGCCTCGCGCGGGAAGACCGGTGTCCTTGTGGCCGCCGCGTCAGCGGTGCTGATCGGCGGCGCGGACGCGATCGTGTCGTTCTTCCAGACCGCCGGCAGCTCGATCTGAGGGCGGCGCGACATGTGCTCGATCGCGAATCCTGTGTGCGATATCGGCAAGATCGGCGGCGCGATCGGCTCGTTAGGCAGTGACGTGGCGAGCTCGGTATTCAGCGCGGTCGCGAAGGCGTTCGGTGACGCCGCCGCGAAGGTGACCGGCTGGATGTGGACCGTCATCGCGGAGACCACGCGGGTCGACCTGACCGGCGGCTGGTTCCACTCCACGATCGGGATCACCGCGACACTGGCGGGGCTCGTCATCCTGGCGATCTTCGTCCTGGAGCTGATCAAGGCCGTGCTCAGACGCGAGCCGGGCACGTTAGGGCGTGCGGCGGTGGGCGTCGGGGCCGGGTTGTTGGGCGCGGCCGCATCCATCGGTGTCGTCGAGGCGTTACTCGCCGCGACCGACGCGCTGGCGGATGGGATCGTGCGCAGCGTTGGACTCGACAGCCTGGCGAAGCTTGGGTCCGAGATCGCGCCTGCCGGAGCGATTGCCAGCGTCGCCGAACCGGCGCTCATCCTCATTGTGGGGCTCGGTTATCTGATCGCGTCCTTCTTCGTCTGGGCGATGTTCATCGCCCGCAAAGCGATGATCATCATCGCTGCGGTGTTCGCGCCGATCGCGTTCTGCGGCGCCGCATCGCACGCGACGTCGGGCTGGGTGCGTAAATGGGTTGAGTTCACCCTCGCCCTGGTGTTCTCGAAACTCGTGGTGGTCATCATCTTCACCCTCGCGCTCTCGCTCGTGGGCTCACCGGGCTCCGGGATGGCCGCGGTCGGCTCGTTGTTCTCCGGTCTGGCGATGATGGTGCTCGCCTGCTTCGCGCCCTGGATGCTGTTGAAGCTGGTGCACTTCATCGGCGGGGACGTGATGGCCGCCCATCACCAAGGCGTGCATCAGGCAGTGCTGACCGCGGGCTCGAACTCCGTGAGCCTGGCCCGCACCGCAGCCACCAAGGTTGCCGGCGTGGTCGGCGGGTCAACCGCGGTCGGTGGCGGGGCAGCCTCCACCGCGGTGACCGCGAGCAGCACCGCGGCGAGCAGACCCGCGTCACCCGGCAAGTCGCTGACCAACAACCCCGTCGTGAAGGACCTCGGCAGCCCAGGCACCGGGGACGCCGGCGGCAGTGTCCCGAACGGTAACCCGCCCAAGCCGGGTGGCCCGTCCGGCCCGGGCGGGCCGGATCGGCCCGCGTCGGCGACCGGCCCGCAGAGATTCGGCCCGGAGAAACCCGGCCCGCGGGGGCCGGCCCTGAGACCGCAGCCAGCGCCGTCGCCCTCGAGCTGATGACAGAAGGGAGTTGAGCATCATGGAGGTCACCTCGGAGCCGGCGCTGGCTACGGCTCGATTCGGCGCTCGGCAGCGTAAGGGGGTACTGCTCGGCTTCTCCGGGCCACGGTTGACGGTCATCGGCCTGGCCGCGCTGCTGGTTACGGCCGGGTTGTTCACGGCCGGGGCCAGCGGTGCGCTGCTGGTGTGTCCGGCCGTCGTCGTGCTGCTCGGGTCGGCATTCGTGCCGGTCGGCGGGGCGACAGCGATCGAGTGGGCGCCGGTTGCCGGGCATTGGGCGCTTCGACGTGTCTTGCGTCAGGACATCTATGGCGTGCGGCCGCTGGTTCCCCGTCCTGCGGGAACGTTGGGGTTGCCGGGGGACGCGGCGGCGTTGCGTGTCCACGTCGACGCAGCGACGGGCGCGGCGATGGTCCACGATCACCACCGCCAGACCCTGGCCGCGACGTGCCTGGTCGCGCACCCCTCGTTCGTGCTGCTGGGCGCGGACGACCAGAACCGCCGCGTGACGGGTTGGGGACGGGCGCTGGCCGGTTTGGCGCGCAGCGGTCATGTCGCGGCGGTGCAGGTGCTGGAGACGACGATGCCCGACAACGGGAGCGCGGTGCGCGAGTGGTGGTCCGAGCACGGAGTCGAGGACGGGACGTGGGCAGCACGGACCTACAGCGACTTCGTCGCCGCGGCCGCACCCTCCTCGGCGCGGCACCGCACCACCATCACACTCAGCCTGGACCTGCGCCGAGCAGCACGGGCGATCAACCGCGCCGGGCGTGGGCTGCCGGGCGCGGCCGCGGTGCTGCGCGCGGACATGGCCGCGTTGCAGACCGCGCTGCGCGCCGCCGACCTGCACCCGAAGCATTGGCTGGGGGAGGCGGAACTCGTCACCCTGATCCGCGCCGCCTATGACCCGTCCGGCGCCGCGGCGGTCGACGGTACGAACGTCGGTCAGCGACTACCGGCCGCGGGGCCGGTCGGACTGCGTGAGCACTGGTCGTGGTTCGAGTCCGACGCCTCGGCCTCGGCGGTGCTGTGGATCAGCGAGTGGCCACGCAGCCGCGCCTACCCCAACTTCCTCAGCACCCTGGTCCTCGCACCGGGGG
>JBBQZQ010000026.1:0-58580 GCA_038207565.1 Mycobacteriales bacterium
CCACCGCCGCGGCAGTGTGGCCCGACGGGAAGCTGGAGGTCGGTGGTGCCGAATCCAGATGAGGCACCGGCGGGCGGTGGCGGTCGATCACGAGGGTGGTCAGGACGAAGATCGTGACCTCACCGGCCAGCGCGGCAGCGAGGAACATCGATTCGCGCCAACGGCCCAGTAGTAACCGGAGGCCGACGAAGAACAGCGCCCCGATGGCGACCACGGTCACCGTCTCGGCACCGTAGGTGAACCAATGTGTGACCGTGTTCCAGAAGGAACTTCGATCGCTCGCGAGCTGCCGGTTCACCGACCCGTCCCACCGCTCGAATGCAGTGTCGTGCAGCGGATGGATGAGCAGGTATCCCGCACCGCACAGCAGCGCCCAGAGCACGGCAGCCGCAAGAACCAGGCGGACCAGGACGCCGCGTAGCTCAGCGGCCACGCCACGACGCGAGCCCGCGGTGACGGTGCCACCCGATCCGGCGGACGTCATCTCGAGCTTCTCCGCCACGTCGCCCCGCCACCTAGACACGCCGGACACGCCGGCCACGCCGGTACAGACGACGCCGCGTCGGTGCGGACGCCCTGCCTAACAGGTCTCGTCGTGATCATCAGAGCTCACCTCGGCAGGGCCGGTCCTGCACCGGCCCGGGGTGGCAGGTGTACCCACGACCTGACCAAGAATCACGCGTCGGGTCACGTCGTCGAGCCGGCACTTCTGGACTTGGGCGCGTTCGGCGGCCTGCCGCCGCGCGCGCGGCGCCACGTGGCGGCCAGATCTTCCTCGAAGCGGCGGGTGGCCCCGGTGACCGTCGCGGCCAGCGCAACCTTGCTCAGAGCCCGCCGAATTCCGATCACCAGGGCGCGCGCGCAGATGACGTCGCACTCGACCGCGAGTACGGCGAACTCACCGCCCGTGCACCGCGCGATGGTGTCTGCCGGACGTCCGACCGCGGTCAACGCCTTGGCGCACGCCTGGTAGATGTCGTTGGCCGCAGCGAAGTCGGGGCTCTCGTCGCTTCTACGCGGGGTCGCGAGCCGAACGGCGAACACGCTGGCTGCTGAGCCGTATCGGCGGCAGCGAAGATTCTCCTGCTCCAGAGCCTGGGTCCAGCCGCGTAGGTTGCGCAGCCCGGTGAGCGGGTCCCGCTCGGCCAGCGCGTAGGCCTGCGCGGCGTCCTCGGACCGCTCTGCAGCCAGTGTCTCCTTCGCCAGCAGGGTGCTCAATCCGCGGGCCATGAACTCGACGAGGTCGCGACGGTCGTTGATCGACTGTGGTCGGGTGGTTCCGGCGAAGGCGCATAACGTCCCGAACAGCACGCCGTCCGATCGCAGCAGCGGAACGCCGATATAGGAGTGCACCTGCGCCAAGGGTCCGACCATCGCCTTGGCGTACGCCGGCACCGCCGCGGCGTTCGGCACGAAGCGTGGCCCATGGCCCTGCAACATGCGCAGGCAGAACGACTCCAGCCACGGAAACACTGCCCCGGCCGGAGCCTGGGCCGACCATCGTCCGCACGAGGCGACCACGTGTTGATCATGGTCTTTGACCTCGGTGACCAGCCAAAGATCCATGTCGATGAGCCGATCGAGCTGGGTCAGCGACGCCCGGGCCGCCGTCCCGAACCCGGGCCAGGGATTGCTCGAGGGGTCGAGGACGAATTCGCCCGTCACCGAGCCGTCGGCCACGGCCGCCTCCCCTCGGGCGTCAGCCCGTCGACGGATCGGCGGAACTGCCATAGCTCGTCGACACCAGCATCCGCCGATATCTCCTCGCCGTCGAGTCGGTTCCGGCGCGGGCCGAAAGCAGGGTGGGACCACAACGGGCGCTGGGTCCTGTGCGCACCGTCAAACGGGCCGACCAGCAGCGGGCACAATACGGGTCGTTGCTGACCGGTGAGCAGGACGTTCGCCGCCCTTGCGCTGGTTACGCTTCAGCTGTCGTCGGCCGTGGCCGCGTGGGGGGCACCGAACTCGGCGTGAGAACGACCACGAGGCAGCCGGTCAGCACGCTCGGTCGTCTCCGCGCGTGGGCACGCATGTGGTCACGGTAGGGGTTGCCGACGACCCGACCCGGGAGGACGGCGCTCGCACGGCCGGTGTCGCATGGCGCGCGAACGAGCAACCTGTGGTCAGGCCCGGCGCACCTGCGAGCCGATGTGCGCGAGCAGGTCGCGCACCGCTCCCGCAGGAGGCGTTCGGGCACCGACCCAGACAGCGCGCAGATCGCGATGCAGGTCGAGGTCCTGCAGCGCGATCACCTGCAGGCGTCCGGCAGCGATGTCATCTGCGACCGTGAGACGGCTGAGCACCGCCGGCGCCGAGCCCGCGAGAACGGCGGCGCGGACGGAGGCAGCCGTCGAGAGTTCGAGCGCCGGTTGCACTTGACCAGGTCCGGGTCCGACGACGGCCGCCAGCGCGGCGCTGAGGAACTCGCGCGTGCCCGACCCCCGCTCGCGCGTCACAAGTGGGACACCGTTCAGTTCCTCGGCCGCCACCCACTTCGAGCGGCGCGCCCAGGCGTGGTCTGGGCGCACCACGAGCACGAGTTCGTCGCGGGCGACCACCCGGCTGCGCAGTCCCCGGGGTGCCCGGGGACCCTCGACGAATCCGAGTTCGGCACTGCCGTCACGCACCTGCTCCACGACGTGATCGCTGTTGGTGGCGGTGAGCACGACCTCGACTGGCTGCCGTCCTTGCTGCGCCGCGGCCGCTTGCAGGCTGACCAACCAGCCGGGGAGCAACTGCTCGGCGATGGTGAGGCTGGCACTGACGCGTACCCGTTTGCGGGTGCTGTCGCGCAGGGTCGCCAGGCCGGCGTCGACCTCGTGCGCGACCCGCAGTAGCCGATCAGACCACTGCGCCGCGACCGTGCCTGATGCAGTGAGCTGCGACCCACGCGTCGTGCGCGTCACGAGTCGCACGCCGGTTTGGGCCTCGAGCGACGCGATCCGGGCCGAGATCGCTTGCTGGGTAAGGCCGAGCTCGCGTCCAGCCCCGCTCAGCGATCCCGTCCGGGCAATGGCGAGCAGCACCTCGAGCGCGCCGAGCTCCGGCATGCGCGCGCTCAACGTCACGTGTGCACCGTAGCTCACACACAAGCCTGACTTGTGGCGACACAAACAGAAGCGGGCTACCCGGATGATCGTTGCCGGTCGAAGGTGAAACCATGACAGCGACAGTCGAACGCCGAGGCAGTTCCGATCCGGCACCGCGCCCCGCCTACGGGCACGCGGCGGCCCGCCTCGGTCTGTTGCGCGAACTCCAGCACCCCAAGCAGGTGCTCTCGAACATCACGCCGAACTGGTACGCCTCGGTCATGGGCACCGGCATCGTCGCCGTGGCGGCAGCGAGCCTGCCCGTCCAGTTCATCGGCCTGCATGCCTTCGGCATCGCCGTCTGGGCAACCGCCGCCGCGCTGCTCATCGGCCTCACCCTCGCCACGGCCCTGCACTGGCTCACGCATCGAGACCGGGCGCGAACCCACCATCTCGACCCGGTGATGGCGCACTTCTACGGAGCGCCGCCGATGGCCATGTTGACCGTCGGTGCCGGCACGCTGCTCCTCGGGCGCGACGTACTCGGACTGCGCGCGGCCGTGGACGTCGACTGGGTGCTCTGGTTTGCCGGCACCATCACCGGCCTGTTCGCCGCCGCCGTCGTGCCCTACCTGCAGTTCACCCGGCACGACGGCCTCACCGAGCGAAGCCCGTTCGGCGGCTGGCTCATGCCGGTCGTCGCGCCGATGGTCTCCGCCTCGACCGGCGCCCTCCTCGTCCCCTACGCGCCCGCCGGCCAGGCCCGACTGACCCTGCTCATGAGCTGCTACGCCATGTTCGGGCTCGCCCTGATCGCCTCTCTCGTCGTGATCACCATCGTCTGGTACCGCCTTGCGCTCCACAAGATCGACGAGGCGCGGATGGTCCCTACGCTGTGGATCGTGCTAGGCCCGCTCGGGCAGTCCATCACTGCGGCCAATCTGCTGGGCGGGGTCGCAGCCCACGCCATGCCCGCGCCGTATTCCACGGCCATGCAGTCGTTCGGCGTCGTCTACGGCGTCCCCGTCTGGGGCTTCGCCCTGCTCTGGGTCTGCCTCGCCGGCGCCATCACCGTTCGCACCGCCCGTGCCGGGATGCCGTTCTCGCTGACCTGGTGGTCGTTCACCTTCCCCGTCGGCACCCTCGTGACCGGCACGACAGGCCTCGCACTCCACACCGGTGCCGACTTGTTCCGCTACGGCGCCGCGACGCTCTACGTCGGCCTTGTCCTGGCCTGGCTCACGGTCGCGCTGCGCACCGTCCACGGCAGCCTGCGCGGCACATTGTTCATCACCCCTGCGCCCGTCGCGGCGTGAGGAGGCCGATGTCGGTGTAGCGCTGATCCACCGCCGCGCTGAGCCATGGTCAGTACGTTGAGCCGGGCGGACAACTACAGAACCTCGCCGCTTCCAGCAGGAATTCTCGTGGCCCGCTCAGTTGCGAGGATCGAGGTAGCTGGTGGCGTCCGTGAGAGGATGAGGGCAGCCGACGGTCGGCGATCTGACGACCGGAGGGAGTCCGATGTCAGAAGCATTCGCGTCGGCGTCGCGGCTGGTCTCCGACCGTCCCGAGTCTCTGTCGCGGGTGATCTACGCCCGGTTGCGCGAGGGGATCATTCGCGGAAAGTACCCGCAGGGCAGCCGGCTCGCGGAGCAGCCGCTGGCCGAGGAGCTACAGGTGTCACGGGTACCGCTGCGCGAGGCCGTCCCGCTGCTCGCCGTCGATGGCTTCGTCCGCACGCTCCCGCGGCGCGGTGCGGTCGTCACTACCTGGACTATCGAATCCGCCCACGACCTGTTCGACCTGCGGCTGTGTCTCGAGACCGGTGCCGCCCGTTTCGCCGCACGCAAGATCGCCGCCGGCGCGTCCGCTGATCCGCTTCTCGCCGCGCTGGAGAATTCCCGGGAGGGTGTCATCACCGCCGACGCCTACCGTATCGCCGGTGACAGCACGCGTTTTCACGAGGTGATCGTCGAGCTGACTGGAAACGCTCTGATGCGTTCGGTGATGCGCTCGGTGTCCGGCCGGATGATGTGGTTGTTCTTCATGACCTCCGAACTCGACGCGGTCGACGCGTTGGCCGGGCACGAGGAGTTGCTCGACGCCGTCCGCTCGGGCAACGAGCGAGTCGCCGAGTCCGTCGCATACACCCACATCGAACGTGATCGTGCCGAGTCGATGCGGGTGCTCGAAGGGCGACACGGCAGCCACCACATCGCCTGACTGTGCAATGCAGCAGCGGTTGGCAAGGGGGCACCCCGCCTCGGCGGGGTGCCCCCTTCCGCGCAATGCACTTTCTGCTTGCTTGCACGTCCTAATTGCAGTTCCTACTTGGCGATGCCGAGCTTGCTGAAGTTGAGCTCGTTCGCGCCGATATTCTGTGCCGAGGCGACACCGGTGAGCCACTTCTGTGCCAGCACCCAGTCCTTGTTGTAGGAGAGCTGGAAGTAGCAGCCGTTTGCCGAGTACTCCTCGGCTGCGGCGACATAGAGCGCGGTGTCCCCAGTCTTCACGGCCTGATTCAACTTCGAGTCGACCGACGGCAGGTCGCAGGAGAAGTAGTCGATGCCCCCTGACTTGTCCCAGAAGACGTGTCCCCACATGTACGGGTCACCGCCGTCTGGACCGTTGTTGCCGTCGACGAACGCGTCCGGGCCCTTGGTCGGCTTGGTCGGCCAGGAGAACACCGTCGAGGTCTCGTAGCCCTGTGCCGTCGCCTTGATCCCGATGGCCTGCATCTGCGCTGCGATGATCGTCGCCATCTGCTGCGCGTTGGGATTGCCGGTGGCATAGCCGATCGTCATCGACGAACCGGATGGCAGCGTTTTCGCGTACTTCGCCATTACCGACGGGTCATACGGGATGTTCTGCTTGTCCGCGCCGCCGGGGATCATCCCCTTCGCGTACAGCGTCGTGGCGACAGACGAACGCTTGCCGAGCACCTGCGACACAAGCTTGTGCTGGTCGATCGACTGCAGGAAAGCTAACCGTGCCGGCTTGGAGCTGAAGAAGGACTTGCTCGGGTTGAGCGTCAGCAGCGCCGACTGCAGTGTCGGCAGGAAGTAATTGCTCACGTTCTTGTCCGAGGCGTAGCGCTTGAGGCTCGAGGACGGCAGCGCCGCAACGATCGCCGAAACGTCGCCGTGGTCGAACGCGAGCTCGAGCGGGCCGGCGTCGCTGTACACCGGCAGGTTGACGGTCGTGAAGGGCGACTTCGGACCCCAGTATCCCTTGTACTGGGTCAGCACATACTTCGTCCCGGACACCGCCTTCGTCAGCTCGTACGGGCCGGTGCCGATGTCATGGGTCTGCAGGTACTTCTGGTCGTGGTCGCTTCCGGCGTACTTCGCGATCGCGGTCGGCGACTCCATCTTCGGCCCGAACGGCGAGGCAAGGTAGGACAGGAACGCGGCGTTGGGCTCGCTGAGTGTCACGACCGCCGTGTACCGGTCGGGCGTCGCGACATTCTTGACCCCGGCGACCATGTACGCCGCGCCGCCCTTCACGGCTGTGCGGCGCGCGAACGACGCGCCCACTGCGGCGGAGATGAACGGCGTGCCGTCGTGGAAGGTCACGCCGTGGCGCAGGTGGAACGTGAACGTGGTGTTCGTCTTGTCCACCTTCCATGAGGTAGCCAGTCGCGGGGCGATCTCCACGTGGTCGGTGTCGTCCTTGTACTGCACGAGACCTTCGTAGGCGTTGATCATGATCGCCGTGCCGTTGTTGGCGTAGTAGACGTCCGGGTCCGGCGGCTGGCCGATGTCGCCGAGCAGGCCGACCGTGAGAACCCCGTCGGTCGGCGCCTTGTTCGTGGTGTCGCTGCTGCCTTTGCTGCTGCTCGAGCACGCACCGAGCGCGAGCAGTGCTGATGTCATGAGGGCCGCGGCGGCCAGGCGCCGCGGGTGTCGGGTCAGTTGTCCAGGCACGCTGCTCTCCAAAGGGGTGAATCGGGTGGGGACGACGGCCGGATCACACGGTGAGCCGCGGATCGGCGATCGCCTGGAACACATCGACGACGGCGTTGACGACGATGTAGACACTGCCGAGTAGCAGCGTCACCCCGGCTATCGCCGGGAAGTCGGAATCCGGGATGCTGTTGGCGAGATAGTGGCCGATGCCCGGCCAACTGAAAACCTGCTCGACGACCACCACCCCGGCGAACATGAAGCCGAGCTGCAGCCCGGCCATCGACAACCCGGGTCCGAGTGCGTTGCGCAGCACGTGGTGCGCGAGCACCCGCACTTCGCCAAGTCCTTTCGACCGGGCCGTCCGTACGTGGTCGGCGCGGTAGGTGCTCTCCAGACTCGAGCGCAGGATTCGTCCGATGCTCATCGCCGGCGCGATTGCCAGCGCGAGCCCCGGCAGCAACAGGTGTTCGAGCCCGTCGACGAAGCCGGACGGGTCGGCGTGCAGCACACTGTCGAGCAGCACCAATCCGGTCGGCGAGCTCGAGTCGACGCCGCGCCCGGACGCCGGTAGCCAGCCGAGGTGGGAGTAGAAGACGACGATCCCGGCGAGGGCCAGCAGGAAGGGCGGGGCGCTGGCCGCGACGAGCAGCAGGCCGCGGAAAACCCTGCCACCGGGCGTCCGCAACACCGCGGTCAGCGCGAATGCGAGCGCCAGCACAGCGGCGAGGACGAAGCCGAAGAGCACCAGCTCGGCAGTGGCCGGGACGAACTGGCGCAGGTCGGTCGTGACCGGTCGGTGGGTGCGCAGCGAGACGCCGAGATCGCCGCGGATCGCGTGGCCCAGGTACTGCAGGTACTGCTCGGGCCACGGTTTGTCCAGACCGAGCCGGTGGCGCGCCGCTGCCACTGCGGCAGGAGAGGCGTTTCCGCCCACATAGGCGCGGGCGGGGTCGCCGGGTGCGACGTGTTGCAGCACGAAGATCAGTGCGTTGAGCACCAGGAGCAGCACGATCGCGGCGCCGGTGCGCCGCAGCGCGAACCGGGTCATCGCCGGCCTGCCAGCAGGCTGCGGATTGCGTCGCCGCCGAGGTTCGCGACCAGGGTCAGGACGAGCACCGCCGCGCCGGGGACGAGCGGGATCCACGGTTGGTCGAGCACCTGGTTGAGCGTGCGGGATGTGTCCGCCCCGAGCTCGGGCGCGGGCGCGGCCTGGCCCAGCCCGAGAAACGACAATCCGGCGAGCAATAGCACGACGTTGCCGACGTCGAGGCTGGCGGTGACGATCGCGGTCGGGACGGCGCCCGGCAACAGATGTCTGACGATGAGCCGGGTGCGTCCGACGCCGGCCATCCGGGCCGCCTCGACGTGCGGGCGTGCGGCGAGCGCCCGGATCTCGCCGCGGATGATCCGCGCGTAGTAGGGCCACCACACGATCGAGATGCCGACGAGCGTGTGTGCCAGGCCGGGACCGAGAGCGGCGACGATCGCGATAGCGACGAGCGCGCCGGGCAGGGCCAGGAACAGGTCGGTGAGGCGCATGAGCATCCCGTCGACCCACCCGCCGAACGAGCCGGCGACGACCCCGACGAGGCCGCCGACGAGCAGCCCGATGAGCACGACCACGAGTGCGGACAGCCAGCTGGCGCGCACCCCGAGGAGTACCCGGCTGAACAGGTCCCGTCCGATCGAGTCGGTGCCGAGGAGGTGGTGTGGCGACAGCGGGTGCAGGTTGAGGTCGCCGACCGGCTGAATCGGGTCGTCCGGGGCCAGTTGTGCGGCGAACAACGCGATGACTGTGATGACCCCGAGCAGGCCGACGAGCCCGGTGTTGATCACCCGGCTGCCGGTGGCCGCGCGCCGGCCGAGCTCGGGGCCGAAGCGGCGGCGATGCACGGTGAGCACGGTCATCGGGCGCCGCCGTTCACGAAGTCTTTTCGCGGGCGTTCGACGTCGATGCGCGGAACGGCGTCGAGAAGAGCGCGGGTGCGCTCGTTGCGCGGCGCGGTGACGATGTCGTGCGCTTTGCCGATCTCGACGAGCTTCCCGTCCGCCATGACGGCGATCCGGTCGCCCATCAGCCGTGCGACGGCCAGATCGTGAGTTACGAACACGACGGTCATCGAGAGCTCCCGGCGCATCTCGCGAATCAGGTTGAGCACGGTCGCGGCGACCGATGCGTCCAGTGCGCTGGTCGGCTCGTCGCAGAGCAGAATCGTCGGCGGGACAACCGTCGCACGGGCCAGCGCGACCCGCTGGCGCTGGCCACCGGACAGCTCCGCCGTCCGGGCGGAGAGCACTGCCTCGGGCAGTCCCATCGCGATGAGCACGGTGTGCACGCGGGCGCGTACGTCGGCCTTGCCGAGTTTGAGCGGGCGCAGTCGTTCACGCAGCAGGTCGCCGACGGTCAGCCACGGTGTCAGCGAGGACCCCGCGTCCTGGAACACCATCTGCACCGAGCCGTTGACGATGGCCGTGCCCGACGTCGGCGCCGTCAGCCCGGCGAGGATGCGCAACAACGTCGATTTGCCCGAGCCGCTCTCTCCGACGATGGACAGTGCCTCCCCGGCCTCGACGTCGAGGTCGACGCCCCGCAGCGCCTGCACGATGTGCCTGTCGCCTAAGCCGGATTTCGTGCGGAAGTCGCGGCACAGATCGTGCACCTCGATGACCGCGCCGCGGGCGTCGGCCGCTGGCTCGGCGGCGGGGTCCAGGACGAGTTCGGCGGCATCGGCACCGAGTCCGGCCGCCGGGACGACCGCGTCGTGGACGTCGCCGATCGGGCGCCAGCAGGCACGCAGGTGATCGGGGCGCTCAACCTGCGCCAGCGGGGGCTGGTCGTCGGCACACCGATCGAGCACCAGCGGGCACCGCGAGTGGTATGCGCATCCCCGCATCCGCTCGCCGGGTGTCGCGGTCTCGGTGGGCAGGGTCGGCAGCGTGCCTTCGTGCGTGGTCGTCAGAGAAAGCCGGGTGCCGAGCAGGCCGTCGGTGTACGGGTGCGACGGGTGGCGCAGCACGTCGGTCGTACGGCCGATCTCGGCCACGCGGCCGCTGTAGAGCACTGCGATGCGGTCGGTGATCTGCGCGGCCACGGCGAGGTCGTGGGTGATGAACAGGACGCTGCAGCCGAAGCGGTCGCGCAGGTCGGCGAGCAGGGCGAGTAGCTGCGCCTGCACCGTGACATCCAGGGCGGTGGTCGGTTCGTCCGCGACCACCAGTGCGGGCCGTCCGGACAATGCGATGGCAGCCATGACGCGCTGCCGCAACCCGCCCGACAGCTCGTGCGGGAAGGCACGCATCCGCGCCTCCGGCTCGGGGACGCGTACCGCACTGAGCAGCGAGATCGCCTCGCCCGAGTCGCCGGTGACCTCGGTGATCTGCCGACCGACGCGCATCGTCGGGTTCAGCGACGTCATCGGGTCCTGGAAGATCGCGCCGAGCCGGGTTCGCCGCACCCCGCGCAGGGCGGCCGCCGACCCGTGGACCATGTCAATTCCGGCCACGCTCACCGTGCCGCTGACCTGTGGACGCGACGGTGCGGGTAGCAGGCCGAGCAGGGTCAGCGCCAGCACGCTCTTGCCCGAACCGGACTCGCCGACCAGACCGAGGATCTCGCCGGGGGCGATGTCGAGGTCCAGCCCGCGGAGCACCGGCGAACGCACGCCCCGTTGGGTGAGCGAGACGGTGAGCTCGCGTATCGAGGCGACGGGCTCGCGAGCGTCGGACGAGCCGGCCGTGGTCTCGGCGGTGTTGACGTCCTTGGCGTCCTTGGCGTGTTTCTGAAACGACATCATCGCGGTAACTCCTGCGAGGCCCTCGACGCCGACATCGCGGTGAACGCGCGGTAGATCTCGCGGGGCTGGGTGAACCACACGTCCCCTGCGTGGGAGGCGAGGTGGCCCAGCGCCCGGTCGAGCTGGCGCAGCCGGAACGGCACGCCTGAGATGAACGAGTGAACGACGATGCTCATGACGAGCGGCTGCTCCTTCGCAGCGCCCAGCAGCTCGTCGAACTCATCGACGATCATGTCCGCGAATTCCGCCGCTGACGCTTGCCGTCCGATGACCGTGCTGCTGTCGTTGAGTTCGATGGCGTACGGGATGGAGAGAATCGGCCCGCCGGACGAGTCGAGCCATACCGGCTGGTCGTCTGCGCGCAGGTCGAGCAGGTAGCGATAACCCGCATCGGCGAGCCGATCGACCGTGCCAGTGGTGTGCGCCAGCCACGGGCTCGACCAGCCACCCGGACGGGCGCCCTCTTCGGCCTCGATCCGCCTCGCTACGGCGTCGAGGTACGCGCGCTCGGCCGGTTCGTCCATGTCAGCCAGCGAGTCGGAGTTGCTGACGCCGTGCGCGACGACCTCCGCGCCGGCCTTACGGGCCGCGTCGGTGACGGCAGGCGCGGTGTCGTAGACCAACGTGTTCAGCAGGACGGTGGGCGCGATTGCGAATGACTCGAGCCGGTCGAAGAGCCGGAACGCACCGACCCGGTTGCCGTAGTCGCGCCATGACCGGTTGACCAGATCGGGGTGCGGCACCCCGGCCAGCAAGTTCTCGACGTGCCCTTCGCCGGCCCGGTACTCCTCGACGCCGACGGCGACGTACACCGCGAGGCGGCGGTCCTGCGGCCAGCGGCCCGGCGGCCGGGCCGCGATGGGCGAGTATCGGTACCGCGCTGTCACCGGCTGTCCACCCATCTGTTCATACCGACGTCCGCGCCGGCGGCGCGTCGCACCATCTCGCGGTAGGCCGGCAGCTGCCGCGCAGCGTCGTCGCGGGCCGCACGCAGGTGCGGTTGCCGGGTCGCGAAAAGTTCCCGCGCCTCGCCGAGCAGCGCGCGCTCGTCGACGCTCGTGACCTGCCCGTGTTCGGCCACGACGACGCCGTCGACCATGGTGAGCACCGCGCTGCCTCCCGATTCGCAGTAGACCAACTGGCCGCGCACGTCGTTGAGTGGCGTGTACGCCGGGGCGTGCAGGTCGAGCAGGACGAGATCGGCGAGCCGCCCTTCGGACACGGCGCCGAGGTCGTCGCCGAGGCGCATGGCGGTGGCGCCGCCACGCCAGAGGCAGTCGAGCACCTCGGCCGCGCGCGGCCATTCGTCGCTGTCGGCGCCGCCGATGTTGTGGACGAGACCGGTCGCGCGCACGACGTTCCACATGTCCGTGGCGTCGTTGCAGATCGCCTCGTCGACGCCGAGCCCGATCGCGATGCCCCGGTCCCGAATCGCCCGGAACGGCATGACCCCGCTACCCAGCCGCAGGTTGCTTACCGGGTTGTGCACGATCGTGGCGCCCGACTCGGCGATGAGGTCGAGATCGGCGCCGTCCACCCACACGGCGTGGATGACGTTCGTCCGGTCGGTGAGCAGCCCGAGATCGGCGGTGTAGCGAACCAGCGAGCGTCCGGCGAAGCGTGGTTGCGCAGTGGCGAGCACGCGCTGCACCTTGGTCTCGAGCATGTGCGCGAACAGCGGAACGTCGTGGCGACTGCTCAGTGCGTCCAGCTCGTGGAAGTACTCGACGCTGACGCGCTGCGGAGCCGATATCGAAACGGCTGCGCGGAGCCGGCCGCCTGCGGCTCCGTGCCAGCGCTCGAAGAGGTAGCCGTAGCGGTCGAGCAGATCGGCCTTCGGCATCGGGGCCGCCCCGTTGATCGCACGCGCCAGCTCCGGTCCGGCGAGTTCGCTGAGGAACGGCAGCTTCTGCGCCTCGGGCAGCTCTGGTTGATCGAGCGCCACGCTCGCGCGGATGCCGCAGTCGGCGTACGCCTGCATTACCGCGTCAATGATCTCCGGCTCAGGTCCGGGCATCAGGAAGGCGTCGTCCTGGACGGCTGTGGTGCCGCCGCGCAGCATCTCCAGCGCGGCGAGCATCGTGCGGAGGTAGGCCTCGCGCGGGCTCGGGCGCAGCTGCTCGTCGGCGGGCGATTCGAAAAGCATGAAGAGTTCGAGTGGGAGGCTGGGCAGCGCGCCCTTGAGATGGTTGGCCGGCGAATGGAAGTGCGCGTTGATCAGACCGGGTGCCAGCAGGTGGTGCCCGTCGCCCGCGACCACCTGCGCGCCGGGCGGTGCGGACGGCCGGGCCCGCTCACCGATCGCGTCGATGCGGTTCCCGCTGACGAGCACGTCGGTCGCATCGGTCGCAGCCGATTCGGCCGCGGCGTCGAAGACGAGGACGTCGGTGAACAAGGTGGCGCTCACGACCGCCCCTCGCTGCGCTCGGACGGTCGGCACAGCCCACTACCCATGGTTCGCTCGCTCCGCTCGCTCACGACCGCCCCTCGCTGCGCTCGGAGGGTCGGCACAGCCCACTACCCATGGTTCGCTCGCTCACGACGCCGGCCCGTGCCGTTCGGGGGCTGCGTAGGTGCTCAGCCGCGACGTGGTCAGGCCCTGGGCGAGCAATCCGTCGACCATCGTCACCGCGGCAGCCACTCCTTCGATCACGGGTACGCCGAGCTGCTCGGTGAGCGGAGCGACGAGGTCGGCGAAGCCCGCGCAGCCGAGCAAGATCGCCTCCGCCGCATCTACCTCGACCGCGTGCCGCGCCTGCTCGGCCACCGCGTCGAGTAGGTGGCGCGAGCCGTCGGCCAGGTCGGAGACGACGACATCCAGCGTTAGCACGGTGCAGCGATGCTGCAGCCCGGTCTCGCGCAGCACCCGGCGCGACTGCTCGGCCGTGCGCGGCGGAAGGGTGATGATCGCGAAGCGCGCCGCGAGCAGCGCCGCCGTGTACAGCGCGGCCTCGGTCATCCCGACGACGGGGCCGCGAGCCACCTCGCGCGCCGCGTGGACGCCGGTGTCGCCGAAGCACGCCACCACGTAGCCGTCGACGCCGGCGCGCTCGCCGGCCTGCACGAGTTCGAGCACGCCGAGCGCCCCCCAGACCTCGTCGACGTTGCTCTCCACTGACTCGACGCCGCGTGTGGGTGTGGCCCCGACGAGAACGGTGCCCGGCGCGGTCGCCGAGCGCGCCCCGGCCACGACGAGGTCGGTCATCGACGACGTTGTGTTCGGGTTGACGACCATGATCCTGCGCGTCATGAGGTCACCCGCGCCGCGGCGGCGAGCAGAGCGCTCACGCCGGGCCCACCGACCGCAATCCGCGCGATGCGCGCTGCGGTGCGGGCCGCGGCAATGGCGTCGCCCGTTGCCGAGTGCACGGCAGCGAACGCGCCGCAGAACGCGTCGCCCGCGCCGGTCGGGTCCACCGGCGCCACCGCCTCCACCGCAACGGTGGTCAGTCGTCCGTCTTCCACGACGACGCAACCGAACTCAGCACGCTTGACCACGACGACGCGCGGCCCCAGCTGCGCCAGGCGACGCGCGGCGGCCTCGACATCGGACGTGCCGGTCAGCCGGGTGGCCTCGACCTCGCTCGGCAGGAACACGTCGCAATGCCCGACCAGTTCGAGCAGCTCCCGTTCGTTGCCGACCACGTAGTCCTCCTGCAGATCGAGGTAGACCGCGGCATCGCTGTGGCTGCGCAACCACGGCGTGAGCATGAGCTGAGCCCGCAGGCTCATCGCGAGCACGACCAGCGCGCGGGCAGAGAGCACCTGCGGTGAGACGTCCTGCGGGTAGATCGACATGTGGTCGAAGTCGTCCTCGCTGCACAGCATCTCCCAGCGGCGACCACCGTCCGCGGCGTAGTGGATGACGTTGCGTACCGTCGGCCGGTCGCGGCGAGGTTGCTCGAGGGAGAGGCCGACCGCGTCGAGCTGCGCAGCCAGCTTCTTCGGGAAGTCGTAGCCGAGTGGGGCCAGCCATCCCGCGTCGGCGCCGGCGATCCGGGCCGCGACGACGGCGAAGATGGCGTCGCCGCCGAGCGCCTCGGTGCGGGTGCCGTCGGGTCGTACGGACTCGTCGATGGTGACGTTGCCGATGCAGACCAGGTCGGCCCCGGTTTCAGTCATCGCCGTGCTCGGCGGCGCTGAACTTCGCGGCCCCGAGGTGGTAGCCGACGAGTTGGGCGGGCAGGAAGTAGAGCAGCGGGCTGAGCGGCTCGCTTACGGCCGGCAACCGCAGGACGGTGCGGGCGAGCCGGTCGAAGGTATCGTCGCCGTCCGTGGTGACGGCGTGGACGTGGCCGCCGAGGCGGTGCGCCTCGTGCACCGTGTCCACCGCGCGGGCGGTGATCCGGCCGGTCGGCGCGAGCAGCCAGAGCGGTTCGCCCGCCTTTTGTGAGTTGTAGTGGTGGAACTCCTCGAGCTGGACGGCCTGGGCGTGGTCGGGGGTGCACTCCCTCACCTTCGCAGCGCCCGCGATCGCGGACGCATAGTTCGGGCCGGCCCCGGCGAACAGGTACATGTGACCGGGTGCCTCGGCTGCGGCTTGCTCGGCCACGACCGTGTCGGCGACGGCGATCGAACGCGCCATCAGGTCCGGGATCCGGTCCAGTTCATCGAGGAACGCGGTCGATCCGGCAACGCCCCGCGCGACCCCGACCAGCCCGGCGAGCCGCGCGAGGAGGGCGAGTGCAGCAGTGGAGGACTGCGTAGGCCAGCCGATCCGGGTCGCATCGACCACCAGCATCTCGGTGGATTCCTGCCCGAGCGTCGAGCTCGCCCGGTTGGTGACGGCAAGGGTCAGCGCTCCGACGGCCTGGCCGACAAGCATGGCGTGCACCGTGCGTGTCGTCTCCCCTGAGCTGGACAGAGCGATCACCACCGAGCGGGCTGTCAGGTTGTGGGCGAGGTAGTAAGCCATCTCCAGGCTTTGCACCGGCTCGCACGGCACGCCGAGCATGCTCTCGAGTCCGAGCCGGGCGGCCGCGGCGACGGCGAGGGAGTCGCCTGCGCCGGCGAGAAAGACCCGATCCGGGTGGTGGGCGGCGATCCTGGCCGCTGCCGACGCCAAGGCGTCGGCGTTGCCGCTCCAGTTGCGCTCGATGACCTCGGGCTGGGCGAGCAGTTCGGAGCGGGTGGCATCGGTGCGGCGCCGACGCTCGGTGTCGAGCGGATCGTCACTGGGCAGGGCGAAAGCGGCCACTCGCTCTGCCGTCCAGACGGCGGCCAACACCGCCTGCGCGCGCTCGTCCAACAGGTCGTCGCGCTGCTGCGAGTAGGGGTACGTCTCCCGCGACATGGCCCGAACGGTATACAACTTTTATTTCCTGTAGGTCACAATCTCCGGATGCACGCGGCTTTCTGGCGGGTACCGATCCTCCACGCCCTGCGCGGTATGCAATCGCGCGGATCCAGCGTCTGAGATGGGGGCGGTCCGCGACCATGCGCGAGCGGGACACTCAGGTGCGAGACGCCATTCTGGTACTGCCGGTCGGTGGACACTCTGGTCCTCGACACGCTGTACGTTCTTGCGGGACGGCTCACTGCGGACGGGCAGCGCCTGTGACCGACGAATGGGCGGTAACGAAATGACCGATCTCGTGCTCGTCGATCGGCCGACCGCCGGTGTTGCGGTGCTCACGCTGAACCGTCGCGAGAAGTACAACGCGCTGTCGACCGACCTCGTCGCGCAGCTGCATGCCGCGTTCGTCGATCTCGCAGCGGACGATGCCCTGCGAGCGCTCGTGCTCACCGGCGCCGACCCTGCGTTCTGTGCGGGACTCGACCTCGGCGAGCTCAGCGAGGGTGCCGCATTCTCCCCGGACACTTTGGAACCCTTGCGGGCCTTGCCCGTACCGGTCCTCGGTGCGATCAACGGGGTCGCGATCACCGGTGGTCTCGAGCTCGCGTTGTCGTGCGACTTCCGGATCGGCAGCGAGCGCGCCCGCTTCGCGGACACGCACGCCCGCGTCGGGATCACGCCGGCGTGGGGCCTGACGGCGCGGCTGCCACAGGCTGTCGGCCAATCGTGGGCACGCCAGATGTCGATGACCGGGGATTTCGTCGACGCCGCGACGGCGTTTCGCATCGGCCTGCTCAACGAGGTCGTGGAACACGCAGCCCTGCTCGACCGCTGTATCGCGCTGGCCACAAGCATCGCCTCCACCGACAAGGCGACCGCAACCCGAGTCCGGCAGCTGTACGACATCCAGCGCGATCAGTCGGGTTCGGCGGCGCTCGCCGCGGAACTCGAGGAGCGCGACCGCGTAGTCATTGCCGATACCGAGGCGTTCGCTGCCCGCCGCGATGATGTGTTCTCCCGTGGCCGCGGTCAATCTTCCTAGCGGGTCGGCGGCGGAAGGCGGCGCGACGACGCAGCGATTCGAAGTCCGCCGCGAGATCGCCGCGGCGCCGGCCGACGTATTCGCCGTGCTGTGCGATCCCCGTGGGCACGTGGCGATCGACAGCACCGGGATGCTGCAGTCCGCCGATGGCGAGGCGGTGCGCCGGGCGGGAGACGCCTTTGTCGTCCACATGGATCGGGAATCCCTGAACGACCGCCCCATGGGCAAGTACGACGTCACCGTCATCATTACCAAATTCGAGCGCGACCGCCTCGTGGAATGGACGGTCTCCGGCACGATTCAACCGCCGCTTCGGCACCTCTACGGTTATCGGCTGGCGCCCAGCGCTACCGGCACATTGGTGACGTCCTATTACGACTGGGGCGAGATCGACGGAAGGTATCGCGACAAGGGCGTCTTCCCCGTTATCCCAGAAGCCTCGTTGCGCGCCACGCTCGGCATCCTAGCGAGGACGGTCGAGCATCGACCAGTATTTGATCATGACCGCGCACTGACGTGATCCGACGTCCTGGGTGGCAGAAGGAATGCGCTCGTCGTCCCGGCGGTCGACCGAACGTGAGTGGCTGACACCGGGGCGAGACTAGCTGCCTACCGAGGCCGCCGCCCCATTGAGCCCCGCCGGTAACATTCCGGCGGCCGTCTCTTCCCCGGTGCCCGCCGCAGGCCTAGCCTAAGTCGGAATGCGGCGTCCAAGTGAAGCCATGTGCGGTCGGCATACGCGCTTGACAAGAGGTGCATAGCGTGGAAATGAACGACCTGCGCTGCTTTCTCGTTGTGGCCGAAGAACTCAACATCAGTCGGGCCGCCGAACGCGTTTTCCTTTCACAACCCGCAGTGAGTCGTTTGGTCCGCCGAGTCGAGCGCAGCATTGGAGCGCAGCTGCTCGAACGCTCCGGCCAGACCTGGAAATTGACGCCGGCAGGTGCGGACTTTCTCGAACACGCAGCGCACATCGTCGCTGACCTCGACTGCGCCGTGGCACGTGCACGCGCGGTTGCGATCGACAGGGGCCCGCCAACTACCTCCTTACCTCCGCTGCGCGTCGGGGTGTTCTTTCCCGCCGCGGCGGAGCTGACGCGCCCGATTCTCAAGGCGTATCAGTTGAGTGCGCCTGACGTTCGCGTTCAGGTCGTGGACATCACCAGGCTCGGAGGCGAGCAGGCGCTGACGAACGCTCGGGTCGATGTGGCCTTCCTGTGGTCACCGGTTAGTTCTAGCGGCATAGCATCCGTCGTGCTGTTCGAGGATCGTTTTGCCCTAATGGTCGCGGACGACCACGAGCTTGCCCATCGCAACGTGCTGCGCGTCGCCGACGTCGCGACGCAGAGGTACACGGTGACGATGTCCATGAGCGCGAGGTGGCAGGCAGCTTCCACCCTTGGTCCCTGGCGACGCAGACCTGATCTGGCCGTTCGGGTGAGCACGGTGACCGATGCGCTGCGGGCGGTCAGAAGCGGACGGGCCGTGAGTATCGGGCCCACCAGTCTTCAGCGCTACGCTCCCGTGGCCGGAATCAGCTACCTCGCGTTCGACGCGCGGACGCACCCTACATCCCTGCTGTGCAGCCGCGTCGATGACCGAAGGCCACTGGTGCGCGAATTCGTCGCGAGGGCGTCCGACACGGCTCGACGTCTAGCGCCGCTGATACCGGTGCCGCGCTGAGACTCGTACCGGTGCCGCGCTAACACGGCGAACCCGGTTGTGCGCCACTCACGTCGCAGAACCTGCGTCGACTCAAGCTGCGGGATCCTCATACCGGGATCCTTGCCGACAGCCGCCGGACAAACGAGAAGGAAACGGCAAGCTGGCCCTGCTGTCGCTCAGCCGCGGCGCGCAGCGGAGATCGCGGAGCGCTGTCAACGGAGCGGTGTGCGGGTTACGCTGCAGGTGGATTCTGAGACCGGTCTCCGGCAGCTTCGGCGAGTAGGACGGCGCGATGCGGGCGGATGCGTTCAAGTCATTGGCCGTATCGGTGCTGCGAGCAGGAATCCGGCACCGAACGGATGGCCACGCTGCCGAGATCGCCTTCTTCGCGCTGCTGTCGCTCATCCCCGCGACGGTGACCCTCGGCGGCGTGCTGCAGATACTCTCGCGCGTCGGAGGTCCGGAGCTGGCTGAGCGGGGTTCCGAAGGAGCTACCGAGGCGATCCGGTTCCTGATCGGCCCGAAACTTGCCGACTCCGTGATCAACCCGTTCGTCAAGACCCAGCTGTCCCAGACCCGCGGTCCGGCGATCACCGGCCTCATTCTGACGGCGTGGCTCACCAGTCGCGCGTTCCACGCTCTGGCGCACGCTCTCGATGTCGCCTTCGAGGCAACCGATCGCCGGCCGTCGCGCATCCAGCGACTCATCGCGCTGGGCTATTCCGTGTTCGCCGTCGCGGTCGTCGCGGTGACGCTGGCGTTGATGGTCCTCGGCTGGCACAACGGCAGGGCAGGCATCGACCGGTTCATGGGGCAGACCCCGGTCGTCGCCCAGCTATGGCAGGTAGCCAGATGGCCTCTCCTGATCCTGATCCTGCTCGGCGTGGTCGTCGGCATCTACCGGTTCGGCCCGAATGTCGGGCATACCTGCAGGCAGTGCCTGCCCGGGGCGTACCTCGCGGTCGTGCTCTGGGTGGCCGCTGCGGTGGCCTTCCGCGCGTACCTGACGGTGGGCGCGGCGGCCCCGACCGGAGTCACCACGCACGACGAACGCGTCATCCTGATCGGGCGGGCGGTCGGGGCGTCCATCGCCACGGCGATCTGGATGTATGTCTCGGCGCTCGCGATACTCACCGGTGCGGAACTCAACGGTGAACTGCGTCGACGCCAACGCAGCGCCGCTCTGACGCCGGTCGATACGGCGATGGTCGCCCAGTGACGCGAGAGGCGCGAGTCCGCTCGGACGGACAATAGTGAGTCCCGGCGCGGTGGAGACTGCGGTCAGCCGGTGACCGGTGCGGACCGTCGGGGTGGGCGCAGCACGAGGGCGACGCCGACGGCGGTGACCGCGATACCGGCCAACGAGGCCGGCGGGAGTCGTTCGCCGAAGAGGAAGTAGGCCTCGACAGCTGTGGCGGGCGGGACGAGGTAGAGCAGGCTGGACACGCTGGTGGCGCTGCCGCGGCGCAGGAGCATGAGCAGCAGCAAGACAGCACCCAGAGATAGTCCGAGAATTAACCAGGCGAGCGTGGCGATCAACGTCCCGGTCCATTCGATCTTCAGGTTCTCGGTGGCGGCGGCGCCCAGGAGCAGCGCCAGTGCCGCGGCGGCGTACTGCACAGCGGTGCCGGAAAGCAGCGGAATGGTGTCGCCGTGCCGCTTCTGGTAGACGGTGCCGGCGGTACCCGCGGCCAGTGCTGCGAAGCAGGCGGCGACCCCCGACTGCGGGAAGGACCCTGCCGCACTGGCCGCCGAGAGGGCGGGGGCCAGGACGAGCGCCACGCCGCTGACGCCGGCCAGGAGCCCGAACCATTGCGCGGGCGCGAGGCGCTCCCCCAGCAGCCGGGTAGCGAGGACGGCCGTGAGCACCGGCTGCAGGCTGACGACCACCGCTGCCACACTCGGGGGCAGGCCATGGCCGATCGCGACGAAGACACCCCCCAGATATCCGGCATGCAGCAACAGACCGACACCCGCGGCCCAGCCATACTGCCGCCGCGACGACGGCAGCGCCGAGCGGGTCAGCGCGGCCAGAACACCGAGCAGCACACTGGCCAGCGCGAGACGAACAGCCAAGAAGGTGAACGGCTCAGCGTAGGTAAGCCCGTACTTCGCGCCGATGAACCCGGTACTCCACAACATGACGAACACGCCCGGCGCGAACGCACCCACGGCCCTACCCATGATCGTTTGAAACCACGCTATGCCTCCCGCCGCAGGGCCCTCGCCTCCGGACGGTATCGGAGCAGGGGAGCCCGACCATGACAGGTCGAAGAGAAATGACGACACGGCACGAGGTCCCGCGCCCACACATTTGTCGATCCCGAGTGCGGATCTTTTCGAACCGGGACATGATCGGGCCGGACAGGGCCCAGCGGCGCAGGCCGTCCATCAGCCACGAAAACCGCTACGAATCGGTCCGGTGGGACCATCCGCCGGGCGCCCTATCCTCGAAGGACCAGCAACAGGATCCGAGGACTGATGGCGATGACAGTACTGACCGTAGCCGCGCTCATCGCAGTCGCGACGATGTGCGCACTGAGCGCACTACTCGCGTGGCGCGTTGCGCGTCGAGTTCGCCGAATCGCGGCGCGTTGCCGCCGCAGCGCCGTCGGGCTGCAGACCCGCCTTCTTCTTCCCGGTCCGCGCCGCGATGCAGCCACCCTGCGGCGACGGCTCGCTGAGGAAGTGCGTTCCACGCGCCAGACGTTCGCGTCACCCGACAGCCGAGTTTTCCAGGCCGACGCTGCAAGCGTGTTGGCCGACATCATGACTGCGGCGTTCGCCCTCGACGCGGTGCTCGCCAGCATCGAACAATTCCCGGACCCCGCGCAGCAGCGCGATGCCCTCACGACGGTAACGCCACAAGTCGTGCAACTGATCGACACCAGTTACTCGGCGCGCCGAACCATGCTGCGGACGATCGCTGCTGACCATCACCGGCAACTGAACGCCCTCAGCGACTCCGTCGCGCATCAGGCCGCCGCCCTCGCCAGGTACGAGAACGCGAGCCGTGAGCTGACGATCTGACCGAGACCAGGACGCATCGTGCAAATCCGGTCAGCGGGACACCCGGGCGCGATGTCGGGGCAGGCAAGCCTAGTCGGTTGTGCACAACTAAATTGGGGATCGTGGTGCTGATCGACGGCTGGCCACTCAGCGGCCGCTCCTGAGAGAACCAGGTCCCGGCCCTGATCGAGGCCGGATACGGGTCATCACTAGCGGCCTATTCGTGAGATGAGAGTGGACGCGACGGCGATGGCGAGTTCGCGGTTGTGGGACAACACGAATTCGAAGCGGCGTTGGGCGTCGGGGCCGGTGTCGTGCAGGTCGCGGGCGACCAGGGTGGCGGCGAAGTGTGGGCCGACGACGGCGATGTCCCACTCACCGAGAAGCGGGTCGGCGGGGTGCAGCAGCCCGCCGCGCACGCCGGGCATCGGGTCGGCGGGCATGTCCTGGCCTAAGGCGCCGACGAAGGCGTTGGTGCGGACCAGTTCGGCGTATCTGCGCCGGGTTGCCGGGGTGAAGAAGCTGGCGTTTTGGAAGGCAGCGAGAACTAGCGTGGCCTCCCCCGATCGGATCGCTTGGCGCTCCAAGTGTTTGCTGATTTCGATTAGCAACGTCTTTCGTGCGGCGCGCGGGGCGGTGATGGCTGCGCCCATCTCGAACGGACTCTCGCGCCGGGCTTGGTGACCGCGCACCGCAATGCCCACTCGGGCACCACGAAAGGGCGGCAGCATCGTCGGCAGGGGCGCGGGTCGTCCGAGCAGCCAGCCTTGCCCGAGGGTGGCACCGAGACCGCGAGCAACGGCCAGATGCTGTTCGTTCTCGATGCCTTCGGCGAGCACCGCGGCGCCGGAGCGTTCGGCCTCGGCGTTGACCGCACTCACGATTTCAGCGATATCGGCCGAGGGTCGTTGCTGAATCAGGCGCAGATCGAGCTTGATGACATCGGGCCGAAGCAGTGGCAGCAACGCCAACGACTCGCGTTCGGCGCCGACGTCATCCAGGGCGATACCCCAGCCGCGGGAGCGGATTCTCTCGACCAGCCGCAGCAGTTGCATCGGGTCGGTGGTCAATGCGCGTTCGGTGAGTTCCACAATGACCCGTTGGCCACCGCCACCGCCGTCGGCCGACGATCGGTCCGCGGGCCGGAACGCGTCGTAGGCCGCTCCCGGCTCGACGTTGACGAACAGCGTCCACGGATCGCGCAGCTCAGCGGCGCGCGCGCCGGCGATCGCTGCGCTACGGCAGGCCCGGTCAAGCTCAGCAACCTGGCCCGTGCGGCGTGCGGTAGCAAACAACGCGTCCGGACGTTCCAGAGTGCTGCCTGCGGGGCCTCGAGCCAGCGCCTCGTAGCCGACCACCGCGTCAGTGTCGAGCTCGATCACCGGTTGGTAGACGCTACGAATAGCTCCCTGGGCGAGGACGAGACCGAGGTCATGCTCAGCCGCGAGCAGAACACGGGGCTCATCGGGGAGTGTGGCCGACAGAGTCTGCTGCCTGCCCGGTGACACCAGGTTCGCCGCTTGTGGAGTCATCATCACCTCTAAATCGCCGGGCACGTAAGGCGCAGGGCCAGCCACCTAACCATCGGCCATTCCAGCTCACACCTGAGCAACAGGACTGAGCAATAAGACCGTCGATGAATCAGTTCACCCTGCGGTGACGGCGAAGGGTATGCCTTGCTTGCCGATCAGCACTCGATTGCCGAGAGGGAGGCTCAGTGCACCGGTGACCATGGCAGAGATTCCGCCCGCGGGGAGGTCAGGGAGCGGCTTTCCGTCGCGGGGCCACCAGATATTGGTCTGTGGGTTCAGCACGATGCAGGGCTGTCTGGTGCCGGTCAGCACGATCCGGAACGCTGGCAGTTGCCGAAGGCCGCGGTCGGTTCTGAACGGCGCTGACACCGCCTCGAGGCCGACGATCTTGATCGGAGTCGTCGTGCTGGGCCGGCGATTCTTGGTGAACAGGTCGAGGACGCCTGCAGGCAGTGCAACCATTGACTCCACCGCGCCCTCGAGGAACGCCATTTTGGTGTCACTGTCGACGAACCCAGCGTCGCCGACGCGCAGCCGCTGGTCGAGAAGCACCACTGGGCGTGGCGACTCAGCGACCGGGAAGTCTGCCCACTCATCCAGAATCGCGTCGTCAGCTGTGGCGCGCTCTCGATTAGCAGGTCGCATGACCGAGGTCTACTCCCGACGGCAGGTGGCGTGGGTGGGTGGGGTGCGGTTTGGAACGCACCCAGGATGGTGAACCTCTGCGAGCGATTCGAGCGATGGCTGCCGAGAGGACGATGTGCCAAGCGCGCCAGGTCGAAATGACTGTTTCGAGTTAGGTTGTGGCGCAGGTCGTACCGTCGTCAGTCGTCAAGGAGCCACCATGCGGTTAGCCAGAAGTGCACGACGAGGCGCAGGGATCGTCGCCACCGCCGCAGCGGCGTTGGTTCTGAACGTGTCGAGCGCGCACGCAGCCGTTGCCCTGACGCGGACCATCGTGGATCCGTTCAGCAATACCACCAGCCAGCACCAGGCCACGGTGGAGCCCGACACGTTCGCGTTCGGCTCGACCATCGTGACTGCGACGCAGAGTGGCCGGTTCTTCGACGGCGGGTCCTCCGGTATCGCCTACGCGACCAGTACCGACAGTGGCGCGACCTGGACGCGGGGCACGCTGCCCGGCATCACCCCGTACAACGGCGGGGGTGGGACCTTCGCACGGGTCAGCGACGCCAGCGTGGCCTACGACGCCGCGCACAACGTCTGGCTGATCTCCTCCATCCCGATCACATCCGCGGTCACGGTGCCGAAGGTGTTCGTGAGCCGCTCGACCAACGCAGGCAGGACCTTCGGCCCCCCGGTCACGGTCGCCTCAGGGAGCAACAGCTTCGACAAGAACTGGACCGTTTGCGACAACACCGCGACCAGCCCGTTCTACGGCCACTGCTACACCGAGTTCGACGACAACGCAGACGGTGACAGGGAGAAGATGTCCACCTCAGTCGACGGCGGCCTGACCTGGGGCCCGGCGCTCAACACCGGCAACAACGCCACCGGGCTCGGCGGCCAACCGGTCGTCCGGCCCAACGGCACCGTGATCGTCCCGGCCGCGAACGCCACCGAGTCGGCAATCATCGCGTGGCGCTCGACGAACGGCGGCGCAAGCTGGAGCTCGACGGTGACCGTCTCCGCCGTCATCGATCACGCGCCGGGAGGAAATCTGCGTTCGGGGCCATTGCCGACCGCGGAGATCGACAAGGCCGGCAAGGTCTACGTCGCCTGGCAGGATTGCCGCTTCCGCCGGGGTTGCACGTCCAACGACATTGTGTTCTCGACCTCGACAGACGGCGTGACCTGGTCGACGGTCAGGCGGGTGCCCATCGATGCCACCACCAGCACGGTCGATCACTTCATTCCCGGTCTGGGCGTTAACACGGCAACATCGGGCAGCACAGCGCAGCTCGGGCTCACGTACTACTTCTACCGCGACACATCCTGCGGCACGCGCATCAGCAACCCCTGCCGGCTCGAGGTCGGCTACATCCAGTCCAACAACGGCGGCTCCACCTGGAGCACCCACACCGACGTCGCGGGCCCGTTCAACATCGCGCTCACCCCGAACACCAGCCAGGGCCGCATGGTCGGCGACTACATCTCGACCTCCTGGATCGGCGGGCGTGCCTTCGGTGCGTTCGCCGTGGCGAAGGCGCCGGCGGGCACGTTCGCCTTCGACCAGGCAATCTATGTCCCTGCCGGCGGATTGACCGCGGCGTCGAGTGGATTCGTCAGCACATCCCAAGGCGAGCACCCGGTGCCGGGCGCGGCGTCGGACCACGCGGCTGCCAGATCGCCGATCCGCACTCATTGACGCACGGTGCGGTGATGTGCCGTGGTCAGGAGGTCAGCGCGACAGCGCGCGTCGGGCCGCCGTGGGCCCCTTGGAGTTTCAGCGGAAACCCGACGAACGTGAACCGCGTGTTGACCACCTTGTCGAGATTGGCAAGGTTCTCGTAGTGCGTGATGTGCTCACGCCGGCACATCATGTGGCACGGGTAGCTGGTGCTCGAGGGGTTGTCCGGGGTGGGACTGTCGACCCCGAAAGTCTTCACGCCACGCTGGACGATCCATTCGCTGGCGGACTCGCTGAGTCCGGCGAATTCGGACAGGTACTTCTTGTCCCCGGCGTAACGGTTCCAGGTTGCGGTGTAGAACAGGACGATGTCGCCGCGTCCCACGTCGACAGGCGAAGCGGCCTCGATGCGGTCGAGGTCTTGGGCAGTGATGTCGGTTTGCGGGGCGAAGTCGGAGACGTCCAGACACACGGCGGTCCCGTAGAACAGTTCCAACGACATCTTCTCGATGGTTTCCGCCGACGGGTCAGGGTCGAGGTGGGAGAACGAGTCGACGTGCGTCGGACCGTTGTCGTTCAACATGAATCCGGTCGTCTGGAACGAGAAGCCGCCGTCGAAGCGAGGGGCGGTTTCCTCGTGCGTGGCATGTTCGAACTGAACCGTCTTGAGGTGGCCCGGGTAGACCTTCATTCCTTCGTAGATGTCCTGGGATAGGTCGATCATTTCCATGGTGAGCCCTTCAGTACATGACCACGCCGGCGGAGACGTTCACGTCTTCCCCGGTGATGGATGCAGCATCGTCGGATGAAAGGTAGGACGCGGCCGAGGCGACCTCGGCTGCCGAGACCATGCGCGACAGCGGTGATGCGTCCGTGAACGAGGCGCGCGCTTCTTCTTCAGTGATGTTGCGGGCGGCCGCCTGACGCCGGATGACCTCGTCCATGCGCGGCCCGGCTATCGCTCCGGGACAGACAGCGTTGACCCGGATACCGTGCGGTCCGAGCTCGGCGGCGAGGCTTCGAACGAGGCCGATGACGCCCATCTTCGCAGCCGCGTAGGGCGTGCGGCCGTGGAGCGGGCGTTTGCCGGTCATGGACGAGATGGCGATGAGTGACCCCGCGCCGGCGTGGATCAGCGCGGGAATGAAGGCGCGGAAGGTCAGGAACACGCCGTCCAGGTCCGTCGCGATGGTGTCGCGCCAGTCCGCAAGGGTTACCTCGTGCAGCGGCGCGGTAGGCCCGGCGATCCCTGCGTTCGCGACGACCGTATGGACGACCCCCAGCTGGCTGGCAGCCTCGGCCATGGCGCTCACCGACTCCTCGTCGCGGACGTCGCACGCGACGGCGACCGCTGCCCCGCCGGCAGCCTCGATCTCGGCTACCGCGCCGGAGAGCGTAGCCGCGTCCCTCGCTGCCAGTGCGACGGCAAAGCCGTCGGCGGCGAGCCTCATCGCCAGAGCGCGGCCCAGCCCGCGATTTGCCCCGGTGACCACCGCAACGCGTGCGGTCATCGCCCCTGCTCGCAGCGTGGGCGTCGAACCTCGCTCATGCTCGTCCCTGCGCCTCGCGGATGGCTGCGAGCACGCGATCCGGTGTCATCGGTAGTTCGGTGAGCCGAACTCCCAAGGGGGCAAGGGCATCGTTCACGGCGACGTTGATTGCGGCCGGCGCCATCATGCGGCCACCTTCGCCGCCTCCCTTGATGCCGTAGGGGGTATAGGGCGACGGCGTCTCGTAGTGGCCGATCTTCATCTCCGGCATTTCCATCGACGTCGGCATGAGGTAATCGAGGTAGCTCGCCGTAAGCAGCTGCCCACTGCTGTCGTAGACAAACTCTTCGTGCAGAGCCGTCCCGATCCCCTGGGTGGTCCCGCCAAGGATATGGCCGGCGAGTGAACGCGGGTTCACCATCGTTCCGCAGTCGTGGACGGCGGTGTAGTCCAGGAACGTCACACCGCCGCTCTCGATGTCGACCTCGACGACCGGGATGTGGCACGCGTGTCCCATGAACGGGTAGAAGACCCCGAGATCCTTGCGATCCGCCGATGGCATCGTCGTGTACGGGTGGTCGAACACCTTGGATTCTTCGAGGCCGGACTCGACGTCGTCGGGAAAACTGTGCTTGAACAGGTGCAGGGCGATAGCGATGTCGGCGAGGCTCTTTCGGGAGCCGGGAGCACCCTTCACCTGAAAACCGCCGTCGACCCATTCCATGTCGTCCGGGCTGACCTCGAGCAGGTGCGCGGCGGCGCGCAGCGCTTTGGACTTGATCTTGGCGGTTGCGCCCTCGACGGCACCTGCGAGCATGACGGTGGTACGCGAGCCGCCCGGGCCGGTGGCGGGTAGGCCGTTACGGCTGCCCTGATAAACGATGGACACATCGTGCGGGTCGCAGTCGAATTCCTCGGCCACCAACTGCGCCACCATGGTCTCGGGCGAGTTGCCCCAGAACGCTTGGGAATACAGCGTCGCGATGATCCCGCCCATCGCGTCCACCTTGAGTGTCACGCTTTCCGGCATGGATGTGACCGGGGCGGTCGGTTCGTCGAACCAGAACCAGAACTCGGTCGCCGAGAAGACAGACCGTTCCTGGGCGGCGATCAGGCCGATTCCGATGTAGCGGCCTTCCTCGCGCGCCTTGGCCTGCACCTCGCGCCAGTGGTCGTAACCGCACAGCTCGAGCGCCTGGTCGAGCACGGCGTCATAGCTGCCCGAGTCGTAAACATTGCCGGTCGGAATGAAGTGCGGAAAATCCTGGATGTAATTGCGGCGGCGGATGTCGACGGGGTCAAGACCGAGTTCCCGAGCGGCCTTGTCGACCAGCTGCTCGAGCATCCAGTTGTTGACCTCGGAGCCGAAGCCGCGGTAGGCGCCCTGCTGGTTCTTGTTGGTCAGGACCGCCTGGACGCGGTAGCGCACGCTGTTTATGTTGTACGGGCCGACGACCTGTGCGAGGGCGTTGCCATGGTGGCCGACACCGAACTGGATGTAGGCGCCGTAGTCGTCGGTGCAGTTGATGTCGATGCTGCGGATGGTCCCGTCGCGCATGACTGCGAGCCGGACGTCGTAGCTGCGGTCGGAGCCGTGGTGGTCGCAGTTGGAGATGTTCTCGAACCTGTCTTCGAGATAGATGACGGGACGTCCCACAGCTCGTGAGCACATGGCAGCGATAACGGCGCATTTCGTGGCGAACAGCTTCGAACCGAAACTGCCCCCCGCGGGTACCGGACGCATGTCGAGCTTGTTCGCGGTCATCTTCAGCGTGCTGGCCACCATGAACAGGTAACTGGTGAAGCTCAGTGAGTTGGTGTGGATGACCATGCCGCCGGTCGCGAGGTCGAAGTCGGCGATAGCTCCGACCGTTTCCAGTGGCTGGCCACCGGAGCGCCGCCAGCGCAGGTGGTCGGTGATGATGACGTCGGCTTCCTCGAAGTCACGATCGACGTCACCGAAGTCGAACGTGCGCTCGTAGGCGCTGTTGGAACCGAGGTCGTCGTGAACGAGCGCTGCGCCGGGTTCGAGAGCGGCCATCATGTCGACGACAGGAGCCAGCGGCGCATACTCGACGTCGATGAGCGCGAGCGCATCCTCGGCGAGATACCGGTTGTCAGCGACAACGACGGCGACTCCTTCCCCGACGTAGCGGACTTTGTCCACCGCCAGACAACGCCACGTGTGCGCTGCCGGGTTCGGTCCGAAGTCCGGGAGCGGCTCGGTCAGCTCGGCAGCTTGTCTGCCGGTGATGACCGCATAAACGCCTTCGGCGGCAAGCGCTTGGGTGGTGTCGATGCGGTTGATCACGGCGTGGGCGTGTGGGCTGTGCAGCACCGCAGCATGCAGCATGTTCGGCAAGACCATGTCACCGATGTAACCGCCGCGGCCACGGAGGAACTTGGGATCCTCCACCCGGCGGATGGACTTGCCGACCCAGTTGCGGGTTTCCTTGTGGGAGCGGACGGGGGGCGGAGCGGGCCGTTCGATGGCGGTCACAGGGCTTCGGCCTTCCTCGACGAGTCGCGATGTACATCGCCACGCATTCGCTCGGCGGCGGCCACCACCGCTTCACAGATGTACTGGTAACCGGTGCAGCGGCACAGATTGCCTGAGATGCCTTCGCGTACCTCCTGCAGCGTCGGCTCGGGGTTGTTCTCGATGATCTCGACGCAGCGCATCAGCATTCCGGGGGTGCAATAGCCGCACTGCAAGCCCTGCTTCTCGGCGAATTCGTCCTGCAACGGATGAAGCTCGGCGCCGTCCGCCAACCCTTCGACGGTCCGGATCTCGGCTCCGTCAGCTTGCACGGCGAAGAAGATGCAGGAGCGGGCGCTGTATCCGTCGACAAGGACCGTGCAGGTGCCGCAGACGCCGTGCTCGCACCCGACGTGCGTACCGGTCATGCCGAGGTCTTCGCGCAGCACGTCGACGAGCAGCTTGCGGGGCTCGACCGAGATGCGCGCGGATCGACCGTTGACGATCAGGGTGATGTCGTGCTTTTCCATCTTGGTCACCTGCCGTTCTCGGTGCGGGACAGCGCCAACTGGATCCCTCGCCGCACATAGCTGCGAGCGAGGGCGATGCGCGACTGGGTGCTTGCGTGGATGTCGCCCGACGGAGTGAGCGCGTCAGCCGCGGCGTCGGCTGCAGCGCGGACGGTGTCGTCGTCGGGTGCAGCGTCGAGCAGAATCTGTTCGGCCGCAGCTGCGCGTACCGGCGTGGGCCCGACGCCGCTCATAGCGATCGATACGTGGGCGATCCTGTTGTCGACGACGCCGATCGCGGTGCCGACTCCGACGAGGGCGAAGCTACCGTTGGTACGGGTGAATTCGACGAACGACTGCCCACCGTCCTGTCGCGGGATACGGATTTCGGCCAGGATCTCCTCGGGTCTCAGGGTGCAGGAGAACGGGCCGTCGAAGAACTCATCGGCCGGGATGACTCGCCTGCCGCCCGGCCCGGCTGCGATCATCTCGGCGTGCAGTGCGACAGCCGCTGCGGGCAGTTCAGCCGACGGGTCGGCGTGCGCGATGCTGCCACCGACCGTCCCGCGGTTGCGGATGGACGGATGCGCGACGTAGGTGAGGGCCTCGGCCAGCAACGGCGCCGCGAGGCCGACGTCGGCAGAGTGCTCGGCGACCGACTGCCGCACCATCGCACCGACGGTGAGCACATCACCGTCAAGCGTGATTCGCGACAATTCCTCGACGCGGCGAAGGTCGACGAGGTAACCCGGCTGCGCCAAGCGGAAGTTCATGAGGGGGACGAGACTCTGGCCGCCCGCGAGGACGCGAGGCTCTTCGTCCACGTGGGCGGCAAGTTCGTCCAGGACGGCGGCCACGCTGGTGGGCGCGCTGTAGCGGAACGGCGGTGGCTTCACGATCGCATCAGACGCACGACGTGCCTCCTCGATCAGGACGAGGCCCGGGGTCCGGGACTCAGGGCGATCCTCGCTCGCACGCGCGCTCGGCGCTATGTGTCTGTCCACAGCAGATTGCGCTGGTAGCCGTGACGTTCCCCAACTCGCCGCAGCAGGTTCGGCGCCACAGTGTTGCACCGGCCGGGCGGCGGGTAGCCGCGTGCGCCGCCGATTTCCCCGTTCAAGTGCCCTGGGACCATGCCAGAATGAGGCCGCAGGCAGCGATCGGGTCCGCGATCGCGCCTGGTGTCGGGTTCTGGCAAGGGGTTCCGATGACGAAATTCGTGACGTCGCTGCACTCCTGGATGTCGGCAGTCAGCGACATTGCACGTGCCGTCAATAACGCCGAGCCGCTGGATCTGATCTTGACGCGCGTCGCTGACCAGGCGTGCGCTCTGATCGGGTTCGACTTCTGTGCTGTCATGCTCGCGGACACCGAACGCGACCGGGTCAGGGTCGCCGGCTGGTCCGGCCTGACGTCGAACTACATTTCGCTCGTCAGCGACGACCACGCCCTGATGATTCATCCGCTCGATCGAGGGCTGGATTCACCAGCAGCTCGCGCCTACCGCGAGGGCTGCACGATAACGGTTGCCGACACACATGACGCCGGGATTTACGGCCGGCTCTCGCGGCTGGCTCCGGCCCAGGGTTACCGCAGCCTGCTCGCGTCCCCGCTGCGTAGTTCGGAGGAGGTGCTCGGCATCCTCGTCGGCTACCTCGAGCGTCCACACGTTTTCGACAGCTCGGATGTCGAACTCGCCGAACTGCTGGCCGAGCAGACGGCGATTGCGATTCACACTGCTCAGCTGCGGGCGGCCCAACAGGAAGTCATCGGGGAATTGCGCGAACAGCGAACGGTGCTGGACTGGGCGGAACAGCAGCACAGTCGGCTCATGCAACTTGTCCTCGACGACATGGGCCTGGTCGGGTTGGTCGAGGCGCTCGCTGACATTCTGCAGGCGTCGGTGACGGTGGAGGATGCCGGCGCATTCGTTCTCGCCAGCGCGTCGGACGGCAGTTACGTCACCCCCCCTGGTGCCGATACCCCGAGGCGCTCGCCGGCCGGTCGGATGCCGGAACCAAGCCGCTATGAGGTCGTCAAGGTCACTGGCGACGACGGCGAAGCATGGTTTGCGCCGGTTGTGCTCAGCGGAGAACTCGTCGGTCGGCTATGGGTGACGGGCAGCGCTCACCCCCCAGGCCCGGGCCAGCGCCGGGTGATCGAGCGGTTTGCCCTCGTGGTCGGCGTCGAGGTGCTGAAGCGTCGGCACCTCGTCGATGTCGAGGAACGGCTCTCGGGCGATCTGATGGCAGACCTGATGCGCCCGGACGGCGTGTCACAGCCGCGCGCTGTCCTCGACCGGGCCGGGGCGCTCGGACACGACCTCGCGGTGCCCCATTGGTTGGGCCTGCTGGCACTCGACCACGACGATCCGGTTCCTGGCCGATTCGCGGACTTGGTGCGTGCGGCTGCGGGCACGGACGTGCCGTTGCTGATGGGCCGATACGAGGATTCGCTCGTCCTGTTGCTGCCTGCCGCCGTCGAACCGATGCCGGTGTTTCGTCGCATCCACGAGCAGGCTGCCTTGCACGCCGCTCCGACACCGGTATCACTGATCGTCAGTTCCTACGTGGCCGAGCTCGGGGACTATTCCCACGCGTATCAGTTGGCCACGGGGGCCTCGCGGCTGCGGCGCCTGTCCGAGCGCGGCGGGCTGGTCGATCTTCGCGCGTTGAGCGTCACCTCGTTGCTGTTGATCAGTGGCACGCTGCCGATCCAACTCCAACATTTCGCGACGACCATGATCGAACCCCTGCAGTCCTACGACGCGCGGCGCAACACCGATCTGGTCAGGACATTGCGAGCGTGGCTGAACGCCGGTTTCTCGACGGTCTCGGCAGCAGAGATCCTGGTCGTGCACGTCAACACCGTGGCATACCGCCTCGCGCGCATCGAGGCATTGGTGCAGCGAGATTTGCGACGATCGGATACGCGACTGGAGATTCAGCTCGCGCTGCACGTCTGGGACGTGTTGACCCTCGACGACGTGTCCTAGGCAGGTTCGGGCGGGCTCCGGTCTAGCCAGACCCGCCCGGGCGGGGAGCCGGCCGGCGCCGTCGGTTCTGCCGCTGCGATCAGCTTGCGCGCACGACATAATGCCGGGCATATTGTGGGACGAAACCGAGCGATCGCTCGGGTGAGTTTAGGAGTGCCGTGACCGATTTCGGTGTCGACTATTCGCTGCCACCGCCGTCGGAGCGCGCGGCTGAGCTGCGTACCCGCATGGTGCGGTTCATGCGCGAGAGTGTCTTGCCCGCCGAGGCCGAATACCTCGCTCACCGGCACGACGCCGGTCCGGACGACCACGTCGTCCCGCCGGTCGTGGAGCGGCTGAAGCGGGAGGCACGCGAGCAGGGTCTGTGGAACCTGTTTCTCCCGGCCGAGTCGGACCTCACTCAGCTGGAGTATGCACCGATCGCGGAGCTGTCCGGGTGGAGCAACGACCTGGCGCCCGAGGCGATCAACTGTCAGGCGCCCGACACCGGCAATATGGAACTGTTGCACCTGTTGGGCACCGAGGAACAAAAACGCAGGTGGCTGGCACCTCTGCTCGCGGGAGAGATTCGCTCGGCCTTTGCCATGACCGAGCCGCAGGTTGCGAGCAGCGACGCGACCAACATCGCCACCCGGATCGAGCGCGACGGTGAGGAGTACATCGTCTCGGGCCGCAAGTGGTGGATCAGCGGCGCGATGGACCCGCGCTGCGCCGTGCTGATCGTCATGGGCAAGACCGATCCGGACGCGCCCACTCACCGCCAGCAGTCCATGGTCATCGTCGCTCGAGACACCCCCGGCGTCACCGTGGTCCGGGACCTGCCGGTGTTCGGGCACCACGACCAGCACGGGCATGCTGAGGTGCGCTTCGAGGACGTGCGCGTGCCCATCGACAACGTCGTGGGCGAGGAGGGCGGTGGCTTTGCGGCCGCCCAGGCCCGCCTCGGACCGGGCCGCATTCATCACTGCATGCGGGCGCTCGGTGCCGCCGAACGCGCTCTGTCGCTGATGGTGCAGCGCGCGCAGCAGCGGGTCGCCTTCGGTTCGCCTCTCGCGGCACAGGGTGTGGTGCAGCAGCAGATCGCCGAGTCCCGCCTCGAGATCGAACAGGCGCGACTCCTGTGCTACCGGGCCTGCCACGTGATGGACACCGCCGGCAACAAGGCTGCGCGGGATCTGGTGGCAATGGCGAAGGTCGCGGTACCCCGGGCGGCCACCGCAGTGATCGACAGAGCCATCCAGATCCACGGCGGTGCGGGCGTCACCGATGTCACCCCGCTGGCCGCCATGTACGGCTGGCACCGCGCGATGCGCCTGTTCGACGGCCCGGACGAGGTGCACCAGCGAGCAATCGCCAAGGCAGAGTTCGCGCGTACCCCGGTCCTGCCGCCGGGGGCGGTCGCGTTATGACGTCACCCGCGCGCGGGATCTCGGCGAATTCCGTCCCCCTGCAACCGGACCTGCCCGAGGCCGGCGCGTGAGCCCGGTCCGGTACGACGCCGACGCCGGCGCGGCCTACCTCACGCTGGCATCGCCGGAACGGGGCAATCCGCTCGACCCTGCAACGGTGTCCGAGCTCGAACGCGCGGTACGCAGGGCACGCAGGGACCACTGCCGCGTGGTCGTGTTGCGCGCCGAGGGGTACGCGTTCAGCGTGGGTGGAGACGTGGGCGCGTTCGCCACCGCCTCCGATCCCGAACAGGTGGTGGACGATCTGGCCGAGTCGTTGCACCGGACCATCAGCGACCTGCACCGCATGGACGCTGTCGTGGTGTCAGTCGTACAGGGCGTGGCCGCGGGTGCAGGGGTCCCGCTGGCGGCGGCGGCCGACCTGGTCCTGGCCGGCTCCTCGGCGCGGTTCACCCTTGCCTACACCAAGATCGGGCTGTCGCCGGACGGCGGGAGCACACTGCTCACCGCGTCGCTCGGCCTGCATCGCGCTTTGCACCTGGCGCTGCTCAACCCGGTCCTTTCCGCCGAGCAAGCGCGGGCGGCCGGTCTGGTCGCCCAAGTGCACCCCGACGCCGAGCTCGACGCAGCGCTCGAGCGGGTCGTCGCCCAGCTGCTCGCCGGGTCGCGCACCGCCCAGGTCGCTGCGAAGCGGCTCCTGCGCGAGGTGGGTACGCCAGCGGCGGAAGGGGCGCTGCGGCGCGAGACCCTTTCCATCCGCTCGTGTGCCGGCAGCCCGGACGGGCTCGAGGGTGTGCAAGCGTTCGCCGCCAAGCGCCCGGCCGCGTTTCCCAGCGCACGCAACTGACCTCGCGCGATCCGCGTCAGCTCGTCCCGGTCAGGGCGGCATGACCTCGCTCGATCAGGGCCGGGACCAGGTCACCGAGCCTGTCGAAACCCTCGCCCACCGTCAGGCCCTGCTGGGCTCGGTAGTGGATCCCCTCGAAGATCGCGGCGACCTTGAAGAACGCGAACCCGTAGTACCAGGGCATGGGCGCCAGGTCGAGGCCACTGTGCCGCTCGTATGCCGCCAGCAGCTCGACGCTTTTCGGATAGCCGTCCACGTCCGTCGGTACTGCGGCGACCGGGACGTCCAGACCCCGCATGCCGTCCCACCAGATGATGGTGGAGGCGAGGTCGGCGAGCGGGTCCCCGAGAGTGGCCATTTCCCAGTCCAGGACCGCGACCAGGCGCCCCCGACTGGGGTCGACCACCACGTTGTCCAGTCGGTAGTCGCCGTGAACGATCGCATCGCTCTGGCTGCGGGGAATCTGCACGCCCAGCCGATCGGCGAGGCGGCTGAGTTCGGGCAGGTCGCGGCTGTGCGATGCGGCGAGCTGATGCGACCACCGACGCAGCTGACGTTGCAGGTAGCCGGCGGGGCGCCCGAGATCCCCGAGACCCGTGCGCTCGGGGTCGAGCTAGTGCAGCCGGGCCAGGACGGCCACCAACTCGTGGGCGAGGGCGACGGCCTCGGCGGCCGCGAGCGCGGCAAGCTGGGACCGCCCACGCAACACTTCCCCGTCGGCGAACTCCATCACGTAGAACGGCGCGCCGATCACCTCCGGGCTCGCCATCAGCAGCGGCCGGGGGACAGGGACGTCGGTCGGGTGCAACGCTTCGAGCAGCCGGAACTCGCGACCCATGTCGTGGGCGGTCTCCAGCACGTGGCCGAGGGGTGGCCTGCGCAGAACCCAGCGGGACCGGCCGTCCGTGAGCAGGTAGGTCAGGTTCGAGCGACCGCCGGCCACGAGCTGGGCGCAAGCGGGCCTTGCAGCATCCCCGGGGACGCACGCCGTAGGTACCGCTGGACCGCGCACAAAGGCAACCCGGGCGGACCGGTCGCCGGTGAGTCCTGGTTGTCTCCAGCGATCATCGGCTTCCCGTCCGTTACCTGTCGCCGAATGAGCCCGTCAGCCCACGATCACGACCTCGTCGACAAAGGCCGTGGGCAGCCGTTGCGGGTCCGCGAAGTTGGTCACGTCGCCGATCGCGGCCGCGAACTCCGGCGAGGCGGCGGCCTGCTCGAAGGCCTGCTGGTCGGCGAAGCTCAGACTGGCTACGCCGAGGAACGGAGGCTGCCCGTCCGGGGCCGAAACCGCATGCTGCTGCACGTAGCGCTGCACACCCGGGACCTTGCTGACGATCGGTCCGTGGGTCTCGCGCCAATACCGCAGTGCCTCAGCGCGTTCGATGCCGGTGCGCTCGTAGACGACGAAGGTGACAGTGAACATAGAGCTGCTCCTCATGATTCGTTGGGGACGAGGACGCCTGAGCGATCATGCGGCCTTCGTCGAGCTATTCGCGCAGCTCGCGCCGCAGAATCTTGCCGGTGACGGTCTTGGGCAGCTCATCGATGATCTCGACCTGCCTGGGGTACTTGTAGGCCGCCATCCGTTCCTTGCAGTGCGCGATGAGCTCATCGGGGGTGACCTCGGCCCCGGCTTTGATGCTGACGAAGGCTTTGACCGTCTCCCCGCGCTTCTCGTCGGGCACGCCCACGACAGCGGACTCACGGACGGCCGGGTGCTCGGCCAACACGTCCTCGACCTCGCGCGGCCAGACCTTGTAGCCGGACGCGTTGATCATGTCCTTCTTGCGGTCGACGATGAATATCCAGCCTTCGGGATTCATGAAACCGACGTCGCCGCTCTTCAGCGCTCCCGCCGGAAGATTGGCCGCGGTCTCCTCGGGCTTGCCCCAGTAACCGGCAACCACCTGAGGTCCTTCGGCCACGATCTCACCGACCTCGCCGAGCGCGACGTCCTGACCGGCTTCGTCCTGGATCCGCACGACCGTGCTGGGGACGGGGACCCCGACTGCGAGCGCCCCGGACGTCGGGTCGACCGGAGACGGGGCTCCGAACGGCGTCAGGGTCATCGGACTGGTGGTCTCCGTCAGGCCGTACGCGTTGTGCAACTGCTTCCCGGTGGCGGCCACGAAGGCTTTTTCGGCCGACGGGGAGATAGCCGCGCCGCCGGAGTAGACCGAGGTGAAGGAGCTGAAGTGGTCCTTGGTGAACTGCGGGGAGTTGAGCAGGGCGTTGAAGGCGGTGATCGCCCCGATCGTGTACGTCGGCCGATGCTCGAGCAGGGCGTCCAGGACGACCTGCGGTTCGAAACGGTAGGCGAGCACGAGCGGCATCGGCGCCGACAGGCTGACCGCGATGTGGCCGATGAGGCCGGTGATATGGAACAGCGGAGCGATCCCGAACACCGATCCGCCTGGGGCGAAGCGGGCCCAGTCGCGGTAAATCGCAGCAGTGAACACCACGTTGCGGTGGGTGTTCATCGCGCCCTTGGGCACGCCGGTCGTCCCCGAGGTGTAGGTGAGGAAGGCGGTGTCATCAGGGCCCAAGTTCACCGGCGGGGGCGTCTGACCCCGGTATTGCTCGATGAATTCGGTGAGGTCCGTAGTGCCCTCGTGGCGTTGCCGGGTGATGCCCGCGAACAGTCGCTGGTCGTCACGCGTCTGGTACTCCAGCTCGCTCGTCGTGAGCACCAGTTCGACGTCGGTGTCGGGCACCACGTCGCGGGCCACGTCGTCGTACAACGCCTCGAGCGACACCAACACCTTGGCGCCGGAGTCCTTCAGAAGATAGGACAGTTCGCGAGTGCGGCTCATCGGATTGATGGAGACCATCACTCCGCCGGCCTTCCAGGTGCCGACCATGCAGACCAGGAACTGCGGGACGTTCTGGAGGTAGACCGCAAGCCGGTCGCCGGCCGAGAACCCGCGGGCCAGCAGCCCACTGGCGAGCGCGTCGCTCTGCGCGTCCAGATCCTTGCGGGTCAGGACGCCGTCGAAGTACTTCACCGCCACACCCGACGGGTCGGCCTGTAGGCCTGCCCGGAACATCTCCAACGCATTGCTGTATTCGAGCTGCGTGTCCGCCGGCTGGCCGGCGTAGAGCCCAAGCCACGGGCGGTCGTCGTATGCGCTCACCGCGCGACCTACTTGACCACGATCGGGTTGACGGGGGAGCCGCTACCCTGGGCAACCTTCAACGGGGCTGCGGCGTAGAAGAACTCATAGCACCCGTCCTCGGCGCAGTCGCCCGCGAGCTGCTCGAGGTCGACGATCTCGGTGAGGGTAATGCCGAGGTTGCGCATCAGCGCGTTGTGCAGGACCAGCGCGACTCCGTTGTTCGGATCGGTGGTGACCTCGTTGGCGATCGTATCGGTGACCAGGTTCGGAATCTCCATGTCGGCGAACCACTGCACCAGTTCGGGGCTGTACACCAGGCCCGGCTCGCAGAAACCCTCGTAGAACTTGTCCCCCAGGTCGAAGAACAGCTTGAGGTAGTTCGTGCGGATGATCAGGATGTCGCGCTTGCCGATCTGGACCCCTTGGGACTCGGCGCAGGCCAGCAGATCCTCGTGCGTGAACGTCTCTGCAGTGTCCAGGTTCGCCTTGCCGCGAAAGCGTGCCATGTCCAGCAGTACCGCGCGGCCGACCACGCCGCGCTGCGCGATGGGCTCGACGCTCGCCTTGTCCATCCCGCCCACCGTCGTGCGCGCGTCGTAGCCGTTCCACAGCTGGCCGTCGAACCAGACGTGCCCCAAGGCGTCGTACTGCGTGGAGCCCTGGAGGAAGGCGCTGATCTTGTCGTCGGCGTAGTGCAGCCCTCCGGGGAAGGCCGGCCCGTCCCCACCGTCCCACGTCGATTCGTCCATGATCTGAGTCCGCTCGGCCGGCGTTCGTCCTGGCCAGACCGGGTCGCCCTTCGGGTCGCCGATCAGGCGCTGCAGCGTGAAGACCTTGCCCGTCCGGATCAGGGCGGCCGCGGCGAGAACCTGCTCGGTGCCCAGGTAGTTCAGGGCTCCTACCTCGTCGTCGGGGCCCCATTTGCCCCAGTTCTTGGGCGAGTCCTTGAGCAGCTCGCCGAGGGCGGGAACGGCCGTTTCGGTCACTGGTCCTCCAGAACGTGTGATGCGTGCAGACCGTGTGACAAGCCCGTCCATGGCCACCGGTGGCCCGAACCGTGTCGACCGAACGCACGCTCGGGGGGCCCACTATGGCACGATCAAAACTGTAAGACAATCCCCATTTTGTAGACTGTCGTGATCATCAGCCGGCCGAGCATAATATTCAGATATGCTGAATTGTTGGCGCGGATCGGGTGCTTATTGCTCGGATGTCCACGTACGGATCGAGGGCTGCGCGACCTCCGGCCCTCGCAGCGTTCCGGCCGTGACGTAGCCGTCGCACCCGCTCCCGTCCTCGACGCGCAGTGAGGAGGAGTCGAGATGACTCATCCACCAGATCCGGCGGTCGCGCATCGCGAGACGCTCGGCCGCACTCTGCGGGAGCTGCGCGCTGCCCGGCGCCTGACCCTGCGCGAACTGGCCGTTCTGCTCGACGTCAGCCCCGCCACCCTGAGCGCCATCGAGAACGGGAAGACCGGCATCTCGAGCGAGCGGATATCTCGCATCGCCGAGGTCCTGGCCGTCCCCGTTCAGGTGGTGTTCGCCGGCTCGACCGACGACGACGGACCCGGTTCTCGATCGCCCCGAGTAGCGGCAACCGGCAGGCACGCAGCTCCGACGGTCGTGGACTGGCGCAGCTTCCCGCCGCTCGCGCTCGACGCTGCGCTCGGCGGCGCGCTCTCCGCATTCCTCGAATTCGGCTACCACGGCGCCACGATGCGCTCCATCGCCGAGCGCGCGAACCTGTCCGTCCCCGGCCTGTACCACTACTACGCCAGTAAGCAGGACATGCTGGTCGCACTCCTCGACATGACGATGACGGACCTTCGCTCACGAACCGAGGCCGCTCGAGACGAGGGCAACGATGCTGTCGAGCGCTTCTCGTTCGTCGTCGAATGCCTGGCGCTCTACCACACCCACCGCCGAGAGCTCGCCTTCGTCGGCGCGACAGAGATGCGCAGCCTGTCGCCTGCGTCGCGGGACCGCGTCGCCGCTGCGCGACGCGATGAGCAGCGCATCGTCGACGCGGAGGTCGAGGCGGGCGTCCAATCAGGTGTGTTCAGAACCGCCCAACCGAACGACGCTGCCCGCGCCGTGGTCACGATGTGCACGGCGCTGGCTCAGTGGTTCCGTCGCAACGGACCCGCCAGCGCCGAGCACGTCGCGGCCCAGTACGTCGACTTCGCGCTGGATCTCGTCGGTTGCGAATCGCAGGCCAGGCCTGCGCGCGAAGACCGCTGCGTTCTCCGCGACAAGCCGGAGCCGAGCGGGGCCTAGGCCGTTCGACCAGCACAACGCGCGCGCCTTCCACCGACAGGCCACGTCAATCGGGTCATGCGGCAGCACACTCGCTGACGGAGCGTCGCTCAGGACGGGTCTTACGCGGCCATGACGTCGAGGACCCACACCACGCCGAACTGGTCCTTCAGCATCCCGTACAAGGGAGCCCAACCCGCCGGCGCAAGGGACTGCACCACGGTGGCGCCTTCGCTGAGCTTCTCCCAGTAGCCGGTGATCTCGTCGGTCGACTTACCGCGAACTGAGACGAAGAACGAGTTCGTGCCCTGGTCCCAGGGCATCGCGGACGGGACGTCGTAGGCCATGATGTGAAACCCGTCTCCGGAGGAGACCTGGCCCCACATGATCTGGTCGGCCTCGTCGGGGTTCTGGACGTTGTGCGCGTCCTGGTAGGTGATGGCAACGAGGTCCCCGCCGAAGACGGACTGGTAGAACCTGAGCGCAGCTCGGGCAGTGCCCCGCAGGTTGACGTGGGTGACCGTGTCGATGCTCATGACTGCTCCTTGTTGGGTGACTGCTGTCGGGTGTCGTTCGCGTTGTCTGGTACGCGACGACAGTTGCAGCGGTAGCGGTCAGGTTGTGGCCGCTACTCCGGGCACTATGGGTGTCGTGCCGAAGACTTCAGCGCGACTGCTGTCGTTGCTCTCGCTGCTCCAGGCGCGCCGGGACTGGCCGGGGGCGCTGCTGGCCGAGCGGCTGGACATCAGCGTGCGTACCGTGCGTCGCGATGTCGACCGCTTGCGCGAGCTCGGCTATCCGGTAACCGCCTTCAAGGGACCAGACGGGGGGTACCGGCTCGGCGCCGGCACCCAGTTGCCGCCGTTGCTGTTCGACGACGAGCAAGCCGTCGCCCTCGCCGTCGCTCTCCAGATCGCCGGCACCTCCGGTGTCGGTATCGAGGAAGCCGCGGCGCGCGCGCTGAACACCGTCCGGCAGGTCATGCCCGCCCGGCTGCGCCGCCGCATCGACAGCCTCCCGGTCACCGCCGTTGATCGGCCCGCGATCCGAGCGGACCCACAGATTGACAGCGGCGTGCTGATGGCGCTGGGCGCCGCCGTTCACGCCCGCGACATGCTGCGCTTCGACTACGCCCCCGCATCCCCGCCGGGAGCTGACGATGACGACCCCGCCGCGACTCCACCGCGCCGCGTGCAGCCCCACCACCTGGTCATCTGGGGCGCTCGCTGGTACCTCGTCGCCTGGGACCTCGACCGCGGCGACTGGCGCATCTTCCGCGTCGACCGGATCACCCCGCGCACCCCCACCGGACCGCGCTTCACCCCGCGTCAACTGCCCGGTGGGGATGTGGCTGCCTTCGTGATCAGCAGGTTCCAGGGCTCGGACGGATCCGGCGGTTGGCCCTGCCGCGGCGAGGTGATCCTCGACGTCCCCGCCGCGGTCCTCGTCCAGTACACCCGCGAGGGACTCGTCGAGGAACTCGGCCCGGACCGCTGCCGGCTCGTTCTGGGCTCGTGGTCGTGGCCTGGCCTGGCCGCCACCATCGGCAGGTTCGACGCCGACATCGAGGTCATCGGCCCAACCGAACTCAAAGCCGCATTCGCGCACCTCGCCCTGCGCTACGCCAACGCGGCGACCGACGGACACCACCTAACGTCGTCACCCTCAAGTGAATGAGCGACCTGGGCATCGCCCGTGGCCCGGGGACCGCGGTGATCGCGTCCGCAGCTACCTTGCGAACCGGCACGGGAGAATGGTGGGCGTCACGTGATCATCACGAGGGAGATGGCAAACTCCGGGTAGCGGATGAGAACGACCCGTGTCGCGATGCGGCGGGGCCTGGAGGGGGGACCTTGATGGCTAGTGCTGATCGGCGGGCCGGTGCGACCACCGCCGGAGGGGCGTCGCCACTGGCCACCTGGCATCAGGACCTGTTCACCGCGGTCGGCCGGTGGCAGTGGCTAGGAACTCTCAACGACCGTGTGTCGGCGGTGGTCCAGCCGGTCTACGACCGGTACCGGGACAACCTCGCAGTCGAACTGATGCACGGCGGCCGGTGGGCCGGGCACGCCCTGCACCCGGCGCTCAGCGACCTGCCGATCGGGCTCTGGTCAGGCGCCGTCGTGCTCGAAACGCTGGGCAAGGACGTCCCGTCACGCGGTAGCCGGCTGGACCCCGCAGGAACCCTGAGTGCGGCCGGATTGGTCAGCGCGGTGGCCGTTGTCGCGACCGGCGTCACCGACTGGACGGTCAGCGACGGTGAGGACCGAAAGGTCGGTCTGTTCCACGGTGTACTGAATATCGCAGGCGTGGCGCTGCAGGGGGCCTCGCTCGTCGCACGGCTCACAGGGCATCGTGGTCCGGCGCGCGCACTGAGCGCGTCCAGCCTGACCGTGACCGCGGCCGCGGGATACGTCGGAGGGCATCTCGTGCAGGGCCGGGCGGTCATGGTCAACCGCGTCGCGACGTTCTCCGGACCCACCAAGTGGGTGCGCGCGATCCCCCAGACCGATCTGCCGGACGGCGCGCTGACCGCAGTCGAGGTCGAGGGCCGGCACGTCCTGCTGCACCGAAACGGCGAGGAACTGCACGCGCTGGACAACACCTGCAGTCACGCGGGCGGAATACTGAGCCGCGGCGAGGTCGCCGGATGCATCGTCACCTGCCCGCTGCACGGCTCCCGGTTCGATCTGCGTGATGGTCACGTCGTGCGCGGGCCGGCTCATCATCCCCAACCGGCACTTCCGGCCCGAATCCGGAACGGGTGGATCGAGGTGCGGGGCTCCCTGCCCCGACCCAGGCGGGCAACAACCTAGGAGGAACGCATGGCGTGGAAAGCGATCGCTGATCTCGACCAGCTGGAGGAGGGCGACATGATGGTCGTCCACATGGGCGAGCCAATCTGCGTTGTCCGCCTTTCTGATGATGAGGTCGTCGCGGTGCACAACACCTGCACGCACCAGCAGCAGCCGCTGAACGAGGGCTACCTGCAAGACGACGACACGCTCATCTGCCCCGCGCACAACTCCTGCTTCGACCTCAGGACGGGAGAGGCGCGCGGCGTTCCGGCCGTCGCCCCGATTCCCACGTATGCCTGCAAGATCGAGGACGACGCCATCTGGGTGGACGCGGAGCAGCAGCTCAACGACGCGGCGATCCCGCACAAGCCCTACCACTGAGGCGTATCCGGCGACGGGGCGTCTTACGCGCAGACCCCGACGTGCGGGCACGGTCCGCGAACACGGTGTCGGCCGCACCGCTGGCGAACGGAGCCGCGAAGCCGGTGCCGCCGCTGACCTTCGGGTAGGCAGCCGGGGCGACTTCCGCATGTCGAAGTGGCCATTACCCGCGGTAGCGCAATGACCACCGCAGGAACGCAGCTCAGCGGTGGGCTCAGCTCCGTCAGTTCAGCGCGCGCAGCCGCTGCTGAGCGTCGTCGATGAGCATCCTGACCAGATCAGCTGCGGGCACGTCCCGTCCCAATGCAGCGGCCTGACCGGACCATAGCGGGGAAAATCCGTCGTCGCCGCCGGCTTCCGCGGCTGCGCGCAGCTTCGCCCCGAGAGCGCCGGGCAGCGGGAAGTCCGGGGCCTGGTCGGACAGCGGACCGAGTTCGACGATCACGCGGTTGACGATGCCGCGTGCTGGGCGACCGGTGAGGACATTCGTGAGTGCAGTGGCGTCATCTCGTGCTGCTGCCAGAGCACGACGATGCAGCACGCCGGTGATCGCCTCAGGGCAGCGAAGGAATGCCGTGCCGACCTGCACGCCGTCGGCGCCCAGTGCCAGCGCGGCAGCGACTCCGCGCCCGTCGGCGAGTCCGCCGGCAGCGATCACCGGAACGTCGACAGCGTCGACGATCTGCGGAACCAGCGCGATCGTGCCGACTTGCGTGGCGACCGAGTCCGTGAGAAACATGCCGCGGTGCCCGCCGGCCTCCACACCTTGGGCGATCACTGCGTGACAGCCACGCTCAGCAAGCCAGCGCGCCTCGGCCACGGTGGTCGCAGACGAAAGCATCCTCGCCCCGGTGGCCAAGACCCGGTCGCGCAGCCGAGGCTCGGGCAGCCCGAAATGGAAGCTCACGACCTCTGGCATGAACTCCTCGACAACGACGCACATATCCTCATCGAAAGGGGCGCGACCGCCGCTCGGGATCTCTGTCGGCGCGGTGACGCCGAGCTGGGCGTAGTAGGGCGTCAATCGTGTCAGCCAAGCCCTCACCAAGTCCGTATTCACCTCGGGCTGCCGATGGCAAAAGAAGTTCACGTTGACCGGGCGTGAGGTGCGCGCCCGGATCGACCGAAGCTCCTGCGACGCCGCCTCGGGCGTCAGCAGCGCACACGGCAAGGACCCGAGAGCGCCGGCTTCGCAGACAGCGACGGCCAAATCCGACCCGGTCGACCCTGCCATCGGCGCCTGAATGATCGGTACGTCGATGCCCAGGAGCTCGGTCAATCTCGTCCGCATCGCCCACACCCTTACCCCGCTGCCACGATAGGCAAGATTACCCGCGCCTTGGCGAATCGGGCACTGGCCGTCGGCGCGCGGCCAGGCCGTCGTGCACGGTCATGTAGTCCGGGCGCCCCGTGGTCGGGTCGGCGTCCGCGCAGGCGCCAACTGCTGCAGCGGACGTCGCTGCACAGATGCCCCTTGCCCAGCCTGCAGCCGAGGTCCAGTCTGCGCCCGACGCACCGATTCACCGATGCGCCAAGTCGGGACAAGGGGGACCCGAAATGGCTATCGCAGTGGAGATGGACTTCAATGGGGCGACGCTGGAGCAGTATGACCAGGTGATCGAAAAGATGGGTTTCACGCCAGGCGGCAGGGGCGCTCCGGGCGGCCTGTTCCACTGGGTGACGCCCACGCCCGAGGGTATCCACGTCTGCGACGTGTGGGAGAGCCGCGACCATTCGACGAGTTCGCCCGCGACCAGATCGGACCCGTCACCGCCGAAGTCGGCGTACCTGAACCGCCCCGTCTGACATTTCACGACGTCCACAACTTTCTCATTGCAGGCTGACCGATGGCCGACGCCAAGGCCATCGTGGAGCGAATGTTCGAGGAGATCATCAACAAGGGCAGGCTCGACGTAGCTGACGAGCTGTTCACCGAGGGGTACGTGGACCACGGCCCGATGGGCGACCTCGCGGGTCGGGAAGAGTTCAAGGCGATGGTGGGGCGCTGGCGCTCGGCCGTCCCGGACGTGCACTGCGAGGTAGACAACTTTATCGTCGACGGGGACAACATCGCCTGGACCGTCCGTACCACCGGCACCCACACCGGCGACGCTCTCGGCTTCCCAGCCACCGGCAAATCGTTCGAGACCGTCAGCGCGAACATCGGACGTCTCAAGGACGGGCAAGCCGTCGAGCACTGGGCAGAACAGGGCATGTTCTCATTCCTCGTCCAAATCGGCGTCATCCCAGCCCCGGGGTTGTGAGGACTCGCCGCGCAGCCCGGCGAGCCTCGATCGAACCTGCCGCTGCGACCGGCACAGCCGAACACGATCAGCACGTCGGGTCCGCTGATACCCGGTGTATGGGTGCAGGACGCGGCCGCCAGTCCGTTGCCGCATCTCAATGCGCATCTCGGTGACCGCATGCGGCTCAACCAGGATCGAGGAAATGTCAGACCGGGACTGTCGGTCGAGCCGCCGCGTCGCGCGGGCCGAGTTGTCCAGTGCTTCTTGAAATCAGCATGTGCCGTATTCGAGCGTGTCATCAGGGCACTACGTCCCGAGGCCGACGGGACGCGTCCCGGTGGCGATCGACCGAACGCTAGGTGACGCCAGCGCCGAACTCCCGAGGTAACGACGCTCGAATCACTTGGCAGATGGCCGGACCGAGGTTGAGTGGGCGGCGCTTCGGATCGTCCCCTGCAATGGGCCCACCGACCGAGGCCGGAAGGCCACCCGAAGCGCCGCCGCTCTGGCTGGACGTGGCCTGCGTGTCTACCGGCCTCCCCGCGAAGACGGCCCAACCCGCAGCGCAACGCTGCCTATGACCACCATGCTCGCTTACCTCAAGAAAAGATCCTCCTGGCCATAAGAAGTTCTGAGTTTTGTCATATTCAGGATGGTTCGTCTATATCGCTTCGGCGGCAACGCTAGGCATACTGATGCGGCTGACGCTTTGGTTCCCCCGCCAGAGGGCGCAGCGGTCGGGGGAATCCCTGTTCCCGTTCCCCTGCGAGGGACAGGGGTCCCTTCCAAGTGCACAGTCAAGCGGCAGCTACTGCGAGACGCTTGGATCACCAAACAAGTGTGCAGGGCCGTAATGGTTCGCCCGACCTCGCACGCTGGGCGTGAGCCGACACAGGAGGCTCATGATGGCCCACATCGACGACGACGGGCTGGCCCGAGAGCGCCTCGCTAACGCCTTCCCGAAGGTGCCGGAGCGCATCTTCGCATCGGTCTTCACCGCCTACCGCCAGGTCACGCCCACCCTGTCCGACGCTGCCCGCGCAGCGCGCCGCCGAATCAAGGATCCATGCGCTTTCTAGACTGATCCTGTCACGCCTGTCGGCAAACGGCGTGCGCCGGCATCGGGCTCAGAAGCCGCGCGGTGACGCATGGGAGCCCTCGAATAGCCGTGTGTCGAAATCTCGCTCCTCAGATTGTTGGAGACGGTCGCCGTGCGGACCTCCCCGCCCGTTGTGCCCGCTGTGTGCGAACCTGCTTTCCATGCGGCGGTACGGACGTCGTGCGCACTGTGGACGTCATGATGGGCGCCCTACTTAGCGGATGGCGGCCACGGGCTCGTCGGTGGGCACTTCGGTCAGTACCTCAGTCAGTACGTCGCGAAGGTCGCGACGGGTCGTGCCGGGTGTCACTGCCGCGCGGCCGACTCGTAACAGCACGTGCGGGTAGGTGGTCAAGCACAGCTCCGTGCGCAACGCTGCGCGCGCCGAGGCGACTTCGACGACCTGTGTCAGTGGGCTAGCGGTAAACCCGTGGTGGGCCACCTCCAGCAGCACCCGCTCGAGCGCTTCACCTGCCCGCAGCCAGGAGGCGGCGTCGTCGGCGTCCGTACCGAGCAGCAGCAGGCATTGCTTTCGCGACGACCGTGTCTGTGTGGGCAGCCAACCCGTGCCTCGGCTGTCGAAGTCGCGGATCGGAATCTCGTCGCCGGAGTCGCCGGCAACGTGCGGGACGGCGAGGGCCGGTACTCCGTCGCGTCGATTCGGATCGTCGGTCGTCCAGGCGCGCAGCTCGCCGCGGTAGGCCGGATTCGCGTATTGGGCAGCGTCGGCGCGTTGGCTGAGTTCGGCCACGACGATGCGATCCTGCTCGGCTCGGATCTCGTGCAGCACGCCGCCTTCGCCCAAGGCGGCGCGGCAGAGAGTATTGACCAGCTCGGGCGGCACGGGGGTCGTCGGCGAAACGCCGCCGGTTGGTGTGGCGCAGGACAAGGACCGGGTCAAGCGCGGCCAGCGCTCCAACCACTAGGTCATCGTCCGGCCCGCCGGACGTCGAGAGATCGATCACCGCGAGCAGGTCCGGGTCGTCCGCGTTCGGCAACCGCAGAATGCGCGGGTCGAAGCCGGACGCGGCAAGTGAGACGCGCACGTTCATCAGCGCACAACCGCAGCTGACGAGCAGCTGTCGGCCGGTCGGGTCGAGTACCTGCAATTGCCGTCGGCGATCTGCGCGCAGCGTCAACCGCTTCGCACACAGTTCCAAGGTCCAGGGCTGCGTGTTGTGCACGGACGGCGCGCGGACCGCGCGCGTGACTGCTCACCGCAGCGCTCGAATCTTGGCGCTCGTCCGCGATCTTGGTGGGAGTTGATCGGTTGGCGGTATTCACCCAGGAGCCGATCATGTAGCCCGGGTTCGGCGCGGCGGGTCGCGGCCAGGCCGGCCAATCGCAGCGACGCGACTGCTTGCCAGTCGCGCAGCATGCCGGCTGAAACATCAGGCGTCGGGCCGTAGCCCTGAAGAAACGCGTGTTCGGCCGCACCGGCAACGGCAGCGGTCCGGGCGCCACTCAGGAGTTCGCTTCGCAGGTGCGCAAGCATGTTGCCGAGGTCGAGGGCACGAGGGGCCATCGCGCAATCATCAAGATCGATCCACTCCGCGTTGCCTGCGTGGTCGAGCACAACCTGCTTGGGGTGGCAGTCGCGGTGCGCACACACCAGGTCGCCACCGTCGAGATTCGAGACCGAAGCCGACAGCTCTGTCACCAGGTCGGCCGTGCTCGACGGTGCCTGCTTGGCAAGCTGCCGAAGTTCGTCCTGCCAGGTCCAGCTACGGTCTAGAACCGCGCCGCACTCGTGCAGTCGTCGGAGCAGACGGCCGGTGTCGTTGGCGCCGGGGACGAACTGGTCGTCGGGTTGTTGGTGCAATTCGAGCCCTGGCAGGTAGCTGATCAAGTGCACGTGACCGGACGGGTCGGTGCCAAGGCTGCGGGGAACGATGCCCGCTGCCGGCGTGGATGCCAGCAGCACCAGCCTGCGGTCGTTGCCCCGGGCGCGAGGCGAGGCGAACACCTTCAGCACGGCGAGCCCCTGCGGCCGCTGCACGAGGCTCACCACGCGGCGTCCCGGTAGGTAACGCAAAATCGCGAGGAACCGGGCCTCACCGCAGAGGTCACCAGCCGGATCGGACCACTGCCTCAGGGCATCGTCCTGGACCAACGGATGATCACCGGGCCAACGCATGCGGACCCCTCGGGTCGCAACGCTGGGGCGTCGGAAGTTTGGCGATTTCAGTAAGGATCGCCGCGGCGCGGTCGGTCCACGAGTGCTTGACCAGTCCGGCTTGGCGTTCCCTAGCCGCTATCTCACGGCCAACTGTCGGATCGGAAAGTTCGGCTCGAATCGTCGAGGCCAAGGCGCGCGGGTCGCCCGGTGTTACGACTCGACCTGAGCGCCCGTGGCCGAGCACGTCTGAGACCTGACCGACGTCGCTGGCGATCACCGGGATTCCAGCGACGAGGTATTCGTACAACTTGAGCGGGGAGAACGTGAAGCTCGGCAACTCTGGATAAGGAGCGAGCGCTATGTCTCCGGCAGCCAGGAGCACCGGGATGCGGTCGTGGGCAATCGTGCCCAGCCAGTGGATCCGGTGTGCCACTCCGAGGCGTTGCGCATGGCGGTACAAATCTGGCTGGAGATCGCCATCACCGGCGACGACGAGTTGGACGTCCTCGCCCAATTCCACCAGCGCCGAGATGGCTATGTCGAGGCCGTGCCAGGGGCGCAGCGTGCCGGTGAACACCAGCAGCGACGCAGCGAGCGGCAAGGAAAGACTCCGCCGGGCTTCGATGCGGTCCGGCAGATCACTGAACAGGCGCGCGTCGGCACCATTGGGCACCACCGTTGTCGCTCGGCCGGGTGCATACCGTCGCACGCCCGCCGCCAATTCCGCGCTCACCACGACGCGCAGGTCCGCGGCACCGAGTACCGACGCTTCGATCCGTTGCGCCTCGTCGACCCGGACCAGGTTGCGGTAGGCCGCTTCCTCCTCGGCGAGCAAGGCGTTGACTTCGACGACATGACGGCACAGACCGCGCCGCGCCACCTCGACTCCCGCGTCGCCGAAGAGCGACAACCGTTCGTAGATCACATCCGGCTTGAATCGGGCAGCCACGCGGTGAGCCAACGCGCCAACTGAGGCAACCGTGGCTACCTTGCGCCGCTCCCGCTCCGCACCGGCCGCGCGCCCCATGTGTGGCACGAGGTTGACCGGTACGTCGAAGCTGGCCGACGCGTGCTGAGTCGATGGCGCCACCCCGACGACCTCGACCTGGTGGCCGAGCGAGGCAAACGCATGGCTGATGCCACGAAGATGCAGCGCCGCGCCCTTGGTGTCGCCGATCCGTACGCCGGTATCGGTGCACAGGACCTGGATCCTCATAGCGCGACCGCCGCGCGCACACGCTCTGCGGTGTCGTCACGCGGGGCGGTACCGGGTTGCAGTCCGAACACCTGGAGCAGTCGCCTGGTGGCTTCATCGGGTCGGTAGCTCGCGCCCACCAGTCGGTGTCCCGCGTTGCCCAACCGAGCCGCTCGCTGCGGGTCACTGATGAGTTCGGCGATCGCTTCGGCCAATGCGGGCGAATCATCGCTGGCCACCAGCAGGCCGGTAACCCCGTCACGGACGAGCTCGGACACGCCGGCGACGTCGCAGGAAATGACCGGAACGCCGTGCGCCATGGCCTCGACCAGCACGGTCGGCATGCCGTCGCGGTCGCCTGAATCGTCGACTCGGCAGGGCAGCACCACGACGCGCGCATTGCGCATGGCTTCACTCACCTCGCAGGAGGTTGCCGTTCCCAAGAAATGCACGACGTCGGCCAGGCCCGCTTCATCGCGAAGCCTCAGCAGGTCGTCGGCGAGTGGACCGGTGCCGATGATGTCGACGCGTAGCTCGGGGTAGCGCGGCGCAAGCAGGGCAGCTGCCTGCAACAGGACGTCGACGCCCTTCTTGGGTACGAGCCTGGCCACGCACAGAATCGTGTTCGCCCGCCCCGGCCGTGCCGGCGCCAACGTGGGTACGCCGTTGCGGATGAGCCGGACGTCGGCCGCCCGGTTGATCGGATCCAGTACAGCCTGCAAGTGGGCGACGTTGGCGCGCGAGACCGTGATTACCGTGCTGCACCCGACCAAGCGAGTTCTCACCAGGTCGCGGTTGTCGCGGTGGTGGATGTCCTTGGCGTGTGCGGTGACCGAACAGCTCACGCCCCCAAGCTGGGCCGCCATCGTCACGACCTCGGTGGCGGCGGTGACGAAGTGGGCGTGCAGATGAGTAATCCCTTCGGCTCGGGCCCGTTCAGCAACCAGGCCGGCCTGGAGAAAACGCCGCCAGCCGCCGAGCCGGCGCGAGCGCAGCGCGACCGCGATCCAGCGCAGCGGTCGGCGGAGGGCAAGTCGAAGATGCGTGCTCACCAGCGCTCGCTCACGCAACTCAGGTCGCCGTGGCAGGTACCGGACCGAAGCCTGCACCTGGGACAGCTCGCGATGGGTCAGGCCCTGCTCTGGCGGCAGAAGAGAGTCGACACTGACCCGCACTCCGGCGGCTTCGAGTGCGAGGATCTCCCGCAAAACAAACGTTTCAGACAGCCTCGGGAAACGTTTCAGCACGTAAAGGACCCGTGCGGGTGCGGCGGCTGAGTCGCGAGCGGCACTCACAACGCACCCGCACTGGTAGCCGACAAGCTCGGCAACGACGACTCGCTGCGGCCATGTCCGAACTGCGCCCGGGACAGGTCGGCGTAGTGCCCACCCGCTTTGATCAACTCGTCAGGGGTCCCGATCTCGGCAATCCGCCCGGCGCGCAGCACCGCGATGCGATCTGCCCCTCTCACCGTCGAGAGCCGATGTGCGATCACCAGGGTTGTTCGGCCCGCCGGGAGCTGATCGATGGCTTTCACGATCAGCTGTTCGGACAGCGAATCCAGCGCGCTGGTGGGTTCGTCCAGAACCAGGATCGGGGCGTCACGGACGATGGCCCGGGCAATGGCGACACGTTGCCGTTGGCCACCGGACAGCGCCGCCCCGCGCTCGCCGACAAGGGTTTGCAACCCGTCGGGCAACCGATCAGCAAACTCGTTCACCAACGCGAGCCGCGCGGCCTCGAGAACCTGGTGCTGGGCGACACCTGGACGTACGCAGGCAATGTTGTCGAAGAGGCTGGCATCGAGCAACAGACAGTCCTGGAGCACCAACGAGATCTTGGGCCGCAAGGACGCGAGGGTGACGGAGCGCAGATCGACGCCATCGATACGGACGCAACCATGCTGCGGATCCATGAGCCGCGCAAGAAGAGCGGCGATCGTGCTCTTGCCCGAACCGGTAGGCCCGACGAGCGCCACGGTTTCACCCGCCTCGATCGTCAGGTTCAGTCCGTCCAGTACGGGCTCCCGGCCGTAGCTGAAGGTCACCTCCGAGAACTCGATCCGCCCGGTAATCCGCCCGGCTGCAACGGCATCGGGACGGTCGGCTACCTCGGGCGCCTGGCCGAGCACGTCGAAGACCCGCTCCGACGCGGCAGCGCCCTTCGACATCGCGGTCGACAATCGAGCGAGTGCCTTCAGGGGCCGGTACAGCGTGCTGACATAGCCCATGAATACGAGCAGCACCGAGAGATCGAGGCTGCCGTGCAGCACCCGGATGGCACCGACCCAGAGCACGACGGCTGCGGACAAGGCACTTGCGATGTCCACCACCGGCATGAATCGAGCCTGGAGACGAACGGCCTCCAACCCGCTGCCCGTGCTCTCGTTGATCAGACCCTGAATGCGACCACGCATGCGGTGCTCGAGCGAGAACGCCTGAACGAGGTGCACGGCCCCAAGGCCCTCGGTCGTGGCCGCTGCGACCTGACCGTCGGCCTTGCGGGCACGTCGGGCCGCCGCCTTGAGCGCGCGGGTGGAGCGAAAGACGACGATTCCCATCAACGGGGTGACCGTCAGCGCGATCAGGGCGAATTGCGGATCCACCAGGAACATCACGGTGGCCATGCCACCAACCAGCAGGGTGTTCGGTATCAATACCGACAGGCTCTGGACGAACAGGTCCTGCATCCTGTCGACGTCACCGGTGACCCGAGTGGTTAGGTCACCTACGCGTTGGCTCGAGTGGTATCTCAACGACAGTCGCTGCAGATGGGTGAAGATGTCGACCCGGATGTCAGCCGCCATCCGCAGTCCAGCCGAGGACAGCAGTCTCGTCGACCAGTAGTCCACCAGCCCGGAGACCACGGCGATCAGCATGGTCGCGCCAACAGCCAGGCCGACGGCAGTTCCGGCCGACATCGCAAGGGGGTGGCCAGGCGTCAGGACGTGCCCGACAAGAAGGGACACCGGCCATGGCGCTGCGAGATCGACCAGCACGCCGACCGTGGCAAGCAGCCCACCCGACACCAGGGCCGCGGACTGTTTGTGTGCATACGGACGAATGGCGCCGGGCAGAAACATCATGCTGCGCCGTCGATCCTGATGCCCACGAACCGATTAGCGGCCACTGCTGCACCGTCGAAGGAGATGCCCGCCGCGGCACACGCCCCCGGCGCCAGGCGACGAGGCTGGTCGAGCAACCAGGAGACCTCCGCGGCTGAAGCCGACTCGTCGACCATGTCGGCGAGCCCGAGGCAAGCCAGCCGGGCTGCCCGGATCGCCTGTTCGCGGCGCGGACGCCGCCGGGGCACGAGAACAGGTCGAAGCCCGGCCGCCAGCGATTCGGCCGTGCTGTTGTAACCGGCCATCTGCAGCGCAGTGCCGGCGCTTGCGAACAACCGGCCGGTCGCATCGCCGTGCGGGTGGACCTGCACTCGGCCGGCAAGTCGGCCCCTCGGCAACAACGCATCCTTGGGCAGCGCTGCGGCGAAAGGCCCGGCTGCGACCACGGCGCGCATTTCGGGACGCAGCCGGACGACGTTCAAGCCCAGGGATAACACCGCCTGGCCGTCACCGCCCCCGCCCGCACTGATGACGATGAGGCGGGGATCCGGCGCGCCGGGGGCAGGTGGTTCGACTACCCACCCGCAGTAGGTCGGTTCAATAGGCAAGCCGTATTCGGCTTGGTGGTCACACAGTGCGGGGTCCCCGTAGACAAGCAGTTGATCGAAGACAGCACCCACGTTGTGCCAGCTCTCACCCGCGATCTCAGCCCGCACAGTGTCGCGCTCATCAATGATGTCGCGCAGCCCGAGCGTGATCATTGCTCCTGCGCGGCGCGCCGCACTCAGTCCCAACCGCAGCTCTCCGGACGTCCCGAACGGGTGCCGATCGACGATGACCACGTCGGGTCGGGTCTGCCTGACCTCACGCAGAAAGATGTGCTCGCGCATCTCCAGCGCTGCACCAACGCTCATCGTCGAGTTGCGGTACCGACCGTCCGATCCCTTGATCAGCGGCGGAACAGAGACGACGCGCACGCCAGCATTGTCGAGCCAGTCCGGCCGCGCCGGAATTCCGGTGACAAGGGTTATTTCCGCCGCCGGATCCTGCCGCAGGATTTCACCGGAGATCACCGTGTTGCGCCGAACGTGCCCCAGGCCAAAGCCGTCATGGGACGAAAACAGATAGCTCGTCATCAGCAGAAATCTCTCAGGTGATTGAGCGTTGAACAGAAGGTGTCTGCGGCTCGACCATGAGGTTTCTGTGGTTCCAACAGCAAGTGGACCATCGTCCTAGTACCGGGCCCGGACAGCCCCGGGGCCCTGGGCAGCGGCGCCGTCAACCGCAGTCATCGGCGAACGGGAAATGCCGATGGCCAGGCAGGCGCACGTCACTGCGCTACGCACCGGCCCGCAGCACCGTCGAGGCGGCTGCGCTTCATGTCGCCGATCTTCACGAGATGTCATGACTCGGTCACGAATCGATGCATCTTGGCCCTGGCCGCAACTCTCGACCGCCCCGTCTGGCTCGCGGAGGCGGAGGATCGCTAGATGTGCGCCGCCACCGTGCAAGTGTTGCCGGTGATGGTGTTGCGAGCGCGTCCGGCAACGGTGTCCGTGCCGGGCCGGTCGGTGAAGACACGGTCGACGGTGAAGGAGCCGCGGTGCGGCCGCAGTGCGCCGGCCGGTGAAGTAGGTGACGCCGTCGTGGACCAGGTGCACGCGCCAGACTCGGCCGACCTTGACCTCGTCGACCTCGAAGCCAGCCTCGAGGAGGCCGCGATCGCTGTGCTGCAGCTCGATGGTGACAGCGCCGCGCAGTGTGCACGTCCCACCGGTCACAATGTTGGCCGAGGCCAAACGACGGCGTCTGGTGTGAGAGCGACGAGCCCGGCCGTGGCGAGCGCTGCGGCCGCGCCGGCGGTGGCGGTGATCGTCCTCGGCCATTGATGCGTCGTGGTGCTTGCCTGAGTGGACACGGAGTTACCTCCAACCGGATTTGGCAAGCGCTACCTGACTCATGGTGGCGGCGCATCATGAGGTGCTCATTGCGGCCGAATGAGCTTTTTCTCATGTGCCGGATCAGGCCGCACGGGCTTGTGCGCTTCGCGGGCGACGCTAGGTGAGCCGGTAGCCCGCGCCGCGGACGGTGGTGATGCGCCCGGGGCCGAGCTTCGCGCGCAGATACCTGACGTAAACGTCAACCACGTTGGAGCCGGGGTCGTGGTCATACCCCCAGACGTGGCTGAGGATCTGCTCGCGGCTGAGCACCTGGCCGGGGTGGCGAAGCAGGAGTTCGGCGAGCGCGAACTCGCTGGCCGTGAGATCGATCGTGCGCCCATCGACGCTGGCCTGCCGGGTGCGGACGTCTAGGCTTGTCCCTTTGTGCCGTAGTACGAAAGTCTCCTGAGCGTGCTCGGGGCGCAACCGCAGCCGTATCCGGGCGAGCAGTTCAGCGAGTCGGAACGGTTTGCTGACGTAGTCGTCGGCTCCGCCGTCGAGTCCGGCGACGATGTCGGCCGATTCGCTGCGGGCGGTGAGGACGATCACGGGGAGCAGGCTGCGCCTGGCGCGGAGCTCGGTCAGGACGGCGAACCCATCCCGGCCGGGCAGGCCGAGGTCGAGCAGCACCATGTCGAACTCGCCGGTGAGGGCTAGCGCGAGTGCCTGGTTGCCGTCGTCGACGGCGTGGGTCGTGTAACCGGCTGCGCTCAGCCCGCGCTCCAGGAAACGGACGATGCGCGGCTCGTCCTCGGCGATGAGGATTCGGCTCACAACGCCCGCGCTGTCGTGCTTTGCGCCGTTCTGGCCCGGGCAGTGGGGTGGACGGCTTGTGTGGGTTTGCGGCGGGGGATGCGGATGGTGAAGACTGCGCCCGGCGGCGGTTCACGGTCGGCGACGCTCACCCTCCCGCCGTGGGCGTGGCAGATGGCGGCGACGATGGACAGGCCGAGCCCGGTGCCGCTAGTTCGCCGGTGGTCTACGCGCGCGAACCGGTCGAAGATGCGCGAACGCTTCGCATTCGGGATGCCCGGTCCCCGATCAGCCACCGTGAGTACCAAGTCATCGGAGACCCACCGGGTCGCGAACTCCAAGCCGGCCGAGTCTGCGTTGTGGGTGAGCGCGTTGGCGCCGAGCTCGACAATGGCCTGGGCGATGCGCTGCGAGTCGATGACGCACCAGCCGGAGGCAATGCCGCCCACGTGCCAGCGGATCGTGCCGAGGCTATCGAGCTCGCTCACCATCGCCAGGGTCAGCGTGCCGATCTCAACCGGTTTGCATTGCAGGAAGTCCGGCTGCTCGGCGCGGGCGAGCATCAGTAGATCGTCGACCATCCGCGACATGCGCTGCAGTTCTTCCGTGGCGATGGCGAGCGACTCGATGTCGTCGGGATCGTCGGCGGCAAGGGTGTCGAGATTGCCTTGCACGATGGTGATCGGAGTCCGCAGTTCGTGTCCGGCGTCGGCGAGCAGATCGCGGTGCGCGGTGAGACCGGCTTGGAGTCGGTCGAGCATGGCTGCCATGGTGGTGGCTAGGTTGCTGATCTCGTCCCTGCCTCGCACCGGGATGCGCTCGGCGAGATCGGTTTCGGTAATCCGGCGCGCCAGTTCCGTCGTCTGGCGAACCGGGCGCAGCACTCGCCCGGCGACGGCCCAGCCAAGCAGCGTCGCGACGAACAATGCGAGAGCCTCGATCGTGATCTGTGTTCGAGTCACCTGCCAAACCGCGGCGCGGTCGGGGGCGGTGAACACGACCGTTACGAAGACCCCCTTTGTGGGGTCGCCTGCTACGTGGAAGGGCACCGCGAGGTAGCGGGTCGGCCCGGCCGCGCTGTGCCCGTCGCCGATGGTCGTTCGTGTGGTCGCTGCCCAACCGGCGACGGCAGTACGGTCCGCGGCTGGATCGGCCAGCGGCACGGCGGGGCTGAGGAAGGACGGGTGGCCGTTGAGCAGACCGACGAAGGTGACGTTGGCCTCGGGGACGGTGCGCGCTGCTGCGGCCCGCAGTAACGCCATCGTGCTCGTTGCGAGCGGTTCGCCGCTGGCGGCGCGCGAGGACATCAGCGCATGGAACTCGTCGGCCTCGTGGCTGAGTTCGACGTCTATTCCGACCTCGACACGGCGCATGAGCACCAGATGCACCACCAGTGTCGACGCGCCCAGCGCAACGGCCATGAATAGCACCGACCAACCGAGAATGCGCATCCGGGCCGAGAACTGCCAGGTGGCGGGCGCTGGCGCCCTGATCGGGCGACCCCCGGCGGCCTTGAGTACGGGCAGCCACGCCCTGACACGCGCCGAAACCGACCCCGTCATCTGCACAGCATGGCCCCGAACGCGACCTCCCCCATGAGAACGCGATGAAGAATTTCTCACCAGAGTCTGCGTCGCGATGAGCGCCACCGGCCCGTGCATCGTCCATGAACGGTTCTCATCGCAGCTTCTACGCCGCCCGATTTGGGCGAAGGGAGCGTGATGACCGCTCTGATCTGACCAGCCTGCTCGATTGGCGCCTAAGACCCGGTGCCCGTTGGCTCCGCCGGCGTCGGCGTTGATCAGCACCGCTTGGCGTCGGGGTAGGCGAGCTGTCCGTCCCCGACCCGCGCGTGGCTGACCGGATGCGCGTCGGCGCGCAGAGAGTCGGCCAGCTGCCGGGTCGACTTCGTCGTCCAGCGCAGCGGCGACATCGGATCCCCACGAGTGACCGGATCGATTAACGCCTGCAAGGCGGGCAGCAGTCCAGGTCAGTCTCGGTCAGCGACTTGCGGCCACCGCCGGGCTTGCGGACCCGACCATTACCGGCCGCACCCGTAGCGCCCAACTTGTCGATCATCGTCGACGGTCGGTGTCAGCCGGCGCGGTCACCCGCGGTGTTCGCGATGGGCGTCACCCCTTCCAGCGGGCGGGCGGCGGGGAGGATCTCGTGGTCCTCGCCTGGTCAGTCGGCGCGGCTGCGGTGTCCGGCCGACCAGCATGCTGCGGCGTCGTGGCAGTTGTGCAGTGCACTCACCCACTGGTCGAGCGCGGCTCGCCGCCGCGGGGACAGG
>JBBQZQ010000027.1:0-57131 GCA_038207565.1 Mycobacteriales bacterium
TGCTCGGCATCCACATCAGCGTCGCCGCCGCATGGCAACGCGTCGCCGCCGGAGACTGGACCAACTACGCCGCCGAAGTCAGCCGACGCACCCACTGAAGAAGGGCATTCAGACAGTTGCAATATCTGAGTCCGCCAGAGCACGTCCGCAACGACCACATCGAGCAGGCCTGGCTGGGTGCCAATCAGCGCCTGGAAGCCCGCTTCGCCGACACCGACAAGGAGTGATCCCGTGCAGTGGAACATGCGCCTGAAGGCCGCCGAACGCGGCATCTGGAAGTCCGGCGAGATGCGACGGCTCCTCGCCGAGGCCGGGCTGACACTCAGCGCCGGGAAGATGTCGGCGCTGTGGACCGGGACGCCGGTCACCATCCGCCTCGATGACCTCGACGTGATCTGCGACGTGCTCAACTGCGACCCGTCCGCGTTGCTGATCCGCGAACCTGCCAAGGTCGCCGAGCGACGCCCACGACGCGAGCAGACAGCCAACGACCGGCCCGCACCCATCGTGGCGCCACGCTTCGGCAACCCGAAGTCCGAGCCGCCGCTGTGAGTCGCCCGCCCGCGCGCTGCGCGGGCTGTCAGAAGCGGCCCGTCGCCTGGACCACACCGCGAGTCGACTACTGCTATCGGTGCCTGCCCGGCGGACCGTTCACCGCGCCACCGTGTCGGCGATGCGGCTCGGACAACTACTTCAGCGCCGGGCTGTGCGGCGCATGCCACCCCGGTGGCCCGCTGCGCATGGGCGCCTGCCGCGACTGCCTGGCGTGGGGCGTGTATCGCCAGCACAACTGGCACTGCTGGCGCTGCCGCTGGTGGGGAACCAACTACCCGCTCAGCGAGTGCCGCTACTGCGGCCGCGAGATGCCGACCGGCGAACTCGGGTCCTGCCGACTGTGCATCGAACAAGCCCGGATGCGGCAGGAACCAGGCCGAGCGATCGACCTGACGACCGCTACCCAGTTCGGGCACCAACTGTTCCTGGCCAACGTCACCGGCCAGCCCCGCCGAACGCAGCCGCTGCTGAAGTTGCCGCGTGATTACCGGCCGCTGCCCTCGGTGCCCTGGCGGCAAGAGGCACTGTTCGAACTCACGCCCGACCCCGAACTGGTCAAACGACTCGCACTGAACGCCGACCGCGACCTGGCCGACTACTGCAAGAGCATCGTCACCGATCATGCCGCCAAGCACGGCTGGAGCAAGCGACAAACCAACGGCGTCATCGCCTCGCTGCGGGTGCTGCACGTCCTGCAGGACACCCCCCGAGCCAAGATCAAAGCCAGCGAGGTCGCGCGGCTGCGCAACTACGACGGCACCGTCAACTCGACTCTGGACGTCCTCGAGGCGGCCGGCCTGCTCATCGAAGACCGCCCCACGCGCATCGAGCGCTACTTCAACGACAAGACCGCCGAGCTGCCCGAGCCGATGAAACACCAGCTGCAGATCTGGCTCAACGTGATGATCACCGGCAGCGCCACCGCACCGCGCCGCCTGCCACGCCTTCCTCAGACAGCCCAGATCAAGATCGCCAGTCTCGCCCCCATCGTGCGGACCTGGTCTGCGCAGGGACACACCAGCCTGGCCGAAATCACCCCAGCCCACGTCCGGGCAGCGTTGCCCGCCTCCGGCGCCCAACGCGCACTCGCCGAGCGAGCCCTGCGCTCGGTGTTCACCATCCTCAAGGCCCAGAAGGTGATCTTCACCAACCCCACCCGAGGGATGAAGCTGACCACCGTCAACAAGAACGCGCCGTTGCCGCTGGCCACCGATCTCATCCGCGACGCGCTCAACTCCCCCAACCCCGCCATCGCGCTCGCAGTCGCCCTGGTCGCGTTCCACGCCCTGACCAACCAGCAACTGCGCACCCTGCAACTGACCCACACCATCGATGGCCGTCTGCTCCTGGACGGGCGAACCATCCCGCTCGCCGCGCCAGTACGCACACGCCTGGCCGCCTGGCTCGAACACCGGCAACGCACCTGGCCCGGCACCCTGAACCCGCACCTGCTCATCAGCCGCAAGACCGGACCACGACTCACACCCGTCGGAGCAACCTTCCCCTGGACCAAGCTCGACATCTCGTCCCAGGCCCTGCGTGAGGACCGCATCCTCCAAGAGATCCACGCCAGCGGCGGCGACGTAAGACGCATCTGCGATCTGTTCGGCCTCAGCGTCGAAGGCGCGCTGCGCTACACGCTCGTCCTCGGAGCCGACGACCCGCCACGACCCCACATCCCGGTACCCCGAACCCGAGGCATCAACTAGCGTCAACACCGCGATCACCCCTGAGTTCCCGAGAATTCCGACCAAGAAAGCTCGAACTCAGAAGGGTTTGCGGTGATCGCATCGTTGGTGTTCGTCAGCGCAACGTCGATCGAGGTGCGGACGGTCTGCACCTTCGCCACGTGCGAGCCGATCAGCCACAAGGCACGGCCCTTGGCGGCGGTTGCCCAATCGGTGACGATGCGCTCGGCCATCGGGGTGAGGCCGAGCAGGCCGGACAGCTCGTCGCCGATCTGGTCGTCCTGGCCGAGCAGCACCTTCGTCGCGCACAGGTGCATCAGGTCCTTCGCGATCGCCACGGCCTGACTACCGGCATCGCCCACGGTGAGCATGTCGCTGGGCTTGTGGGCGATGACGACCTGAATCGCGCCGTCACGGCGCGACAGGCGCAGGTCGGCGTCGAGCGACTTGACCGCGTCCGTCCCGAGCCGCATCTGCTTCCAGCACTCGTCGCGGATGATCACCCGCATATCCCCCGGTTCGGCGACTTGGGTCATCGCCCGGCCCCACGAGTTCAAGCACGTCAGCGCCACACCGACCGCTTCGTCGCCGAGCGGGTCCAGCCGTGACAGCGACAACGACTGGATCGGCGCGCGCCAGTCAACGTTGACCGTGGTCGGCCCGTCGAACAGGCCCGCCAAGTGGCCCTTGACCAGCGCGCCGAGAGCATCGCGCACCGCGCGGGTGTCATCGAGCAGGTGCTGCCTGGAGGAGTAGCGGCACTCAGTCACCAACTCATCGGTGGGGTCCTTCAGCTTGTCCCACAGCTGCGGGATGGTGATCTCGGCGAGCTGACCGGTGTTCTTCGCTGCGTGGGTGAGATCCCGGATGGCGGTGGCCACGACCCTCTCCGCCGTGGGGTCGAAGGTGACATGCTGCGAACCGACCAGACCTTTGATCAACTGCAGCCAGCGGGAGAACACCATCGCCGAGCGGCGCTCGACCTCGGCTTTGGGTAGGGCGCTCCAGTCGTTGGTGAGCGGTCCGTAGTCCAGCGGGTTGATGCGGGCGAACATGCCGGGACCAACGGCGTGCGGCTCCACACCCAGTGCCCGGCACAGCGCCTCGTACTCGTCCTTGACGTCGCCGAGGATCAGCGTGCGGTAGGAGTAAGCCATCATCCGCAGGCAGAACATCTTGACCGTGCCGGACTTGCCGCGGCCCGGTGCGCCGAAGAACATCATGTTCGGGTTGGTGACGCCGGCGATGCCGCTGAGCGTCCAGCCGATCGGGTCGACGTGGAACGCGCCGCCGGACAGGTAGTCGATGCCCATCTGCGCGCCGGTCGAGGGGAGCCCGTCGCCGGCGATCAGCGGCCACACTCCCCCGACCTGCTCGGAGGTCATCCGGTAGGCCGCGAGCGGCGCGGGGACCGGTGCCCATCCGGTGGCACGCCCGGAGATCCCGTGCTTGCCGACCATCACCGTGAACGGGTCGTGGTCCTTCACCCGCTCCGGCGGCGGGGCAAGTGGGGGCAGCTCGTGGCCGAAGTCCGACACCAACTGCGCCACCCCTCGCCCGACGTCGGAGCGGGCGAAGCGGCGGCCGTGGCTGCTGCGGGCGAAGTCGCGAGCCTCCTTCCGGGTCGGCAGCATCACTTCACGCCCCGTCGTTTGGGCAGCCCGATCCCGAGTGGGATGCAGGCTGCGGCGAAACCGGAGTCCTGGGCCAGGTCCAGGCGCAGCGGCTTGAAGCCAGAGCCGGTGATGTTGGATTCCAACCGCCGGCCGTAGTCAGTGATCGACCAGGTGTTGGGCACCGTGACCGCGGCGGCGATCGCGACTCGCACGAGGGCGTTGCCGTCGGCCAGCCGAACGTCTTGCCCCTCGACCCGGGCGGCGTCGCGGCGGTGCGAGGCCCGAACCTTGAACCCGCTCTTGCGGCGCATCTCGGTCGCGAGGTCGGAGGACATCGACTCGCTGCCGACCATCCGATCGGCCTTGTCGTGGCCGATCGGCTCGAAGAACACGGTCACCGACCGGCGCTCGCCCGCGGTGGTCGGCGTGAAGACCGGTGCGAGCGCGCCCATCACCGCGCCTTTGTCCGGCAGCAGGATGGTGCAGGTCGCCGAGTGCCACGCGTCGTGGGCGTAGAAGCGCCGCTCCGGGTTGGGTGTCGACGTCGGTCCGGCGGCCGCCATGGGCAGCGTCGAGGCGACGTCGGGGTCATTCTGGGCGGCGATGTCGGCGGCAGTGAGTCCGGCCCGGTCGCCCGGCGCGAACCCGGTGCGGATTGCGGCCGCAAGCGCGGGCGAGTCCAACCAGGTCACGCTGCCGCACCCGACCGGACCCATCAGCCGGGCTTCCACCTCGCCGATCACCCCGTACATCACCCGCGCGCGCCCGTCGATCCCGCCGCCGGCTTCCTTGGCCTGCTTGGCGATCCGACCTTCCGGCACGACGATCGTCACGAACGCCTCGTGCCGCACGCCGGCCTGCGTCATCACCTGCGCGAGCTCGGCGTTCACCGCGAGCGCCAGGTTCGGTGCGTCCTTTCGGAGGTTGGCCTGCTGCCACGCGGCGCGCTCGGCGCCGTCGTCGGGAACGGTGCGGATCTGCAACGCGATCACCGACACCAACTCGGCCGTCGCAGCGCCCTCGAGCAGTTCGGACAAGCCGTTGCCCATCCGGGTCCGGGCCGGCACCTCCGACAGCCCGATCCCAGGATGGGTGATCCGGGCGACGACAGCCCAGGTGCGTTCCCGGTTGTCGGCGACGATCGCCGGCCGGGCCAGCAACGGACCGAACGGCGGTCCGTCATGGGTGCGGATACCCGCGAGCACCCCGGGCAGGTCGGCCTCGTCGAACTTCTCGACCGTGCCCGCGGCAGCCTTCGACTGCCAGTCAGTCCAACGCATGACAACTCCTACACATCGAAGAAGGGAGTCCAGCGCCCAGCGGAACGCTGAGCGGCCCCGGACAGGAACGGCGACAAGCACGATCAGCACGGCCCACGCGGGCGTCCAGCCCAGCGCGAGTAGCCACTGGTGCGCGCCCGCAAGGATCAGCAGCGGCACCCCGCCCAGCAGGATCGTGATCCACGACCCGCCGCCGAGCCCGAGAAACCAACCCTGCTTGTCCTTCGACCATGCGCCGTAGCGGATGGGCCCGGCCGGGGCGGTCACAGTGCGACCACCGCGACCGCTGCCTCAGAGCCGCCCGCCGCGCCCGCGCCCCCAGCGCCCGCGCCACCGGCCCCGCCCGCGCCACCGGGGAGACCGCCGCCGGGCATCGGAGCTGCAGGGGGTGTCGGAGGCTCCGGCGTCGATCCGCCGCCGGATCCGCCGCCGCTTTCCCCGGCCCGGTCGGATCCGCCGCCGGACTCGGACGACCCGCCGCTGGACGAGCCGCCATTGCTGGAGCCACGGCTACTGCGTTCGTCGGTCGGCGTCATGCTGTAGCTCGGCGAGCCGACACCGGCCTGGCCGAGGACGTCGGAACTCAGGTCGGCCGCCTTGTTCGCGATCGAACTGACGGCGACGACCCCGGCGCCAAAGGCACCCATCGCCTGTGAGAGCCGCGACTGGGCCTGAGACTCAGCGCCGGACTCGCCGCCCGAGCGACCATCGCCGCCGCTCTGCGTCGCGGCCGAGCTGCCCGAGGACTGCTTGCCGCCGCTCATGACCCCGGACATGCCGCCGGCGTCAGACCACGACTGACGCAGCGCCGCCCCGGACGCGGTTCCCGGCTCAACGAACGCGAGCAGCCGGAACAGGATCATCGGGCAGCACGCGCCGACAGCGATGATGATGCAGCCGACAACTGCCATCCCTGCGTGCGCGGTGTTGGTCGAGTTGGCGTAGTCGTTGAGCTGCTTGATGTGGTGCAGCGGGTCGCACAGTTTTCCGCCGCACATCGGCGGCTTGGGCGGGTTGATGACCCCGGTCGAGAGCTTCACTCCGATGCCGAGCAGTAGCGCGGCCATCGGTGAGATCAGCAGGCAGGAGAAGAACCAGCGCAGCGTCTTCCAGAACCACACCTTGCCGGTCTCGCTGACCAGGCCCCCGGCTGAGATCGGTGCGGTGGCGACCAGGATGATCAGCGCGGCCTCTCGGACGAACATGATCAGCACGTAGAAGAACGCGGCCGGGATGACGATGAGCAGCCCGAGCACGCCAAGCACGGTCGCCAGAGTGATGTCGCCGATCTTGTCCGGGAACGACGCGCTCAGATCGACGTGGGACAGGTCCTGGGCGTGCAACATGCCCTGCAAGATTCCGCGTTCCAGGCCGGCGGCGGCCGCGACGAATCCAGCGGCGAGGCCGAGGTAGGCAACCCAGACGAAGCCGAACTGCGCGATGCCGATGACCACGCGGCCCATGGATTCGCCGTCTCGGCGGATCAGAGCGACGGTCAGTTGGACGAACATCATGATCACGGCCAGGGTGGCGCCGAGCCACAGCGTGGTCGGCAGTACCGAGCCCATCGGCCCGCTTGCCGACAGGTCTGGGGTGGTGAACGCGTCGATGATCTTGAAGGCCAGTTTCAGTAGCCAGAGGGCGGCCGACCAGAGCCCGGTCATCGCGGCCAGCCAGACGTCGCCGATGGCCTTGGACGCCGCATTGCCGAGCCACTTGAGGGGGTTGAGGTCGCCGATGTTGAAGGCCTCGACCTTCTGGCCCGGGCAGGGCAGTTGGGTGCAGCCGGAGGCGAGCACGGCGGTGGCGGTCATCGGGTTGTCTCCTGTCGAAGGTCGCGGTACCCGACGCTGATCGCGGTGTCGGTGTCGGGCCAGACCGAGGGCACAGGCGCGGGCTCGCCGCCGGGGCCGACCATCCAGCGGGTGCCGTTCCAGACCATCCGCTGGCAGTCGGCGGCCGCCCCGCGTGAGGTCTGCTGCAAGGTGACGTCGACCTCGATGTCGATGCAGGGCACCACGAAGTCGGGGCCGACGCTGCCCTTGACCTGCCCCATCAGTGGGGTGGCCACGATGGCCAGCTGGTTGCTGCCGCCGCCGGACAACCCGGCCGCGTCGAAGAACTCGGCCATGGCTTGCACGCCCGACCAGCTGCTGGTGGTGGGTCCGCCGGGCATGGCCCAGCCCTGGATCACCTCGCGGGCTCCGGCGAGGGTGCCCGACTGCAGCGCGGTCTGGTCGATCGCGGCGAGCTGCGCCATGGCGCCCTGCGGTGTGTGCGGGAAGCCAGCGGGCACCTTCGCTGGCCCGGACGATGTTGCCGCGGGCAGGGTGATCGGGGTCCCCGGGTCGTTGGTGGACACCGGACCGGGGTGTGAGGCACCGTCATCGACGGTGGGCATCGGCTTGTCAGCCAGCGCGTCGCGCGGGTCGACGGCGGTGCCGGAGTGCCCCGAGCTATCCGCAGCGCCGCCGCCCGACGTGATGCTGGTGCCCTTGTTGTGGGCGCCTTGGTCGGCGCCGCGCCGGGCGGGGTGAACGGCGTAGACCACGGCCAGGACGAGCCCGACGACGAGCAGCACCGCGGTCATGCCGGCGCCGATCAGTAGGGCGAGCATCTTCTGGCGGGACCACTCCGGAGCTGGCCGTTCCTTCCCGCCACGGCGGCCGAACATCAGCAGCCGTTTCCGGTGATGCTGCTGATGATCACGAAGCCGACGACGTAGATGATCGCGCCGACGATGCAGATCATCAGGCCGTCGAAGCCGAGCCGGGCGCCCTTGGGGTGGTGGGTGACGCGGCCCCAGATCAGCATTCCGACGGAGACGAAGAAGGAGATTGCCAGGATGGCCAGCACGCCCCACTTCACCCACGACAGGATCTGGTCAGACCATTTCGCCACGCCCGGCGGTGCCTTCGGGCAGACACCGGCCGCGAGCAGGTGGCTGCTGAGCTTTGCTGCGAGCAGAGTGCTCATCGCGTTGTTCCTTTCCTTCGCGGCGCCGACTGCGCCGACGCGGTGGCGCCGCCCGGGTGGACGGCGTCGATCAGCCCCAGCAGTGACCGGCCTGCTGTAGCGACCGGTCTCGGCAGTGGGGAGTTGGTGGGGCCAGTGACAGCGAGTCGCCGATCGACGGGCACGGCCACGGTGGCGTTCTGGGCACGCAGTTCACGCAGCCGCGGGCCGAGGCTGGCGCTGACCTCGCCGGGCCATTTGCCGCCGCCTACGCACGCCACGACCACGGGGCCGGTGATCGAGTTGAGGAGTTGCTCGGCCAGGCGCACACCGGGAACCGTCGGGCGGCAGACGACCACGAGGCGGCAGCCGCTCGCCGCCAGGCGGGTCAGGCTCTCCGGAGTGGGGAGGCCGAGGTCGACGAGGACGAGGTCGTCATCCGATGCAGGGAGCGCGGGCCAGCCGTTCGGGGTGTCGTTGCCAGCTCGGCGGTCGATGGTGACCTGACCGCGGGTGCCGCGTCGCCACGCTCCGCTCGGGTCCAAGCCAAGCTCAGCGTTCGCCGCAGCGACCAGACCCGAGCGTGACGGGTGAGCGGTCTCGACCAGGCTGGTGCCCCTACCCGCAGCGGCGGCCGCGTCGGCGATCGCGAGCGCCACGGTGGACGCACCTGCTCCTGCGTGAGCGGCGACCACGCTGACCCACCGGGCGTCTAGCTCGGCGGCGCGCTGTGGCGGTGACGCGTCCGCAGGCTCGCCGCGTCGCGCGGCGTCGGTGGCCGGGTCACCGGTTCGGCCCGGGACCGCCGCACTCCCGTCGTGCCAGGCGCCCCCGCCCGGCTCGGGCTCCGGTGCGGGCGTCGCCTGCTCGGACGGCTTGCGTGCCCGCAACTCGCGAAACGCCTGCTGGATCTCCGCAACGGACAGCAGCCGCCCGTCCGGGGCGACGTCGCCGCCGTTGAGCACGTCGACGCGCTGGCCGGGTACCCCGACCTCGGACAGGCTCATGCTGACGCCCCGCCGGACCAGCGGGCCGCGGCTCGGCCAGCCGCGGAGTGTGCCGAGCGCTCACGGTTGCGCGCCATCCAGACCTTCGTGCCGGCGAGCACCCGGGCCGGGTCGAGGTCGGAGAGCTCAGCGCGCGCTCGCGCACCCGGCCGCAGTTGGTCGGCGAGGCGAGTGAAGCGGTCGATGGTGCGCTGGCTGACCGCGGCCCGCGAGCCGAGGATGCGGTCCATCTCGTCGGCGAGCAGCCCGTTGGCCGCGAACACCTCGTCGAGCAGGTCGGCGACCTGTTCGACCGTGCAGTCGTCCCCGATCGGCTGCCGACGCTCGTCCATGGTGGTGCTCCTCGTGATCGCGCGGAAGGTGGTCTCACTAGGGGCAGGTGAAATTTCGGGGCAGTTAGTGCAACTTCGGCCGAACTTTTTTTCAGAAGTTTTTGCCGGGCTGAGCAGCGGGCTCATGCGACGGCCGCCACGTAGTCCCGGCTCGCCGCGCGCACGGCCGCCAGGGCCCGCGCGCGGCGCCAAAAGAAGGTCCGCCGGGGCAACCCGAACTCGGCGGCCACGACGTCGTCGGGCGCTTTGAGCCAGGGGTCGTCTCGTGCCTGCTCGGTCCGGACGAGCAGCGCGATATCGACATCATCGACGCCGGCCCGCGCCGCCCACAGCAGCAGGTCGACCACGTCGATGTCCACCTCGTCGTTGGGCGCGGTGGTGGCTACCCGACCCAGCGAAGTGGACTCCCACTCCGGACTCATCGGCTCCAGCACACGCTCGGCCCGGTGCCGGTGCCGGGGAGTGGAGGGGCGGAACTCGGCGAGGACGGCGAAACGGGTACCCCACCGCAAGCTGGCCGCGACCGCCCGCGGCCGGTCCCGCCACGGGTAGGTGCGGATCTGACAGGTCAACTCGCTGACGATGACCCCGACCATGCCGGTGCCCAGGTCGCGAAGCTGCGTGGCCAGCGGCACCACCCAATCGCTGAGCAGGTGCAACATCAGCAGCAGAGCGTCGTCCTCGGCGCCCCCGTCCACCGCCGCCTGGCGCAGGAGGGCACCGAGAATGTCGTCGGCGCGGGCGGCGTCGCCGCCCTTGGCGAGCAGCGGCAGTAGGTCGTGGGTGACGTCGTGCAGGCCGGCGAGCCGGTCGTCGTCAACGGCCCAGCGTGCCAGCGCATCGGTGCACTCGATCCGCTGGACGAGTGCCGCCCAACTCCCAGCAATGCTGTCGTCGTTGAACATCGTGCGGCCTCCGTCATCGGGGTGCTGATGCCGATGACTCTCCGCAGACGTGTTCCACTATCTGTCACCCAAACTGGGGTGACACGGTCGCGACCGGGCGCGCTGGGGCCGTGCGCCACCGATGGCCAACCGCCTTCGTCGCCTCCCTACGGGACCGGGTTAACACGGTGGCCGGGGCTCGCCGCGCGCGCTGCTGCGTAGGGTTAACCCCCCGGATACTGGGGGCTGGAGCGCCCCACCGCGCGCAGGACGTTCTTGCTCGGTGAGATGGCCGAGGCCGGGGTGACACGCCTTGCGGGCAGACGGGTTTACCCGGTTAACACGTCCCCCGGGAAGCCGCGGGAACCGGCCGCGTTCCGCCCTTGCGCGATCCGCTGAACGGCGCGATCGGATAATCGGGACTGTGTCTGGGGTGCTTCCGTTCGCGATGCCGCCGCCGGTCGCGCTGGCGCGCACGGCGACCGCGCTGCCGCCCCGTGGCGTGCCCATGGCGCGTTTCGAGCCGAAGTTCGATGGCTTCCGCGCGGTGTGGGGTGCGGGACGGTTGTGGTCTCGGCGCGGTACCGACCTGAGTATCTACTTCCCTGATTTGCTGCCTGCGCTTCGCCACCTGCCTGAGGACCTGGTCCTCGATGGGGAACTGATCGCATGGAACACCGAGACCGGTCGCCTCGACTTCACCTCTCTGCAGCAGCGTCTGCGGGCGGGGCGCCGACTGTGCGATATCGCCGCCGCGCGGCCGGTGCAGATGGTCTGCTTCGACCTGCTGGCCTGCGCCGGCAGCGACCTGCGGGGTCGCGAGCTGGCCGCGCGGCGGGTCGCGCTCGAGTACGTCTTGGCCGGTGCGCCAGCGCCGGTGGTGCTGTGCGAGCACACCGACCGGCTTGCCGCCGCCCAGGCATGGCTGCGTGACTGGCCGCTTGCCGGTGGGGAGGGTGTGGTGGTGAAGTCCGCGGCCGGGCTGTATCCCATCCGGCCGGGCCAGCGGGTGTGGCACAAGGTCAAGGCGCGCAAGACCCGTGACCTAGTGGCAGTCGGCATCGTCGGCGACCCGGCCGCGCCCAACAGTCTGCTGCTGGCGGCACCCGGCGACCCCGAGAGGGTGGTGGGTGCGACGACTCGGCTGGACCGCGCGGCGGCACGCGCGCTCGCACCGCTGCTCACCTTCATCGGCACGTCCAGCCAACGGCGTGCGGCGTGGGCCTCCCGCGAGCTCGTGGAGGTGTTGCACATAGCCCCGCTCGTCGTCGAGATCAACGCCGACGTTGCCGTCGACCAGGGCGTGCTGCGGCACGGGGCGCGGTTCGTCCGCGCCCGGCCCGACCTGGATGTGAGCGACAGCTCGGCGCTGGAGGACTAGCCGCCGGGGCCAGCGCCGCGGCCCGCCAGCAGGTGGCGCCCTGGGTGCTGATCAGGGTGTCAGAGCCGATCAGGTCCAGCACATGAGCAGGCTGGTCAGCACCAGCGATGGCCCGAGCGGGACCGGCATCTTGCGGCCGCGCAGATCCGGTCGAGCAAGGGCGACGACACCGGCCGTGACGACGATGAGCAGGACCGTGACGAGCTGCGCGCGCATCACCGCCGTCCACCCGAGCCAGCCGAGCAGGCCAGCTGTGAGGGTGGCGACGCGGACGTCACCGAGGCCCACGCCGCCACCCGCGGCGAAGGCGAGAATGAACCAGCCAGCACCGACGACGAAGGCCGCCGACCCGGCGCGCGCCAGCGCCGCGACGTCGTCGGTGCTGAGTGCGGCGACCGCGAGGACGCCTGCCTCGAGCAGCGCGAGCGGGTACACCAGCCGTGCGGGCAGCAGGTTGCATTGCGCGTCGACCACGGCCAGCACGGTCCCGCCAGCGGCCAAGAGCCACCACGCGGGCCACGGTCCCCGACCGCTGCCGGCGAGAGCCCCCAGGCTGAGTGCGGCGAGGGCGACCACGACCAGGCGGGTGGCATCGACCTTGCGAGGCCGCCACCAGGTCGTGGTGTCGCCCTCAGCCAAGCCCACGGTCCACCCGGCCAGCAGCGGACTCACCGCGACCGCAAGAGCAGCGGACACCGTGACCGTGACCCAGGACGTCGACACGCTGCTCGGCTAACGCGAGCCGGGCAGCTGGCCGCGCCAACGACGCAGCGCGGCTTCCAGGCGCGGCTCGCGGATCACCCGCCCGGGCTGCGCGGCCCGCAACCAGACGATGCCAACCCACGCGGCGACCAGCAGGACAAGGCAGCGGTAGAGGATGCCGCCCAGGGTCGTGGTGGACTCCGCCGTCACCATCCAGGCGAGCGCGGTGATACCAACGAAGGTCACCATCGACGAGCGCACCGCGAGGCCGGTCAGAGTGATCCCGGCCGATCCGGCCAGTGCGGCCAGCCACAGCGCCGCGCGGGGCGCATTGGCGATCGCGATAGTCGTCGGGACGATGCCGATCACCGCGACGACGGCCAGGAACAGCAGCAGGGCAACCCGGATGAGACCGTGGCCTCGCTCGCTGATCCGGGGTTCGCGAAACCCGGGCAAACTGCCGAGCGGCAGGTCGGTGAGCATCGCGGCGCGATCTCGGTAGACGAGCAGCGACGGGTAGCGCCGCTGGACCGCGTCGGCCAGGTCATCCGATACCCGCGGGCCAAGCCACACCGCATCGACGCGGGCCTGCTCCGCGCGGGCGCCGCGTGAGCCGGCTTCCATCGCCCCGTGCACGGCGACCACCGCCATGACCTGCCGGGCCGGGGCCTGAGCCTGGGCGTAGGACGGGTGGGCGTAGACGTAGAAGTCGCAACGGCAGGACGGGTCGGGCGGGGTGTGGTTGCGCCCGCGGGCGCAGGTGGCGGTGTTCCAGCCCTCGGTCCACGCGCTCGCGGAGTTCACCGGGTACAGGCCACCATCGGCGCCGACACGGAACGTGCGCACCATCCGAATGTCGCCGACGCCCACAACGTCGCTGGGCTCCTCGCCGTCTGACATCAGCGCCGCACCGCCCTTCGGTCCCCGAGGCTCGCAACGGCCATGGCGAGCAAGACCGCGCACGGCAATGCCACGTACAGCGCTGCAGCCCATTGCAGATCGAGGACCGTTATCCGGGTGCCCACCTTGCGAACAAGTCCCGCAGCCACGGCACCCGCAGTACCCAGAATCCCCCACGCCAAGCACAACCCCTCTGCCTCGCCGCGGGCGCCAACGAGCGCAATCAGGGCCGGCCCCGCCACTATCGCGGCTTCGACTCCGAACAGAATCAGCAGAGGGCCAACGGCCCACAATTGCGACGCGACCCCGAAGCCCAGGCCAGCCGACGCTAGAACAGCCGCGGCCGCGGACCGGCGGCCCGTCGCGGTCATGACCGCGACGGCTCGGGAGTCCGCTCGGGTTCCCGCGTGGGCGGCTGCTGCTCGGGAGCGCGCTGCGGCACCTGCGATGGAGGCTGCGCCGGTTCCTGCGACGGGAGCACCTCGATGCGGCGGCGGCGTCGGCCGATGTTGCCCATGTTGCTCACTCCTTCGTGTGCGTGATCGTGCACGGCTCAGCTGGGCTGTCCCAGCCACTGACGACGGTGCAGGATCTCAGCGGTGCGCGGCGGGAGGTCTTCCTCGACCTCCGCGTCGTGATTGGCCAGGATGCGTTTGATGTAGATGTCGGCCTCGGCGCGGTTGTCTTGCGCGTCGCACGCTGCCACCAGGTCCAGCAGTGGGACGTCCTCGCTGCTGTCCGCCTTCAGCGCCACCTGCGCGGCGCTCACAGCCAACTCCGGTTCCCCGGCCGCAAGGTGATGGGTGGCCACGATGTGCGCGACGTCGACGATCATCCCGGCATACACGTGATCGAGCGGGTTCTCCGCGAGCCACCCGTAGCCCTCCGGCCGGCGGCCAGAAAACGGCACACCCTCAACCAGGTCAAGCGCGGCCCGCAAGTCGGCGATGCCGGCTGCGCCGCGGGCGCTGCCGCGCAGCCGCAGGCGCCGGAACAGTTCGGCGTCGACGAGCGCGTCCTCGAGACGGTACGGGCAGGCCAGGGCGGTCGTCCCCTTCGGGATGTGCTCCTGCCCGGTCCGCTGGCTGACGCCAAGCCACGTACGCACCACCGAGACCGACTGCCGTGGCTTCGTCTTGCGGGCGATGTCCGGGTCATCGGGCCACATGTCGGTGGCGAAGGTCTCAACCGATACCCCGCAGGATCGGGTGGCGAAGTAGGCGACGATCTCGGTGTTCCACAACACCCGGGGGTTGCGTGGCGGCAGCGACCCCTGTGCCCTCACCGACACCGCACCCAACAACCGCACCTTCGGTCGAGTGCAGGCCGGGTCGTACCAGTCGGCCAGGTCCCGGTCGAGCTCGGGGTCGATGCTCTCGACCTGCGCCCGGGTCGCCTCGTCGATGTGCGGGGCCAGCGTCTGCAGGTCCTGCGCGGTGGTCGCGGTCTGGTCGAGGTAGGTCTGCGGCGACAGCGGTAGCAACGAGTTCCTCACCCACGGCGCGGACTCGGCCAGGTGCAGGGCCGGGATGTCGGCGATGCCGTGGCCCGCCGACCGGTGGTTCGACGCCGGCGTCGGCGCCGGCGCGGCGGGCGCGGCGAGTGAGTGCCGCAGGCTGCCGGCGGCGTCGGTGTACTCGTCCCACGGCTTGTCGCCATCGGCGTCGGGGACCGGGCGGTCCTCCACCGTCGCGGCGAGCGCCAGCATTTGTGCGAGCTGCGCTGCTTCCTCGGCCGGGATCTGCTGGGCGATCAGTTCGACGTCCAGTGCCGGGATGCGCAGCGTGCCGTGCTCGTCGATCGTCAGTTGCCACCGGGTGCCCTCGGTGTGGTCCGGATCATCTGCGAGCACCAGAGCGACCGCGGTCCGCGACCGTTGCGCCCGCATCGCGGTGAGCAACTGCTCGAGGCCTTCGGTGTCCTCTGCGGCGCTGGGAGCGATCAGCAGAACATGCGGCGCCCATGCGTCCCCGGCGATGTTGTGCAACCGGCCGGCCAGCACGTCGACGTCAGAGTGGTGCAACGCGTCGCTGGTCGAGGCCAGATCACCGCTTAGTGACGCGATCGCTTTAGCGAAGTCCTCGGTGTAGGTCAGCCGCTCCGGGTTGATCTCGGCCATCTCCTGGCCGAAGCCGACCAGGGTCACCTGCAGCATCTCCGACCAGGCGTTGTGCGCGAGCTCGGCCGCGAGGAACCGGGCCAGATTCAGGCACCGCTCCGGATCGCCGGACAGCGACATCGCCGCGACCCGCTCCAGGTCGAGCAGCCAGTGCTCCCCCGCCGCGGTGTAGCCCACCGACGCCAGCGTCGGGAACGGCGCGAAATGGTAGGCCCGCGAGGCCGGGTCGTAACCCAGATCGTCGCTCCGTTCGATCGACCAGCGGGTGCCGGTCTCATCGACCCTCCACGGCTTGGGGGCCTCGGGCTGCGCAGCGGTGAGCACCAACTCCAGTGCCTCGGTGGTCATCCGGGCCGCCACGACATCGGGCAGCCGGCCGGCCTCAGTCGCAGCCAAGGAATGAACCAGGCTGCGTAGGGCCTCGTTTAGCCATGTCACGTCGGCAATCCCGGCGTTGCCGCTCGACAACAGCGCACGCTCGACCCGCTGCAATCCCGGGGGCGTGGCGCTGATGGTGCGGCCCGGATGCCGCCACCGGCGCTGCCTGCGCCGGTAGCGGATGAGCGCGGCCAGTGACACCCCAGCCAGCAGCACCCCGCCGCCGGCGAAGGCCACCATCGACGCCTCCGACGAGCCGCGCGCGGGCCGGCTCGCTGCTGGGCTGTCGTGCTGCTGTTCGGGGCGGGGTGTGGTGGGCGCCGCCGAGTTACTCGGTGCCGGTGCCTGCTGCCCCGGCGTCTGTTGTCCGGGCGGCGGCTTGAATGGCACCTTCGGAGGCTGCTGGGTGGGTGTCTGGGACGTCGACGGGTGTCTGCTGGGTGTCTGGGGCTTGGACGGGTGCTCCGTTGGCGTCGTGGTCGTGGCGGTGGTCGTCGTGCCGTTGGCGACCGGTATCTTCACGGTCCAGCCGGGGCGGATCAGGTCGGGGTTCGTCAGATGCTGCCCGCCCGGCTCGGCCATACCCTTGCTGGCCTGCCAAGCCTGGTGCCAGTCCGCGACGCTATGGCTGGCGGCGATGCCGGACAAGGTGTCACCTTCGTGCACGGTCACGTCCTTAAGCTGCGTCCCACCGTGGGGCGTAGGAGCGCCCGTCTCCGGGAGCAGCACCGTCCACCCCGGCTTGAGCAGTCCGGGGTTGTTCATGACTTCGCCGTCGGGCTGGCTGCGGCCACGGTTGAGATCCCAAATCTGCTGCCAGTGATCGCCATCGCCGAGGTGTGCTTCGGCGATGTCCCAGTAGGTGTCGGGACCGCTGCCGTCGCTGGGGATGACGTAGGTGACGGTCTGGGGCCGCGTCGCGGTCCGCGTCTGGTGTCGGCTCAATGCTGTGGACTGCTGCGCCGACGCGTTCGGCGGCCGTGTAGATGGTGACGGGCTCTGAGCGTGGACGGAGGCCACTGCCGCGACAGAGTGGGCCGGTGCCGCCGCCAGCGCGTGCACGGGGCTGGCCAGGGCCGCCGTGGCGGTGCCGAGCAGGAGCGCCGCGCCGACGAGGGTGTGGGCCAGATGCTGGGATGCACCGGGCACGAGGGGGATGCGGGTGGGTATCTGCACGTGCCGCGCGGCGGCGCCGACCTCGACGAGTACCGAGACGGCGAATTGTGCCCACGCCAGCCACACGATGACCGCCAGCAGGTCGATGAGGACCGCGTCGGTCAGGTCACCGACCTTCAAGTCAGCCCAGCCATGCAGCGGGTTACCGATCGTGGCCGCCATTCCCAGCGGGATGCCGACCACCAGGATCAGTAGAACCAGCATGGCGCCCAGCGCTTTGAGATGGCGCATCATCAGCCTCCTGTGGTCGTGCCGTGCAGGGCGGTCGCCGTCGCGGTGGCCTTGCCCTTGATCGGGCCGACCCCGAAGGCCGACAGGATCGTGGTGTTCTTGTGCACCACCACCGTGACCGTCACGTTGTTGCCGTTGACGCTCACCGTCCCGGTTACCCCGGCTGTCTCGAGGACCCTGTTCGCTGCCGCCTGCGCTGCCGCCGGCGTCGCTGTCAGACCGTTCGGGTTTCCGCGCAGCGAGTCCGGTGACAGCGCGTCAGCCCCAGCGCGTGATGCCTGCTGGGCCGCGTCGGTGGCCTGCTCCCGCGCGGCGAGGGCGTTGCCGCCGTCGATGACCAGTCCGGCCATGGCCAGCAGCCCCACGGTGATCACGACGACGTAGAGCGAGACGAAACCCGACTCGGCCTGCTCACGCATCCGCGTCCACCGCGCCCGCAGGCCCAGCTGGACGTGTCTGAGAAGATGGCGGCTCACCCTGATCCCCCGAACTGGCGGTACTGCTCAAGGGGCACCGTGGCCGACGCGGTGAGCGTCTTGTGCCCTGGAAAACCGACCACGGTCAGATCCGAGAGATTAGCGACGCAGGTGATCGTCACCCGGACCTGGCCGCCCGCGTAGAACTGCGAGGTGTCCACGGTGGGTTGCATCGACTGGCAGGAGATGCCGGCCTGGGCCAGCGTGTCCGATGCCTCCCGCGTGGCATCCGTGGTGGCCTGGCCCGGGGTGTTGGCCAGCGATGCGGCGCGGGCGGCGGCAGCGGCGGCCTGCTCCACGAGTTGGTGCCCGTGGGTGACCCGGCCGAATCCAACCACGAGCAGCACAAACGCCAGCAGGAACGGCGTGATCACGACCAGCTCCAGCGTGCTGAAGCCGCTGTCGCCCCGCAACTGGCAGGCGCGGGCGCGGATTCGTCTCAGCAGCATGCTGCTCACCCGCCGAACGTCTCGACCGGGCCGGTGGCTTGCTCGGTAACCGAGAAAGAGCCGAACGGTACGACCGAGGCGACCTTGGCGCGGCAGACGATGACCACCGTGGTGGCGCTGCGCTGCACGTTGCAGTTGCGGTTCGCGAGCAGTCTGGGCGCGACGTTGGTCAGGTACTGCTCGGCCGCGGCCTTACCTTGCGCGGCCGATGCCTGGTAGCCGCGCGCCACCCGTAGGCCGTCGCGGGCGGCGGCCTCGGCCACGTTGCGGGCGTGGTAGAGCATCACGTATTGCACGACGATCATCGTCAAGATGACCACGACCGGGATGACGATGACGGCCTCGAGGGTGCCGAAGCCGCGATCGCGATCCCGGACCACGCGGCACCATCGCCGGCGTAGTGCGCGATACGTCCACTGAAACATCATGGGGTGTGGGAACGCCGCCTACTGGACGTTGACCTTGCCGGCGCCCGACTTGGCCTTGTTCATCAGAATCGTGGCCACCACGATCGCGGCGACGACCACGACGCCGGCGATGGCCACCCACTCCAGAGTGGAGAAGCCTGCGTCCTCGCCGGACTCCTCGCGGATCTTGGCGATCCGCGCGTTCGTCCAGGCCCACAGCATCTGTAGCTGAATCATGGTCGGGTTTCCTTCCTTGTTGGTTTGTCGGATGGTGCGGGTGCTTCGGTGGTGACGCTCAGAACTTGATGTTCATGAACGCCGGGTAGCCGACGAAGATCATGAAGCCGACGGCGATGAGCATGTGCGCCAGCCGCATCGATTGGTTGCGTTCCTCGGCGTTGCCTTCCTCATCAGCCAGCCGTGCCCGGCGCATCGAGGCGGCCCGGGCGGTGAGCGTGGTTCGGACCTGGGCGCCGTCGTCGGCGACGAGCTTCACCAGCGCGCCGAGCTCACGCAGATCCGGCACGGCGATGCGTTCGCCCAGCTGGCCCAGGGAATCCCATTCGTCCTGCCCGGAGTTCCGCGCCCGGAACAAGGTGTCGCGGATCAGCATCATCGGCCAGCCCCCGCCGCGCTGCGCGGCCTCCGGCAGCGCGGCCGCGGCCGCTGCATGCCCGGCCATCTTCAGCGACACCAGGTCCAGGAAGATCGACAGCTGCTCGGTGAACTCTGCCCGCCGCTTCTTGGCTTCCTTGCGGACGTCGATGTCCGGTGCCAGGAACAGCGCTACGGCCGCGACTACCGACACCGCCAGCGGTGCGCCTGTCGGCAGGCCGACACCAGCGACGTACTGCAACGTGGCCAACGCCACCAACCCGATCAGGAACCCGCCGACCGCCGCGACGACCTTGCGGCCCATCAGGGTCTCGAAGGACTGCCCGGTGAGCGCCAGGTCGTGTCGCAGACTCGTGTATCGGATACCACGCTTCGCCAGCTCCACGCTCACCCATGCGCCGATGCGGCCCTGCCTGTCCGCCGCGGTCCTTAGCGGCGCGACCACCGAGTCGGAGCCCCGGTAGTGGGCGTAGAACTGGCCAAGTTCAACGAGCGCGTTGCGTTTGGGCGGCACGATCTTGATAACCAGCGCGAACAGCACCGCCCCCAGCGCGGCACCAACGACCGCCATCGCGATCATCGGGCATCAACCTGCGTGTGCCGTGCCACCGTCGCGGGAACCGGTTCAGGACCGGTCGTCAACGCCGAGATGATCCGCTGCTCCATCGGGTCAATCTCCACCCCGGCGCGGGGCAGGAATGGTGTCGCCGGCTTCGCGCTCGCCAGTTTGCGTATCCACGCGAACGACGTCGCGAACAGACCGATCACGACCGCCAGCGCCACCTGGCCGGCCACTGACCGGTACGGCGCGGTGTAGGTGTGCGAGAACAGCACCAGGAACGTCGCGACCGCCAACACGATGCCCAGCATCAGCTGAACCGCGCGTCTGTCACCTGCCCGGCCGGCGGTGATCCGGCGCCGCAGATCCAGCTCCTCCCGTCCCGCGACGGCCAGGTTGGTGAGCACACCGACCAGGCCGTCACCGCGAGCAAGGACGTTCATCTGCAGCGCCGCGATGATCAGATCGGCCGAGTGGTTCAGCTGCTCGGCGAGGTCCTGCAACGCCTGATCCAGCGGAACCTTCGACCGCAGTTGCCCGGTCAGGCGCAGCAGCGCCGGACGGATCGCCGGTGCCGCGTTCTCGGCCGTAGCCGGGATCGCCTGCTCCAAACCCGCGTGCCCGGTCGTGGTGTCACGCAGCGCCTCGCACCAGGTCACCACCGCCTCCAGACGCACGATCTGCTGCTGCTCCTCCTTCGACCCGCCCATCAGGGCCGGCCAGAACGCCACGAGCCCGCCGAGACCCAACGCCGCGACCGGCCACCGAGTGACAACGAAGATCAGCACCGCGAGCAACACCCCCACAGCCAGGCGCAGCATCAGCAGCGGTGACCGCGGCCGCTCTAGCAGTGCCTCGATCCGGTTCGGCGGGCGGGTCGGGTCCAGCACAGTGCCGCGCAGCGCGATCACCAGCAGCAGCACCGAGGCGCCGATACCGCCGCAGATCAGCGCGGCCAGCAGCACATTCAGCTCGGGCATCGCTCACCACCCGCCCTGCTGGTTTGTGGTACTCCAGGACGGCATCCCGTCGGTGTAGCCGGCCCGCGCCAACTTGGCCATGCGCCCGATCGCCACCTCGGTGTTACGGACCGCGCGGCCGTCCTCCGGCGACGGTTTGAAGATGGGCGCTCGGCCGACGCGGCCGTTCATCATCCCGGCCACCTCGATCACCTGCGTGACGGTTCGACGCATACCCAGCTTCGGGTTCTTCTCGATGAACACCACGAAGTCGATCGCTCCAGCCATCAGCTGATGCGCCACCTCGAAGCTCACGTTGCTGAACTGGGCTGCGTAGGTCGCGATGCGGTTGAACACTTCTTCCGCGTCCCGGGCATGGATCGTTGAGAGCGATCCGTCGTTGCCCTGGGCCATCGCCGACAACATCTCCCCAACCTCCGGCCCGAGCACCTCGCCGACGATTACGCGACTGGGGTTGTGCCGGCGCGTGCGCCGCACCAATTCCGCGATGTCCAACCCGCCGCGACCCTCGGCGTCAGCCAGAACCACTTCCATCGGCACCACGTCGCAGTGCAGCTCGGGGTGACGCTCAAGACCCAATTCGAACGCTATTTCGATAGTGATCAAGCGCTCCATAGCCTCGATGCAGTTGATCAACCCGCGCAGGAGGGCAGTCTTTCCAGCATCCGTCGCGCCACCGACGACGATGTTGCAGCGTGAGCGGACCGCCGCGAACAGGAACTCCGCGAGCTGCTCATCGACCGTCCCCAACGAGACCAGATCCGGCAGCACCTCCTTGCCCGGCTTCGTTGCCGCGCTCGCTAGATCCGGCCGCAGGAACATCTGCGGGTACCGGTTGCGGCGGATACTGACGATCGGTGCCTGAGTGGCCGACATCAGAGCGGCCAAACGCGACCCGTCTTGCAGCCGCACATCCAACGTAGGAGTCGCCGTACTAAACGGGCGGGCATTCATCCCGGCGTAGGAGCCGAGGTTCTGCACGATGCTGATCAAGTCCTCGTTCGTCGCCGCGACAGGCCGCCACAGTTCCTTGATCCCGCCGGCATAGGTCACCCAGGTCTGCGCGCAACCATTGATGTCGATGTTCTCGATCAACTCGTTGTCCAGCAGCTCCTGCAGCTCCCCAGCGCCGTAGATGGCGCTGAAGATCGCCGCCCGCAAGCGTGTCTCAAACGCCGGATCGGCAGGCAGTTCCTCCCGCCGGGCGAGCATGTCCTGCAGATGCTGGGAGACGACCTGACGGATGATGCTCTGCGCCTGCTGTTGCTCATCGGCCGTGTTGCGAACCGGCTGGCCCGACCCTTGCAGTTGGCGCCGATCCGCCAACTGCGCGTCCGCGACCTGGCCCTGCAGCTTGCGGATCAACGTGTAATCCAGAAGATCGCTCACTGTGACCACCCGCCCACGTTCATCGGGGGTGCCCCGGGCGGACTCGGAGCAGCCGCGGCCGGTCCGGGCCACGGCGGCGACTGCCGAGCCTCAGCCGGCGGACGCCAGGCAGTCAGCGAATGGATCAGCTCGCGAGCGGATTTGAGCAGGTCACCGCCGGCCAGCTTCTTCGTCAGTTGCCCCGTTCGAAGCGCCTGGACGCTCCGCTCGTCCTCGGCGATCCAGCCTGCCACCGGAATGTTCGACGTTGTTGCCTCGGCCGTGAGCTGCACCTGCACATCACGCAACCGCGCGGAGTGTTCCCGGGCCGGGCAGATCACCGCTACCGTCAGCGGCGACCGGCCGTGAAGGCCCTGACCGAGGCGGGCAGTAAGGGCACTGGCCCGCTCACGCAGGTGGTAAAGCCCCTCCGGAGTCGCTCGAGCGATCAGCAGCACGATCGTCGACGCGGCGGCGATCGGTCCCGCGGAGTTGTCCTCCTGCAACCGGCCGAGATCGGCGATCACGGCACCAGACCATTTGTCGGCCGCCGCTGCGACCGCCGGCCACTGGCGGGCGATAAGCGCGAAGTCCTCGGTTCGCATATCGGTGGCCGGGATAACCGGGATGCCCAGGCTCGTTTGGTGCGCATAGTTGAGCAGCGACGTCGGCAGGCTTCCGCTCCGGACGTCCACCGCCAGAGCCCGCAGAGCGGGGTGCCGAGCAAGGAGATGCCCCTCCGGCGTCCGCATTCGCAGTGCCGCATCCCCACCGGACGGGTCAGCCTCCAGCAGCACACGCTCCCCCGGCCACATCATGCCCAGCGCGGTCGCCGTCCAGGACACACCCGGAGACCCCTTGTCCGCGCAGACCGTGACAATCACTGGCCCACCCGGATCAGCGCGATCAGCCCGGAGTTGCTCGCCGCCGCGACCGCAGCCGCCGCCGACTTCGGCACAACCAGCGTCAGCAACGTGCCGCCTGACTGTGCCGGGTTGCTCGCCGAGCTGTAGACCGTCGCGCTCTGCGCCAAGACGATCGGCGCGGTCGGCGCCGCGCTGCTGGCCGTGTTCTTCGCCGGAAGCTGCAGAATCTCCACCGTGTCCCCGGGTTTCAGCCCGTTGGCCGGGATCTGACCCGGCGTGACCGCGACACCGACCTGCGCGGCGGAACTGTCCAATGCCGGCGCCAACGTGACCATCGCCCGCTGAAGCAGCGTGTTCGGCAGCAACTCCACCACGGCGCTCTCACCGACGACCGAGGTCAGGTTCGCACCGCCGATCGCGGTTACCCGGCCCGCGACCTGAACCGTCGACAGATCAGAACGCTGAATCTTGTGACCGGCCGGAACGTCGGTCGTGACCACCACGACCGGGATCTTCTTCCCAGCCTGGGAGTAGAAATACGACCCCACCGCGGCCAGGCCAACGATTAACACCACCGCAAGCGCGGCGTACCCGGGATGCTTCTGCCGGATCGGCAACGGCCTCCCCACCCGCGCCGATGGAGGTGCGCCATGGCCATTCATCGACGCTTTCGCGTCACTTCTCAAAGAGGTCATGCGTCGCTCCTTCGAGCTACCGGTTCACGGTCTTGATTTGCAGCACGTTCAGCTGCCCTGATGTCGATGTAGACAGACCCGGAATCTGACCGCCCGTGTTACCGGTGCCCGTCCACGTGATCTTCCAGACGATCGTCTGCGTCGAGGTGATCGGATGGTCATAGCCAGGACCGGTCACCTTGGAATACTGATAGCCACACGCACCACTGCTCGGGGCACTGTTTCCATCCGACTCCACCCACGGGCGGCCAGCGCCTGCGCAGGACTGAACTGCCGAGAAATCTCCTGGGTCGAACGACAACGAGACAGGCACCGCGGTCACCGTCGCGGTTAGCCCCGCCGCCGACGCTGTAGCAGTCAGCGTCTTCCACGTCGCCGGGTCAGTCCAGAAGTAGGTCCACAACCGCAAATAGGTCATCGGGTAACCGTTGTAATCCAAGCCCTCCGAAGGCGATCTATGGCCCGACGGATGCGGAAAGACGATGGTGTCGAATGCCTGCTGGGCCAGTGTCGCCGTAGTCACGATCGCTGGGCAGCCCACCGCCGCGAGGTTCTTATTCACCAGTACGGTCTGCGCGGGGGTCAGGTTGTTCGGGCTTGGGTACTTCAGCCCCCCGAGCATGTCGCCCAAGATGGCGTTGCAGTACTTCCCCTGCAACTGATCCGCACACGCTTGCGACACCGCCGGGGGCTTCGAACCGTACGGCGCGTTCGGATACGGAGCACACGGATCAGCGGTGCTCCCGCCGCCGCCACCGCCGCCACCGCCACCGCCACCGCCACCGCCACCGCCAGTGTCAACTGTGCAGGTCGGGTCGATCTTGATATTGCAGGTACCGCCGTCGCGCGGCGCTGCGTCGGCAGACCGAGCGGCCACCAGCAGAGAAAGCGTGACGGCGAGTGCTGCGAAGACCGTCCATATGCGCTTCATTTGCATCATCCTCGGCACGTCTTGTCTGCGGATTGCAGCACGTCATAGAGCTGCCAGTCGCCGCTGGACCCGGTCCTCATGAAGATCGTCAGCAGGTACGGCGGTGGGGGGTTACGTTTCGCCACCGGGATCGCGTTTCCCGTCGCAGTGGCGTACTGGACCCAGGGATTCGATTTGTCGACAAGCAGGCAGCTGGTCAGAATTACGGCTTTGTCCGATAAGACTGATCTCACCTTCACGCTCGGGTTAGGCGGCGTTCCTCTAAATGCACGACCGTGGGCCTTCATGAATGCGTAAGCCTGTTGCGTCTGGGTGCGCGCCTTGCCCGTCTCGTACTTCGCAACCCAGCTCAGGTCCGCGTGATCGGGAGCGCGGCTCGAGGCGGTATCAGCGTTGAAATCGGCGTAGTACGCGTTGACAGCGGCCTGTGCCGGCGGTGTCACTGTCGGAGTCGGGATGGTGCCGCTGGGCGCACCTGAGGAGCTTGACGGTGGCTGCGACGAGTTTGCCGAGGAGCTGCGACTTGACGACGTATGCGGGTCAGTCGGCGTCGAGGAGAGTGTCTGGGTATGTACGCCGCTGCTACCTCCGCAACCGGCCAGGAGTGCCGCTGCGAGGAATACGGGGAACACTGCGCGCCTGCTCCGTACCGGCCCTGAGTTCCTGAATTCCATGCAACCTCCCTAGTTCCAGGGGTGACACGCTCCGCCCCCGCGGGTTAACACGGCCACCGCCCCACTCCACGCTGCCTCGTGATGATCGAGTAAGTCAAGGCGAAATCGGAACTTTTCCGGCACGCAGGAAGGGCATGACTACCCATGGCAGACCCCTCCAAGAAGGTTTCTCGCATGGCCTTCCTGGTGCTGCTGGTACAGGTGGGACAAAGCGATGAGGGGTTCCATCGTGCCGAACTCGACGCAGGTCCTAGACCTAGACGTACGGCGTGTCACGAGGAAACCGAGCCGAGCTCCGGCATGATCCTCGGCATGACGACGAGAACGACTCCGAACCCGGTGGTGGGCGTCGAGTTTCAGATGTCGCCTGAGCAACGTGAGGCGTTGAAGGCCGAAGCGCTCGAGAACGACGTCAGCATGCAGGAGCTGCTCGAGCTCAGAGTGTTCGGCGAGCTAAGGCCACGCCTGCGACGTCGCCGCAGGGGCGTCTCCGAGGGACAGGAGCTACTCAGTGCCTAGCCGTTAAATGAAGCGGCGGCGGACGGGGCGCCTACCCCATACCGCCGCTGATGCTTCGTGATCGTTCGGGGCGCCAACCCCAACTCGATCTCATCTGTGAGAGCCCCGCCGTCAAGCACCGGCTCTGTTGTGCCCTCTCGCGCCAACGAGAAGGACTTCTGCAATCCCACACCCGCAAAAGTGAGGAGGTTGCGTCATCGACTATAGCTCGCTGTCTGACGTAGTCCACTTGGTTGAGCCGCCCGACACGCCGTCGGCGGATCATCTTTGGCGACTGATTGCGCCCGCAATCGCCGCATTTGACCGAGTTCGAGTATCCCGCGACGGCCGTCAGTACAAACGAAGCTGGGAACAGCGACTCGATCCGAATCGGCGCCCGCAAGCTCCCGCCGCGGTGCGCACGTACGACCCGGCCGGCGAGACGCAGTGCGTCGCGTTCGACCTCGACTGCAAGAAGAAGGCCACCCGCGGCGCGGTCCTACGCGACTGCGAACGGCTCACCGCATGGCTTGCCGAGGCAGGCTGCGCCTACCTGGTCGACGAGAGCGTCAGCGGCGGTCGCCACGTCTACGTGCTTCTCGATCACAAGCTCAGCCACTCCGATCTCGCGCCGATGGCTCGCCATCTCCGAGCATCCGGAGCGTTACCCACGCTGGATCCCGGGCCGCTGGTCAACCTCACTGAAGGCTGTATCCGGCCCCCAGGCGCAACGCACCGCGACGGCGGACATCAGCGGCTGATCACTCCACTGGCAGGCGTCCACCACGCGCTGAACCGGCGCACCAGCTCGGCCGCCTGGTCGGCGTTCCTCGCCCAGCTGCCGACCCCGGAGGAAACCCGCCGCACGATCGACCTCCACTCCCCCGCTGCCGGTGCCGACCCGGGCCCGTGGCGGCCGCTCGCCAAGTCCTACGCCGCGATCGCGGTCACCGGCGCCTACCCGACCGACCGTTATCCGTCAGCTTCCGAAGCCCGTGCCGCCGTCCTCCTGCACGCCCTCTGCCGCGGATGGACACCCCAGGACATAGACACGGAGGTCCGGAAAGGCCGCTGGGCCGGCCTTTCCGGGCTGTACAGCGAGCACTACGGCAAGCGCTACGCCGCCACCGCCCTTGCCGGCGACCTCACCCGCGCCCAGGCCAGACTCCACGAACTCCCTTTGCACAGAATCCACACCAGCGCTACGCGCCCACGGGGGGGAGGGGGCTCAGCCGCACGGCTACACCTGCGACGCTGGGTTGCAGCGCTCCAGCTAGCCATTCACTCAGGTCGCTGGGACAGTCAGCAGTCCTACGGAATCGAACTCGTCCTGACTGCGCTGGGAGACGCTTCCCGTCGCTCTCAGACCATCTACCCCGCGTTCGGTGTCCGGCATCTGTCTATGGGCACCGGAACCGCGGTGGAGCACTCCGGCCTGGCCAAGACATTGAAGGTTCTGGCCAGCGAGGCTGACCCGTTCATCCTGCTCATCGACTCCGACCGAGGCGTCGAACCCGACGTCTACGAGCTGCGGATACCGGATGAGTACCTTGACCAGCTCCCCGACGACAAGAAGCTCCCACCGGCCCCGATCGGCATACATCCCGCATTCAGCCTGCTCCCCCGCCCTGCGTACCGGCTGCACACAGCCCTGAGCGCAGCGAGCGATCCACAAACACCGGCCGAGTTGTCGGCGGTCGCCCACATGCCGCTGCGTTCGGTGTACGCGACGCTCACCGAACTCGAGCGAGCCGGCCTGGCCCGCCGCCGTCGAGGCGGGAAATGGACCGTCGGCCGGCGAGGCCTGACCCGCTTCGCCCGGCTCAACGGCATCGCCACCCGACTACACGACCTCGTCAGGAAGTGGCGGCAAGAACGCAACGCGCTACGACTGCTCCATGGACTGGAGGAGATCCACTACCCCGGCGCCTTCAGCGTCGCGTGGCCCGGCATCTCACAACGTCCCGCCAACATACCCGGCGCGGCCCCCCCAACAGCGGACGAGATCCTTCACGCCGCCGACCCACCCAGACCCGACTGGCGCATCAACCTCGAGGAGGCCACCGCGATCGAGCTGCTTCGAACCAAGCTCGGCGCTCAGCTGCTTAGCCCCGACGAAGAGGCTGCCGGGTGACGACGCCGGTCTGCATAGGTTGCCGACTCCCCCGGCCCGATTCGGCGACGCCACCATGAAGCCATTTGGCCGGGACCTGTGCCCGAGTTGCCGTGGAGACATTCTGCGGCTGCCCACCGACGCTGGGCCACAGACCTTCGAGGCCGCCGAGTTCCCGCTGAACCAGGTCGAGGCGTACGACCGCTACGTCGTCCTGCCCTACGCCCACGCCAGCAAGATCGATCCGGGCCTCCCAGCACCTAGCACCTGCCTGCGCCTGCACCACTGCCCAGACACCACGGGCGACGAGCAAGCCCCCGCACTGCGGTCGGTGACGGAACCAGCGTCCCGTGCCGACTACACCGCTGTGCGCCGCATCTCAACACTCATCAGCCTGTACCGGTCTCAGCAGACCGGTAGCCTGCGACGCCACCCCGGGCAGCGAACCTACGAACCCGTGAGCGTGACCGCCCGCCTCGTCGCGCTGGGCAGGTTCAGCGCCGAGCGGTGTGCGCTGTGCAAGCGCCCACTCACAGAGTCCCCCGACACGCTCGCTGTTGGCACGTGCAACGCCGACCATCCCTACACACTGAAGACATGCGCACCCACGTGCTCCGAACGGCACACGGAGGCGGCCTCAGAAGTGGGAGGAGCCGCAGAGCCTGCTGGGAGGGTGGTCGAACGCCCAACAAGCCCCCAGCGGCCGACCCGGGCACCCTGAGGCGGGTATCGGTAGCCCGCTCTGGCCCGCGTGCTAGTTGGCGAGCGAGCCCGAACATTCCAGTCCGCGGTCTCGGGTTCTCGGTTTCGCTCTTTCTTACAGCCGTGGACCCATGCCGCCGCCCGGCCTCACGTACCGGCGCGCGCACGTACCTACGGATATGCGGCCCGCCATTCATGCCGAACGACACGCCGACTGACGTGCAATATCCCGGCCCGCCGTCCAGTCGCCCATAGACTCGTTCGCGCGGGCATGCCTGCCGCCAGCCGTCCTTAGCGCATCGAAGGGAGCGTGCCGTGTACGTAGTCACTCCGGGGCAGCAGAAGGGCGGCGTCGGGAAGACGACCGTGACGGCGAACCTCGCAGCCATCTCAGGGGAGTTCGGGCTCAAGGTGCTGGCCGTAGACCTGGACCCGCAATCGCACTTGACGTTGAGCTTTGGCCAGCAGGCCCGCAAGGGCTACAGCTTGGGCGACCTTTTGAACTCCCAGGTGAACCCGACGCCCACCTTCGACGAGGTTGTGATCCGCGACGTCGCGCCCGGCGTGGACCTGCTGCCGGGCGACGAGCGCGCCCTGGAGCTGGCCGAGAATGACATCGACAACGACAAGATCGGCGGGTTGCTCCGGCTGCGCACCTTGCTTGAGTCGGTGGGGGAGCGTTACCAACTTTGCTTCATCGACACACCGCCGAAGATCGAGGGCCTGGGCGTCGTGGCGATGGTCGCCTCCGACGGAATCGTCATCGTGTCCGAGCCGCAGACCCTGAGCTTCGCCTCCACCAAGGTGTACGCCGCCAAAGTCGCCCAGGTCGCGAACAGCCCACTCAACCCGAATCTCCGCATCCTCGGAGTCCTGCTGAATAAAGTCGTCGAGGGCGAGGAAAGCCAGTTCATCACCGGGCTGCTGCGCGAGTCCGGTCTGCACGTGTTCGAGCAGAGCATCCCGGCCAGCCGCCTCGCGTCCAAAGCTGCGGCCGGCGGCATCCCGGCCGCGCTGGCCAACCGCAACTACGGCATTGGCAAGACCTACCGCGCTGTCGCTGACGAGATCTCTGATCGGCTCACCGAAGTGCTCACCGCCCCTGAAATGGCGGGCTGACGATGGCCAGGACCGAGCCGGACAAGCCAGCCGCCAAACGCCCGCGCGGAATGGCCAACCTGGCCTCGACCCTGACCGGCCGCACCGACTCGCTCGCCCGCCGATCGACCGAGGAGCAACTGGCACCCGATCCGACTCCGCCGCCCAGTGTCGATCCGGCCCCCCTACCAGCGGGCCCGCCGATCTCGTCCGTGTCCGTGCCCGTGCCCGAGGTCGTGACCGTGGGCGACGCGACTGCGCAATCTGTGGCCAACGAGCCCGCGCAGGCCGGCGCAGCAGCCCGGCAAGGTGTGGCACCCGCCAAACGCCGGCGGCCGGCGGCGGCGCCGCTTACCCCGTCGCGCTCGTTCGCCGGGCCGGAGGGCCGCCTGGAAGCTTCGGGCGAGACGGTGGTCAAGTGGACCCTCGAACTCGCCCCGCAGCTCGTGATGGCACTCAACGTCTGGGAACGTGACGAGACCAAGCGGCTGGGGGAGCGTGTGTTCCGCGAGCGGATGATCGACCAGGCGCTCGACCGGCTACCCGAAGACCTCGACGACATCCTGAGCGTCGTCGCCGCCTTACCCGCCACGCTGCGGCGCGCACCCGGGCAGCAGTTCGGCACCCGGGTCCGATCCTCAGTGCGCGACAAGCTACTCGCACTGCGGCCCGAGCTGCGCGTCGCAGGTATCAAAGACGTCCGCATCCGCGACATCTACTCGGCCGGGGTCTACCAGTACCTGATCGGACTGGGCATCACGGTCGACGACACCGTCCCAGCACCGAGAAACCGAGAAACCGAGAAAGTGTCGTAGCGCGCCCCTGCGCTCCCGACGTGGCCGACACTGCGCGGTGTGCGACACCGGAGCGTCGCCGTGGTGATCGCGCGGACCGGCTTGCAGCGGGGGAGTGGTCACCGCCTCAGCACCTCTAACTGTTAGGATTGCAGCAACTAACAGAGAGGCTGTTATGAGTGCTGGGACGGGACACGGTCGGAATCCGTATCGCCCGGGTGCCGCGATTCGGCCGCTGTTCCTCGCCGGACGCGACGCCGAGCAGCGACGCTTCCGCGCGGTCCTCGACGCCTCGCCCCAGTTGCCGGCGAACGTGCGGATCACTGGCCTGCGCGGGGTAGGGAAGTCGGTCCTGCTCAAGCGTCTCGACGAGCTCGCCGGCGACGGCAACTGGCTGACCAGCCGTATGCAGGTGGAACCGCGCCACAACCGCGACGCGACACTGCTCGAGGCCACAGTCGGCCTGGCCAGCCAAGCCCAGCTGCGGGCGTCGCGCGCCGAGCGGGTGAGGAAGCGTCTGCGTGATGTCGCCCGCCACACCCGCACCCTGCAGGTCACGTGGGAGGACCTGAGTTTTTCGATCGACCCGCTCGCGGGAGACCGCACCACCAGCCTGGCCAAAGCGCTCTACGACGCTACCAACGCGGCAGTCGAGGCCGACTTCGCCGGCTACCTCCTCATGCTCGACGAAGCCCAGGTCTTGCGTGACGAAACAGACCGCAACGGCCAGCACCCGCTCTCGGCGCTCATCGTCGCGATCAACACACTTCAAGAGCAGGAATTGCCGATCGGGATCGTACTGTGTGGACTTCCCAGCCTGAGCTCCAACCTGTTGCGCGCACGCACCTACACCGAGCGCATGTTCCGCGGCGAACAGATCGGCGCCCTAAGCCGGGCCGACGCCGCTGACGCGCTGCTCCGCCCCGCCGAGGGGACGTCCATCGCCATCGACGCGGATGTCGTCGACCGCGTCGTCGACGAGGTCGAGGGTTACCCGTTCTTCATCCAGCTCTGGGGCGCCGAACTCTGGGAGGCCGCGCGCGACGCGACCCTCACCAATATCACCCCCGCGCTGCTCGACGCGGTCGAGCCCGAGATCTACCGGCGCCTCGACGCCGACTTCTACGACAACCGGGTCGACGTCCTCACCCCGGCCGAGCAAGACCTGCTCATGGCGACAGCAGGCTGTCCCTACCCGCCGCTGACCAGCGCCGACATCCGCCGCCGCTCCGGTAAGACCGACGCGAACGTCAATGTCCTCATGGGCAGGCTCAGCGACCAGGGCGTCGTCTACCGCATCCAGCGCGGCCAGTACGACTACACCGCCCCCAAGTTCCACGAGTTCCTGCAGCGCCGCGCCGGCAGACAGCGATAACACCGGCCCATCACCGCCCGCTCCCGGCCTACGACCGCCCAGCCGGGGGAGGGGTACAGGATGCCCGTCGCCGACGTGGATCATCTGCAATGCGCGTCCGCGGCGTCGTGACCATTTTTCGAGGCGGTCGACCAGGCCGAGCGCGGCCGCTCTGCTGTTGCGACGGAGGGCTGTGTAGCGACCCGGCGATGATGCGACGGGTCAGGGTGTCCCGGGCGGCCGGGTGGCGCCTTCCGCCGGGGGAAGTCTCGGTGGCGTACCCAACAAGTGGGCCAACCCGTATCGGCCGTACAGCGCACCCCGGCCGGCAACGCGCCCGCTGGGGCCTCGCTACCGGGCCCACCTCCCTCCACGGCCTGAGCTAGTGGCCGAAGCGAGGGTCGAGCTGGCAGGCAGGGATCTGGCGTGCTGGTGTCCAGCCGAACTCAAGTGTCGCGCGGACGTCCTGCTGGAGCTGGCCTCATCAACCCTGGATAACTGATCGAACACCTGTTCGACAAACTAGCCGCGGTGCTGCGACGATCAGGCGATGGCCCGCCGTCCCGTCCGCATCCGCACTGACCTCGAAATCCTGGCCCGCAGCGATGACCTCGAGCTGCTGCGAGCTGTCCAGAAAGGGCGTGTGCTGCGTGGGCCGACCGGGGACGACACCGCGATCATGGCTGGGCACTACCTGGACGGTGACTCCATTCGGTTGCAGCTTCGCTGGCTGGTCCGCGATGAGTTGATCGTGATGCCGATTTCCGGGCCGCCCAGCCTGGCGCCACGCGGACGGCGGCTCCTGACCGTAGCAAACGGCGAGATCGCGGCGCCCGCTCCGGACTGACGACTAACGAGGAACAGTCCCGCTCCACCCCGAGCACGCTATGACCCGTTCTGACTGTTGGCGGGAAGCCTGGCCTGTCAGGGGGCGGTGCGACCGTGGGGGAGTGCCAAGCCGACGCCCCCGTAGCCGATCCCTCGTCCGCGATGCCGCCGGGATGCTGCTGCTCCTCGCGCTCCTCGTCGCCTGCCGCGACCTGGCCACGGCCAACCAGACGGCCGGGCACCCCGCGAGCACACGCGTGCCGAGCGGGCCGCCCACGCCGGTCATCAACGCGCTCCTGAGCCCGGCTGCGGCTCTCACCTGGCTGGCCGATCAGCACGCGCTACTCACGCGGCCATGGGTCGCCGGCTATGACCGGGACTGCGGCCACGGGCACGCCTGTAGCTTCGGGGAGGCGTGGGCCTACGACACAAGCGGTTCGGGCTGCAACACCCGCCAGGACCTCCTCCGAGCCGCTATGACCGACGTCGTCTACCGATCTGGGTCGCACTGCTCGATCGAATCGGGCCGACTGGCGGACCCCTACACCGGAACCTCGCTCACCTTCAGCGGGGACAAACCCGACGGTGTCGAGGTCGACCACGTCCTACCCTTGGCCACAAGCTGGGCACTCGGCGCCAGTCACTGGAGCCAGGCGCAACGCAACACTTTCGCCAACGACCGCAGTGTCGAGCTGCTGCCTGTCGGGCGGGCGAGCAACCTACTGGAATAGAGGCGGGTTCGCGGGCCGTCGGGGGGTGGCTGGATAACACCTGCGCCTGAGGAGACGGGCCTCGCGAGCGGTTGTCACGCTCGCCTAGATTCTAGGACAGCGACTTACTATCCCGCCCATTGTCCGCTAATCTCGGCAATCGTGAGGGATTCACGGACACCGCTTTCGGTCTTGGCTGTGTTGCCGATCGCCGACGACCGCGTGGCGGGCAGCGAGAATGAATCCCTAGCTGGGTTGGCCGACGTGGTCACGTTGCAGCGGCGGGCCGCGGCAACCGCGAGCGACGGTGATGAGCAGGCGGTTTTCCTGGACAGCGTGGCGGAGTATCTGTGGGCGCGCGATGTTGCCGGGTTGGCGGCGGCGACGTTGGAGCATCTGACGCAGCCGGTGATCGAGGTGCGTCGGCATTACGACCTGGTGCCGTGGCGGCTTACACCGCGTCATGTCGATGTGTATTTCGCCGGGCCGGGCAAGAGGGGTCGGGGCACGATGCGGTCGAAGATCAACCGGCTCGATCACTTCTTCGCGTTCCTGGAACAGCGCTATGGCGGCGAGATCGCCCGCCGGTTTGGGGTGACGGTCGAGTCGCCGATCGACCCGTTCAACCGGCCGGTGCATCGCGGTGATTTCGGGCTGCGGATCCCGCCGTCGCGGCGGGCGACGCGGGAGATGTTCGCGTCCTGGCGCACGGCGCTGGACACTGCGCGCAAGCCGGTGATCGCCCGGCGTGACTACGTGATGGCGAAGCTGACCTACCTGTCCGGGGTGCGAGCGGCGGAGCTGTGCGGATTGCAGATGGGCGACGTCCATTGGGAATCGGGGCAGTGGGGCCGGTTCCTCGTTGCGGGCAAGGGCGCGCGGGGCTCCGGGCCGCGACCGCGGGAGGCGTATCTGTTCGCCGAGGGCCGCGACCTGCTGTGGTGGTATGTCGAGGAGGTCCGCGGCGAGTTCAGCGACGACCCGAGCAGCCCGGTCGCACCGCTGTTCCCGTCGGAGCGGATCGCGAGGGCGGTGTCGTCGCTGAACCTGCCAGTTCCCGGGATCGCGGTGACCCCGTCGACGTTTCGTCGCGCGCTGAAGGCAGCCAGTGAACTGCACCTGTCCGGGCCGGTAAAGGTGTTGCATCCGCACCTGCTGCGCCATGCGTGCGCGACCCACAACTTCGAGTCAGGGATGTCGCTGTGGGAGGTGCAGAAGCTGCTCGGTCACTTCCGGCCTACCACCACGGTCGAGTACCTGAGCACTGCTCACGCCGACCCCGAGCACGCGAACCTAGCTGCATCCGAGCGTGCGGCGCAGCGGCTCGTGATGGATCAAGGACACCTGCGATGAGAGGCAGCCGGCGATGAAGTGGAACCTGCGCTGGGCCGCGGCCCGGCAAGACATCTGGCGGCCCAGCGACCTGCTCACTGCGTTCACCGAGATCGGATTCACGCCGTCCTCGAGCAAGGTCGCCGCACTATGGAGCGGCAAGCCGATTACGGTCCGACTGGACGACCTGGACATGATCTGCGCCGCGCTGCACTGCACCGTCGCCGACCTGATGGAAGCCGAACCCGTCGCCGCCAGCGACGACGTCGCGAACGAGCAGGTCGCGGCAAGCGGCCAAGGCAGGGGAGGGCGCAGCGATGCGAGCGGGCCGGTGCCGCGAAGCGGCGGCAAGGGCCGGCGCTCCCTGCCGCCGAACTGATCCCGGCGGTGTCGCGACCGCGCCCGGCGCGGGAATGCACCGCCTGCCACGGCTGGGGCCAGTTCCCCGGCAGGGTCGGGCAGTGCAAGCCTGTCGCAGCTGGCGCAGCACCCACCCCGGGATGGCGATGTGTGTCCGCTGCCGGCACGTGAGCAACGTCAACACCGACGACGGTCTTTGCCGGCCGTGTCTGAACACGATCCGGCTCACCGACCCCGCGTGGCCCGCCCGGCGCCAGACCGCGGCGAACCAGCTCACGCTGCTGCTCGACGGGGTCCGTTTCCCGCACCCCCAACCGATCGTGAAGCACGGCCGCCGCGTCCCCGGCACGATTCGGCCCAAGCGCCGCCCGCCCGGTGCCCCGGCGCCGGTACCTCTGGACGACCCGCGCGTCTGCCCACCCGCCGTCAACGGGCAACAGTCGCTATTCCCGGCCGCTGGACGGGGTGCCCGCAGTAATCGCCGAAAATCCAACGCCAAGCTGCCGGACACTGTCGTGCGACGGTGCCGGGTGATTGGCTAGCTTCGAACCTTGGTCCTGATCTGTCGTGGCGGTGGTCGATGGCGACGAGAGTGTTCTCGGAGGCGGAACTCGATCGGCTGCGCCGGTTTCCGGACGCGATCGGCGCCGATGAGCTGATCCGGTTCTTCACGTTGATGCCCGGCGACGTGGCCTTCGTCAATAGCCATCGGGGCGAGACGAATCGGATCGGTGTTGCCGTACAGTTGTGCGCGTTGCCGTGGCTGGGGTTCGTCCCGGATGAGATAACTGCTGCACCGCCGGCGGCGTTGGAGCGGCTGTGCGCGCAGTTGAGCGCCACCCCCGAAGCGCTGCATGGGTACGGGACTCGGGACCAGACGCGCACCGATCATCTGCGGGAGGTCGCCGCGTTCCTCGGCTGGCGAGTCGGGGTCGAGGTGGAGTTCAAGGAGCTGGATCAGTTTCTGTTGGCCCGCGCGATGGAGCATGACTCGTCGAGCTTGCTGTTCGAGCTGGCGTGCGAACAGCTGCGTAGCTCCCGGCTGATCCGCCCGGGCCCGGTCTGGCTGGTCGAGCGGGTCGCCGCGGCTCGCGCGGCGGCGAAGGCGGAGACCTTCATCCGCGTCGAGCATCTACTTACGCCGCAGTTGATGGCCGATCTTGATCGGCTGCTGGTGGTGGACGACGAGCTCGGAGGTACTCGGCTGCACTGGCTTGGCACGGGCGCAACGCAGGCCTCGCCGGAGGCGATCAAGGCCGAGATCGGCAAGCTGCGGTTCTTGCGTGGCATCGGTGCCGACGCGCTGGACCTTTCGGTGCTGCCCGCGGAGCGCCGCCGGTTTCTTGCCGGGGTGGGACGTCGCTCTACCGCGCAGATGCTGGCCCGCCGCGACCCGGAGCGCCGCTATCCGATCCTGCTGACGCTCGTGTCGCAGTCCGCGGTCGAGGTGCTCGATGAGGTGGTACAGCTATTCGATCAGGCGGTGTCGGCGCGCGAGTCGCACGCCAAGCACAAGCTCGGCGAGCGGCTGGCCGGCCGCGCGGTGCAGGCCGAGGATCGACTCGCGCTGCTGGACGCGATGTTGCCGATCCTGCTCGACCCGGCGATCACCGACGAGGAAGTCGGTGCGATGCTGCGCGGGCTCGGGATGGAACGGATCCGGACCGCGCACTCCACAGCGCAGCCGAGGCTGCCGCGCGATCATGGACAGCTGTCGATGATGGACGACTCGTTCTCCTACCTGCGCAAGTTCGTCCCCCAGGTGCTGGATGCCATTGCCTTCCAGGGCAGCGACGCCGCCGGGGATCTGATCGCCGCGGTGGGTGCGCTGCGGGAGCTGTATGCGAAGGGAACCCGCAACGTGCCGGACGGCGCGCCGACGTCGTTCGTGCCGACCCGCTGGCGCGGCTACCTCGAGCAGGCCCGGACGGCGGGCGACGCGACGGCGTATCGCCATTACTGGGAGCTGTGCGTGCTCTACGGGCTGCGAGACGGGCTGCGGTCCGGGGACGTGCACGTACCCGAGTCACGCCGCTACGCCGACCCGGCCGCCTACCTGATCACCCCGGCGCAGTGGCAGCTGCAGCGCGCCGAGTTCTGCCAACTGGTCGGCAAGACCCCCGACGCCCGCCACGCCCTGACCGAGGCCAGGGAGGAACTCGACGCCGCCCTGATCGAGGTGGACGCGGTGCTCGCCGACGGCACCGGGCCGGTGCGGCTGGATGAGCACGGCGAGCTGGTGATCGGCAAGCTCACTGCCGAGACCGTCCCGGACGAGGCCGAGGAACTGCTCGACGAGCTAATCGCGGTGCTGCCGCGGATCCCGCTGGCGTCGCTGCTGATCGAACTGGACCGGCGCACCGGGTTCACCGACCTGCTCGTACATGCCGCCGGTAAGCAGGCCCGCTCTCCGGAGCTGAAACGCAACCTGATCGCGTGCCTGATCGCCTTCGCCACCAACATGGGTCTAACCGCGATGAGCGAGGCGTCCGGGATCTCCTACGACGTCCTGGCTTGGACCGCCGAGTGGTATCTGCGCGAGGAGACTCTTCGGGCGGCGAACGCGGCGATCGTGGACTACCACCATGGTCTGCCGATGACGCAGGTGTTCGGCTCGGGCACGCTGTCGTCTTCGGACGGGCAGCGGTTCCCGATGCGCGGCAAGTCGCTGACCGCCCGGCACCTGTCGCGCTATTTCGTCGACGAGGGGATCTCGACCTACACCCACGTCTCTGATCAGCACTCCACCTACGGCACGAAGATCATCGTCGCGACCGATCGGGAGGCGCATTACGTGCTCGACGAGATTCTCGGCAATGCCACCGACCTGCCGATCACCGAGCACGCCACTGACACGCACGGGGTGACCCTGGTCAACTTCGCGCTGTTCGACCTGCTCGGCAAGACCCTCTCACCACGGATCCGCGGCCTGAGCCGGATCGTGCTGCACCGCATGGGCCCGCGCCGGGACTACCTGGCTCGCTTCCCACACGCCGGGCCGCTGCTGACCGGCGTCGCTAATCAAGACCTGATCGGCAACCAGTGGGACGACATGCTTCGACTGGCCGGCTCGTTCAAGTACGGACACGCCACCGCTTCACTGCTGGTTGGCAAGCTGTCGGCCAGCTCCCGGCAGAACGCGCTGGCGGCGGCGCTGAAGGAGTGGGGCTCGGTTCGGCGCACGATCTACGCCTGCCGCTACCTGTCCGACCCGACCTACCGTCGCAAGATCGGCCGTCAGCTGAACAAGGGCGAGAGCTTGCATGCGCTGCGCCGCGACCTGCACTTTGCCAGCCTCGGCATGATCACCAAACGGCATCTGGAGCAGCAGACCGAACAGGCGTGGTGTCTGACCGTGGTCACCAACGCGATCGTGACCTGGATGACCGAATACCTCGGCCTGGCCGTGGACGCCCGCCGCGCCCAAGGCGTCCGGGTCGATGACGAGGTCCTGGCCCACCTGTCGCCCGCGCGCAGTGAACCGGTGCAGTTCTTCGGCTCGATGCCGATCGAGGTCGACAAGGAGCTGGCGCAGCTCGACTCGGCCGGCTACCGGCCATTGCGGCTGGCGACCAACCTGGCGACTGCCAGTTTGGAGTAGACCCCAACCCGACGTCAGGCACGGTGCGTCCCAGTGTCCGGTTAGAGTCCCTACCTGCATTGATTGACGCTCTATGTCGAGGGTCTTAGGGTTCAACCTGACACTTCGGGCCGGGAGGGCAGTAGTGAGCGGGCAGCGGGTGGGCTACATCCGGGTCAGCAGCTTCGACCAGAATGCTGACCGGCAACTCGACGGCCTCGACCTGGATCGAGTGTTCACCGACAAGGCCTCCGGCAAAGACGCGCACCGGCCGCAGCTGGCCGCACTGCTCGCCTTCGTCCGGGACGGCGACAAGGTGATCGTGCACAGCCTGGACCGGCTCGCCCGCAACCTCGACGACCTACGCCGTCTCGTCCACGACCTCACCGCCCGCGGTGTCCGCGTGCAGTTCGTCAAAGAGCAGCTCACCTTCACAGGCGAAGACTCACCGATGGCCAACCTGCTGCTTTCGGTCATGGGGGCCTTCGCGGAGTTCGAGCGAGCGCTGATCCGCGAACGGCAACGCGAAGGGATCGCGCTGGCCAAGCAGCGCGGCGCCTACCGCGGACGCCGAAAGGCATTGACGACCGAGCAGATCGACCAGCTCGCGCGTCGTGCCGCCGCCGGGGAATCGAAGTCGGCGCTGGCTCGGGAGTTCAACATCAGCCGGGAAACCGTCTACCAGTACGTCCGCGCCGCCACCAAGGCACAGGACCGATAGCGATGTTCATCTGGATCACCGGGCGGCCACAGTGATCTAACCCCGAGACCAAAGGACTAAGCACGACCTCGATGCCATCATCGACCGGCTCACCGTCGAATTCGCCGAGCGCCACCACCGCGCTGCGATCGAGGATTGTGTCAGGCGCTGCGACGCCGGGCTCGTCACTGCAACCTCACCAGCACGCCCCGAACTCGTCGAGCGCTTCGCCCGGCAAAGACTCATCGATCTGGAACCGAGCTGACCGCGGGTGGATCCCCGATGGTCCGCCGGTTGGGGCTGGGGACTGCACCGTTACAAACACCACAGTCGGGAGAGAGGCCAATGCTCTATCTGGTCCGGCACGGGCAATCGGTGTGGAATGTGCAGCAACGTACCCAGGGTCAGACGGTCCATCCGGCCCTGACTGAGTTGGGTCGCCGACAGGCGGGGGCTGCGGCGGGGGCTGTGGCGGCCGATCTGGAGCGGGCCGGGCTCGTGGCAACGTTGTTGCTCTGCAGTGATCTCGTCCGAGCGGTGCAGACCGCGCAGATCGTCGGCGCTCGTTTGAGCCTTGCGCCTCGCCAGGACCGCCGGCTCCGCGAGCAGGCGCTCGGACGGCTTGAGGGCATGGACAACATCGCCGCTCGCGCCGCGGTCGCCGATGTCGATTGGTCCGACCCGGAGGTGGCGATCGGAGGCGGCGAGTCGGCGCGCCAGGTCTTCGACCGGATGGCTGACGTCCTCGGCCCGATTACCGGTATGAACGCCATCGTGGTGAGCCACGGCGATGCGATCCGGTATGCCCTCGGCTGGCTCGCCGGTCACCACGCGGCGGACTGTCCCTGGCACAACATCGGCCCTGGAGCGGTGTTCGCGGTCGGCGCGGACGCGCCTGCGCGCCTGCTCGATTGATTCAGCGAGGACGAGCCCGATGAGCGTGATCTCAGTGCAGACCTCGAGCAGTATGCGGGCGCCGAGAGCCGGTGAACCAGATAGCGGGCGACCAGACGACTCGTCGCCCGCCGCCGGGATCGTCACAAACCCAACCCACAGAACATCGGGAGCGGTAGCATTTCCACGCCTCGGGCTTTGAGCCTGGGGTGGTGCAAGTCCAGCGAAGACCGGTGAGAACCCGGCGCTGTCCCGCAACGGTACTGCTCCCGAAATTTTGGGGGCGAGCCCGGACGCCTGCCTTGCATCGACGAAACCTGTCCCTCGGAGGAAGGGCGGTTCGTTTGGGTGCCTCTTTGTCGGGTGTCCTAGCGGGCGCACTTCGTCCTCCGCAAGTCGATGGAGGATGATCAATGTTCAAGCACACTCGGCTGTTGTTTCTGGTGACGGCCGCACCACTGGTGGTGGCTGTCGGGTGCAGTAGTAGTTCCCCGACGAAGACAGCTCCGACGCCACGCTCGCAGTTCCCGGTCACCATCCACGCGGCCAATGGCACGGTGGAAATCACCACCAAGCCTGTGGCGATCGTGTCGTTGTCACCGACCGCCACCGAGATGCTCTACGCGATCGGCGCGGGCTCACAGGTGAAGGCGGTCGACAAGTTCTCGGACTATCCGTCGGGGACGCCGATGACGAAGCTCGACGGCAACAGCCCGAACGTGGAGGCGATCGCCGCGTACAAGCCTGATCTGGTAGTGGCCTCCCAGGTCACGTCGGGGCTGGGCAAGCAACTGAACGCCCTGGGCATCAAGGTCCTCAATGATCCGGCGGCCAAGAACCTGGAGCAGGAGTACCAGCAGTTCGTGCAGCTGGGTCAGGCCACCGGTCACCCGGGTGAGGCGACGGCCGAGGTCGCGAAGATCAAAGCCCAGATAGCCCAAGTCGTGGCGAGCACGCCGAAGCGGAGCCGTCCCGCTAGCTACTATTACGAGCTCGATCAGACCTACTACTCCGAGACGTCGTCCACCTTCATCGGGCAGGTGCTCGGGTTGCTCGGTCTGAAGAGCATCGCCGACTCGGCCAAGGGTGCTGCCGCGGCCGGCGGCTACCCGCAGCTGAACGCTGAGTTCATCATCGGCGCGAACCCCGCCTACGTCCTGTTGGCGGACACGATTTGCTGTAAGCAGTCGGCCGCGACGGTGGCAGCACGGCCCGGCTGGTCGCGCCTGGCCGCGGTGAAGGACGGCCGGGTGCTCGGCCTGAATGACGACATCGCGTCCCGCTGGGGGCCGCGGATCGTGGTGTTGCTCCAACAGGTCTCGACCGAACTGAAGCAGCACCCGGTGCCATCGTGATCGGGCGGTGCACATGAGTGAGCGGGTGGTGAGCGCGGCACCGGCTGGCGCCGACGCGGACTTGTCGGGGGATCGCGGCGCCGCGGCCGTGCTGCACAGTGTCTCGGCCCGGCTTCCGATCCTGATCGCGGCCGTGATCTTGCTCGCCGTGATGCTGCTGGGCATCGCCGTCGGGCCGGTCGGCATCCGCTTCGGTGACCTCGTCGGCATGTTGCTGGCCCGGATCCCGTTGCTCCACTTCCACAGCCACGCATCGGCCCTCGACCAGACCATCGTCTGGCAGCTGCGGATGCCTCGAGTCGTGCTCGCGGCGCTGGTGGGCTCCATGCTCGCCGCGGGTGGCACGGCCTACCAAGGCGTCTTCCGCAACCCGCTGGCCGACCCGTACCTGCTGGGCGTCGCGGCGGGCGCCGGCCTGGGCGCGACGGTGGTCATCGTGTCCGGGCACAACACGTCACTGGTGCTGCCGGTGGCCGCCTTCCTCGGCGGGGTGGCCGCGGTCGCCATGACCTACCTGGTGGGGGTGGCTGGTGACGGGCGATCATCGGGCCGCTCGATCGTGCTCGCCGGGGTGGCGGTGGCAGCGCTGCTGACCGCGATCCAGACCTACCTCCAGCAGCAGCACACCCAGCAGATCCAGCAGATCTACAACTGGATCCTGGGCAGCCTGTCGGTCGCGTCGTGGTCCGACGTGCGGCTCATCCTGCCGTACGTGATCATCAGCGGGACGGTTCTGCTGAGCCACCGGCGCATCCTCGACGTGCTGCGGGTGGGGGCGGACGAGGCCGCCGCGCTCGGCATCCATCCCGAGCGCACGCGGCTGGTCATCGTGGCCGCCGCCACGCTCGGCACCGCCGCCGCGGTGTCGGTGAGCGGGCTCATCGGCTTCGTCGGCATCATCGTTCCGCACACGGTGCGGCTGGCCAGCAGCGCCAGCTACCGAGTGCTCATGCCGGTGTCGATGATCGGCGGGGCCGCCTTCCTGGTGCTGGCCGACCTGTTGGCTCGCACTGTCGAGGCGCCGGGCGAGGTGCCGATCGGCGTGGTCACCGCGATGATCGGCGCCCCCTTCTTCCTGTTCGTGCTCCGCTCCCGGCGCTCCCGGCAGGGGGTGCTGTGAGGATGGGCGAGTCAGTGGTCCGGGTCGCCGGTTCGGCGGCGGCACCGGCCGCAGCCACCCATCCGGTGTCAGCTGGCGGTTCGGTGCCGCCGATGATCGCCCTGGACAAGGTGGGCGTGCGGTTCGAGACGACGAACGCCGTCCGCGACGTGACCGAGTCGGTGGCCCACGGCGAATGGGTGGGGCTGATCGGCGCGAACGGGGCGGGCAAGACGACGTTGCTGCGCGCCATCGCCCACCTCGAGCATTACGACGGGACGGTGCGGGTGAACGGCCGACTCACCCGGGACCTGTCCCGCCGGCAGCGGGCGCAGCTGGTGGCCTACGTGCCGCAGAAACCCGAACTGCCCGCCGAGATGTCAGTCATCGACTACACCCTGCTCGGTCGCACCCCCCACGTCGGCTACTTCGGTGCCGAAACCGCGCGGGACCGCCGCCACTGCGTCGAGCTACTGGACCGGCTCGGGCTGCGCGCGGTGGCGGCCCGGCGCTTGTCGACCCTGTCCGGCGGTGAGCTGCAACGTGTCGTGCTGTGCCGGGCTCTGGCGCAGGACGCGCCGGTGCTGCTGCTCGACGAGCCGACCAGTGCCCTGGATCTCGGCCGGCGCGTCGACGCGCTGGAGGTGGTGGACGAACTGCGCCGGGAACGAGAGCTGACCGTGGTGAGCGCGATGCACGACCTGACGCTGGCGGCTCAGTTCGCCGACCGGCTGGTGCTGCTCTCGGGCGGCGCCGTCGTGGCGTCCGGATCCCCGGTCGAGGTGCTAGACGAGGTGCTGCTCTCGACGCATTTCGGCGGCCGGGTCCGGGTACTCGTCACCGACGACGGTGAGCGGGTCGTGGTGCCCCAACGCACAACGCCCCGCACGGCACAGCCCGCGTAGTAACCGATCAATCGAATCGAACAGCGAGGTTCCATGACGAGCGAGGAGACGACCGTGTCCGGTGCCTGCAAGCCCATCCCCCGACACGTCGAGCGACCCGAGCGGTTGCAGGTCGACTCCGTGGTGCTGGTCAATACCGGCGACGGCAAAGGCAAGTCCTCGGCCGCCTTCGGAGTGATGAGCCGGGGCTGGGCTCGGGGCTGGCGGGTGGGGGTGGTGCAGTTCATGAAGAGCGGGAAGTGGAACGCCGGCGAGCGCAAGCTGGCTGATCACCTGGGAATCGACTGGTGGACGCTGGGTGACGGGTTCACTTGGGAATCGGAGGATCTCGACGAGTCGGCGCTGAAGAACCGCCACGCCTGGCAGGTCGCCGAGGCCAAGCTTGCCTCCGGCGACTACGACCTGCTGATCCTCGACGAGCTGACCTACGTTGTGAACTACGGCTGGGTGCCGATCGACGCCGTGGTGGCCGGGCTCACCGGACGGTGGTCGAAGACGAACGTGGTCATCACCGGTCGCGACGCGCCGGCCGAGATCATCGACCTCGCCGACACCGTGACCGAGATGACCGTCGTCAAGCACGCCTACCAGCGCGGCATCATGGCCCGGAAGGGGATCGAGTATTGACCGCGTCGCAGCTGTTCGCCGACCTGGACGACGGGTCCGGTCTGCCGCTTCTCCTGTGGCGCTTCAGGCAGCCGATGACGCTCGCGTCGACCGCTGTGTCCGGCGGCGGGCTGGGGCTGCGGCACTGGGTGCTCAACGCGCAGGTCCCCGTCGACTACGCCCGATGTGACCCCGAGGCCCACGTGGACCAGCTCGCCGGCCTCCTCGGCCTGAGCGGCGTCGGGGTGGGCATGCTCACCGCAGCCGACGTCACCTACGTCCAGCGGTCGCAGGACGGCGGAGTGTCGGTGGAGGCGACAGTCGGCCTCACCCATCCGACGTGGGCGGCGGCGCCCGAGGAGGGCAGCGCTGGTGACGGTGCCGCACGGCCGGGCACCGTCAACATCGTGGCCGTCGTGCCGGTGCCGTTGTCCCACGCCGCGCTGCTCAACGCGCTGTGCACCGTCACCGAGGCCAAGACTCAGGCGCTGCTCGCGGCCGGGATCGCGGGCACCGGCACTGCCTCGGATGCCGTCACCGTGATCTGCCCGCCCGGCGCGGCGAGCGAACAGTTCGGAGGACCACGCTCGACGTGGGGTGCGCGGCTGGCGCGTGCCGTCCACGACGCAGTGCGGGCCGGCTGCACAGTGCCGGGACACATGGCGCAGGGCGATGCCCGGTGATCACGCTGGTGCTCGGCGGGGCACGCTCGGGCAAGTCGCTGGTGGCCGAACGGCTCGCCGCCCGCTGCCCGCCGCCGGTCACCTACCTGGCCACGTTGGCGGTGGGCGAGGACGCCGAGCTCGGCCTGCGGGTGGCCGCGCACCGGGCGCGGCGGCCCGCGGCCTGGTGCACGCTCGAGGTGGCGAGCGGGCTGCCGGACGCGCTGCGGCGGTTGGCCGGTACCGCGCTGGTGGACTCGCTCGGAGCGTGGCTGGCCGGGCACGAGGGGCTCGCGGTCGATACCGACGGGTTGTGCGCTGCGCTGCTCGCCCGGGCCGGTGACACGGTGCTGGTCTCCGATGAGGTCGGCCTCGGGGTGCACCCCTCCTCCGAGGTGGGGCGGCATTTCCGCGATGCGCTGGGTTCGCTGAACCAGGCCGTGGCCGCGGTTGCCGACCGGGTCCTGCTCGTCGTGGCCGGCCGGGTACTGACGCTCGCCAGCGCCGAGGACGGCTGATGCGCGCGGCGCTGGCGTTCCTGACTGCGTTCGGACGTGGGCGGGCGGCCACGCCGACGCCCCGCACCCTGGTCTGGTTCCCGTTCGTGGGGGGGTGATCGGGCTCGCCGTGGGCGGGGTGTGGTGGGCGGCCGACAGGATCTGGGAGCCGATCGGGGCGGCGGGGATCGCGGTGGCGGCCGACCTCGCGCTCACCGGCTGCTTGCACTTCGACGGGCTGGCCGACGCGGCCGACGGCCTGCTGGCGCCCATGAGCCGGGTCAGGCGGCTGGCGGCGATGCGTGACCCGGCCGTCGGCGCCTTCGGTGCGATAGCCGTGGGCATCGTGCTGGTGCTGCGGTTCGGTGCGTTCGCGGCCACCACCGCGGCGCCTCTGGTCGTCGCGGCATTGTGGTGTGCTTCCCGTACCGCCATGTGCGTCATCGTGGCGACGCTGTCCTACGCACGCTCGGACGAGGGCGGTCTGGCCACCGCCTTCGTGGGTCCGACAGGCGGCGGTGCGTGGCCCGCCGGCTGCGGGTGCCGCGCCCGGGTGCGGTGGCTGGCTCCTCTGGTGGTCGGCCTCGCGCTCACTGTCGCGTTGGCGATTCTCGGCCGGGGACTGCACGGGCTGATCGCCGTGGCCGCCGGGGCTGTTGCGGCGGCAGCAGTGACGCTGCTGGCACGTGCGCGGATCGGTGGGTTCACCGGGGACGTGCTCGGGGCGGCGGGGGTCGTCGGCGAGACCGTCGGCCTGCTCGCGCTGGCGGCACGATGAGCATGATCGACGCTACCGCCTCTGTCCGGCGGGTCGGGCAGGGCTCGCGTCGTGTGCGGCTGCCGCGTCCGCTGGGCGCTGCCGCCGGAGTGCTGCTCGACCGCGCCCTCGGCGAGCCGCCCGGTGCCGTTCATCCGGTCGCACTGTTCGGTCGCCTGATGGCCGGCGTCGAGCGCACCTGCTACGCCGAGCGCCGCGGCGCGGGAGTCGCTCACGCCGGCGCCGGTACTGGGATAGGCCTCGGCGCCGGAGCCGTGCTCGGCTCGACCACCGTCGCGGTCGCCCTGGCCGTGGCCGGGCGCGGCCTGGCCCACGCCGCCGCCGAGGCCGGCGCGGCGTTGCAGGCCGGCGATCTCGACCGGGCCCGGTCGTTGCTGCCCTCGCTCGTCGGGCGCGACCCGGCCGGATTAGACGCCCAGGAGATGGCCCGGGCCATCGTGGAGTCGGTCGCGGAGAATACCGTCGACGCCGTGGTTGCACCGGCCCTGTGGGGCGCGCTCGCCGGCGCGCCGGGCGCGCTCGGCTACCGGGCGGTGAACACGCTGGACTCCATGGTGGGCCACCACTCGGCTCGCTATGAGCACTACGGCTGGGCGAGTGCGCGCCTGGACGACGCCGCCGCGTGGGTGCCCGCCCGGCTGACCGCCGCCCTGGTCATGCTCGTGCGTCCAGGTCAGTGCCGTGAGGTTCGCCGCGCGGTGCGTACTCAGGCCCCGGGCCATCCCTCACCGAACGCCGGCGTCGCCGAGGCGGCCTTCGCCGCGGCGCTCGGGCTGCGCCTTGGCGGACTCAACCGCTATGGCGAGCGGACGGAGCTGCGGGTGCCGCTGGGCTTCGGGCGCCCGGCCGAGCCGGGCGACATCGCGCGCGCTGTGCGGCTCTCGCACGACGTGGGCACGGCATTGGCAGCCGGGCTCGGTGCGCTTGGTGGGGCCCGCGCGCTGCGGCGGCGTCGGTGAGCCGCCTCACGCTGCCGGCGGCCGGGGCTCACGGGGGCGACGGGCCCGCCGTCGCGGCCGCCCTCGGAGTCAAGCCGGACGACCTACTCGACCTGTCTCAGTCGCTCAACCCGGTGGCGCCGAACCCGGTGCCGGTCGTGGCTCGCCACCTCAGCGCGCTGGCACACTACCCCGACCCGCGCGAGGCGGAGCAGGCGCTGGCCGAGACGATGGGCGTGGGCCGAGAGCGGGTGTTGCTGACCAACGGCGGGGCCGAGGCCATCGCTGTGGTGACCGCAGAGCTGGGTGGTTCAGTGTGCGAGCCCGAGTTCGCCCTGCATCCACGGGGCGATGGACCCCGATGGCGCTCGAACCCCCATAATCCGAGTGGGCTGCTGGCCGGCCCGGCCGAGACCGCGGCGGTCTGGGACGAGGCCTTCTACCCGTTGGCCACCGGCCGCTGGACGCGCGGTGACACCGGCGCCGTGGTGGTGGGGTCACTGACCAAGCTGCTCGCGTGCCCGGGACTGCGCGCCGGCTACATCCTGGCCGACCCGCCCGTCATCGACCGGTGCCGACGACGCCAGCCCGCCTGGTCGGTCAACGGACTCGTCGCCACGGCCCTGCCCGAACTGCTCGCCCCCGTCGATCTGCCGGCCTGGTCGGGCGCCGTAGCGGCGCTGCGCGCGGAGCTGGCCGCGCTGTTGGTGTCACACGGGCTGACCGTCCGGCCGTCTGACGCCAACTGGGTGCTGGTCGAACGCGCAGGACTCCGGGAGCAGCTGGCACCGCTCGGTGTGCTGGTGCGCGACTGCACCAGTTTCGGCCTGCCCGAGCTCACCCGGATAGCCGTGCCGACACGGCAAGGCCTGGCGGCGCTGGCCGACGCGCTGGCCCACTGTCAACTCCAGACGACCCGCCCCGTTCCGACCCGCTCGGGGGACTACGACACCGGCGGCCACCGAGAGGCAGCACCATGACCACCAGATCGTTCGCTGACGCGTGTACCGCCCTGCAGCCCGTCGACATCGCGGGGGCCGGAGCCCAGGCGGCCGAGCTGACCGGCCGGCTGACCAAACCGCGCGGCTCGCTGGGCCAGCTCGAGACCCTGGGCACGCGGCTCAGTGCCATCGCCCGCACCTGCCCACCGCCCGTGCCCGAACCGGTAACGGTCTGCGTGTTCGCCGGCGACCACGGCGTAGTGGTCGAGGGCGTCACCGGATGGCCGCAGGAGGTCACGGCGCAGATGGTGGCCAACTTCTGCGCCAGGGGGGCCGCCATCAACGTGCTCGCCCGCCATGCCGACGCGCAGGTCGTGGTCATCGACGTGGGCGTAGCGAACGCGATCCCGGCTGACGCGCCCACCCTGCTTCGGCGCAACGTCCGGCGCGGCACGGCGAACCTCGCCGCGGGCCCGGCGATGTCGCCCGAGGAGGCGACGACCGCTCTCGACGTGGGTGCCGACGTCGCGGCGCAAGCCGTCGCGGACGGAGCGCGACTGCTCGTCACCGGCGACATGGGGATCGGCAACACCACCTCGGCGGCTGCGCTCATCGCCGTACTGACCGGCCGGGACGCCGCGGCCGTCACCGGCCGCGGCACCGGTATCAACGACCGGGTGCTGGGCGTCAAGACCCACGTAGTCACCCGGGCGGTGGCCCGGCTGACTCCCGGTGCCGAGCCGCTCGACGTCCTCGCCGAGGTCGGTGGTCTCGAGATCGCCGCCCTCGCGGGATTCATCGTCGCCGGTGCCGCCGCCGGCGTTCCCGTCGTGCTCGACGGCGTGATCGCCGGGGCCGCCGCACTGACCGCCGCCGCCTTCGCGCCCGACATCGTCGGCTACCTCCTCGCGGGCCACCGTTCCAGCGAGCCTGGCGCGCGGGCCGCGCTCGAACACCTCGGGCTCGTGCCCATCCTCGATCTCGACCTGCGCCTGGGCGAGGGCAGCGGCGCCGCACTGGCCATCCCGCTGGTACAGGCCGCGGCCAAGATCCTGCGCGAGATGGCTACGTTCGACTCCGCCGGCGTCACCGACAAGAACGCCGCCCGCAGGTGACCCAGGGTTCCTTGCTCGTTCTCGGCACCAGTTCGGGCGCCGGCAAGACGACTGTCGTCACCGGCCTGTGCCGATGGCTAGCGCGCCGCGGCGTATCGGTCGCACCGTTCAAGGCGCAGAACATGTCCCTGAACTCCTACGTGACCCGCCGCGGAGAAGAGATCGGACGGGCCCAAGCGACCCAGGCCCGCGCCGCCGAGCCCGAAGCCGCGATGAACCCGGTGCTGCTCAAGCCCGGCACCGACACCCGCGCCCAGCTGGTCGTGATGGGCCATCCCGTCGGTGAGCTAGAGGCGGGCACCGGCTGGCAAGCGAAGGCCGAGCTGCTCGACCTCGTCGTCGATGCCTACCGCGACCTGCGCAGCCGATTCGAGGTGGTGGTGTGCGAGGGCGCGGGCAGCCCGGCCGAGAACAACCTGCGCGCCACCGACATCGTGAATCTGGGCTTCGCCCGCGCCGCCGGCGTACCCGCCGTCCTGGTCGGTGACATCGACCCGGGTGGGGTCTTCGCCGCGTTCACCGGCACGCTCGCCCTCCTGAGCCCTGACGATCAGGACCTGGTCCGCGGTTTCGTGATCAACCGGTTCCGCGGTGAGATCACCCTCCTGAAACCCGGCCTGGAGATGATGTCGCAACTAACTGGCCGCCCCACCTACGGGGTACTGCCATACGTCCGAGGACTGGGAATCGATGCCGAGGACGCGCTCGACCCCGCCATCTACGCCGACCCCGCGCCGCCGCTCGGCGCCGACGTCCTACGGATCAGCGTGATTCGCCTGCCTCGCGCAAGCAACCTCACCGACCTCGACCCGCTCGCCGCGGAGCCCGGCGTAGTGATCCAGTTCGTAACCCGACCGGCCGAGATGATCGACAGTGACCTCGTCGTGCTGCCCGGCAGCCGAGCAACGGTGTCGGACCTGACGTGGCTGCGCGAGCGCGGTTTCGCCGAGGCCCTCGCGGCGCGTGCCGCGACCGGCCGCTCTGTGCTCGGCATCTGTGGTGGCTTCCAGATCCTCGGCCAACGGATCGACGACACCGTAGAGAGCGCGATCGGGTCGGTCGCCGGGCTCGGGCTGCTGCCCGTCCACACCACGTTCGGCGCCGACAAGGTGCTCGCCCGCCCCGAACGGGTACTGCCCGACGGGACCACTGTGACCGGCTACGAGATCCACCACGGCCGGGTCGACGCGCACGGCGGCACGCCGTTCTTCGCCGACCAGGGTTGCCGCCACGGTGCAGTGGCCGGCACGACCTGGCACGGCCTGTTCGAGAACGACGCCTTCCGCCGCGCCTACCTGTCAGAAGTGGCGGTCGAGGCCGGCCGCAACTTCACTCCGTCGCCGGACCTCCAGTTCGAGGCATGGCGACTGGCCCGCATCGACGCCCTCGCCGACCTCGTCGACGAACACCTCGACACCACCGCGCTGCTCGAAGTTCTGGAAGGCCGCTCAGCCGCGCCGCCACGGCTTACCCTCACGCTCCGCCGAGCCTGAGAGCGGCCCCAGTTCTGCCCTAGTTCGCATAGTTTGTCTAGTAGGCCTAATCGTCGGCTCGGTGCGGGCGGCCGCCATGACCCGGACCGGCGGGAGCGCGCTGCCACGGGCGGGGCACCGTCAGCCGCAATGCCAGGACCAGTACCCGCGTGCTTGGCGTTGGATTTTCGGCGATGACTACCGGAACCCCTGGACGCTGCGTCGACCACCAGATCGCACGCCGCATCGCCGGCCGGACACCACGCGGCTTCAGCCAAGCCCACTCGGTAGCCGACCGCCTCGCCCGCCAGCAGGGCGTCGGCCCGAGCGTGCGCGGACAATGGCTGGCGATGGTGCGCCTCACTCTCGCAGCCCGCGACGCCGACGGCGAGCAGCTGGTCACCGACCGGATCATCGATCAGGTCCTCGACCACGGACTGGTCGTCGTCGAGGTTCTGCGCCGCGCCGAGTCGCTCGTCGACTGGGAGACCCGGCCCGCCACTGACCTGACCGCTCGCGTACGTCGCTCACCGCCGAAGGTGGGGGAGTCGACGGTCAGCTGCGCAGACTGCGACGCCTGGGGCCTGGACGTCGTCTGCGGCGGCTGCCACGCCTGGCGAAAGGCCTACCCGCCCGGACGCTGCATGCGATGCCGACGCCACGGACTGCCGCTGGTCAAGACCCTGTGCCGCTGCTGCACGATCACCGCCGTGGTCGGCGATCACGACATCGGAGGCTCCACCCAGCTGTGGTTCGGTGGATCACTCGCTCCACGCCTCTACCAGCGTGCCGGTGCACTCGGCTACCAACCGGTGAAGTGGCGAGCCATGGCCCTGCAACGCGCGCGCCGAGCCACGCCGACGCCGATCTCCGAGCATCTGATCGACCCTGACCAGCTGATCCTTCTCGATCCACCGCGCCGCTGGGATGCCGTGACCGCGAGCACCTCTCGCCCGCCGTCACTCACCGCTGACGCTGCGGCGCTGCTGAACCAGCTCGGCGCCCACGGACGAGACCAAGGCTGGAACCACGACAACCTCACCGCCTGCCGACGCACCCTGCGCATCCTGCTCGCGCACCTCGGCGCCGACGCCCCGCTCCGCGAAGCCGACATCCGCGCCGTAGCCAGCACCGACTCGAAAGGGTCCGCATTGCGGGCACTGCACTTCCTCGCCGCGCACCACACGGTTATCGCCGACGCCACCCGGCAACTCAGCCCCGACCAGCGCTTCGTCGATACGACGATCGCCTCGATGCCCACCGGTGTCGCGAACGAGCTGCAGCGCTGGGTCGACGTGGCGCGTGGGCTCGGCCGCCGCGCGCACCCGCCGCTGAACTGGTGCATCATCCGCAACTACCTCGCCTATGCCTCGCCCGTCATCAAGGAGTGGGCCGGCCGCGTCGAGTCCCTGCGAGAGATCACAGCCGGCGATGTCGCGACGGTGCTGGCCGCTCGCTCCGGGAACAACGCACAAACCCTCCGGACCGCGCTGCGCAGCATCTTCCGGGCACTGAAGCAGGAACGGCTGGTCTTCGCCGACCCCACCCGAGGCGTGCGGCTCGCCACCGTCCCCTCACTGCCCGCGCCGTTGTCCAGCGACACCCTGCACGGCCTGATCGAGCGTGCCGACCACGCCATAGGCCGGCTCGCTATCGCGCTCGTGGCGGTCCACGGCCTGGGCATCACCGATCTACGCGCTCTTCGGTTCGCGGACCTCGACGCCACCAGAGGGCGGTTACGGGTAACGCGCGCCCAAGGCCGGGACCACCTCATCTACCTCGACAGGATGACCCACCGGCTCGCCCTCGTCTGGCTCCAGGTCCGGCACGAGAACTGGCCTCGCACCCAGAACCCGCACCTGCTCATCACCGGTCACAGCGCGATCAGCGCCACCGATGCCCCGATCGCCGGGATGACACTGCGACGAACCTTCAGCAACCTCGGCGTCCAGCCGTCCCAGCTGCGCGAGGACCGCATCCTGAACGAAGCCGCCCTCACCTCCGACCCTGTCCACCTCATCCGCCTGTTCGGCATCTCACCGGCCACAGCGATGCACTACGTCACCGCCGCCCACCCCGAACGGCACGCGTAGATCCGGTGGGAGCCCCGCCCGGGCCGCGGCTTCAGCGCCACCACGAATGCCGTAAGAGGATCCGCTTGCGGTGACGGGCTGTTCCACTTGCGGGCGTGACGGGCCGGCGAGTTGCAGCGGTCGATGACTGTTGTTTGCGATCAGGTGCCGGTGAGCCATCCGTCGAGCTTCTGGTCGTAGCCCGGAGCGACACGCAGTCCGCGCCCTGCGCGGCGCTCAAGCCAGCCGCGGGCGAGGAACGTGCTGGTCACTGCGGCGGGCAGGGCGCCGGCGAGATGGGGACGACGCTGAGTCCAATCCAGACAGGATCGGGCGAAGATGCGCCGCCCGGATCGCAGCTTGTCAAGATCGATGTCCAGGTCGGCGATCAGTGTCTTGCCGTGGCCAGTGAGGCTGTGGTCTCGACCGTCGGTGGTCTGCAGCGCCCCGGCGGCCAGCAACCGATCCCGCAGCTGGACGCCACGACGCCCGGCGAGATGGTCGTAGCAGGTGCGAGCCTCAGCCAGCGCGGTTACCTCGCGGTGTTGGCGTAGCGATTTCCCCGGCGCCACGGGCGCGAGGTGGGCGAGAGCCTCCAGCACCGCTGCTACCTCCGGTCCGGCAAGTTGGTGGTATCGGTGTCGGCCCTGAACCGTGACCTGGACCAGGCCACCATCGACGAGGCGGCGCAGGTGCGTCGTCGCGGTGGCCGGTGACACCGATGCGCGTCTGGCGAGCTCACCGGCCGGCAGCGCGCGACCGTCCGACAGCGCGACGAGCATCGCGGCCCGAGCAGGATCACCGAACAGCACCGCAACGGCCGCCAAGTCGGCGTCGCACGGTTTCTCGGTCACCGGTCCAGCATGAGGCACGCACATTTCGACCGCCACCGTAACGTCGCGGACATAGCGTCGCGGTATGGACACCGACCCGACGACCAAGACCGCCAGCGACGACGACGCGGCGTTCATCTATCACGAATGGGACCGGCGGACCCGCGCCCACGACATCGACGGACTGCTGGAGCTGTACACGCCCGACGCGATCCTTGAGACGCCGTTGATCCCCCGAATCCTCGACCAACCACGCGGTGTGCTCACCGGCCGAGACCAGATCCGGCCGTTCTTCCAACGCGGCACCGACAACCGCCCCAACGACCTCGTGCGCTGGTATCGCACCGGCCGCTACCACTTCGATGGCCAGACTCTGATGTGGGAGTACCCCCGCGCGCACCCCGACGGCGGCGACCAGGTCGACCTCGCCGAAGTCATGGATTTACGGGGACCCCAGATCGCGCACCATCGCATCTACTGGGGCTGGTTCGGCACGCCGCTCCTGATCCCTCAACGCGGTAACGGATGAGACCTGGTCACGCGGTCACCCTGCGTGAAGCCGGACGACCGCGGTTTCAGCCAAGAGGACGTCTCACATACCGTTGACCGGACTCGGCGCGTCTCGGTAGTCGGGGGTCAGCTGGCGGCGCGGCTGGAGCGCATCGCTCGGAGCTGGGTCAGCGAGGCGTCGTTGCGGAGCTGGGCGTACTCCGGGGAGTCCACCGCATGCAGCGTGATCCGGCCGTCGGCGTCGTAGTGCAGCCCCCAACCGAATGACTTCGGCAGCGGAGAGGCGCGGAGGCATGCGCGCGGCTGGCTGAAGTACTCCTGGCCGAGCCGGCGGAGTTCGGCCCCGTCGATGTCCAGGCCGCGGACCTGCGGGGATGACGCAAGCAGAACGTCCTCTTGAGTCCACTGACCGGGTGCAGCGGCGAGCATGGCGTATTGCGTGCTGGCCACAGTCGGGCCGCCCGCCCGCTCGATGGGGACCTCACCAGTGGCCGCGCGGCAGTCCTCGGCGACGGCGATGAATGTGTTCGTGTAACCCACGACACCATCCTCGACCCTGCAGCGCCTCGATGACCACTGCGGTCCGTCGAAGAGAAGCCGTGCCAGACGAGGATCGACCAGCGGCACAAGATCACCGGGTGGTCAGCTCGCGAGAGTGACCTGCAGCGGTCTGCACGGGGTCCTGACAGCGCTACTTGACCGGGCCGGTCCTCCGGCGCCCGACGGCAGCCGCATCTGTGGCCGGGGGCTCAAGCGCGTAGACGGTGGACCGGCCAATGCCGAACAGCTCCGCGAGGTCGGGCGGGCGCTTCTGCCCGGTCCTGTGAAGGTCGACGAGGAGCGCCTCCCGCGTCGGGCTGAGCTTGGGCTTGCGTCCATGGAGCTTGCCGCCGACCCGGGCAACAGCGAGACCCTCGCGCATCCGGGCCTGGATGAGGTCGGACTCGATTATTTGGACACCTCCTCGTCATCCTTGAGGGCGGTGGCGAAGAACAGCCTAGGCAGTCCGGGCGCGTCGACGTCGCGGGAGATGGTGGGGAAGGGCAGCTCGCGGAAGTCGAAGCCGGGGTCGCCAGGTTGGAGGACGCGCTCGGGTAGCCACCCGCAGGCGGTCAGGAGGTGTTCGGGTTCGTCGGACCCGGACAGCCATGGTGCGCCGAGTTGGCTAAGGGCGGCGCGCACAGGTTGCATCGACGGGGTGGTCAAGAAGGTCTTGCCAATGAAGTCGGTAGCGATGCAGCTGCCGTGGCTGCTGTGCTGGCTGGTGGTACGCAGCAGGTGCTCGACAGCGGGTTCGGGTAGGTAGGACAGCAGCCCTTCGGCGATCCAGACGGCCGGCTGATGGGGGGTGTAGCCGGTGTCGGTGAGGGCGGTGGTCCAGTCCTCGGTCAGGTCGGCACCCACGGCTCGCCGGTCGCATGCCGGCTCGGCCCCGAGATCGGTGAGCGCGGCGTTCTTGCTCGTCAGCAGGGTCGGTTGATCGAGCTCGAACACGGTGGTGCCGGGCGGCCAGGTCAGCCGGAACGCGCGGGTATCAAGGCCCGCGGCGAGGAGGACGACCTGCCGTGTCTCGCCGTGGTGCACGTGGGCGCGCAGTACGTCGTCGTAGAACCGGGTCCGCAGCGGCAGCACCGGGTTGCGGCCGCCGGTGAAGGCCTCGAACCGTTCCATGAGGGCAAAGCCCTCCGGGCCGGCGAGGGTGGCGGCGTACTCATCGGCGAACAACCGGTCGGACCTCTCGCTCTCGACGGCCCGGGCGGCGGCGGTCCAGCGGGCCGTCCGGCCCACGGGTTCCAGTTCAGCATGATCGGTCCTCATCGTGCGCCTCCACTCTTGGGACTCGTGTTCCTGTCGTGTGGCGTTCTCGAGTTCCGACGCCCCGGCGGATGGATTGATCGGCCGTCCCCGGCTACTGCTCGTAGAGGGCGTCGTAGGCACCGCGAGCTGCGTCGGCCTGCCGGCGATGACGTGTCACGGCTGAGTGTCGGGTAGCTCGGTCAACGGCGATGGTGGTCCACCCGTCGCCGTCCTCGTCGGAGAGATGGATGAGCAGGGTGTGTGCGTCGTGCTCGACGCGCAGACGATGCCGCGGGTTGGTCTGCTCGTGCAGGCCGCGGACGGGCTTATCGTCGACGCGTTCCTCCGCGACAAAGGACGTCCACCGTCGTCGTCCCGCTGGAGGGTGAGGTAGCCGTCCGCCGCCGGTCTGCTGCTCTGCCACGCGTGCCCTCTCCGTCGGCTAATTGACCCAGCTCGGCTAGCTCCGGGTGCGCCCGAGCTGCGCGAGCAGCTCCTCGATGCGCCGGAGGGTGGCTCGATGGCGTTCGACCTCGCGGGCCCAGCCGCGGGTGTGCGCGTCGTTCATGAGCGGTTGTTCGAGCTTGAGGCGGGCCCGTAGCCGGGGAGCGTAGTCGCTGGGTCGCGGTACGGGTCGAGCCATTGGGCGAGGACGGCTCGTTCCGCACCGGTCATGGCCCCGTCGGTCCGGATGTCCTCCCGCCGGGCAACGACCGGGGTGGTGGCGTGCTCGGGCTCCGCATGATGGCGACCTTGCCACCGGTCCACGATCCACGCCAGGCTTCTTCGTGGACTGAGCACCACTCCCAAGACGACGGCTGCTGTCGAGAAAGCGTGCCGGCCGATGCCGTCCCGGTAGCCGAACCACCCGTGCTCGCAGTGCGGCGGTCGGGCACGGCCGGCCCCGTCGAACGGCTGAAGATCTTGGACGTCCCGTATGACGCACCTTTGCGGGCGGGCCGATCGCTGTGTCAGTGGGGATCCTGCTGTGGGACATCGAAAGATCAACTGAAGAACGGGCACTGCGGGCGTCTTCGGTCGTGCCGTGGCCCTTTTCCTCGGCGTTGTCGGGCTCAGCGGGTTCGCACGCGGTGGGCGGCGGCCTTGACGCGGTTCTGGCAGGCAGTGGAGCAGAACCGCTTCGTGCCGTTGCGGGAGATGTCAACGAACACCCGGTCGCACCCTGATCCCTGGCAGACCCCCAGTCGATCGGCATAATCACTGCCGAGCACTGTGGCGAGGCCGACGGATATCCCTCCGCCCCACCCTGACCGGTCCGCGGTGTCGCGGCCGTGGAAGTGCAGATGCCAGGGCTCGTCGTCGTGCCGGTCCAGATACGGGACGGGCTGGTAGCGGGCCAGCAG
>JBBQZQ010000028.1:0-56530 GCA_038207565.1 Mycobacteriales bacterium
CTCACCGCCGCAACCAGCGAGTTCCGCTTCGCCGCAGCCGTCACCAACCTGCTCCGCATCCGAACCGCCCAGCCCGCCTGACCACAACACCCGCACAGCACACAACCAGCAGCCCGCCCGCCGACAACATTCCTCGGCCAATAACCCAAAGAACCGTCCACACAAAGCGCCACACGATTATGCGACAGGCTCCAGGGCGTGTACTTCGCCGTGTTGATCACGAGGCGACCGTCAGCAAGATGCTCAACGATAGTTGGTGAACTGCAGCGCGACGCCCAGGTCGGCGTCCTTAAGCAGCGTGATCACCGCTTGCAGGTCGTCGCGCTTCTTGCCGGACACCCGCAGCTGGTCGGCCTGGATCTGGGCCTGGACCCCGCGCGGGCCTTCGTCGCGGATCAACTTCGCGATCTTCTTCGCGTCGTCCTGCCCGATGCCCTGTTTCATGGTGGACGAGACGATGAACTGCTTGCCCGACAACTTCGGCTCGCCCGCGTCGAGCGACTTCAGCGAGATCGACCGCTTCACCAACTTGTCCTTGAAGACCTCCAGCGCGGCTTTGGCGCGTTCCTCGGTGTCGGCCTTGACGGTGACGCCCAGCTCGCCGGACCACTCGATGACAGCGTTCGTCCCGCGGAAGTCGAAACGCTGCGCCACCTCTTTTGCGGCCTGGTTCAGCGCGTTGTCGACCTCCTGACGGTCGATCTTGCTCACGACGTCAAAGGACGGATCGGCCATGGTGTGTCTCCCGAGATCAGCGAGTGCGAACTGGCTCGTCCCGACGGTAGCGGACCGAGGCCCCGAAACGTCCGGTAGCATTCTGAGCCGTTGCCAGACGTCGTCCGGTACACGGCGGGTTGCCCGAGTGGTCAAAGGGAGCGGTCTGTAAAACCGCCGGCTCAGCCTACGTTGGTTCAAACCCAACACCCGCCACAGACGCCGCAGCTCCCCTCGCCGAACATGTCGAGGGGAGCTGCGGTCGTACTGAACCTGAAGCTCAGGCAGGCGGGTAGGGAAGGAAGCACAGACCCATGTGACCGTAGGCGGGCGTTCCGGTCGCCGTCTTGCCGCAGCTGTCGGCGTTGAACGCGTTGTCGCTGGCGATCCACAGGCCGGCCGACGTCAGGAGCATGTCGGCCGCCCCGAGGCCCCGACCGCGGCTGTACTTGCCCACGAGGTCACCGGTCGCCGGATTGACGCCGTTGCCGTCGAGTAGCACGTGACCGGACAGCGCGTCGATGCCGCCCATCCCGGGTGAGTCGACCTTGGTGCCGTTACCATTGCCGTCACACTGCACCGGACTTTCGAGCCACCGCTGGTGCCCGCCGACATAGACGGCATTGTTGTCGGCAGCGGTCGAGTACAGCGAGTCGCAGCCGGTGTAATTGATCCACAGGCTCGCCTGGGTGGACGAGGGGCTGGCCGGGAACGCGGCGGCCGCGTCGCACAGTCCGCCCCGGGGTTCGAAGGTCCCGAAGCCGATGCCAGTGGCGGGTTTGTAGCCGGTGGTGGCGATGTAGACCTTCGTCATATCCGGGGCCCAGCTCGCCGCCTGGAGGTAGAACGGCTCGACCGCGTGGCAGTTCTGGTCGAATTCGGGGGAGTACCACGCGTCGACCGTCGCGGTAGCGCCCAGGTCCAGCATGAAGATCTGCCGGCGAGCCTGGCCTCCGACGGACGTGAAAACGCCCATGGCCAGCAATTTCGACCCGTCGGGGCTGAGGTCGGTGTTGTAGACCTGGGTGTAGTTGCTGCTGGATGCCCGACCGTCCTGTTGGACGTACACGTAATTGCCGGAAATGTTCAGGTTGAGGTACCCGTCATCCTTACCGGTGGCCGCGTTAAGACTGACGAAATACTTCTTCGTCGACCCGTTGATGCCGGGGAACACCCCGCCCGTCAGCAGGTGCGATCCCGACAGAGTGAGCGTGTTGACCTTTCCTCCCGCACTATGCGCGAAGCCATTGTTCACAGCTGCTGTTGCGGTGGACACCGATGCAATGTTTTTCACCGTCGTCCCGTTCACCAGGGTGAACGTGCCGCCGAGATAGGCGGTCGAACAATCGGCGGACAGGGCGACGGAGTTGACCTGGCCATTCACGTTGGGATCCCAGGCGTTCACCACGCCAGTGGTGGCATTGAAACTGAACGCGTTGTTGCGTGTGAACGTCACGCTGTAACGCTTGATAGCGGTGAATCGCCCCACTGCGTACATGGTGTTGCCGCATTGGGTCAGTTGCCGAATTCGCTCTGTCGAGCCGTCGGTCCCGCTCGTGGCGAGCAGCGGCGTCCACGTCGCTGCTGTGGCAGAAACGGTCGGACCGCCAGCCGCCGGGATCGCAGCGACTGCAGACGACGGTAGGAGCGCGGTCATCGCCGCAGTCATGGTCGCTGCAAGGGAAAGAACTAGGGGTAAACGCTTCACTGATCTCCTCAGCGCCGGGCAAGTCGACGGTCGCTTGCCTTAATGGACAACATTCTGAGGCGGTCGTGCAGCTTTGGAAAAAGGCGCCTAATCTCCCACAATCAGGCTAAACTCCGTGCTCACGGACTAAGATCGACATACCATCGCTTCGCCCATGGTCCCCCGACCACACTCTCGTGCGCAAGATACCCCAATATTGACCGCTGCGCTAACTGACCGTGATTCTCATCCGTGCTTCGTCACTTACCGACCGGTATAGACACGAATTGCGCTCGCGCGGTGCGCGCCTACTCCTGGGCGGGGCGTACTTGCTCCATTACTCTGCATCCTCTCGGTGACGGCCCGCGACGCCGTGGCCACCGACGCCCGGTGGCCGGCAGGAACCTCGAGGCCCTTATTCGGGATGAGCCGGTGACTCCGACGGAAATCGGCTAAGCGAGTGCCTGCACCGGGTAGGTGAACTGTCATGGACTTCAGGTACCTGGGCCGTTCCGGCCTGCAAATCTCAGAGATCACCTACGGCAACTGGCTCACGCATGGCTCCCAGGTCGAGAACGACGTAGCGACCCAGTGCGTGCACGCCGCACTCGACGCGGGCATAACCTCCTTCGACACCGCCGACGTCTACGCCAACGGCAAGGCCGAGGAGGTGCTGGGCGACGCGCTCAAGGGACAGCGGCGCCAGTCCCTCGAGGTGTTCACCAAGGTCTACTGGCCGACCGGGCCGGACCCGAAGGGCCGCAATGACAGCGGCCTGTCGCGCAAGCACATCATGGAGAGCATCGACGCAAGCCTGAGGCGGCTTCAGACGGACTATGTCGATCTCTACCAGGCACACCGTTTCGACACCTGCACACCGCTGGAAGAGACCATGCAGGCTTTCGCGGACGTCGTCCGCGCCGGCAAGGCGCTCTACATCGGCGTGAGCGAGTGGACGGCCGAGCAGATCAGCGACGGCCAGCAGCTCGCCCAGCAGATGGGGTTCTCGCTGGTGTCGAATCAGCCTCAGTACTCGATGCTCTGGCGCGTGATCGAGGGCGAGGTCGTCCCGGCCAGCCGTGAACACGGGCTCAGTCAGATCGTGTTCTCGCCGATCGCCCAGGGCGTGCTGACCGGTAAGTACAAGCCGGGCCAAGACGCCCCGGCCGGGTCGCGCGCCACCGATGACAAGGGCGGCGCCTCCATGATCAAACGCTGGATGTCGGATGACGTGCTGATGCCGGTGCAGGAGCTCGCCCCGATCGCGTCCGACCTCGGGCTGTCGATGGGGCAGCTGGCAGTCGCGTGGGTGCTGCAGAATGACAATGTCGCTGCGGCGATCATCGGAGCTTCACGCCCCGAGCAGGTCCACGAGAACGTCCAGGCGTCGGGCGTGCAGTTGGACGCGGAGGTGCTGAAGAGGATCGACGAGGCGCTCGGCGAAACGGTCACCACCGAACCCGGGCTGACGGCCGCCAATGCGCCGGCGAAGCGTCCATCGTGACTGACCTCGGGCAACAGCGCACCACGGGCTCGGCGGGCACAGCGTCAATCGATCAGTGGGCTGCGGCGCTCGAGCAGGACCACGTCCCGCCAGCGACCGTAGTGCTGACCCACCCGTTCCCGCACTCCTAGTCGGCGGAAACCAACCTTCTCGTGCAGCGCCAGGCTGGCCGCGTTCTCGGGAAAGATGACGGCCTGGATTGTCCAGATGCCGTCGGTCTCGGTCGATGCGACGATCGCATGGAGCAATGCCTGGCCCAAACCTCGCCTAGTGAAGTGGGGGTGGACGTAGACCGAGGACTCGACAACGCCGTCGTACACAGGTCGCGGTGATACCTGCTCCGCGGCGGCCCATCCGGTCACCGTCGATCCGAGCACGGACACGAAGCGGTGTGCACCGAGATGCATGCGGTCCCACTCCAGCCAGGTCGGGGGGACGGTTTCGAAGGTCGCGTTGCCTGTAGCGATGCCGGCCGCGTAGATCGTCCGCACCGCCGACCAGTGCTCCTCGGCCAGGGGGACGATCATGGTATTCCTCCGAGGATTCTGGCTGCGCTGTGGACGCGACCCGGCCAACCGTCCTGCAGTGGTTGCGCTATTTGGGACGCATGCCGATCTTGCTGCCCAGCCAGGTGAGCGGGTCGTACTTTCGGTCGACCACGCGCTCCTTCAACGGGATGATGGCGTTGTCGGTGATCTTGATGTGCTCGGGGCACACCTCGGTGCAGCACTTGGTGATGTTGCACATGCCCAGGCCGAAATCCTCCTGGGCGGCGTTCTTGCGGTCGAGGGTGTCCAGTGGGTGCATGTCCAGTTCGGCAGCGCGCATGAGGAACCGCGGACCGGAGAAGGCCTCCTTGTTGTCCTCGTGGTCCCGGATGACATGGCAGACGTCCTGGCACAGGAAGCACTCGATGCACTTGCGGAACTCCTGCGAACGCGACACGTCCTGCTGCGCCATGCGGTACTCGCCGGGTCCGAGATCCGGGGGAGCGAAGGCCGGCACCTGCTGAGCCTTCTTGTAGTTGTAGCTCACGTCGGTCACGAGGTCCTTCATCACCGGGAACGCCCGAAGCGGAGTGACGGTGATCGTCTCGGTCTCGGCGAACACCGACATCCGCGTCATGCACATCAAGCGGGGACGGCCGTTGACCTCAGCGCTGCACGATCCGCACTTGCCGGCCTTGCAGTTCCAGCGAACGGCCAGATCGCCGGCCTGCGTGGCCTGCAGCCGGTGGATGATGTCGAGGACGACCTCGCCCTCGTTCGCCTCGACGGTGTAGTCGGCCAGCTCGCCACCGTCGGCGTTCCCCCGCCAAATCCTGAAGTGCGCGTCATAGCTCATGCCCATCCTCGCTTCGCTGCGGGCGGGCATGCGGAGCCGCGATGCCGTCGGTTCGCTCGGCAAGCCTCGCTCATGCCCGTGCTCCTTCTCTCGCGCGAACGGGTTCCTCGTCGGGGGGCTCGACGATCTCGGCCAGATTGCCCAGCTCGTCATCTGCGAAGTATTTCTCCAGCTCATCGCGGGTGAACAATGCCATCAGATCGGGACGCATGGGCGGCATCGCCTGCGCCACGACATCGACGCCGTCGCGGGCCGCGTTCGCCGAGCAGATGAGATTCACTTTGCGCCACTTCGACGACATTGCGGGGAAGTCGTCGCGGGTGTGTCCGCCGCGCGATTCCGCACGCATCAGCGCGGCCTTGGCGATGCACTCGCACACCAGGATCATGTTGCGCAGGTCGAGGGCGATGTGCCAGCCGGGGTTGAAGCGGCGGTCGCCGACGACCGACACCTTGCTCGCCCGTTGCTTGAGCTTCTCCAGGCGGCTGAGGGCGTCCTCGATCTCCTCGGCCTTGCGGATGATGCCGACCAGGTCGTTCATGCACTCCTGCAGTTCCTGGTGCACGGTGTAGGCGTTCTCGCCGGAGCCCTCGAAGGGGGCAAGGGCATACGCCTCGCATGCGGCCACCTGCCCGTCGGTGATTGTCGGGTAGCGCCCCCCCAGGCTCTGCACATACAGCGCGGCGCCCTCGCCCGAACGCCGCCCGAAGACCAGCAGGTCCGACAGGGAATTGCCGCCAAGGCGGTTCGAGCCGTGCATGCCGCCGGCCACCTCGCCGGATGCGAACAGGCCGGGAACATTGGTCGCGGCGGCTGTGTCGGCGTCGACCTCGATGCCACCCATCACGTAGTGACAGGTCGGCCCGACCTCCATCGGCTCCACGGTGATGTCGACGTCGGCCAATTCCTTGAACTGGTGATACATGGAGGGCAGTCGGCGCAGGATCTCCTCCTTCGGCAGCCGCGACGCGATGTCGAGGAATACCCCGCCGTGCGGTGAACCGCGTCCGGCCTTGACCTCGGAGTTGATCGCACGCGCGACCTCGTCACGCGGCAGCAGGTCGGGGGTGCGCTTATTGTGGTCGGGGTCCTTGTACCAGGCGTCGGCCTCGTCCTCGTTGTCCGCGTACTGCTTGCGGAAGACGTCGGGGACGTAGTCGAACATGAAGCGCTTCTCTTCGGAGTTGCGCAGCACGCCGCCGTCGCCGCGAACGCCCTCGGTCACGAGAATGCCCTTCACCGACGGCGGCCAGACCATACCGGTCGGGTGAAATTGCACGAACTCCATGTTCAGCAGCGTCGAGCCGGTCCGCAGCGCCAGCGCCATCCCGTCGCCGGTGCACTCCCAGGAGTTGGACGTGACCTTGAATGACTTGCCGATGCCACCCGTCGCCAGCACAACCGCGGGTGCCTTGAACAGGACGAAGTCACCCGTCTCGCGGTAGTAACCGAACGCGCCCGCGATAGCGCCAGACGAGTCTGTGATCACCTCGGTGATGGTCACCTCGGCGAAGACTCGCAGCCGGCCCTCGTCCGCTCCGGTGCGCCCCACCTTCTTCGCGTCGTCCTGCTGCAGCGAGACAATCTTCTGCTGCATGGTGCGGATCAATTCCAGTCCAGTGCGGTCACCGACGTGCGCGAGGCGCGGGTACTCGTGACCGCCGAAGTTGCGTTGGCTGATCCGGCCGTCCTTGGTGCGGTCGAACAGGGCGCCGTAGGTCTCCAGCTCCCAGACCCGGTCGGGGGATTCCTGCGCGTGCAGCTCGGCCATGCGCCAGTTGTTGAGGAACTTGCCGCCGCGCATCGTGTCGCGGAAGTGGACCTTCCAGTTGTCATTGCTGTTGGCGTTGCCCATCGCTGCAGCGCAACCGCCTTCGGCCATGACCGTATGCGCTTTACCGAACAGCGATTTGCAGATGACGGCGACGCGCAGGCCCGCCTCGTGCGCCGCGATCGCGGCTCGTAGGCCTGATCCGCCGGCCCCGATGATCAGGACGTCGTAACTGTGCTTCTCCATGGTGGTGCGCCAGCCCTCTAGTTGATGATGCGCAGATCGCTGAGCGTTCCCGACGATACGAGCGCGATGTAGGCGTCGGTGATCATGAGTGAGGCCAGGGTCGTCCAGGCCAGTTGCATGTGTTTGGCGTTGAGCTTCGACACGAACGTCCACGCCTGATAGCGCAGCGGGTGCCGGCTGAAGCTGCGCACCCGTCCACCGACGATGTGGCGGCACGAGTGGCACGAGAGGGTGTACGCCCACAACAGAACGACATTGGCCAGCATGACCAGAGTGCCCAGGCCGAGCCCGAATCCGCCGTCCCCGCCGTGGAAGGCCTTGATCGCGTCGTAGGTGTTCACGAGCGAGATCAGCATCGCGACGTAGAAGAAGTAGCGATGCAGGTTCTGCACGATCAGCGGGAAACGGGTCTCGCCCGAGTACTTCTTGTGCGGTTCGGCGACAGCGCACGCCGGCGGCGATTGCCAGAAGGCCCGGTAGTACGCGCGGCGGTAGTAGTAACAGGTGAGCCGGAAGCCGAGCAGGAACGGCAGCACGATCAGAGCGAGCGGCACGAACGGCGGGAAGTGGCCGAACCAGGTGCCGAAGTCACGCGCGTCCGGCGGACATGACGCGGTCACACACGGCGACGAGAACGGCGAGAGGTAGTGGTACTTCTCGACGAAGTAAGCGCCCTGGCTTGCGGTGCGCACGAGGGAATAGAGCACCCAGATGCTGAGCAGCACCGCAGTGGTCAGCGGCGCCTGCCACCAGCGGTCGGTGCGCAGGGTGCGTTCGGCGATACTTGCGCGGCCGGGGGCTCCGACGCCGGGCTGCAGTTTGCCGGGCTGCTGGCGATTGAGCGAGCGGGTCACTGGCGAACATCGCGGTGGTAACCGCCGAGGCCCTCGTCGTCGGCGTCGGCCCACAGGGCCGGGTCGAGCGGCCGGTCGTCGATCATGTGCATCTCCCCGGGTGGCGCTTCTGGTGGCGGCAGGATCGAATCCAGGTCGGACGCGTCGAGTTCGATGCGTTCGACATCTGCGGCCAGCCGGCGGACCGCGGTGATTTCCCCGTACCGATGCTGCAGCGCCCCCACGGTCGTGCGCAGCTCGTCGATGGTACGGCGCAGCATGGTCAGCTCCGGCGTGGCGGGCATGGTGCGGCTCCTGTACGTGGACGTGCAATGTTGGGTAGTGATCGTCGCGTACCCCGAGTGTGGTCGAAGCGGACCACGATGTGAATACAAGTGTTGGGTTCGAGACATCCACCCCGTTGCCCAGGGGTTCGGCAGCGGTGGCGACGGCTCCGGTGGGCGACGAACAAGCCCGACGCCTCGTGTAAACTTGCCTGTCGGCGCACTCGGACGTTTCGGGGTGCCACGGCCCCCTTAGCTCAGTCGGCAGAGCGTCTCCATGGTAAGGAGAAGGTCTACGGTTCGATTCCGTAAGGGGGCTCGGGCATACCCGGCCCACCGGCCGGGTTACGGCGGGGTAGCTCAGTCTGGTAGAGCAAGCGGCTCATAATCGCTGTGTCGCCGGTTCAAGTCCGGCCCTCGCTACTCGCCGGTGCGGATCTCGCCGTACCGGTCGACCGAAGCAACGCACTGAGAGAGGCACGACCGTGGCAGCCACCGACGTCCGACCCAAGATCACTTTGGCGTGCCAGGTGTGCAAGCACCGCAACTACATCACCAAGAAGAACCGCCGGAACGATCCCGACCGGCTGGCGATGCAGAAATTCTGCCCGAACTGCGGCAAGCACACCGAGCACCGCGAGACGCGCTGACCGCTCTCGCACCGTAGGAAAGCCCCACCGGCTGCGCCGATGGGGCTTTCGTATGCCCGGACGAGGCCCAGCCCGGAGCGGTTCGCCCGCATTTGTGCAAAGCTGAGGGGGTTTTGGACCTCGAGGAGGTCGTAGCGATGAGCGAGCGCGCCGACGCCGAACCTGCGCGCGAGGTGGACGGTCGGCGGATGCGGTGGATCGAGCACCGCGCTCGGCGGCGCGCCGGTTTCGTCGCTGCGGGTGTCACCGCGATCGACGAGTACGGGCCGTCAGCGTCCGCCGAGCAGATCGCCGAAACGGCCGAGGTCAGCCGCAGCGTCCTGTACCGGTACTTCCGCGATCGCGACGACCTGTGCCAGGCGATCTCCGACCAGATCGTTGAGGAGGTCATCGGTTGCCTGGCCCCGCACCTGATGATCGCCCGCGAGGCCACCCCGCGGCAGATTGTCGTACCGGCGATCGGCGCGATCATCGATTGGCTCGACGAGCACCCCAACCTCTATCACTTCCTGCGCGAACGGCGTAATGGATCGGCAGATGCTGTCGAAAGCACGCTGACCAACCGGGTAGCGGCGCTGTTCAAGGCCGTGCTGACGATGTTCGGGGTGGGCGGAGAACAGGCCGCGGCGGGTGCGTACGGCATCGTCGGACTCGTGGAGTCGAGCGGCACCTGGTGGCTCGCGCAACGGACGATGTCGCGCGAGCGGTTCACTGCCGTCGTGTGCGAGCTGGTCTGGTTCTTGCTCGAGGGTGCCGCGCGTGCCGCGGGAATCACGGTCGGGTACGACGACCCGCTGCCCGACAAGCCGTTCCGCGTGGACATCGACCGCGCCGTGCGGCGAATGGCGCCCTGAGGGCGGGCGGTAGCGTCAGCGCCATGCCGGTCGATCCGTCTTTCGTGGGCCGCGTGTACCCGCCCACCGAGCCTTACGAAGTCAGCCGCGAGAAGATTCGCGAATTCGCCGAGGCGGTCAACGATCCGAACCCCGTCTACCGCTCGCGAGCGGCAGCGCAGGAACTCGGCCATGAAGACGTGATCGCGCCGCCCACATTCGCGATCGTGATCACGATGCGAGCGGGCCGGCAGGTGATCGACGACCCCGACCTCGGCATCGACTACTCGCGGGTCGTCCATGGCGAGCAGCGTTTCGTCCACGCCCGGCCGATGCGCGCAGGTGACCTGCTGCAGGTCGTGGTGAGCGTCGAGGACGTCCGCGCTGCCGGTGGTAACGACATCGTCACCACCAAGGCCGACGTGTCGACCGTCGAGGGCGAGCTGGTCTGCACCGCATACTCGACGCTCGTGGCCAGGGGGACGGCAGCATGACGGCGGTGGGGGACCAGATCCCGGCACAGGACTTCCCGATCCACCGCCTCGACCTCGTGCGGTACGCCGGCGCGTCGGGCGACTTCAACATCATCCACTGGAACGAGCGCGTCGCGACGTCGGTCGGCCTCCCGAACGTGATCGCGCACGGCATGTTGACCATGGCCGCGGTCATCCGCGTCGTCACCGATTGGGCGGGTGATCCCGGTGCGGTTGTGGAGTACGCCGTGCGGTTCACCCGGCCGATCGCGGTTCCCGACCCCGACGGCGCCACCTTGCACGTCGAGGGCAAGGTGCGCACAGTGCGCGACGACGGCCTGGTCGAGGTCGATTTGACCGCCACCGTCGAGGGTCAGACGGTGCTGGCGAAAGCACGCGCGGTGGTGCGCCCGCCTCGCTCCTAGCGGCATGCGCTGAGGCGGTCGACTGAAACCTGGGATCGATCAGCCGTCGGCGACCAATTTGGCGATGCGACCGACGCCCTCGGCCAGGTGGTCGTCACCCAACGCATAGGACATCCGAAGGTAACCGGGTGTACCGAACGCCTCGCCGGGGACCACCGCGACCTCGACTTCGTCGAGGATGATCGCGGCGAGTTCGGTGGTATTCGCCGCAATCCGTCCGCGTAGCGGCTTGCCGAGCAGGCCCTTGACCGAGGGGTAGGCGTAGAACGCGCCGAGTGGTTCGGGGCAGATCACGCCGGGGATGTCGGAGAGCAGGCCCACGATGGTCCGTCGGCGCCGGTCGTAGACCTTGCGCATCTCGGCCACGGCCGACAGGTCGCCCGACACCGCGGTCAGCGCGGCGATCTGCGCGACATTGTTCACGTTGGACGTCGAATGCGACTGCAGGTTGGACGCGCCCTTGACCACGTCGTCCGGCCCGATCAACCAGCCGACTCGCCACCCGGTCATCGCATAGGTCTTGGCTACGCCGTTGAGCACCACCAGCTTCTCGCCGGCCGAATGCGCGATCGAGAAGGCGGTCGGTCCGGCCTCGGCGGCGCCTCCGTACACGAGGTGCTCATAAATCTCGTCGGTAACGACCCAGAGGTCGTTCTCGCGGGCCCACGCGCCGATCGCCTCCACCTGCTCTCGCGGGTAGACCGCGCCGGTGGGATTGGACGGAGAGACGAACAGCAGCACCTTGGTGCGCTCGGTCCGCGCTGCCTCCAGTTGCTCGACGGAGGCCAGATAACCGGTCGTCTCGTCGGCCACGACCTCGACCGGCACGCCGCCGGCCAGCCGGATGCACTCGGGATAGGTAGTCCAGTACGGCGCAACGAGCAGCACCTCGTCTCCCGGGTCGAGCAACGCGGCGAACGCGTTGTACACGGCCTGCTTGCCGCCGTTGGTCACCAGCACCTGGCTGGCCTGGACCTGGTAGGCGGTGTCTCGCGCCGTCTTGGCCGCGATCGCCGAGCGCAGCTCGGGTAATCCCGGCACGGGGGAGTAGCGGTGGTTCTTCGGGTCGCGGCAGGCGGCGACGGCGGCCTCGACGATGTAGTCGGGCGTCGGGAAGTCGGGCTCGCCGGCGCCGAACCCGATGACCGGACGGCCCGCGGCTTTCAAGGCCTTGGCCTGGGCGTCGACGGCCAGCGTGGCCGATTCGGCGATGGCGGCGATACGGTCGGATACGCGAGCTCCCATCCCTGCATGGTTTCAGACGCGGCCACCCGGCTTGCGCGGGCCGACGAGGTTTGGAGTCGCCGCCGCCCGCCCGTACACTCGCTCATTGGGGTCTGTCGTGGCCCTGCGCAAGCGTGCTCGCAGCAGATCCGGCTCATCGGCAGGACCAGGGCAGGCAGGTGCAGGCACCGGTGGTCCACACAGGGGCGTGGCTCAATTGGTAGAGCACCGGTCTCCAAAACCGGCGGTTGCAGGTTCGAGCCCTGCCGCCCCTGCACAGCACCGACCAGCACCGACCAGCACCGAGAGCACGACGGAGAGGAGAGTTCGTGACCGCCACTCGCATTGAGCCTGCCGCACCCCGTTCCAGTGGGGGACGCGGCGGCAAGCCGACTCGCTTCGCCCGCGAGAGCATCGCCGAACTGCGCAAGGTGCTGTGGCCCGCCCGCAACGAGCTGGTGACCTACTCGCTCGTCGTGATCGTCTTCGTGGTGATCATGGTGTCGATCGTGGCCGGCCTCGACGTCGGCTTCGCCCGGCTGGTGCTGGCGCTGTTCGGCTGAGCCGGTACGCCGACAAGCGGCCTTCGCGCCGCCTAGATGAGCTAGATGAGCAAGAGAAGAGAGATTGTGTCTGAGCACGACGACGCCCGTGTGGGCGACGAAGATCGCGAGCAGGACGAGATCCCGACCGACGCGCCCCCCGGTGACGCCGGTGGGCAGGACGAGATCCTGACCAATGCCGCTTCCGGTGACGCCCGGAGCGAGTCCGCCGAATCCGCCGCAGACGGTCCTACCGACGTGGCCTCGGCCGCGCGCCTGCTCGGCGCCGATGAGGGCCAGGTGGCCGGTGACACCCAGGGCGACGACGACATGTCGCTCGGTGACGATGACGAGCCTGCCGTCGAACAGACCGTCCCGGACGTACCCGAGCAGGTCGAGCAGGCCCTCGCCGAAGCCGCAGCGGAGGAGGAGGACCCTGTCGAGGTGTTGCGCCGTGAGCTGCGCACCCAGTTCGGCGACTGGTACGTCGTGCACTCCTACGCCGGTTACGAGAACAAGGTGAAGACCAACCTCGAGACGCGCATCCAGTCCTTGGACATGGAGGAGTTCATCTACCAGGTCGAGGTGCCGACCGAAGAGGTCGTCGAGATCAAGAACGGCAAGCGCCAACAGGTGCAACGCAAGGTATTTCCCGGCTACATCCTGGTGCGTATGGAGCTCACCGACGACTCGTGGGGCGCAGTGCGCAACACGCCAGGGGTCACCGGCTTCGTGGGTGCGACCTCCCGTCCCTCCCCGCTGACCCTGGACGAGGTCGTGCGGATTCTGGCGCCCGAGGTGCAGAAGTCGCAGGTCATCGCCGAGGGCGGTAAGACGTCCGGTGGTGCCCAGAAGCAGCAGGTTGCGGTCGTCGACTTCAACGTCGGCGAGTCGGTCACGGTCATGGACGGCCCGTTCGCCACCCTGCCCGCGACGATCAGCGAGATCGACCCCATGCACCAGAAGTTGCACGTCCTGGTGTCGATCTTCGGTCGCGAAACCCCCGTCGAACTGGCGTTCAGCCAGGTCAGCAAGATTTAGCACGCTTTACAAACCCGTCGAGAAGAAGAGAAGTCATGCCTCCGAAGAAGAAGCTCGCCGCCGTCATCAAGCTGCAGATTTCTGCGGGCGCGGCCAACCCTGCGCCGCCGGTCGGCCCCGCACTCGGCCAGCACGGCGTCAACATCATGGAGTTCTGCAAGGCCTACAACGCGGCCACCGAGTCGCAGCGCGGGCAGATCGTGCCGGTCGAGATCTCGGTGTATGAAGACCGCTCGTTCACCTTTGTCACCAAGACCCCGCCGGCCGCGCGGCTGCTGCTCAAGGCCGCTGGCGTCGACAAGGGCAGCGGGGAGCCGCACACCAAGAAGGTCGCCAAGGTGAGCATGGATCAGGTCCGCGAGATTGCGCAGACCAAGATGGAAGACCTCAACGCCAACGATGTCGACCAGGCGGCGAAGATCATCGCCGGCACGGCCCGTTCCATGGGCATCACGGTTGAGGGCTGACTCAAAACCCGAGCAAGCGTGGGAGGACGGGACATCTCCCGTCCGGCTGACCACTCATGAAGGAGAAGACCAATGACCAAGCACAGCAAGGCCTACCGCAAGGCGGCCGACCTCCTGGAGGCAGACAAGATTTACACCCCGTTCGAGGCGGCCAACATCGCGAAGGGTGCGTCGCCGACGAAGTTCGACGGCACCGTCGAGGTTGCCATGCGGCTGGGCGTCGATCCGCGCAAAGCCGACCAGATGGTCCGTGGCACGGTCAGCCTGCCGCACGGCACCGGCAAGACCGCGCGCGTCATCGTGTTCGCGACGGGGGACAAGGCCGAGCAGGCCATTGCCGCGGGTGCGGACAAGGTCGGTAGCGACGACCTGATCCAGGAGATCACCGACGGGTACCTGGACTTCGACGCCGCCATCGCCACCCCCGACCAGATGGCCAAGGTCGGGCGCATCGCCCGGGTGCTCGGCCCACGCGGTCTGATGCCGAACCCCAAGACCGGCACGGTGACCCCAGACGTCGCGAAGGCCGTCACCGACATCAAGGGTGGCAAGATCAACTTTCGGGTGGACAAGCAGTCCAACCTGCACCTGATCATCGGCAAGGCGTCGTTCAGCTCGCAGCAGCTGGTCGAGAACTACGCCGCGGCTCTGGATGAGATCCTCCGGGCCAAGCCGGCCGCCGCGAAGGGCCGCTACGTCAGGAAGGTCACCTTCAGCACGACGATGGGCCCGGGAATCCCGGTCGACCCGAACCGGACCCGGAACCTGACCGAGGACCCCGTGGACGCCTGATCTCACCGACCACCTGACGAAGGCCCGGCAGCGATGCCGGGCCTTCGTCGTCAAGCAACCGTCGGAGTCTGGTGCCGGAATTTGGTCCACGGCCAGCGCGTCCCGTAGGCTGGAAAGTGATCCACCGAAGACCGCTGGCTGTCATGTGCGCGCACGTGACCGAACGACTCCGGAGCGCCGGAGCGGCCCGCGCAGGTTGGACGGTTCGTGCGGCGTCCTCAGCGGGCGCGGTCCACGCCCCGTGCGCCCTGGCGCCGGGGCGTTTCTCGTTTCACGACCAGGCCAGGCCGGCCTATCGGTCCGCACGCGAACACGAGGAGAGGAGGTAGCACATGCCCAACGCCGAAAAGACCAGCGCCGTCGCCGAGATCAGTGAGCGCTTCGCGAACTCGTCGGCAGCGGTGCTGACCGAGTACCGCGGATTGACGGTCAAGCAGCTCACCCAGCTGCGCAGGGCGCTCGGGAACGACACCACCTACGCCGTCGTGAAGAACACCCTGACCAAGCGCGCGGCAGCAGATTCCGGCGTCTCGATCGACGACCACCTGCTCGTCGGACCAACCGCGATCGCATTCGTCCAGGGCGATCCGGTCGAGGCAGCCAAGGGGCTGCGCGACTTCGCCAAGGCCAACCCGCTTTTGATCATCAAGGGCGGGATCATGGACGGCAAGGCGCTCTCGGCTGCCGAGATCGCCCAGATCGCTGACCTGGAGTCCCGCGAGGTCCTGCTGGCCAAGCTGGCCGGAGCGCTCAAGGCACTCCCCACCCGCGCAGCCGGCCTGTTCCAGGCTCCGCTGTCGCAGATGGCCCGCCTGGCGAAGGCCCTGGAGGAGAAGAAGCCCGCAGCAGGGGTGGTCGAGACCGAGTCGGTCGCGGACAACCCCGCCGCGGACAACGTCGCCGCGGACAACCCCGCCGCGGACAACGTCGACGCCGCGGCAGACGCACCCGCGGCGGAGAACGTCGACACCGCGGCAGACACCGCCGCATCACCCGAAACTCCCGCCGAGCCGGCGGAGTAACACCACAATTGCCGGCTCTCCCGGCGAAGAAGAAAGGACGCCAACCATGGCGAAGCTCAGCACCGACGAGCTGCTCGAGTCGTTCAAGGAGATGACTCTCCTCGAGCTCAGCGACTTCGTGAAGCAGTTCGAAGAGACATTCGACGTCACCGCCGCCGCCCCAGTCGCAGTTGCCGGTCCGGCTGGTCCGGCCGCCGCCGCCGAGGCCCCCGAGGAGCAGGACGAGTTCGACGTGATCCTCGAGGCCGCGGGGGAGAAGAAGATCCAGGTCATCAAAGAGGTGCGCACCCTCACGAGCCTCGGCCTCAAGGAGGCCAAGGATCTCGTCGACGGCGCGCCCAAGCCGGTCCTGGAGAAGGTGACCAAGGAGGCCGCCGAGAAGGGCAAGGAGGCCCTGCAGGCAGCCGGCGCGACGGTGACCGTGAAGTAGCAGCACAGGCATCACCCAGCACGACCTGCACCAGCTACGCCGCCGGAACGGGGCGGTCCGCCACGGCGGATCGTCCCGTCTCTGTCGCTGTTCGCCCGGGATGTGGCCCGTCCGCCCAGCGCCGCCGTCCTGTTGCGGGGCAGCATGCGCGACTCGCCGGGCGGCGGCACGCGACGGGTTTCGCCGCCCGGGGTCAGTCGGGCGCCACACGGGCGAAGCCTGCGTCGCTCAGGTCACCGCGCTCGTGCGCGGCCGTGATCGCGGCACGCACCGCCACGCTCGCCACGCCGAACCGGCCAGCCAGACGGGCAGCGTGTCGATCCGCAAGCTCCCCCAGCAGCTGGTCCAGCTCCAGCCACAGCTCATGTGCGGCCGCCGCGGCCAGCAGCTGGTCCAGTTGGCGCTGCGAGAGCAGATCCCCGACCTCGTTCAGACGATCCGGGTCATGGAGGACAACTGCGATCCGCAGCAGTTGTTCGCCGTCCAGCCCGGCGATCGCCTCGCGCAGGGCTGGTCCGCTCACGACCGAGATGAAGCCGCCGATCACGACCCACTCCTCGCGCAGTGCCAGCTCGGCGCCGACGGCCGCCACCTTGTCAGCGGGGATTCGGGCGATCACGTGCGCCGAGCGGCCGGGGTCCATAGCTGCCGCGACTCGGGACAGATAGTCGACCGAGAGCCGTGCCACCATCTCGGCGGCGCGCTGGGGATCGAGCAGCTCGCTGGTCCGTGCAGCCAGCAAGGGCGGCAGTGCGATCTCCGAGATGCGCGCCGAGACGGGCACCGGGACGATCGCGGAGAGGGCAGCGATCCGGGTGAAGTGATGCCGGTCGGCCTGCAACAGCGCCTCACCGATCTGCGAACGCAGCAGGCCCAGGTCCGCGGCGGGAACCGCTGCCAGGAAATCCAGCCGCCCGACCGGGACGTCGAGTTGTCGGGCCAGCTTTGCCAGTTCCGCCGCAGCAGTCGGGCCGCTCATCCGAGCAGCATCTTGCGGGCGATGGCGCGGACGGGGAAGGGGACGTGCCGGAGCGTCTCCTCGAAGGATTGTTCGAGGTCGGCCGACTGCGTCGTCCGCGCCGCCTCGATGAGGTCGGCGAGCTCGCAGCGCTCGTGGGCGGGGAGCGCCGCAATGCTGCCCGGCGGGGCGCCGCCCAGCAGGGTGCTCAGCCGCTCGTCGGGTGCGCTCATGGCCTCCTGACGGTATGCGTCGGCCGGCGCGATCAACAGCTCGAATCGCTCATCAGGACGCGCGTTGGGTCGTGTGGATCACGTCAATGCCTGCCAACGCCCGAGGAAAATGACGCGCCGAGGGCCGGTAACGCTTGACGACAGTGCCCAGGCGAGGCACCCTTTCCCCAGCACGCCGTCGGCCGATGTTTGCCGGGGTGTACTGCGGCTTGCTTGCAGCGCCCGAATGAATTAGACTTTTCTTTTGCGCTGCCCTCTCACATCCTGCGGTCCGTCAAGGGCCTACTTCGCACTGCCCGGACAGGTTCCGCGGGCGTCGGGGGCAGCGCTGCTCGGCACGGTCGCTAGTCCTTGGAAGGACGCATCTTGGCAGTCTCTCGCTCCGGTCAGTCAGCTTCCACCCAGGCAACATCGTTCGGCATCGCGGGTTCCCCGCCACGAACGTCGTTCGCCAAGATCCGAGAGCCGCTGGAGGTGCCCAACCTCCTCGCGTTGCAGACCGAGTCTTTCGACTGGCTGGTCGGCAACGACGCATGGCGCGCTCGGACGAATGGTGATCCCGCCTCGATCTCGGGCCTCGAGGAGATTCTGAACGAACTCTCCCCCATCGAGGATTTCTCGGGCTCCATGAGCCTGTCCTTCTCCAACCCGCGCTTCGAAGAGGTCAAGGCCTCCATCGAGGAGTGCAAGGACAAGGACATGACCTACTCCGCACCGCTGTTCGTGACGGCAGAATTCATCAACAACGGCACCGGCGAGATCAAGTCGCAGACGGTGTTCATGGGCGACTTCCCGGTGATGACCCGCAAGGGCACCTTCATCATCAACGGCACCGAGCGGGTGGTGGTCAGCCAGCTCGTCCGTTCGCCGGGCGTGTACTTCGACCGCACCCTGGACAAGACCTCCGACGTCGACATCTATGCGGTCAAGGTCATCCCCGGCCGCGGCGCCTGGCTCGAGTTCGACGTCGACAAGCGCTCGACGGTCGGGGTCCGCATCGACCGCAAGCGCCGCCAGCCGGTCACCGTCCTGCTGAAGGCCCTTGGCTGGTCTGCCGACCGGATCCGGGAGCACTTCTCCTGGTCGGAGACACTGCTCGCCACGCTTGAGAAGGACCACATCGGCTCCACCGACGAGGCCCTGCTCGACATCTACCGCAAGCTGCGCCCGGGAGAGCCGCCCACGCGCGAGTCCGCCCAGGCGCTGCTGGAGAACCTGTTCTTCAACCCGAAGCGCTACGACCTGGCCAAGGTCGGCCGGTACAAGGTCAACAAGAAGCTCGAGGTCGAGGCGCCGATCTCCACCGGAACGCTGACCGAGGACGACATCGTCCGCACGATCGAGTACCTGATCCGCCTGCACGCAGGCGAAGAGGGCTACGAGACCGACGACATCGACCACTTCGGCAACCGTCGGCTGCGCACCGTGGGCGAGCTGATCCAGAACCAGATCCGCGTCGGCATGTCGCGCATGGAGCGCGTCGTGCGCGAGCGCATGACGACCCAGGACGTCGAGGCCATCACGCCGCAGACCCTGATCAACATTCGTCCGGTCGTCGCGTCGATCCGCGAGTTCTTCGGTACCTCGCAGCTCTCGCAGTTCATGGACCAGACCAATCCGCTCGCTGGGCTGACCCACAAGCGCCGCTTGTCCGCGCTGGGCCCGGGTGGCCTGTCGCGTGATCGCGCCGGCATGGAGGTCCGTGACGTCCACACCAGCCACTACGGCCGGATGTGTCCGATCGAGACGCCGGAAGGCCCGAACATCGGCCTGATCGGTTCACTGGCCTCCTACGCGCGGGTCAACGCGTTCGGTTTCGTCGAGACGCCCTACCGCAGGGTGGACGACGGCCGGGTCACCGATCAGATCGAGTACCTGTCCGCCGACGAGGAGGACCGGCACGTCATCGCGCAGGCCAACGCGGTCATCGACACGCAGGGGCGCTTCACCGAGAAGGTGCTGGTCCGCAAGAAGGGCGGCGAGGTCGACCTGATCGAGCCCAGCGAGGTCGACTACATGGACGTCTCGCCGCGTCAGATGGTGTCGGTCGCGTCCGCGATGATCCCGTTCCTCGAGCACGACGACGCCAACCGCGCGCTCATGGGCGCAAACATGCAGCGTCAGGCTGTACCGCTGCTTCGTTCGGAGTCACCGCTCGTGGGCACCGGCATGGAGTTGCGCGCCGCAGTCGACGCCTCCGACGTCGTCACCGCCGAGAAGGCGGGTGTGGTCACCGAACTGTCGGCCGACTACCTGACCGTGATGGCCGACGACGGCACCCACCAGACGTACCGGCTGGCCAAGTTCGCGCGTTCCAACCAGGGCACGAGCTTCAACCAGAAGCCGATCGTCAACGAGGGCGAGCGCGTCGAGGTCGGGCAGGTCGTCGCTGACGGTCCCTGCACCGACGAGGGCGAAATGGCGCTGGGCAAGAACCTACTCGTCGCGTTCATGCCCTGGGAGGGCCACAACTACGAGGACGCGATCATCCTCAACCAGCGTCTGGTCCAGGACGACGTCCTCACCTCGATTCACATCGAGGAGAAGGAGGTCGACGCCCGCGACACCAAGCTCGGTGCCGAGGAGATCACGCGTGACATCCCGAATGTGTCCGAAGAGGTTCTCGCCGACCTCGACGAGCGTGGGATCGTGCGCATCGGCGCCGACGTGGTGCCCGGTGACGTCCTGGTCGGCAAGGTCACGCCCAAGGGTGAGACCGAGCTGACGCCGGAAGAGCGCCTACTGCGCGCGATCTTCGGCGAGAAGGCCCGCGAGGTGCGTGACACCTCGCTGAAGGTGTCGCACGGCGAGGCCGGCAAGGTCATCGGCGTGCGCGTGTTCAGCCGCGAGGACGGCGATGAGCTGCCCGCCGGCGTGAACGAGCTGGTCCGGGTCTACATCGCCCAGAAGCGCAAGATCCAGGACGGCGACAAGCTCGCCGGACGCCATGGCAACAAGGGCGTCATCGCCAAGATCCTGCCGCCGGAGGACATGCCGTTCCTGACCGACGGCACCCCGGTCGACATCGTGCTCAACCCGCTGGGTGTGCCGAGCCGGATGAACGTCGGCCAGGTCCTCGAGACGCACCTCGGCTGGGTCGCCAAGACCGGCTGGCAGGTCGAGGGCAACCCGGAGTGGGCCGCCCGCCTGCCCGAGGCCGCCCGCCAGGGGGACCCGGACACCAACGTGGCCACCCCGGTGTTCGACGGAGCCCGCGAGGAGGAGATCACCGGCCTGCTCGACTCGACGCTGCGCACGCGCGACGGCGACCAGCTGATCGGTCGTACGGGCAAGGCGGACCTGATCGACGGACGTTCCGGGGACCCGTTCCCGGAGCCGGTATCGGTGGGTTACGTCTACATCCTGAAACTGCTGCACCTCGTCGACGACAAGATCCACGCGCGCTCGACCGGCCCGTACTCGATGATCACCCAGCAGCCGTTGGGCGGTAAGGCGCAGTTCGGTGGGCAGCGCTTCGGGGAGATGGAGTGCTGGGCGATGCAGGCCTACGGCGCCGCGTACGCGCTGCAGGAGTTGCTGACGATCAAGTCCGACGACATCCTCGGCCGCGTCAAGGTGTACGAGGCGATCGTCAAGGGCGAGAACATCCCCGAGCCCGGCATCCCGGAGTCGTTCAAGGTGCTGCTCAAGGAGCTGCAGTCGCTGTGTCTCAATGTCGAGGTGCTGTCCTCTGACGGTGTCGCGGTCGAGATGCGTGACACCGACGACGACGTCTACCGCGCCGCCGAGGAACTCGGCATCGACCTGTCCCGCCGCTTCGAGCCCAGCTCGGTCGAAGAGGTCTGAGTGTTGGCCCCCCAGCAGGCCCCGGCGCGGCGCGTCGCCCTGCTGGGAGGCCAACGGTTGGCAAGCAACAGACGTAACTGCACCACCCATAGAAGGTAGGAACTTTGCTCGACGTCAACGTTTTCGACGAGCTGCGTATCGGCCTGGCCACTGCGGACCACATCCGTCAGTGGAGCCACGGTGAGGTGAAGAAGCCCGAGACCATCAACTACCGGACGCTGAAGCCGGAGAAGGACGGTCTGTTCTGCGAGAAGATTTTCGGTCCGACCCGGGACTGGGAGTGCTACTGCGGCAAGTACAAGCGGGTGCGCTTCAAGGGCATCATCTGCGAGCGCTGCGGCGTCGAGGTTACCCGCGCGAAGGTGCGGCGCGAGCGCATGGGACACATCGAGCTGGCTGCTCCGGTGACCCACATCTGGTACTTCAAGGGTGTCCCGTCACGCCTGGGTTACCTGCTCGACCTGGCTCCGAAGGATCTCGAGAAGATCATCTACTTCGCCGCCTACCTGATTACGAGCGTCAACGAGGAGGAGCGGCACCGCGACCTGCCCTCGCTCGAGGCCGAGGTCAGTGCCGAGAAGTCGACGCTGGAGAAGAAGCGCGACTCCGACATTGACACCCGCGCGAAGAAGCTCGAGACCGATCTCGCCGAGCTCGAGGCCGAGGGTGCCAAGAGCGATGTGCGCCGAAAGGTCCGTGAGGGTGGCGAGCGCGAGATGCGCCAGCTGCGCGATCGCGCGCAGCGTGAGATCGACCGCCTGGACGAGGTGCTCGACACGTTCCGCAAGCTCGACGTCAAGCAGCTGATCAGCGACGAGCTGCTCTATCGCGAACTGCGCGACCGCTTCGGCGACTACTTCGAGGGCGGCATGGGCGCGGAGTCCCTGCAGACGCTGCTCAAGAACTTCGACCTCGAGGCCGAGTCAGAGTCGCTACGCGAAACCATCCGCAGCGGCAAGGGCCAGAAGAAGCTGCGTGCTCTCAAGCGGCTAAAGGTTGTTGCCTCTTTCCTGGCCACCACCAACTCTCCGCTGGGCATGGTGCTCGACTGCGTCCCGGTCATCCCGCCGGACCTGCGCCCGATGGTGCAGTTGGACGGCGGCCGTTTCGCGACCTCCGACCTCAACGACCTCTACCGCCGCGTGATCAACCGCAACAACCGGCTCAAGCGACTGATCGACCTCGGCGCCCCCGAGATCATCGTCAACAACGAGAAGCGGATGCTGCAGGAGTCCGTGGACGCGCTGTTCGACAACGGCCGCCGCGGCCGTCCAGTCACCGGACCGGGCAACCGCCCGCTGAAGTCGCTGTCGGACCTGCTCAAGGGCAAGCAGGGCCGGTTCCGTCAGAACCTGCTGGGCAAGCGGGTGGACTACTCTGGGCGTTCGGTCATCATCGTCGGCCCGCAGCTCAAGCTGCACCAGTGCGGCCTGCCCAAGGGCATGGCACTCGAGCTGTTCAAGCCGTTCGTGATGAAGCGCCTGGTCGATCTCAGTCACGCGCAGAACATCAAGTCGGCCAAGCGCATGGTCGAGCGCGCGCGTCCGGTGGTGTGGGATGTGCTCGAAGAGGTCATCCGCGAGCACCCGGTGCTGCTGAACCGCGCACCGACCCTGCACCGGCTGGGCATTCAGGCCTTCGAACCGCAGCTGGTCGAGGGCAAGGCCATCCAGATCCACCCCCTGGTGTGCACCGCGTTCAATGCCGACTTCGACGGCGACCAGATGGCGGTCCACCTGCCGCTGTCCGCCGAGGCGCAAGCCGAGGCCCGCGTGCTGATGCTGTCGACGAACAACATCCTCAAGCCGGCCGACGGCCGTCCGGTGACCATGCCGACCCAGGACATGATCCTGGGTCTCTACCACCTCACCCGCGAGCGGGACGATCTGGTCGTCGGCAAGAACGCCATGGACATCCCGAGCTATACCTCGCCGGCCGAGGCGCGGATGGCATTCGACCGCCGCGACCTGCATCTGCAGGACATGGTGCAGGTTCGTGTCGACGGCGTCACCAGTGTCGACAACGGCCCGGCCAAGCCGGTCTGGCCGGCACCGGAGGGCTGGGAGTCCGGCACGCCGGTCCGCCTGGTCACCTCGTTGGGACGTTGCCTGTTCAACGAGTTGCTGCCCGAGGACTACCGCTTCGTCAACTTCGACGTGACGAAGAAGGAGCTTGGCCAGATCGTCAACGACCTTGCCGAGCGGTACCCGAAGGTGGTCGTTGCGCGCACGCTGGACGCCCTCAAGGCGGCCGGTTTCCACTGGGCCACCCGCTCCGGGATCACGATCGCCATCGACGACGTGGTGACCCCGCCGAACAAGGCTGCGATCCTCGACCGGTACGAGAAGGACGCCGAGAAGATCGAGAAGCAGTATTTGCGCGGTGTCATCACCGAGGAGGAGCGCCGCCAGGAGCTGGTGGAGGTCTGGACCAAGGCGACCAGCGAGGTCGCCAAGGAGATGGAGACGAACTTCCCAAAGACCAACCCGGTCTACATCATGGTCAACTCGGGGGCCCGAGGGAACATGATGCAGATGCGGCAGATCGCCGGTATGCGCGGCCTGGTCGCCAACCCCAAGGGTGAGATCATCCCGCGGCCGATCAAGGCGAACTTCCGTGAGGGCCTGACCGTGCTGGAGTACTTCATCGCCACGCACGGTGCCCGTAAGGGTCTGGCCGACACCGCGCTGCGTACGGCCGACTCGGGTTACCTGACCCGCCGGCTGGTCGACGTCAGCCAGGACGTGATCATCCGCGAGGAGGACTGCGGCACCGACCGCGGGGTGTTGATGCCGATCGCGACGGCCGGTGCCGACGGCGTCCTGATCAAGGACCCGTACGTCGAGACCTCGGTCTACGCTCGCACCCTCTCCGACGACGTGAAGTCGGGATCGAAGACGATCGCGCACGGCGGATCGGATCTCGGTGACGTCACGATCGACCACCTGATCGACGCCGGCGTCACCCAGGTGCGCGTGCGGTCGGTGCTGACCTGCGAGTCGGCCGTCGGTACCTGTGCGGCCTGCTACGGGCGCTCGCTGGCCACCGGCAAGCTAGTGGACGTCGGCGAGGCCGTCGGCATCATCGCCGCCCAGTCGATCGGGGAGCCCGGTACGCAGCTGACCATGCGTACCTTCCACACCGGCGGCATCGCCGGCGAGGACATCACCCACGGTCTGCCCCGTGTCGCTGAGCTGTTCGAGGCGCGCCAGCCCAAGGGCGTCGCGGCAATCGCCGAGGCTTCCGGGCGGGTGCGGCTGGAGGAGACCGAAGGTGCCAAGGGCTTCGCCCGGCGCATCGTGATCACCCCGGACGACGGCACGGAGGAGCGGGAATACCCGATCACCCGACGGGCAAGGCCGCTGGTGAACGAGGGCCAGTCGGTCGAGGCCGGCCAACAGTTGGTCGCCGGCGCGGTGAACCCGCACGACGTGCTGCGGATCATGGGCCCGCGTGAGGTGCAGCTGCACCTGGTGCGCGAGGTCCAGGAGGTCTATCGCAGCCAGGGTGTCGCGATCCACGACAAGCACATCGAGGTGATCATCCGCCAGATGCTCAAGCGCATCACGGTGATCGAGTCGGGTGCGACGGAGTTCCTGCCGGGCTCGCTCGTCGAGCGGTCCAACTTCGAGGCCGAGAACCGCCGCGTCGTGGCCGAGGGCAATGAGCCTGCCTCCGGACGCCCGGTCCTGATGGGCATCACGAAGGCCTCACTGGCCACCGAGTCGTGGCTGTCGGCCGCGTCCTTCCAGGAGACGACGCGCGTCCTCACCGACGCCGCCATTTCGGCGAAGAGCGACTCGCTGGTCGGGCTGAAGGAGAACGTGATCATCGGCAAGCTGATCCCGGCGGGTACCGGCATCTCCCGGTACCGCAACGTCGAGGTCAACCCGACCGAGGAGGCTCGCCAGGCGGCGTTCTCCATGGCCGGATACGACGAGAACGACTACTACGGCTTCACCGGCACCGGCACCGGGGCGCTCGGCCCGGCGGTTCCGCTGGACGAGTTCGGCTACGACGACTACCGCTAATACGCACAGATGGACGGGTCGGTGCCTTCGGGCGCCGGCCCGTCCGCCTTTTCCCCGCCGGTGGCCGGTTGGGCGCGCTGGCGGCGAGTACCGGCCGAGAAAACGGCCGATGGCGTCGGCTGCACCGGCCTGGATTTGGAGTCCGCGCGGGGCGGCGAGTAAGGTTGTGGCTTGTGCCTGGAGAGATCCGGGTCATGACTTGCGCCAGCTGAGCAGCTGACCGGAGCCAAGCGGCACCGGGCGGCACCAGGGCGCAGGACTCACCGCCGGACCGAATGACCGTATCGGGCTGGCCCTGGGACCAGGCGCGACACGCCCGACCTCGGGGACCGGACAAGCACGGCAGAACGAATATAGCGCCACAGATCGTCCAGACCGCGCCGCGCGCACAACACAGATCGCTCGAGACAGCATTGCCGACAACACCACAGCAGGTGCCACGGGCTCACCGCCCGCACGCACGGTTCCACGCAGTCGTACTTCCACGTGCCGTTCCACAGCAGACATCGACATATGAGGAGATTGCAGGCCGCATGCCTACGATCCAGCAGCTGGTCCGTAAGGGCCGGCAGGACAAGATCGGGAAGACCAAGACCCCGGCGCTCAAGGGCTCACCCCAGCGCCGAGGTGTGTGCACCCGCGTCTATACGACCACCCCCAAGAAGCCGAACTCGGCGCTGCGCAAGGTGGCTCGCGTGCGTCTCACCAGTGGCATCGAGGTCACCGCCTACATCCCGGGGGTCGGCCACAACCTGCAGGAACACTCGATCGTGCTCGTTCGCGGCGGCCGCGTGAAGGATCTCCCCGGCGTTCGTTACAAGATCATTCGCGGTTCGCTGGACACCCAGGGTGTTCGCAATCGCAAGCAGGCCCGTAGTCGCTACGGCGCGAAGAAGGAGAAGAGCTAATGCCGCGCAAGGGTCCGGCGCCGCGGCGCCCGCTCGTGATCGACCCGGTCTACAGCTCCCCGCTGGTGACCCAGTTGGTCAACAAGATTCTGATGGGCGGCAAGCGCTCGCTCGCCGAACGCATCGTCTACGGCGCCTTGGAGGGCACCCGCGACAAGACCGGCACCGACCCGGTCGTGACGCTCAAGCGTGCGCTCGACAACGTCAAGCCGGCGATCGAGGTCAAGAGCCGCCGCGTCGGCGGAGCGACCTACCAGGTGCCGATCGAGGTCAAGCCCGGTCGCAGCACGACGCTGGCACTGCGCTGGCTCGTCAGCTACTCACGCTCGCGGCGCGAAAAGACGATGACCGAGCGCCTGATGAACGAGCTGCTCGACGCCAGTAACGGTCTCGGCGCCAGCGTCAAGCGCCGCGAAGACACCCACAAGATGGCGGAGTCCAACAAGGCCTTCGCGCACTATCGCTGGTAAGCACCGATAAGACCGTTAGACCGCCCGCCGTTTCAAGGAATCGAAGGAATCATGGCCAACAACGCCGAGCTCGCCACGACCCGCAACATCGGGATCATGGCGCATATCGACGCGGGCAAGACCACCACGACCGAGCGCATTCTCTTCTACACCGGCATCACCTACAAGATCGGTGAGGTTCACGACGGCGGCGCCGTCATGGACTGGATGGAGCAGGAGCAGGAGCGCGGGATCACGATCACCTCCGCCGCCACCAAGTGCACGTGGAAGGGTCACACGATCCAGATCATCGACACCCCCGGACACGTCGACTTCACCGTCGAGGTCGAGCGTTCGCTGCGTGTGCTCGACGGCGCGGTCGCGGTGTACGACGGTGTCGCCGGCGTCGAGCCGCAGACCGAACAGGTCTGGCGGCAGGCGGAGAAGTACGGCGTCCCGCGCATGTGCTTCGTCAACAAGCTCGACCGCACCGGGGCCGACTACTTCCGCTGCGTCGACATGATGATCACGCGGTTGGGTGCCAACCCGCTCGTGCTGCAACTGCCGATCGGGAGCGAGGCCGACTTCATCGGCGTCATCGACCTGCTCGGCATGCGCGCGCTCACCTGGCGCGGGGAGACGGTCAAGGGTGAGGACTACACGGTCGAGGAGATTCCTGCAGACCTGCTGGACCAGGCCGTCGAGTACCGCGAGAAGCTGCTCGAGCAACTCGCCGACGTCGACGACTCGATCGCCGAGGCCTACCTCGACGGCAAGGACATCCCGGTCCACACGCTGAAGGAAGCAATCCGCCGAGGCACTATCGCCGGCACGCTCAACCCAGTGTTGACCGGCTCGGCGTTCAAGAACAAGGGCGTCCAGCCCATGCTGGACGCCGTGGTCGACTTCCTGCCCTCCCCGCTCGACGTGCCGAGCATCGACGGGATGCTGATGGACGGCGAAACCGTCGCCCACCGTCGTACCGACGAGGCCGAGCCGTTGTCGGCGCTGGCCTTCAAGATCGCTACCGATCAGCACCTGGGCAAGCTGACCTACGTCCGCATCTACTCCGGCGTGCTCGAGAGCGGCAGCCAGGTCCTCAACTCCACCAAAGACCGCAAGGAACGGGTCGGCAAGATTTACCAGATGCACGCCAACAAGCGTGAGGAACTGCCACGCGCCGGTGCCGGCGAGATCATCGCTGTCGCGGGGCTGAAGCAGACCACTACCGGCGAGACGCTGGCCGACCCCCAGAAGCCGATCGTGCTCGAGTCCATGACGTTCCCGGCGCCGGTCATCGACGTCGCGATCGAGCCCAGGACCAAGAGCGACCAGGAGAAACTGGGTGTGGCCATCCAGAAGCTCGCCGAGGAAGACCCGACCTTCCGCGTCCACAACGACGAGGACACCGGTCAGACGGTCATCTCCGGAATGGGTGAGCTCCACCTGGAGATCCTGGTCGACCGGATGCGTCGCGAGTTCGCGGTCGAGGCGAACGTGGGCAAGCCCCAGGTCGCCTACCGGGAGACGATCCGCCGGATCGTCGAGCGCGAGGATCTCACCTACAAGAAGCAGACCGGTGGCTCCGGGCAGTACGCGAAGGTGCAGATCCGCCTCGAGCCGCTCGAGCGCACCCCCGACGGTCCGGCCTATGAGTTCGTGAACGGCGTGACTGGTGGGCGCATCCCCAAGGAGTTCATCCCATCGGTCGACGCGGGCGCGCAGGAGGCCATGCAGTACGGCATCCTGGCGGGCTTCCCGCTGGTGGGCGTCAAAATGACGCTGACCGACGGTGGCTATCACGACGTCGACTCCTCGGAGATGGCCTTCAAGATCGCCGGTTCGATGATCTTCAAGGCTGCTGCGCGCAAGGCCGACCCGGCCCTGCTCGAGCCGATGATGGCCGTCGAGGTGATCACGCCCGAGGACAACATGGGCGACGTGATCGGCGACCTGAACTCGCGCCGTGGGCTGATCCAGTCCATGGATGAACGCAGTGGGGCTCGGGTCGTGAAGGCCCTCGTCCCGTTGTCGGAGATGTTCGGCTACGTCGGCGATCTGCGCTCCAAGACGCAGGGCCGCGCCAGCTACTCGATGGTGTTCGACAGCTACGCGGAGGTTCCGCAGAACGTGGCCAAGGAGATCATCGCTAAGGCGACGGGCGAGTAGCACCCGAGTTTCACAGCACAGAGTCCAGTAACCGCCCCGGCCGAGAAGACCGGAGCATCCGGAGAAGGAAAGGTATCCACAGTGGCGAAGGCCAAGTTCGAGCGGACGAAGCCGCACGTCAACATCGGAACCATCGGTCACATCGACCATGGCAAGACGACGCTGACGGCAGCGATCTCGCGCGTGCTCCATGACAAGTACCCGGCGCTGAACCCGAGCACCGAGGCGTTCGACCAGATCGACAAGGCGCCTGAGGAGCGGCAGCGCGGCATCACCATCTCGATCGCACACATCGAGTACCAGACCGAGCAGCGCCACTACGCGCACGTCGACTGTCCCGGTCACGCCGACTACATCAAGAACATGATCACCGGTGCGGCCCAGATGGACGGCGCGATCCTGGTCGTGGCGGCCACCGACGGCCCGATGCCGCAGACCAAGGAGCACGTGCTGCTCGCTCGTCAGGTCGGCGTCCCCTACATCGTGGTGGCGCTGAACAAGGCCGACATGGTCGACGACGAGGAGATCATGGAGCTCGTCGAGCTCGAGGTCCGCGAGCTGCTCACCCAGTACGAGTTCCCGGGTGACGACGCCCCGGTGGTCAAGGTCTCGGCGCTGAAGGCGCTCGAGGGCGACGCCAAGTGGGGCGAGTCGGTTCTCGAGCTCATGCAGGCCGTCGACGACTCGATCCCGCAGCCCGAGCGCGAGACCGAGAAGCCCTTCCTCATGCCCGTCGAGGATGTCTTCACGATCACCGGTCGTGGCACGGTCGTCACCGGCCGCATCGAGCGGGGCGTGCTGAAGGTCAACGAGACCGTCGACATCGTCGGCATCCACCCGACCAAGCAGACCACCACGGTCACCGGCATCGAGATGTTCCGCAAGCTGCTGGACGAGGGCAGGGCCGGCGAGAACGTCGGTCTGCTACTGCGTGGCATCAAGCGCGAGGAGGTGGAGCGCGGCCAGGTCGTCATCAAGCCGGGCACCACCACGCCGCACACCAACTTCGAGGCCAACGTCTACATCCTGTCCAAGGACGAGGGCGGACGGCACACGCCGTTCTTCAACAACTACCGCCCGCAGTTCTACTTCCGCACCACCGACGTGACCGGCGTGGTGACCCTCCCCGAGGGCACCGAGATGGTCATGCCGGGTGACAACACCGAGATGTCGGTCGAGCTGATCCAGCCGATCGCCATGGAGGAAGGTCTGCGTTTCGCCATCCGTGAGGGTGGCCGCACCGTTGGTGCCGGTCGCGTCACCAAGATCGCCCAGTAGTCGCGCACGCGGCGGCCGGACATCCGCCGGCCGCCGCACCGTGCGGTGCGTCCTGCACTACCCGCTCTCCGCCGGCCTAGGCGGGCGAGCTTGAACCTGAAGTCGCAGCAACGAGAACAGTGAAGGTGAGTCAGCCACTATGGCGGGACAGAAGATCCGCATTCGGCTCAAGGCCTATGACCACGAGGCCATCGACGCCAGTGCTCGCAAGATCGTCGAGACGGTGACGCGCACCGGCGCCCGGGTCGTCGGTCCCGTGCCGTTGCCGACGGAGAAGAACATCTACTGCGTCATCCGTTCGCCGCACAAGTACAAGGACAGCCGCGAGCACTTCGAGATGCGCACTCACAAGCGACTCATCGACATCCTCGATCCGACGCCGAAGACGGTCGACGCGCTCATGCGCATCGACCTTCCGGCCAGCGTCGACGTGAACATTCAGTAGCGGAAGAGATCTGAACCAAATGGCTAACGACAGAACTGGGATCCTGGGCGAGAAGCTCGGCATGACCCAGGTCTTCGACGAGAACAACCGGATCGTTCCGGTGACCGTCGTCAAGGCCGGGCCTTGCGTCATCACCCAGATCCGCACGCAGGAGAAGGACGGCTACACCGCCGTCCAGCTCGCCTACGGGCAGATCGACCCGCGCAAGGTCACCAAGCCGGTGGCCGGGCACTTCAAGGCCGCCGAGGTCACCCCGCGCCGGCACCTCGTCGAGGTCCGGACGGATTCGATCGAGGGCTACACCATCGGCCAGGAGATCGGCGCCGACGTGTTCGAGGTCGGCACGCGTGTCGACGTCTCCGGCACCACCAAGGGCAAGGGCACTGCGGGCGTCATGAAGCGCCACGGCTTCCACGGCGTGTCCTCGTCGCACGGCTCGCACCGCAACCACCGCAAGCCGGGCTCCATCGGCGCCTGCGCCACGCCTGGTCGCGTGTTCAAGGGCCTGCGGATGGCGGGGCGGATGGGTAACGAGAAGGCGACCACCACCGGCCTCACCGTCCACAAGGTCGACGCCGAGCGTGGCCTGCTGCTCATCAAGGGTGCCGTTCCGGGCCCCAAGGGCGGCCTGCTGCTCGTGCGTACCGCGAACAAGGGAGTCGCAGGTGAGTGAGCACCGTAGGCGCGAGGCGCCCAGGAGCCCGGCGGGCCGTTCGATGAGCGCCCGCGCGAACTGCGAGGTGGCATTGTGACGCTCTCGCTCACCGTGCAGAACCCGCACGACACCGAATCGGATGCCGGTACCGTCGAGCTCCCGGCCGAGGTGTTCGACGTCGAGCCCAACCTGCCGCTGATCCATCAGGTCGTGGTGGCCCAGCTCGCTGCCGCGCGCCAGGGAACCTCGTCCACCAAGACGCGCGCCGAGGTCCGTGGTGGTGGCAAGAAGCCGTACCGCCAGAAGGGCACCGGCCGCGCACGCCAGGGCTCGACCCGCGCGCCGCAGTTCGTCGGCGGCGGCGTGGTCCACGGCCCAAAGCCGCGCAGCTACGACCAGCGCACGCCCAAGAAGATGAAGGCTGCCGCCCTGCGCGGTGCCCTCTCCGACCGGGCGCGCCACGACCGCGTGCATGTCGTGTCGTCGTTGGTCACGGGGCAGACCCCGTCCACGAAGGCCGCTGCGATCACGCTGGCGAAGATCAGCGCTTCCAAGCATGTGCTGGTTGTCGCCGAGCGCACCGACGAACTGACCTGGAAGAGCCTGCGCAACGTCAACAGCGTGCACCTGCTCGAGCCAACCCAGCTCAACACCTACGACGTGCTGATCAGCGACGAGATCGTCTTCACCCAGGCGGCGCTGACCGCGTTCTTGGGCGGCCCCGCCAAGGGCAAGACAGCGAAGGGCGTTGCCTCGAGCACCGAGACCGAGGGCCGCGTCGCGGCCGACGACGTCGCGATCGACAACCTCACCGTCGATGCGGTGGCCGTCGAGACCGACACAGTCGATCCCGACACCGTCGGCGCGGTCGCCGTGGACAGCGTGCCCGTGAGTGGCGAGACCGTAGACCTCGAGAAGGAGGACAGCTGATGTTCGACGATCCGCGCGACGTGCTGCTCGCTCCGGTCATCTCGGAGAAGAGCTACGGGCTGTTGGACGAGAACAAGTACACGTTCGAGGTCCACCCGCAGGCGAACAAGACCCAGATCAAGATCGCGGTAGAGAAGGTGTTCGACGTCAAGGTCACCGACGTGAACACCCTCAACCGGCAGGGCAAACGCAAGCGCACCCGATTCGGGCACGGCCAGCGCAAGAGCGTCAAGCGCGCGATCGTGACGCTCCGCGAGGGCGACCGGATCGACGTATTCGGTCAGATCGGTAGCTGAGCGAGTGAGCATCGTCAACAGCGCCAGTGACCGGGGCGCGCAGCGAGCAAGCCGCCGCGAAGCGGCGAAGGAGTAATCGTGGCTATTCGTAAATACAAGCCGACCACCCCGGGCCGCCGCGGCTCCTCGGTGGCCGACTTCGCCGAGATCACCCGGGACACCCCGGAGAAGTCGCTGGTGCGTCCCCTGCACAACAAGGGCGGCCGCAACAACTCCGGCAAGATCACCACCCGGCACCAGGGCGGCGGGCACAAGCGTGCCTACCGAGTGATCGACTTCCGCCGTCACGACAAGGACGGCGTCCCCGCGAAGGTCGCGCACATCGAGTACGACCCCAACCGCACTGCGCGTATCGCCCTGCTGCACTATGCCGACGGCGAGAAGCGCTACATCCTTGCGCCGCGGCTGCTCAAGCAGGGCGACCAGATCGAGAACGGGCCGAGCGCAGACATCAAGCCGGGTAACTCCCTACCCCTGCGCAACATCCCGGTCGGCACCGTGGTGCATGCGATCGAGTTGCGTCCCGGTGGCGGTGCGAAGATCGCCCGCTCCGCCGGCACGAGTGTCCAACTCGTTGCCAAGGAAGGCCCGTTCGCTCAGCTGCGGATGCCGTCCGGGGAAATCCGCAACGTCGACGTGCGCTGTCGCGCCACGGTGGGCGAGGTCGGCAACGCCGAGCAGTCCAACATCAACTGGGGCAAAGCCGGCCGGATGCGCTGGAAGGGCAAGCGCCCGACCGTTCGCGGTGTGGCCATGAACCCGGTTGACCACCCGCACGGTGGTGGCGAGGGCAAGACGTCCGGTGGCCGCCACCCGGTGAATCCGAACGGTAAGCCAGAGGGCCGCACGCGTCATCGCAAGGCGAGTGACCAGCTCATCGTCCGCCGTCGTCGTACGAACAAGAAGCGCTGAGCGCACCTTCTCAAGGGAGACCTGAGTAATGCCACGGAGTTTGAAGAAGGGCCCGTTCGTCGACGACCACCTACTCAAGAAGGTGGACGTGCAGAACGACAAGGGCACCAAGTTAGTGATCAAGACCTGGTCGCGTCGTTCGACGATCATTCCCGACATGCTCGGGCACACGATCGCCGTGCACGACGGCCGCAAACACGTCCCGGTGTTCGTCACCGAGGGCATGGTCGGGCACAAGCTCGGCGAATTCGCCCCGACGCGGACCTTCAAGGGTCACATCCGGGACGACCGCCGGGCCCGGCGCGGCTGACGACGGAGGCAGAGACGGCAATGAGTGACACTTATGGAGCGAGCAATGGCTCAGACTGAAACAGACGACGAGGTTCGCGGAGCGTTCGCGCGCGCGACCTACGTCCGCGTTACGCCGATGAAGGCGCGCCGCGTCATCGAGCTGATTCGCAACCTGCCCGCCCAGCAGGCGCTGTCGGTGCTGCAGTTCGCACCGCAGGCAGCAAGCGAGCCCGTGGCGAAGGTGCTCGCCAGCGCGATCGCAAATGCGGAGCACAACTACTCGCTGGACCCGGAGACGCTCGTCGTCTCGCGGGCCTTCGTCGACGAAGGCCCGACGCTCAAGCGCTTCCGGCCACGGGCACAGGGACGCGCGTACCGCATCCGCAAGCGCACCAGCCACATCACGATCGAGGTCGAGAGTGTCGAACTCACGGCCAAGCAGAAGAAGGGACGGAGTCGATAATGGGTCAGAAGGTCAACCCCAACGGGTTTCGTCTCGGCATCAGCACTGACTGGAAGAGCCGCTGGTTCGCCGACAAGCAGTACGCCGAGTACGTCAAGGAAGACGTCGCGATCCGCCGGCTCATGTCCAAGGGCATGGAGCGCGCGGGCATCGCAAAGGTCGAGATCGAGCGCACCCGCGATCGCGTCCGCGTCGACATTCACACCGCGCGTCCAGGGATCGTCATCGGCCGCCGCGGCGCCGAGGCGGACCGTATCCGCGGCGAGCTGGAGAAGCTGACCAACAAGCAGGTACAGCTCAACATCCTCGAGGTCAAGAACCCCGAGAGCGACGCCCAGCTCGTGGCGCAAGGCGTGGCCGAGCAGTTGTCCAACCGCGTCAGCTTCCGCCGTGCCATGCGTAAGAGCATGCAGTCCGCGCTCAAGAGCGCCGGCGTCAAGGGAATCCGCGTGCAGTGCTCCGGTCGCCTCGGTGGCGCCGAGATGTCGCGCTCGGAGTTCTACCGCGAGGGACGCGTCCCGCTGCACACGCTGCGCGCCAACATCGACTACGGCTTCTACGAGGCCAAGACGACGTTCGGCCGGATCGGTGTGAAGGTCTGGCTGTACAAGGGCGAGGTCCCGACCGGGTCGCGCTCCGAGCGCGAGGCCGCCGTGGCGGCTGAGGCACTGCGTCAGCGCCGCGATCGCCCGGCCAGCCGCCCGCGTCGCTCCGGTTCGCAGGGCACGACCGGTGTCAGCACTGACGCGGGACGCGCAGCGTCCGGCGACGGTACTTCTGAGACCGCGGTCGCCGAAGCCCCGACAGCCGAGGCCCCGACAACCGAGGCCTCGACACCCGAGGCCCCGACAACCGAGGCCTCGACACCCGAGGCCCCGGCACCCGAGGCCCCGACACCCGAGGTGCAGACCGAGCAGGCGGTGGTGCCCGCCGCAGAGCAGGCAGCGGTCGAACAACCGGCGGCGGCCGACATTGCCACCGACGCACCGTCCCCGGTCGAGCCGGCCGAGGGCGCGCAGTCCGACGAGAGCACGGAGAGCTGAGTCATGCTCATCCCACGCAGGGTCAAGCACCGCAAGCAGCACCACCCGACGCGCCGCGGCGCGGCATCGGGCGGCACGCGCGTGGCGTTTGGCGAGTACGGAATCCAGGCGCTGGAGCCGGCCTACGTCACGAACCGACAGATCGAGTCGGCGCGTATCGCAATCAACCGGCGGATCCGTCGTGGCGGCAAGGTGTGGATCAACATCTACCCCGACCGTCCGTTGACGAAGAAGCCTGCCGAGACCCGCATGGGTTCCGGTAAGGGTTCGCCGGAGTGGTGGATCGCCAACGTCAAGCCGGGACGGGTGCTGTTCGAGCTGTCCTACCCGAACGAGGTCGTCGCCCGCGAGGCGCTGACCCGTGCAATCCACAAGTTGCCGATGAAATGCCGCATCGTCAAGCGTGAAGCAGGTGACATGTGATGGCTGCTGTAACCGATGAGATGCGCGAGCTGCACGACGACGAGCTCGGCACCCGGCTGACCGAGGCCAAGGAAGAGCTATTCAATCTGCGCTTCCAGATGGCAACCGGGCAGCTGGACAACAACCGGCGACTGCGCACCGTGAAGCACGACATCGCGCGGATCTACACGATCCTGCGCGAGCGTGAACTCGGTCTGTCGGTCGCTCCGACCGAAGGTGAAAAAGCATGAGCGAGGTGAGCAGCGAGACTGCCACGCCCGCAGCGGCGCGCAACTCGCACCGCAAGACCCGCGAGGGTCTCGTGGTGAGCGACAAGATGCAGAAGACCGTCGTGGTGGCTGTCGAGGACCGGGTCAAGCACCCGCTCTACGGCAAGGTCATCCGACGCACGAACAAGCTCAAGGCGCACGACGAGACCAACCAGGTCGGCGTCGGCGACCGTGTGCTCATCATGGAGACCCGCCCGCTGTCAGCCACCAAGCGCTGGCGTGTGGTCGAAGTCCTCGAGCGCGCGAAATAAGCACGGCCCGTCACAAAGTCTGGGAGTAAGCAGTGATTCAGCAGGAGTCGCGACTACGAGTTGCCGACAACACCGGTGCCAAGGAAATCTTGTGCATCCGGGTGATGGGCGGGTCGGGTCGCCGGTACGCTGGGATCGGCGACATCATCGTCGCGACGGTCAAGGACGCGTTGCCCGGCGCCGGCGTGAAGAAGGGCGATGTCGTCAAGGCGGTCATCGTCCGCACCGTCAAGGAGCGGCGCCGTCCCGACGGCAGCTACATCCGCTTCGACGAGAACGCTGCGGTCCTGATCCGGGCTGATGGAGAACCGCGCGGTACGCGCATCTTCGGCCCGGTCGGCCGCGAGCTACGCGACAAGCGCTTCATGAAGATCATCTCGCTGGCACCGGAGGTGCTCTAGCAATGAGTGAGCAAAGCGAGCGAATCAAGATGGCAATGCAGGCTCGAAGTTTCGTCGTGCCGGCGACCGTTGTCTGGGAGGCGGCTCGATGAAGGTCAAGAAGGGCGACGAGGTCGTCGTCATCGCCGGCAAGGATCGTGGCGTAAAGGGCAAGGTGATCGCTGCCGACCCCGTGACGAACAAGGTTGTGGTCGAAGGCGTCAATCGGGTTACCAAACACACCCGCATCACCGCCACCCAGCGCGGTGGCAAGGCCGGCGGCATCGAGCACGTCGAGGCCGCCATCAGCGCCAGCAACGTCATGGTGATCGACAGCGAGGGGAAGGCGACTCGTGTCGGCTACCGGCACGACGACGAGACCGGCAAGAACGTGCGCACGTCGCGCCGCTCCGGAAAGGACCTGTCATGACCATCGCCACCGAGGTCTCGGTGCCGCGACTCAAGACGCGCTACCGCGAGCAGATCGTTGCAGCGCTGACCGAGCAGTTCGGCTACGGAAACCCGATGCAGGTTCCTGGTCTCACCAAGATCGTCGTCAACATGGGCGTCGGGCAGGCCGCGAAGGACAGCAAGTTGATGGACGGCGCGGTGCGCGACCTGACGCTGATCACCGGTCAGAAGCCGCTCGTGCAGAAGGCCCGCAAGTCCATCGCGCAGTTCAAGCTGCGTGAGGGCATGCCGATCGGTGCGAAGGTCACTCTGCGCGGCGACCGGATGTGGGAGTTCCTGGACCGGCTGCTCTCCTTGGCGCTGCCGCGCATCCGTGACTTCCGCGGACTGTCGGACCAGCAGTTCGACGGCAATGGCAACTACACCTTCGGCCTGACCGAGCAGTCGATGTTCCACGAGATCGACCCCGACTCGATCGACCGTCCGCGCGGCATGGATATCACCGTCGTGACGACCGCGAGCAACGACGACGAGGGACGCGCGCTGCTCAAGGCGCTCGGCTTCCCCTTCCGCGAGACAGAGAAGAGCAGCTGACATGGCCAAGACCGCATTGAGGAACAAGGCGGCTGCCAAGCCGAAGTTCGCCGTGCGTGGGTACACCCGCTGCCAGCGTTGCGGGCGTGCCCACTCCGTCTACCGCAAGTTCGGCCTCTGCCGAATCTGCCTGAGAGAGATGGCACACGCGGGTGAGCTTCCCGGCGTGACCAAGTCGAGCTGGTGAGCTGGGTGCGTCGATCGGGAGGACCGACCGACGCGTAGAGAACCAAAGCCTTTACACGGTTTCGGTCGGTCCTCCCGATCGACGCTGATTAGTCAAGTTCGCTGTTACACCGATCGCTCACAGGCCCGCTTGTAGCTAGCGGGAACCAGGGTGAGGAAGAAGACGCATCATGACGATGACCGACCCGATCGCAGACATGTTGACCCGTCTGCGTAATGCCAATTCTGCATTCCACGACGCTGTGGTGATGCCGCACTCCAAGCTCAAGGGCCACATTGCCGAGATCCTCAAGCAGGAGGGTTACATCTCGGGCTTCAACGTGGCCGACGCCGCTGAGGGCGAGGTGGGCCGCGTGCTCACGCTCGATCTGAAGTACGGGCCGAACCGCGAGCGCAGCATCGCCGGCGTCCGCCGCGTCTCCAAGCCGGGTCTTCGGGTCTATGCCAAGTCCAGCGGCATGCCGCGCGTTCTCGGTGGTCTCGGTATCGCGATCATCTCGACCTCGTCCGGTCTGGTCACAGACCGACAGGCGACCAAGCGCGGAGTGGGCGGGGAAGTCCTCGCCTACGTCTGGTAGGGGAGGTTCAGCATGAGTCGCATCGGAAAGCTTCCGGTCCCGGTCCCGTCCGGAGTCGACATCGACATCGACGGTCAGCTTGTGACGGTCAAGGGTCCCAAGGGGATGCTCAGCCACCGCGTGGCGGAGCCGATCACGGTGTCCCGCGGTGAAGGCGTCGTCGACGTGGCTCGTCCGGACGACGAGCGCGAGTCGAAGTCGCTGCACGGTTTGTCGCGCACCCTGGTCGCCAACATGGTCTTGGGCGTGACCAACGGTTATGCCAAGACCCTCGAGATCGTCGGCACCGGCTATCGCGTGACGGCCAAGGGCAGCGACCTCGAATTCGCGCTCGGCTTCTCGCACCCGGTGCTCGTCAAGGCCCCGGAGGGCATCACGTTCCGTGTCGAGGCTCCGACCCGCTTCGTGGTCGAGGGCATCGACAAGCAGAAGGTCGGCGAAGTGGCCGCCAACATCCGCAAGTTGCGCAAGCCCGACCCGTACAAGGGCAAGGGTGTGCGCTACCAGGGTGAGGTCATCCGTCGTAAGGCTGGAAAGGCCGGTAAGAAGTAATGGGCGCGTCCACGATCACCAAGCAGTCCCGCCGTTCGGCCGGGGTGTCGGCAGCACGTCGCACTGCCAAGGCCCGCCGCCACTTCCGGCTGCGCAAGAAGGTCGCCGGCACCGCCGAGCGTCCCCGTCTGGTCGTCACCCGTTCTGCGCGGCACCTGTTCGCACAGATCGTCGACGACAGCCAGGGCGTGACGCTCGCGTCGGCTTCGACGTTCAAGCTCACCGACGGCGACAAGACCGAGCGGGCCAAGTCGGTCGGCCAGCAGCTGGCCGAGGCGGCCAGGTCCGCCGGCGTGAGCAAGGTCGTCTTCGACCGCGGTGGCAACACCTACACCGGCCGGGTGGCTGCCTTCGCGGACGCCGCCCGCGAGGCCGGATTGGAATTCTGAGCATGACCAACGCAGGTAATGAAGGGACCATCTGATGCCAGGACCGCAGCGCGGAGCCCGGACGGGCGGAACGGGCGGCAATGAGCGCGGCGAGCGTCGTGACCGCCGTGACGGCGGCCGTGGCCAGAACGCTCCCGAGAAGAGCACGCACCTCGAGCGCGTGGTGACGATCAACCGCGTCGCCAAGGTCGTCAAGGGCGGGCGTCGCTTCAGCTTCACGGCCCTCGTGGTCGTGGGTGACGGCGACGGCACGGTCGGCGTCGGCTACGGCAAGGCGAAAGAGGTGCCCGCGGCGATCGCCAAGGGTGTCGAGGAGGCCAAGAAGAACTTCTTCAAGGTCCCGCGCATCCAGCAGACGATTCCGCACCCCGTGCAGGGGGAGAAGGCAGCCGGGGTGGTGCTGCTCAAGCCCGCCAGCCCCGGTACGGGCGTCATCGCCGGTGGCCCGGTACGCGCCGTGCTCGAGTGCGCCGGAATCCACGACGTGCTGTCCAAGTCGCTGGGCTCGGACAACCCCATCAACATCGTGCACGCGACTGTCGCAGCGTTGCAGGCCCTCGTCCGGCCCGAGGAGGTCGCGGCCCGCCGTGGTCTGCCGCTCGAGGACGTCGCGCCCGCCGGCATGTTGCGCGCGCGGGCCGGCCAGGGAGCATGAGCATGACCCGTCTCAAGATCACCCAGACCCGTTCGGGTATCGGTAACAAGCAGAATCAGCGCCAGACTTTGCGCTCGCTCGGTCTCAAGCGCGTGCGCGATGTCGTCGTCAAGGAGGACCGCCCGGAGATCCGCGGCATGGTCCAGACCGTCACGCACCTCGTGTCGGTCGAGGAGGTCGAGTAAACGATGAACGACGCACCACTGAAGGTTCACCACCTGCGCCCGGCCCCCGGATCGCGCACCAAGAAGACCCGCGTGGGTCGTGGCGAGGGATCCAAGGGCAAGACCGCCGGTCGCGGCACCAAGGGCACCGGCGCCCGCTATCAGGTTCCCGCGGGTTTCGAGGGCGGCCAGATGCCGATCCACATGCGGCTGCCGAAGCTCAAGGGCTTCCGCAACCGCTTCCGGACAGAGTTCCAGGTCGTCAACGTGGCCCGGCTCGCCGAGCTGTTCCCCGAGGGCGGGACGATTGGAACGGACGATCTCGTCCGCGCCGGCGCCGTCCGCAAGGGTGAGCCGGTCAAGGTCCTGGGCGACGGCGATCTCGGCCACGTGAAGCTCGAGATCACGGCGCACAAGTTCTCCGGCGCTGCCCGCGAGAAGATCGAAGCCGCAGGTGGTTCCGTCACCGAGATCTGAGGTGACCTACCCACGTGGCGGCGCGCGACGGGCTGGTCCCGGCCGGGCGGCGTCGCTGCGGTTTCACCCGGCGTTTTCCCTGCACTGTTAGCCTGACGGAGGTTCGGTCGCACCTTCGTCCGGACGTTCAGCCGATCCAGGCCAAGCATTCCCATCAGCAACAGGGCCCGCCGTCGACGACATGACGGAGGCTCACAGCAGGAGGACCCGTGCTCCGCGCATTCGCATCGGCGTTCCGCACGCCGGACCTGCGCAAGAAGTTACTTTTCACGCTCGGGATCATCGTCTTGTACCGGCTCGGCGCCTCGGTGCCGACGCCGAACACCAACACGTCGGCGATCAACTCCTGCATCAAGGACGCGGCGAACGGCGCGAACGCGAACGTCTACTCCCTGATCAACCTGTTCTCCGGCGGCGCACTGCTCAAGCTGTCGGCGTTCGCGCTGGGCATCATGCCCTACATCACGGCCAGCATCATCATCCAACTGCTCGTCGTCGTCATCCCGCGCTTCGAGCAATTGAAGAAGGAGGGCCAGGCCGGGCAGCAGAAGCTGACGCAGTACAGCCGCTACCTGACCATCGCCCTGGCAATCCTGCAGTCCACCGGGTTCATCGCCCTGGCCCGCTCGGGACAGCTGTTCCCGTCCTGCCAGGCGTCGATTCTGTACAAGACAGACATCTTCACCCTGTCGGTGATGGTCATCTGCATGACCGCGGGCACCGGCATCATCATGTGGCTGGGTGAGCTCGTCACCGACCGCGGCGTCGGCAACGGTATGAGCGTGCTGATGTTCACCTCGATCGCGGCCCGCATCCCCAACGAGGGCCAGCTGATCCTGCAGAACGCGGGCGGCTTCGTCTTCACCCTGATCTGCGCGCTCGGCCTGGCGATCATCATCGCGGTGGTGTTCGTCGAGCAGGCGCAGCGCCGCATCCCGGTCCAGTACGCGAAGCGGATGGTCGGGCGACGGCAGTACGGCGGCACGTCCACCTACCTGCCGTTGAAGGTGAACCAGGCGGGCGTCATCCCGGTCATCTTCGCCTCGTCCTTGCTCTACATCCCGCAGCTCATCAGCCAGCTGACGAGCAACAACTCCAACACCGGGTTCGCCCGCTGGGTGAACAATTACCTGATCAACCAGCAGTCCTGGGTCTACATCGTCACCTACTTCGCGCTGATCGTCTTCTTCACCTACTTCTACGTCGGCATCACCTTCGACCCGGTCGAGCGTGCCGACGACATGAAGAAGTACGGCGGGTTCATTCCGGGCATCCGCCCGGGCCGGCCGACGGCCGAGTACTTGCAGTTCGTGCTCTCGCGCATCACGCTTCCCGGCTCGTTGTACCTGGGCATCGTGGCCATTCTCCCGAACTTCTTCTTCTCGATCACGAGCAGCAATGCACAGAACTTCCCGTTTGGCGGTACCGCGGTGCTGATCATGGTGGGCGTCGCCCTCGACACTGTGAAACAGATCGAGAGCCAGCTGATGCAGCGCAACTACGAAGGCTTCCTGCGCTAGCGCGGGCAAGAGAGGTTGAGCCTTGAGACTTGTCCTCGTCGGCCCGCCCGGTGCGGGTAAGGGCACCCAGGCGGAGTTCGTGGCTGCGCATTTCGCCATCCCCAAGATTTCTACCGGAGACATCTTTCGCGCCAACGTCTCCGGTGGCACGGAGCTCGGCCGCGAAGCGAAGAAGTTCATGGACGCGGGCGATCTCGTCCCCGACGAGGTCACCAATGCGATGGTGCGCGACCGCATCGCCCAGGACGATGCAGAGTACGGATTCCTGCTGGACGGATTCCCGCGCAACGTCGCCCAGGCCCATGAGCTCGACGACATGCTCCGAACCATCGACGCGGCCTTGACGGTGGTGCTCGACCTCGACGTGGACCACGACGAGGTGGTGCTCCGGCTGTCAGGTCGGCGCACCTGCAAGAACTGCGGGCACGTGGTGCACCTCGAGCCCGACGAGAACGGTAGCTGTGACCGCTGCGGCGGTGAGCTCTACCAGCGCGACGACGACCTGCCCGAGACCGTGCGCCACCGGCTCGAGGTCTACACCGCGCAGACCGCACCCCTCATCGAGTTCTACCGCGACCGCGGCCAACTCGTCGCGATCGACGCGATCGGAACGGTCGAAGACGTGACCGAGCGGGCCATCGAGGCGCTGACCCCGCACGCCGACTCGTGATGGCCTACTGATGTTCGGCGTACCCGAGCAGATCGAAGTCAAGTCGCACGACGAGATCGCCGTGATGCGCCGCGCCGGTCTGGTCGTCGCCCGCGCCCTGCGCGAGATGCGCGACGCCGCTGCGCCCGGCGTGTCGACCGCCGACCTCGACGCCGTCGCACGCGAGGTGCTGCGCGACGAGGGCGCGACGTCGTCGTTCCTCCACTACGACGTGGGCTCGGGCCCGTACCCGGCGGTCATCTGCTCGTCGGTGAACGAGCGCATCGTGCATGGCATCCCCGCAGGGGATGAGAAATTGGCCGCCGGCGACATCGTCTCGATCGACTTCGGTGCCGTCGTCGACGGCTGGCACGGCGACGCCGCGATCACCGTGCTGGTCGGTGAGGTCGCCGATGACGTACGAACGATGTCCGAGGCGTGCGAGCAATCGCTGTGGGCCGGGCTCGCCGCGGCGCGGACCGGTGGCCGATTGTCCGACATCTCGCACGCCGTGGAGTCCTCGGTGCGTACCTCGGGCCGCTACGGGATCGTCGCCGGCTACGGCGGGCACGGTATCGGCACGCGCATGCACATGGCACCGCACATCTTGAACTACGGCCGCGCCGGCAAGGGTCCGAGGCTGAGCCCGGGCATGACGCTCGCCATCGAGCCGATGATCACCCTGGGTTCGCGGTCGACCCAGGAATTGTCCGACGGCTGGACGGTCAGCACGGTCGACGGGTCGTGGGCCGCGCACTGGGAGCACACTGTGGCGATCCTGGACGACGGGCCGTGGGTGCTCACTGCCGAGGACGGCGGGCGCGCCGAGCTGGACAAGCGCGGTGTGGAGCTGTCCTCGCTCGCCGCCTGATCCGGTGCGCCGGCCGAGCGTTTTGGCTTCGCAGCGATCGTCCAGGTAGACTGAACGACTGGCGCACACCGCCCTTTTCCTCATGTCCGCTGTGGCCGCGGATCGGAATACGGGCCCTCACGGGAGCGCTGCACGTAGTGCCCAGAACTCATGCCGGTTTCCCCGGTATGTCGTGTCACGAAAAGCGGAGGATATGCCCAAGAAAGACGGGGCCATCGAGGTCGAAGGCCGGGTGGTCGAGCCACTTCCCAACGCCATGTTCCGAGTCGAACTGAGCAATGGGCACAAGGTGCTCGCCCACATCAGCGGCAAAATGCGCCAGCACTACATCCGCATCCTTCCCGAAGACCGGGTGGTTGTGGAGCTGTCGCCGTACGACCTCACCCGTGGGCGCATCGTCTATCGCTACAAGTAGTCGACTCTCGCTTTGCGCGGGCAGCGTTTTGGCCTACGAATCCATCAGCCACTGCAGCAAGAAGGGCCGAGACCGTGAAGGTCAAGCCGAGCGTCAAGCCGATCTGTGACAAGTGCAAGGTGATCCGTCGCAATGGTCGGGTCATGGTCATCTGCGAGAACCTGCGCCACAAGCAGCGCCAGGGCTGATCTCGCAGTATCGAAGCGCAACCCATCGCGTGAGCGAAGCTCAGTAATGCTCACGTCGAATACCTCCGGACGCGAAGGCCGGAGCCTGGTCACCGACTGGGAACGGGTGCGCCGAACACCTTCGCCGTACTGGATCCGGAGAGTCAGCCGCATGGCACGTCTTGCCGGCGTCGATCTTCCCCGCGAGAAGCGGATGGAGATCGCGCTCACCTACATCTACGGCCTCGGCCGTACCCGAGCCAAGCAGACCCTCGAGGCCACCGGCGTCAGCCCGGACCTCCGCGCGCGTGACCTGAGCGACGACGACCTCGTCCGACTGCGCGACTACATTGACGCGAACTACCGCGTCGAGGGTGACCTCCGTCGCGAGGTCGCCGCCGACATCCGCCGCAAGGTCGAGATCGGCTGCTACCAGGGCGTCCGGCATCGCCGCGGCCTTCCCGTCCACGGTCAGCGCACCAAGACCAACGCCCGTACGCGCAAGGGTCCGAAGAAGACCATTGCCGGCAAGAAGAAGGTTGGTAAGAAGTGAGTGAGCATCGCAGCGCCGCAGGCGCACGGAGTGGAGCGAACCCAGCGATGAGGTTGCCCGCACGGCGCCTCGCGCGAGCGCTCGGCGGCTGCGCGAAGAGCGAGGTGGTCTAGGTGCCACCTCAGGCACGTAAGGCCGGCGCCAAGAAGGTCCGCCGCAAGGAGAAGAAGAACATCGCAGTGGGCCACGCTCACATCAAGAGCACGTTCAACAACACCATCGTCTCGATCACCGACCCGCAGGGCAACGTGATCAGCTGGGCCTCGGCCGGGCACGTTGGTTTCAAGGGCTCGCGCAAGTCCACGCCGTTCGCGGCGCAGATGGCCGCGGAGAGCGCCGCGCGCAAGGCCCAGGAGCACGGCCTGAAAAAGGTCGACGTGTTCGTCAAGGGTCCAGGTTCGGGCCGTGAGACCGCGATCCGTTCGCTTCAGGCGACCGGCCTCGAGGTCGGCACGATTTCCGACGTCACCCCGCAGCCGCACAATGGCTGCCGTCCGTCCAAGCGGCGGCGGGTTTGATGAGAGACGCTCGCGGAACGAACAGAGGAATTTAGGATGGCTCGCTACACCGGTCCCGCCACGCGCATCTCGCGACGGCTCAACGTCGATCTGGTCGGCGGCGACACCTCGTTCGAGCGTCGTCCCTACCCGCCCGGCCAGCACGGCCGTGCCCGCATCAAGCAGAGTGAGTACCTCCTGCAGATGCAGGAGAAGCAGAAGGCCAAGTTCAGCTACGGCGTTCTCGAGAAGCAGTTCCGTCGCTATTACCGCGAAGCCACCAAGCAGTCGGGCAAGACGGGTGACAACCTGCTGCAGATCCTCGAGTCCCGCCTGGACAACGTCGTTTATCGCGCGGGCATCGCGCGCACGCGCCGCCAGGCCCGGCAGTTGGTCAGCCACGGCCACTTCCTGGTCAACGGCCAGAAGGTCGACATCCCCAGCTACCGGGTGACGCAGTGGGACATCATCGACGTCAAGCCGAAGTCCCTGGAGACGACGCCCTTCCTGATCGCTCGCGAGACATTCGGTGATCGGCCCGTCCCGGCCTGGCTCCAGATCGTGCCGGGGCGGTTGCGCGTGCTGGTCCACCAGCTGCCCGTCCGGGCCCAGATCGACATCCCGGTTCAGGAACAGCTCATCGTCGAGCTCTACTCGAAGTAAGTACGTCCGGCACCACCAAGCACCGCCTCCAGTACCGAGCACCGCATGCAGTACCGAGCACCGCCTGCAGTACCGAGCACCACCTGAAGTACCGAGCACCACCCAGTCAACGGGCCGTCATATAGCGGGGGGCCCACGACCTCTAGGAGCACTACTGTGCTGATTTCTCAGCGCCCGTCCCTGTCCGAGGAGCCGATCGCCGACAACCGGTCGCGCTTCGTCATCGAACCGCTCGAGCCCGGCTTCGGCTACACGCTCGGCAACTCGCTGCGCCGCACGCTGCTGTCCTCGATCCCCGGCGCCGCCGTCACGAGCATCCGCATCGACGGCGTCCTGCACGAGTTCACGACCGTCGAGGGCGTGAAGGAAGACGTCACCGACATCATCCTGAACCTCAAGGAGCTGGTCGTCAGCTCCGAGAGCGACGAGCCCGTTGTGATGTACCTGCGCAAGCAGGGTCCCGGCGAGGTCACCGCCGCCGACATCGCGCCGCCGGCTGGTGTCGTGGTCCACAACCCGGACCTCAAGATCGCCACGATCAACAAGAAGGGCCGCCTCGAGATCGAGCTCGTCGTCGAGCGCGGTCGTGGCTACGTCACCGCCGTGCAGAACAAGCAGCCCGGCCAAGAGATCGGCCGCATCCCGGTCGACTCGATCTACTCGCCGGTGCTGAAGGTCACCTACGCCGTCGAGGCCACCCGCGTCGAGCAGCGCACCGACTTCGACCGTCTCGTCGTCGACGTCGAGACCAAGAACTCGATCACGCCACGCGACGCTGTCGCCTCGGCCGGGCACACCCTCGTCGAGCTGTTCGGACTCTTCCGTGAGCTCAACGAGGAGGCCGAGGGCATCGACGTCGGCCCCTCGCCGGCGGAGGTCGCTGACATCGCCGCGTTCTCCATGCCGATCGAGGACCTCGACCTCACGGTCCGTTCGTACAACTGCCTCAAGCGTGAGGGCATCCACACCGTGGGTGAACTCGTCGGACGCAGCGAGGCCGATCTGCTCGACATCCGCAACTTCGGGTCGAAGTCGATCGACGAGGTCAAGGTGAAGCTGCACGGCCTGAGCCTGTCGCTCAAGGACAGCCCGCCCGGATTCGAGCTGCCCAGCACGACGGTCGAGTCCTACGGCGACGACGATTTCGACGGCGACAGTGACTTCGCCGAGACCGAACAACTCTGAGTCACCCAACCCTGCTAGGAGCACGACATGCCTACGCCCACGAAGGGAACCCGTCTCGGCGGAAGTCCCGCGCACGAGCGGCTGATGCTCGCCAATCTCGCGACATCGTTGTTCGAGCACGACCGGATCACCACCACCGAAGCGAAGGCCAAGCGGTTGCGTCCGCTTGCCGAGCGCTTGATCACGTTCGCCAAGCGCGGTGACCTGCACGCCCGTCGTCAGGTCATGTCGGTCATCCGCGACAAGGACGTCGTGCACAAGCTCTTCGCCGAGATCGGCCCGAAGTTCACGCAACGCCCCGGTGGTTACACACGGATCATCAAGACGAACCCGCGCAAGGGTGACAACGCTCCGATGGCGATCATCGAGCTGGTGGAGGAGTTGACCGCTGCAGCGGCGACCGTCCGCGAGGCCGAGCGTGCGCGGGGCACCCGGACCGCGGCGAAGCGTGCCCCGACCGGCCGCACCCGTGAGATCGCCGAGGACGCCGCGTCCGAGTCGGCCACCGCGGCGACGGTGGCAGCCGATGCTGAGATCGATGATGACGCGGCCGTCGAGGACGCGACGAAGGTCGACGAAGGCACCACCACGACAGCGCTCGACGCCGACGCGCCCACAGTGGCAGCCGACGAGGCTGCGGCCGTTGGTGGCGAGAGCGAGGCTGGTCTGAGCGCGCTCGGTATCTCCACCGAGGACGCCGAGGGCGCAGCGGCGGCGGCCGACGGCGACTTCGAGGCCGGCGGGGAGCTAGCCCAGAAGCCGTCCGATCAGGACGAGAAGTAACTCCAGGCACCGACATCGAGGCGGATCCGCTGCGGCGGATCCGCCTCGACGTCTGTTACGACGGGACGGAGTTCGCCGGCTGGGCCGTGCAACCGGGCCGGCGCACGGTTCAGCAGGACCTGCAGTCGGCGCTTGCAACAGTGCTGCGCCGGCCCTCGATCGCCCTGAAGGTCGCCGGCCGCACCGATGCCGGTGTACATGCACTCGGGCAGGTCGCCCATGCCGACCTGCCCGACGCGCCGTGGCCGAACGTGCTCCTGCGGTTGGCCGGGGTACTGGCCCCGGACGTGCGCGTGCTCGCGATCGGCGCAGCGCCGCCAGGGTTCGACGCCCGGTTCTCGGCCCTCTGGCGACGCTACGAATACCGGATCAGCGATCGCTCGGTCGGGGTCGATCCGCTGCGGCGCCGCTTCGTGCTCGATCACCGCCGCGCACTGGACCACGTCGCCATGGACGTCGCGTGTACGCACCTGCGCGGCCTGCACGACTTCGCAGCGTTCTGCAGGCGCCGTCCCGCCGGTACGACGATCCGCACTGTGGAGCGGTTCGACGTGCGCCGCGAGGCCGCTGAAGTCGTCTGCACCGTTCAAGCCGATGCCTTCTGTCATTCGATGGTGCGCTCGCTGGTTGGCGCGCTGCTCGCGGTCGGGGACGGGCGGCGCCCGCCGGAGTGGCCGGCGAGCCTGCTCACCCGTGCGGCCCGGGCAGACGAGGTGGTCGTCGCGCCCGCGCGCGGACTGGCACTGGTCGAGGTTGGGTACCCGCCCGACGACGAGCTCGCGGCGCGCACGTCGGTCACCCGCGCACGCCGCTGAGCGGTCGCGAGGTCGTTTTCCCCGCCGGTGGCCGGGTTAGCGGTGCGCAACCGCGCACCAGCGGGGAAAAGTCGGAAGCGATTACGTAACCTTGCAGCAAGTGGTTGCCCAGCCAGGAGGTCGCGGTGGCATTGCCCGACTCGCTGCACGACCCGGTCGTCTACGCAGTACCGGCGTTCGTTGCCTTCATGCTGCTGGAGATGGTCTCCTTCCGGCTATTTGCCGAGGACGAGGCCGACGGCTATGCCGGGTACGAGGCCCGCGACAGCCGCACCAGCATCCTGATGGGGCTCGGCTCGGTCGTCATCAACGGTGCCGCGCGAATCGGTGCGCTGATCGGATACGCGGCGCTGTACGCGCTCACCCCGCTGCGACTGGACGCACATCGCTGGTACACGTGGGTCATCGTGCTCGTTGCCGTCGACGTCATCTGGTACGCATACCACCGCGCGTCCCACCGGGTACGGCTCATGTGGGCCGGCCATCAGGCGCACCACAACAGCGTGTTCTTCAACCTGTCGACGGCCGTCCGGCAGAAATGGAATCCGTGGTTCGAACTGCTGTTCTGGACGCCGCTGCCGTTGCTCGGCGTACCGCCATGGCTGATCTTCACGGCATTTTCGATCAACCTGATCTTCCAGTTCTTCGTGCACACCGAGCGCATCGGGATGCTGCCCGCGCCGATCGAATTCGTTTTCAACACTCCGTCGCACCATCGTGTACATCACGCGAGCGATCGGGACTATCTCGACAGGAACTACGCCGGAATCCTGATCATCTGGGACCGGATGTTCGGCACGTACGCACAGGAGACCCATCGCCCGACGTACGGGCTGACCAAGAACGTCGACACCTACAACCCGTTCCGGTTGCAGTACTGCGAGTATGCGGCGATCGCGCGTGACGTGCGCCGGGCTCACACGTGGCGAGAGCGCATCGGCTACGTGTTCGCCCCGCCCGGATGGCTACCGGCAGCGCGCAGGTCAGTAGAAGGCGAGATTGTCGCGCCCGCACCAGCCCAGTAGTGCCGGCCACGGCCCGTACCCGCTGGCGGGATCGAAGTGACCGCCCTCCGGGACGACGGTCGTCGCCATCTTCAGCGCGCCCCCGTAGACCGCGCCAGCGCCGGCCGGGCATGCGGGATCGTCGTCGCTGCCGACGAGGACGGTGCCTTCCGCGGCCGTGCGCACCGCGTCCGGGTCGAGTGGGACGTGGCGGAAGGTCGGCGGGTCGATATGGTCGGCGTCCGGCACCCCGATCAGGGCGACGCGGGCGGGCCGAGGCAGGTCCGCGGGCCGCGACGCACAGTGATGCAGCCACAGCAGCGAACCTGCCGAGTGGCAGAGGAGGTCGAAGCCGACCTCGGGCAGCCCGGAGAGCTCGGCGCGCAGCACGTCCAGCCATTGCCTGAGGACCGGTTCCTGCGTCCCGGGCAGCTCGGGCAGCCGGACGTCGCGACCGCCCGCTCGCAGCTCGCCCGTGAGCCAGGAGTACCAGTGCTCAGGGCCGGGTCCACCGAGGCCGTGCAGGATGAGGGTGGGCGCGGTTCGGGTCGGACGGCGGGGCACCCGGGCAGCGTATTCGAGCGGCCCAGACCGCCGGGCGCCACGACCGAGCGGTCAGCCCAGGTAACGCCGCCAGGGCCCGCGGATCGCGAACACGTGCCCTGGCTCCTGGACGTTGCCGAAGAGCACACTGCCGTCGGGGGAGAACGTCGGACCGGTCATCTCGCTGTAGACATTTCCGCCCAGCGAATTCTGCTCCAGCACGATCTGGGTCGCGCGATCGCCTGTGCGCCGGTCGACCGGCTCCAGCTCAGCATGTGATTGGCGGTGTTGCCGTCCTCGGTGAGCACCAGGCTGCCGTACGGCGACACGTGGCAGCCGTCAGGGCCGTCGAAGGCGAGGTCGATGCTGCGGCCAAGCGACTGCTCCCAGCCGGGCGTCTCGTTGTGCAGCAGCTCGTTGTAGGGGAAGTACGCGACGAGCGTGAGCGTCTGCGCGGCGTAGCTGTAGTGCCACAGCTGGCCGTCGTGCTTGGTCGCATCGTCAGGCAGGTCGCCGGTCGAGAACGCGAAGCTGGCGACGAAGTACATCCCGTGCTTGTCGCCCCACGCGCCCTCGAGCTTCTTGGAGCGCGTGACCTCCCCGTCGGCGAACTGCGCGCGCAGCGACGTCGTGCTCGCGGTCCGGTCGGGGACGGTCTTCCACCGGGTCGCGAAAGGTCGTCCGATCTCGGCGGATGTGATGTAGGCGAGGTCGGGCAAGACGCTGCCGTCGTTGGCGAGGACGACCAGAGCCTGCAGCGTGCCGGCGTGCTCGTTCAGTGAGTTGGCGATGTAGGGACGCAGCCGGTAGCCGTCCGGCGCGCTCCAGCGGTACACGAGTCCGGTGGGACTGCTGGCGTCCTCGGTGAGGTACACGCGCTCGCGGCCCGGCTCGATCACGACAGCCTCGTGCGCCGCGCGCCCCCAGGCCTTGATCGGCTTCGGGGACTGCCGATCCGGCGCCTCGGCAAAGACCTCGAACACGTAACCGTGGTCCTTGGTGAGGCCGTCGGTACCTGCCTTGGTCTCCGTCTCCTCGCAGGTGAGCCATGCGCCCCACGGCGTCGGCCCGCCCGCGCAGTTGCTGTACGTGCCGGACAGGCCCACCCACTCCGAACGGCGCCGTCCGTCGCGTTCGGTCTCGATCACGGTGCAACCGCCCCCGAGCACGCCTTCGTCGTACACCGTGCCGCGGACGTGCGGAACCGGCAGCGGGCTGTCTGGGCGAGCCTCGTGGTTCTGGATGAGGCGCAGCCGGCGGCCGGAGTCCACCGCTGTCGTGCCGTCCGGGCGTTCCGGCGTCTTGCCGATGAGACGCCCGTAGCCGTCGTGGATGTCGGTCTCGCCGGACACGGCGACGACCTGGTAGGAGAAGCCCGCCGCAAGTGCAAGCAGGTCGCCCTCGGTGGACTGAAGCGGCCCGAACAACGGTCGCGAGTCGCCCCGGTGTGGGTGCTCGGCGTGGTCGCCGTGGCGGTGGTCGGCACTGGCGTCGGCCGGCGCGGCGAGCAGGGACTGCAGACCCGTGCCGGCCGCGACCGCGCCGGCTCCGGTGAGCGCGCCACGGCCAAGCAGTTGGCGGCGAGAGATCGTCATCGAGACTCCAAGCTGAGGGATCGGTGAGCGCAGGCAGCCTCACCACCGCAGCTGAACCGGAGGTGACCTCGCAGCAACGCCGTGGCAACCATCAGCCGACGACAACCGGCGCAGCCGGGCCGAGTCAGAGCATCGCGCCCGGGTTGAGGATGCCCTGCGGATCGAGAGCATCCTTGATGCGGTGCGTAAGCGCCATGACGTCCGCACCGAGATAAGCGGGCAGCCAATTCTTCTTGAGCCGGCCGACACCGTGCTCTCCGGTAATCGTCCCGCCGAGTTCGAGGGCGAGGTCCATGACCTCGGCGAATGCTGCGTACGCGCGGGCGGTCTCGTCGGCGTCGGTCGCGTCGTACACAACGGTCGGGTGGGTGTTGCCGTCACCGGCGTGCGCGACGACAGCGATCGTCACCCCGTTCACGGCGGCGATCTTCTCGATGCCGCGGACCAGCGCGGGTAGCGCGGGCAGCGCGACGCCGACGTCCTCGAGCAACAGGGCGCCTTGGCGTTCGAAGGCCGGAAACGCGGCCCGCCGGGCGGCGGTGAAGGCCTCGCCCTCCGCCTCGTCGTCAGTGCTGAAGACCTCGCTGGCCCCGGATGTCCGACAGCGGCGCTCCATGTCCGCGATCTCCTGCCTGGCGGCAGCGCCGGGAGCGTCGGAACGGGCGATGAGCAGTGCCTCCGCACTTCGGTCCAGACCCATCGCGGTAAAGTCCTCGACCGCGTTGATCGACGTGTGGTCCATCAGTTCGAGCATTGAGGGGCGCAGCGTCGACGTGATCGCGAGTACGGCGTCGGCCGCGGCCTCGATGTCCGGGAACGCCGCGACGAGGGTGGACGCCGGAGGCAGGGTCGGCACCAACCGCAGGGTGAGTTCGGTGATCACGCCGAGCAGACCCTCCGAGCCGACGAAGAGCTTGGTCAGCGAGAAGCCCGCGACGTCCTTCAGCCGTGGCCCGCCCAGGCGCAACGCAGTCCCGTCCGCCAGCACGACCTGCATGCCCAGGACGTAGTCGGTGGTGACGCCGTACTTCACGCAGCAGAGGCCGCCGGCGTTGGTCGCGGCGTTGCCGCCGATGGAGGAGATCTCGAACGAGGCCGGGTCGGGCGGGTACCAGAGGCCGTGCTCGGCCGCGGCCTTCTTGACCTCGACGTTGAGCAGACCGGGCTGCGTGATCGCCACGCGCGAGACGGGGTCGATGCGGATGTCGCGCATCTTCTCCAACGTCAGCACGATGCCGCCCTGGACCGCGGTCGCGCCGCCGGACAGGCTCGAGCCGGCGCCACGCGGGACGACGGGCACATTGTTGGCCGAGCACCAGCGCAGGGTCGTCTGGACGTCCTCGGTGCAGGTCGCGCGGACCACTGCAAGCGGCCACCCCGCGTCGGGGTCGCGCGCCCAGTCCCGGCGATAGCCCTCGACGACGTCCGGGTCGGTCAGGACGGCACCGTCGGGCAGGGCTGCGATCAGTTCCTGCACGGCCATCCCCCGATCTTGCACGCATTCCCGTGCTAACACACGTGCGCAGCTCGCATCGATGCCCGAGACTTGACCCCCATGGGCTACGTCGACCTCGCCGGAATCGGCCACACCCTCTCCGACGGACGCGTCCTGCTCGACGGCGTCGACCTGCGCGTCGGCGAGGGCGCCAAGACCGCACTGGTCGGGGCCAACGGCGCCGGCAAGACGACACTGCTGCGCATCATCGCCGGCGATCTGGCACCCCAGCGCGGGACGGTCGCGCGGACGGGCGGTCTCGGCGTCATGCGGCAGTTCATCGGCTCGGTGCGCGACGACACGACCGTCCAGGACTTCTTCGTCCGGCTGGCGGCTCCGGCTATCCGCTCCGCGTGGAACGACGTGCAGCGCACCGAGCTCGTGCTGATGGAACGCGACGATGAGAAGTCGCAGCTGGCCTATGCGCACGCTCTCGCGCACTGGGGCGACGTCGGCGGTTATGACACCGAGGTGCTGTGGGACACGGTGACCGTCGCGGCGATTGGCTTGCCCTTCGATCGGTGCAAGTATCGCGAGCTCACGACGCTGTCGGGCGGTGAGCAGAAACGGCTGGCGCTCGAACTGCTGTTGCGCGGCCCGGACGAGGTGCTGCTGCTCGACGAGCCGGACAACTATCTAGACGTGCCGGGCAAGCGCTGGCTGGAGGAGCGCCTGCGCCAGACGCCCAAGACGGTGCTGTTCGTCAGCCATGACCGCGAGCTGCTCGCTCGCGTGGCTGATCGAGTGGTGACCATCGAGGGCGGGACGGCATGGGTGCACGGCGGCGGATTCGCCTCCTATCACCAGGCGCGCGCGGCCAAGCACCAGCGGATGGCGGAGGTGCGCCGCCGGTGGGAGGAGGAGCACACCCGGCTCAAGGACCTCGTCCGGACATTGCAGCAACAGGCCAAGATCAGCCCGGACATGGCATCGCGTTACCGCGCCATGGCAACGCGCCTGGCCAGGTTCGAGGCCGAGGGCCCGCCGCCGGACAAGCCGGAGGAGGAGCGGGTCACCATGCGCCTGCGCGGTGGCCGGACAGGCGTCCGCGCCGTGACCTGCACGGCGCTCGAGCTGACCGGGCTGATGCAGCCGTTCGACACCGAGGTCTTTTACGGCGAGCGGGTCGGCGTGCTCGGCGCGAATGGCGCCGGCAAGTCTCACTTCCTGCGGCTGCTCGGCGGCGATCCGGTCACGCATACCGGCTCGTGGCGCCTCGGCGCCCGTGTCGTGCCCGGGCTGTTCGCGCAGACGCACGCCCACCCCGAGTGGACGGATCGCACCCTCGTCGACCTGCTGTGGGAGGGCGAGGGCGGGCGCAGCGGGGTCGACCGCGGACGGGCGATGGGCGCGTTACGCCGGTACGGGCTGTCGGAGCAGGGCGATCAACGCTTCGGCTCCCTCTCCGGCGGGCAGCAGGCGCGCTTTCAGATCCTGCTGCTCGAGCTGTCGGGCGCGACGCTGCTGCTGCTCGACGAACCCACCGACAACCTCGACGTGCTGTCGGCCGAAGCGCTGGAGGAGGCGCTGGAGGCCTTCGAGGGCACCGTCCTCGTTGTTACGCACGACCGCTGGTTCGCCCGTTCGCTGGACCGGTTCCTGATCTTCGGGACGGACGGCGCAGTGTACGAATCCGACGTTGCCGTCTTCGACGAACGGCGGGTTGCGCGGCCACGGTGACGTACCGGTCGAGATTCGGCTGTCCCGGCCCTGCCGTCGTTGTTTTCCCCGCTAGTGACCGGGGCGGCTGTTGTTTTCCCCGCTGGTGACCGGTTTCGGGCACTGAACCGAGCACCAGCGGGGAAATCAGCCGACGAACCGGTCACCCAGCGGGGAAATCAGCCGACGAACCGGTCACCAGCGGGGAAATCAGCCGACGAACCGAGCACCAGCGGGGAAAACCCGGAGCGCGAGTCAACGCGGCGGATTTGGAGTGCACCGGCCCGGCCGGTAGGGTTCATGGTTGGCGTTCGGCCGGATTCGGGCCGTACTGCGCCGGCCATGCCTCGGAGTCCGTCACGTGACTGCGGGGGCGCCCGTCCCGATTATTTTGGGCCGCGGCGTGAAGACCGAACAGAGAGCGACACCGTGGGCACCTACACCCCGAAGCCCGGCGAGATCGAACGCCGCTGGCACGTCATCGACGCGAACGATATCGTCCTGGGCCGCTTGGCGAGCCAGGCCGCGACGCTGCTGCGCGGCAAGCACAAGCCGCAGTTCGCTCCGCACGTCGACATCGGCGACTTCGTCGTCATCGTCAACGCCGGAAAGGTCGCCATCGGCGGCAAGAAGCGCGACGAGTTCCGTTACCGCCACTCCGGCTATCCGGGCGGTCTGTCCAAGCGCACCGTCGGTGAGCTGCTCGAGACCAAGCCGGAGCGCGTCATCGAACTTGCCGTACGGGGCATGCTGCCGAAGACCACCCTCGGCCGCGCTCAGCTCAAGAAGCTCAAGGTGTATGCCGGCCCTGAGCACCCGCATGCCGCACAGAAGCCCCAGCCGTTCGAGATCAAGCAGGTCAGCCAGTGACGTCTCCCATGCCCACTCCCATCGTCGGCCGCCGCAAGGAGGCCATCGTCCGCGTGCGCCTCATCCCCGGCAGCGGCGATTTCAAGCTCAACGGCCGCACGCTCGAGGGCTACTTCCCCAATAAGGTCCACCAGCAGCTCATCCGCGAGCCGTTCGTGACGCTGGAGAAGGACGGTCAGTACGACGTCATCGCCTCGCTCACCGGAGGCGGCATCACCGGCCAGGCTGGTGCGCTGCGCCTGGCCATCTCGCGAGCGCTGATCGGCCTCGAACCCGACGACCGCCCAGCGCTGAAGAAGGCCGGCTTCCTCACTCGCGACCCGCGGGTCAAGGAGCGTAAGAAGTACGGCCTGAAGAAGGCCCGTGAGGCTCCGCAGTACTCGAAGCGGTAATCACCGCTCCATGGCGAGACTGTTCGGCACAGACGGAGTACGTGGTCTGGCCAATGTCGAACTGACGCCCGAAACGGCCCTGCGCCTCGCGACCTCGGCAGCCTTCGTGCTGTCGCAGGACCGGGGGCAGGGTCGTTCCGCGTCAGGGACCCGGGCCACGGCGGTCGTTGGTCGCGATCCACGAGCGAGCGGCGAGATGTTGGAAGCAGCGGTCGCAGCCGGGCTGGCCTCGGCCGGTACCGACGTGCTGCTGCTCGGGGTGTTGCCCACCCCGGCGGTCGCATTCCTCACCGACGACCTGAAGGCCGATCTGGGCGTCGTGATCTCCGCATCGCACAACGCGATGCCCGACAACGGCATCAAGATCTTCGGCAC
>JBBQZQ010000029.1:0-52621 GCA_038207565.1 Mycobacteriales bacterium
ATCTTTCACCGCCTCACCACGACCACGAGCCACGACCGCAGACAGCAGGACACGGAACGCGGCGTAGAGGGCAGAGAACAACACCTGAAAGATCATGCCGGACCTAGCCTCTACACCCGGCTGAGGTTTTTGAGCCCCACAAGCCGTCGCCCACAGCAAGGGGGTGGCATCGCTGGTCCATAGATGACCCAGATTGGCACCCGTTTCGACGTGAGAGGGGCCTCGTTTGGTGCCGCGCCGGACCGCCTCGTGACGGCTTGTGTCACGTTGTGACGTCTCGTCCCAGCAACAAATGAACAACAAATGATCTTGGAGCCTGGCCAAGATATGCGAGAGGCCCCGGATTCCGGGACTCTCGTGGTGGGCGATACTGGGATTGAACCAGTGACCCCTACCGTGTCAAGGTAGTGCTCTCCCACTGAGCTAATCGCCCTTATGTCCACCGAGGTCGGTGGTTGTCACTTGCGAGGCGGCGGCGGGAATCGAACCCGCGTACAGGGCTTTGCAGGCCCTTGCCTAAGCCACTCGGCCACGCCGCCGAAGGTATTCCGAGCCTCTGGATGAGACCGGTGCGCCTGGTAGTGCGGGCGCCGAGACCGGTGCCTCGAGCGGACGACGGGATTCGAACCCGCGACCCTCACCTTGGCAAGGTGATGCGCTACCAGCTGCGCTACGTCCGCAATACACGAGCGATTCTCACCGCGCCGGGTACGGCCGCTGACTCTATCTGATGCCGGTGAGCGCCTTCAAACCAGCTCAACCGGCAAGCCTTCGCCACAGCGCGTCGACCTGTTCGGCAAGCTTCGCGCGGGTCCCCTCATTGCTGATGATCTCGTCAGCGACCGCACGCCGCTCGAGGTCGCTTGCCTGGTTTGCCATCCGGGCCCGTGCGTCGGCATCGGTGAGCCCGCGCTCTGCCAGCCGTTGCAGCCTCGCCGCCACGCTCGCCTCGACGACTACTACCAGGTCGAACCCGCCGGCGAGGTCGGATTCGACCAACAACGGCATGTCGTAAACAAGAACGGCATCGGGCGACACCGCGGCCATCAGCTCGGTGCTGCGCTGCCTGACCAGCGGGTGGACGATCGCGTTCAGATCCTGCAGGGCCTTCTCGTCGTTGAACACGGTTGCTGCCAGCGCCGCGCGGTCCAGACGACCCTCGCGGACCACGTCGGGGCCGAACCGCCCGACCACCGCGGCAAAGCCCGGGGTGCCCGGTTCGACGACCTCACGAGCCAACTGATCAGCATCGATCACGACCGCCCCGTGCTCGGCGAGCAGGGCGCCTACCGTGCTCTTGCCCGAGCCCACGCCCCCGGTCAGTCCTACCCGCATGGCCGGGGACGTTACTGGACTTGTTCTCCCCGCTCGGGATCGCCCAGCGCGGCGACAGCGGACACCAGCGGGGAGAACATCACCCCGCGGGGGACCGACCGCCGCCCGCGCCCCCGACTGACGGTCCAGACCCCGGGACCGGCCAGCCGCCCACGGGCCCCGATAGACGGCGGGGCCCGGAGGCATCAGCCTCCGGGCCCCGACCTAACTGCTGAACTCAGCGACCGGCGAGCTTCTCACGCAGTGCCGCCAGCGCCTCGTCGGACGCCAGCGAACCGCCGACCTCGGGGGCCTCCGATGTGTAGGACGACGAGTCGCCAGTGTCGGAGGCAGCATCCGCGTCGGCCTTTTGCGCGCCCTCGAGCTGCTTACGGTGCGCCTCGAAACGCTCGCGCGCGGATGCGTAACGCTTCTCCCACGCCTCCCGCTGCTCGTCGAAGCCGTCCAGCCACTCCTGCGTGTCGGGGTCGAAGCCCTCGGGGTAGATGTAGTTGCCCTTGTCGTCGTACTGGGCCTCCATGCCGTACTGCGCCGGGTCGAAGCTGTCGTCGGACAGCGAGCCTTCGTTCGCCTGCTTCAGCGACAGCGAGATGCGGCGACGTTCCAGGTCGATGTCGATGACCTTGACCAGCAGGTCATCGCCCACGTTGACGACCTGCTCGGGAATCTCGACGTGACGCTCAGCAAGCTCGGAGATGTGCACCAGTCCCTCGATGCCGTCCTGGACGCGGACGAACGAGCCGAAGGGCACCAACTTGGTGACCTTGCCGGGCACGACCTGGCCGATCTGGTGGGTCCGGGCGAACTGACGCCACGGGTCTTCCTGTGTCGCCTTGAGTGACAGCGAGACTCGCTCGCGGTCGAGGTCGATGTCGAGCACCTCGACGGTGACTTCCTGACCCACCTCGACCACCTCGGACGGGTGGTCGATGTGCTTCCAGGACAGTTCCGATACGTGCACGAGACCGTCGACGCCGCCGAGATCCACGAACGCACCGAAGTTCACGATGGAGGACACCACGCCGCTTCGAACCTGGCCCTTGGCCAGCTTGTTCAGGAACTCGCTGCGGACCTCGGACTGGGTCTGCTCGAGCCACGCACGCCGCGACAGGACGACGTTGTTACGGTTCTTGTCCAGCTCGATGATCTTCGCCTCGAGCGTCTTGCCGACGTAGGGCTGCAGGTCGCGCACACGGCGCATCTCGACCAGCGAGGCGGGCAGGAAGCCGCGCAGGCCGATGTCGACAATCAGGCCACCCTTGACGACCTCGATGACGGTGCCCTCGACGACCTCGTCCTTCTCCTTCTTCTCCTCGATGGTGCCCCACGCACGCTCGTACTGCGCGCGCTTCTTGGACAGGATGAGGCGCCCTTCCTTGTCCTCCTTCTGAAGGACCAGGGCCTCGATCTCATCGCCCACGGAAACGACCTCGTTGGGGTCGACATCGTGCTTGATGGAGAGTTCGCGGGACGGGATTACACCCTCGGTCTTGTAGCCGATGTCGAGCAGGACCTCGTCGCGGTCGACCTTGACGATGGTGCCTTCGACGATGTCGCCGTCGTTGAAGTACTTGATGGTGGAGTCGATCGCGGCGAGGAAGTCGTCGGCACTGCCGATGTCGTTGATCGCGACCTGAGGTGTGGTGGGAGCGGTTACCGTGGACGTCATTGAGTAGGTAGGTCCTGACAGGTTCTCGAGGTGAGGGACAGGTCAGTGATCGAGCGACCTGCACCATGTCGAGGTCGCAAACCCGTCCACTTCAAGACTACTCCAGACGGGTGTGTTCCCCAATCCCGCCCGCGCCGGGTAGCGGCGGCGTCAGGCGAACGCCTCGCCCAACGCGGCGACGGCGTCCGTTAGCGCCTGCCGTGCGCACGGGACCACGCCGGGGATCGAGATGTAACCGTGCACGCCGTTGACATAGTTCGTCAGGCGCACGGCGACGCCCGCGGCGCGAAGGGCTTCAGCGTAGGCGGTGCCCTGGTCGCGCAGCGGGTCGTGCTGCGCGGTCTGGATCAACGCGGGCGCCAGATCGTGGTGGGACGCTCGAAGGGGCGCGGCGTAGGGGTCGGTGAGGTTGTCCGGGCAGTACACCTTGTACACCTGCAGGTCGGCCTTGCCGAGCATCGGGGCGTGCTCGTTCTCGTCCTCGGACGGGAACGTGCGCACGTGCTCGACCGCCGGATAGATCAGTACCTGCAGCGCGATCCGCGGGCCGCCGCGGTCGCGGGCCATGAGCGCGACGGCGGCGGCGAGGTTGCCTCCGGCGCTGTCGCCCATCACCGCCAGCCTGGCGCCGTCCGCGCCGAGCGCTGCGGCATGCTCGACCGCCCATGCCGTCGCGGCATAGCAGTCCTGCGGCGCAGCCGGGTACGGATGTTCGGGGGCGAGGCGGTAGTCGACCGAGACGACGACGACCCGGGCCTCTGCCGCGACGTGGCTACACCACCATTCGGACTGGCGAGCGTCGCCACTCACGAACCCGCCGCCGTGGAAATTCGCGACCAGCGGCAGCGACTTGTCGATGGCCCCGCTCGGCCGGTAGACCCGGATGCCGATCGAGCGGCCGTCCGGCGCCGTGGCGGACTTCGCGTTCACGTGAACGTCCGGGTGGGGACGCCCGACGATCAGCGTCGCGCCCGGCATGGCAATGAGCTTGCGCCGGCGCTCGCGTGCAGCCTGGACCTGTTCGTTGCCGACCTGGAAGATTGGCGGGCCGCCGAAGGTCGACAGCACCCTCCAGAACAGCTGCGTCTGCAACGGGATGGCCATGCAACGTCCTGTCCGTCGATCGGCGCGGGGCGATGCCGTCGCATCGCCCGAACTCTACGGACGCGCTTACCCTCGTCACATGCTGGTCGTCGTGGTCGACATCGCGGGCGCGCCCTGTGTCGGCAGCGACCGGCGCCGCGGGGCATACGGATCGAGCCTGGGCGGCGGAGATTGCAGTGGCGGCGAAGGAGATTGCAGTGGCGGCGGAGGAGATTGCAGTGGCGGCGGGGGTTGCCGTGGCAACTGAACCGGCTGACACCGCGCGCCACCTCACCGCCGAGCATGCCGCGGACACCGCGCCGTCACGACCGATCGGCGTCGCGCGGCGCGATGTCGACGCAGCCGCGACCGTGCGGGCCAACCGCAGTTGGTGGGACGGCGACGCCGACTCCTACCAGGCCGAGCACGGCGGCTATCTGGGCACAGCCGAGTTCGTCTGGTCACCGGAGAACTTGCGTGAGGCGGACGCCCGGCTGCTCGGATCAGTCGATGCGAAGCGGGTGCTGGAGATCGGGTGCGGCGCGGCGATGTGCTCGCGCTGGCTTGTCGGTCAGGGCGCCCGTCCCGTCGCATTCGACCTGTCCGCGGGAATGTTGCGACATGCACGTGCCGGTGCCGCCGCAACCGGCGTGGACGTCCCGCTCGTGCAGGCAGACGCGCAGCATCTGCCGTTTCGCGACCACTGCGTCGATATCGCCTTCACGGCGTTCGGTGCGGTCCCCTTCGTCGCGAACTCCCAAGCGGTCATGCATGAGGTCGCGCGGGTGCTGCGTCCCGGCGGCCGGTGGGTGTTCGCCTCGACACACCCCATTCGGTGGTCATTTCCCGACGACCCTGGCCGGGACGGGTTGACCGCGACGATGCCCTACTTCGACCGGACGCCCTACGTCGAGTTCGCCGACGGCGGCGAGGCTGTGTATGTCGAGCACCACCGCACGCTGGGCGATCGGGTGCGTGAGATCGCTGAAGCGGGGCTACGTCTGGTCGACCTGATCGAACCGGAATGGCCCGCCGGGCACACCCAGGAATGGGGTCAGTGGTCGCCGCTGCGCGGCGCGATCCTGCCCGGTACTGCCATCTACGTCTGCGAAGTCCCCGCGTAGGTGGGCGGCGGTGGGGCGGCCGACTTCTCCCGGTGCAACCCGCCGGAGCGTCCTTTCGAACGGGACAGCAACACCCCGCCGACGATGGCGGCCAGACCGAGGACAAGCGCAGCCAGCGGGACCCACTTCGTCAGCACATCGATCTGCGTGCGACCGTCGTCGGCTTTTCCTGCCTGGAGCTTGATCGTTGCGTCGTTGAACGTCAGCGTGGTCTCCAGCGCGACCTCACCGGTGCTCAGGGTGCGGATCTGGTGCTCGACGCCCTTGACGATCGTGCCGGTGACCGGATCGATCCAGACGGTTCGGGTGTCGTCGTACTTGCCGGGAACGCCGGGAGCCACGTCGACGTCGAGGCCTTTCTCAGTCGCCTCGTAGACGTAGCAATCGATGCCGCCCGCACTCTCGGTGCGTACGTACTTGGCATCGGGCGCCTGCCCGCTGTTCGGATCGAAGAACGCGTAGCTCTTCTTCTGCGCGTCGAAAGGCCATTTGTAGCTGAGACCCTTGTGTCTCACGTTGGTGTCGGAGTTGACGTACTCGCCGTACTTCGGGTCGTTGACCGACTCGGCAGTCCGGCGATCGGCTGCAACGCGGTCGGTCGTCAACGACACCAGGCGATTCTTGGAGTCGCTGGCCGAGACACAGCTCGGCGGATTGTCGATCAGCTTGACGATGCACAACGACTCGACGACCACGACGACGTCGGCGTCGGACGCGGTCGAGTCGACCCGGACGTGGCGCGTGGCCTGCAACTGCGTCGAACTGGTCTGCCCGCCGCCGGCGCTGAATGTCGCCGGCCCCGTCGCGACGGTCGTGAGGTCCAGATTCAGCGGGGTCTTCTCGGCACGATCGGGGGCCCAGAATCGGAACATGGCAGCGAGGACGATAAGGAACACGCCGACCCCGACAAGCACCGCGGACAGGACGCCACGCACGATTTCCCCTAGCTCGCAGCCGATGGTGCCGCGAACGTACCACCAAGTAACGCCTACCCCGTCACCGTCGTTTTGAGTCGGCGGGACGTCGCTTCCGGCCGAAGACAGACGACCGGTCAGCGCGGGCTGCAGTAGCCTGCGGCCATGCCCGCCGCCGCCGCCGCCGCGACCGCGTCTCGGCGCGTCGAGGCACTCGACGGGATCCGCGGCGTGGCCATCGCGCTCGTGGTGCTCTCACACACCTGGACTCTGCTGCCGTTCGCGGACCTGCGCCGGGCTGCGCCCCTCGACGGGCTGTTCCGGTCCGGCAACCTCGCTGTGTCGATCTTCCTCGTGATCGGCGGATTTCTCGTCACCCGCACATTGCTGCGCCGGTCGGAGTCCGTGAACGGCCTGCGTCCGATCCGGTACTGGCTCGAACGGGTGTGCCGCATCGGCGTCCAGCTGTATCCGTTGCTGGTGGTCATCCTGCTGGTGCATCTGGTCGACCCCAGCGATCCGTACTCGACTGCGACGACCGAGAAGTCGGCAGCAACCGCAGCTACCTTCACCTGGAACTGGTACCTGCAGAACAACGTCCTGAGCTCACGATCGGACCTCGGCCACCTGTGGTACCTCAGCGTCCAGGAGCAGTTCTATCTCGGGTTAATCCTGGTCATCGCGCTGTTCGCCGGGCACCGGCGACGGCTCCTTGCCGGGACGTGTGTCGTGCTCGTGCTGGTGACCGCGTGGCGCGTGCACTCCTGGGACGTCGAGGGTTTCCGGGCGACGGTGCGGACCACGACGCGGATGGACGGCCTGCTCTGGGGCACGCTCGCGGCACTTGTCGCCGACCGGTGCGCGCGGTTCGGTCACCTGGCCACCCGTGCGCTGCTGGCCTCCAGCGCCGTCATCGCGGTGCTGGTGCTCACGGCCGCCCGGTTCCACGACAGCCAGTACTACAAGGGACAGGGGGTGTTGATCAATCTGGCGACCGCGGTCTTCGTGCTGGCAACCTGCCACCTGGGCACCGGGCCGGCCCGGTTCATGCGGGTGCTCACCTGGCCGCCGTTGGTCTGGCTGGGCGGCGCGTCCCTGGCGATCTACGTGTGGCACTACCCGCTCTTCTGGTTCATCGCGAGGCACACCCACGGTTGGGCCTGGTTCGCGCGCACCCTGCTCGGTGCGGCCTCGCTCGCTGCGCTGAGCTACCTCACGCAGCGCTACCTGGACGGGCCGAGCAAGCGCTGGCTGCACCGGTTCAGCAATACCGGACGACAACAACTATCGGCGGCGCAGCCTATTGATCCGGTTCATGACCGCGCTCGCCCGCTCGTCTGAGATGTTCAGGCGGCGCTTGAGGCGGTCGTAGACGTCCAACGCACGCCGGTCGGCCCAAATCGCGACGCGCTTGACGCCGTCGTCCGGACGCGCCCGATAATTGGTCGCCCGACGTTCCGCGCCGTGCGCCTCCTCGGTGAAGTAATAGAGCGCCATCGAGCGCCGCGCGACGTCCGGCGGGCAGGTCAGCGCGTCCGGGTGGCCGTGATAACTGTCGAAGGACGTGGTGAACACCAGCATCCGGTTGGCCGCGGGCTCCACCCGTGCCCGCCACTTCGTCATGCCGGCGTCCCAGAGTTCGAGCTGGCCGCCCCACTCCGAGCGCCACTCATTATTGAGGTATAGCAGGATGTTGACGCGCCGCCGCCAGTTCGGATGCTTGTGGTGCGTGGTGAAGTCGGCGTGGATGTTCAGGTGGCCGCCGGGCAGGGTCTGGTGCAGGCCACCGCCGTCCATGGACCAATCCGGCAGCAGACCGCCGATTCCGGTGAGTTCGCACAGGAACGCGACGAAGTCGGGCGACACGAACTCCCGCGCGATCGATTCGAGCGCCGGTCCCCAGGTGGAAGGGTCGGGATTGGCGTACTTCATCTCGTTGATGTGCAGATAGCCCTGCCAGGACACATCGCGCTGCGGCGGGAACTCCGCCACCGCCCGGCCGAGCGCCTCAGCGGTGAGCACCCCGTCGAGCACGACATGCGGGAACGGGTCGGCGCTCGCGTACCGCTCGCGCAGACTCGGCAGTTGGGCGAGCAAAGGCTGCAGATCGAGCAGCGCCGGCGTCGTCACGACAGCAGTCTGGCAGGCGTCGAGCCGGTCCGTTGGCCAGACGCGGCAGGTGGGTTATCTTGCAGCACACGCCCGCGACACCCTGCGTCATCCCGGGCCGGCAACCTGTGAAAGGCGCTTCACCGTGAGACGAACCGTGCGAAACGACCCGTGAGGGACGCTCTCGCGCCGACCGCGCAGTCCCCACTGCGGGTCGGTGTCCTCATCGTCGCCTACAACGCCGCGACGACGCTCGTGCACGTGCTCGACAGGTTGCCGGAGTCCTTCCGCCGCAGTGTCGACCACGTCCTGGTGTGCGACGACGCGAGCGGCGACGACACCTACGACGTCGGGTTGACCTACCAGCTCGCGAGCACGCTGCCGCTGACGGTGATCCGACACCCCGAGAATCTCGGCTACGGCGGGAACCAGAAGGCGGGGTACCGCTGGGCGATGGACTACGGCCTGGACGTCGTAGTGCTGCTGCACGGTGACGGCCAGTACGCGCCCGAAGCCATCGAGGACGTCCTGGCCCCCATCATGGACGGCGAGGCAGACGCCGTCATGGGCTCGCGCATGATGCGCCCGGGATCGGCGCGCGCCGGCGGGATGCCGCTGTACAAGTACGTCGGCAACCGCGTCCTCACGCACTTCCAGAACGCGGTCGCCGGGCTCGAGCTGACCGAGTGGCACAGCGGGTACCGTGCCTACCGCACCGACGCGCTCGCCGAGCTGCCCCTCGCGACGTACACCGATGACTTCGACTTCGACACCGAGATCATCCTGGGCCTCCACCGGGCAGGTAAGCGGATCGTCGAGGTACCCATACCCACGTACTACGGCGAGGAGATCTGTTACGTCAACGGGGTGAGATATGCCGCCAATGTGGCCAAGGACGTCCTGCGCTTCCGCGCGGCGAACCTCGGCCTCGGTGCCGGTACCGCGCCCGCGCCGTTTGCCGACGACCCCTACGAGATCAAGCACTCGCAGCACTCTTCGCACGGCGTCCTGCTCGAGACGCTCCGGGCGCTGCCCCCTTCGCGCGTGCTCGACGTCGGCTGTTCGGACGGCCGCTTCGGTGAGCTCGCCCGCGCCTACGGGCACGAGGTGCACGGCGTCGACCTCGTCAAGCACGACGGCGTCGGCGAGCGACTCGACGAGTTCGTCGAGGCCGACCTGAATCACGGTCTCCCCGACGCCGTCTCGGGCGAGTACCAGGTGGTGATCGCCGCGGACGTGCTCGAGCACACCGTCGAACCAGGCCGGTTGCTGACCGACATGGCGCGTCGCCTGTCGCCGGACGGACGCATTCTCGTGAGCATCCCGAACTTCGCGCATTGGTACCCACGCGGGCGCGTGCTGGCCGGCCGCTTCGACTACGACCAACGCGGTCTGCTCGACCGCGGTCACGTTCGCTTCTTCACCCGCCGCAGCTTCGAGAAGCTGGTACGCGCGAGCGGGCTGCGCATCGTCCGCCGCGACGCGGTCGGCACACCGTTCCAACTGCTAGGCCCGGACCACGGCATGTTCCGGCGCGTCGCCGACCTCGCTGCCCGCGTCGACCGCGTCGCCGTTCGGGTGTGGCCGACCTTGTTCGGCTACCAGTTCCTGTACGAATTGGCCGAAGCTTGAGTCCAGCCGCGCGACGCCCACCCGCTAAGCGACCCACCGGAAAGCGCCCGGCGCCGACCGGCGCGGCCGCGAAACGCGCGGGCGCCGATCGCCGGCCTCCGAGACGCCCGCCTGCGCAGCGCACGCCGGTCAGGGGACACGTCGAGAATGCCCCGACGGCGCAGAGCAGCCAGTCGGCGCAGGACGAGCGACTCATCCGCGCGAGCACCCGGTGGGGGGTGTCGATCGGAGCGATCTTCTATTTCCTCGTGCTCTTCGACTTCGGGTTCGACCCCGGGCGGACGGCAGTGCGCCTTCGGTTCGCGTCGAACTTCTTCGACATCCAGGCGACCGCGTTCCTCAAGGGACACCTCGACGTACCTGCCAACAGCCTGGGCATCGAGGGATTCGTCGTGGACGGGCGTACCTACGAGTACTTCCCGCCCTTTCCTGCCTTGCTGCGCATCCCGGTCATGCTGGTCACCCATGAATTCGACGGGCGGTTGACGCTGCCGTCCATGGCGCTGGCCTGGGTCGTGCTGGCCGTCGTCGCCGTCAAGCTGCTATGGCTGGTGCGAACGTGTCTGCGCGGCACCGACCCGGTGGGACGCGGTGAGGCCGTTCTGCTGTCGCTCGTACTGGCGACGATCACCGGGGGCACCGTGCTCGTGTTCGATGCCGCCTTGCCGTGGGCGTATCACGAGGTCTATCTGTGGGCGACGGCGTTGGTGCTGGGTGCGTTGTACTGGCTGCTGCGCGTCACGCTCGCACCTACCCGCGGGCCGATCGCATGGCTGCTCGCATTCAACGTGTGCGCCGTCCTGACCCGGACAACCGGCGGGTTCGCCACCTGCCTGGCGACACTCGGCGTAGCGGGGTGGCTGCTCACGGGCCGTCCGCACCCCCGTCTTCGCCGGTGGGCATGGCTCGTGGCGGCCACCGCCGTCATCCCCTTGCTCGTCGCGGTGGCCTACAACTGGGTGAAGTTCCACAATGCGTACCTGTTCCCCCTCGAGGACCAGGTGTTCACGAGCGTGAACCCGCGGCGACGCGAGGCCCTGGCCCGTAACGGCGGCACGATCACGGGCCCGCAGTTCCTGCTCACCGGCATCGTCAACTATCTGCGCCCGGACGGCATCCGGTTCACCGACTACTTCCCCTACCTCACCTTGCCGGCCCGCCCCGCGCCCGCGTACGGCGGCGCATTCCTCGACCAGAGCTATCGCACCGGCAGCGTCGCGGCATTCATGCCGTTGCTGGTGTTGACCTCACTCTGGGGCGCGGTCGTGTCCTTCATCGGCAAGCACACGTTCGCGGTACGTGCCCTCCGGCTGCCGCTGCTGGGCGCGATTGCGGTGCCGGTGGGCGTGCTCGACTACGGCTACGTGACACACCGCTACACCAGTGAGTTCGTCCCGTTCCTCGTACTCGGCGCGATCGTGGGCTGCTGTGACATCGCCCGCCGACTCACCGCCCTGCGCGCTCGATGGCGGCGGGTCGCCGTCGGCGTCGTCGCGGCATTGGCGGCGTTCGGCCTCCTCGCCAATTCGGCCACGGCGTACACGGCCGCGCAACAGACCTGGGGCGGCGACAAGCTGGTGCAATACGTCGCCCTGCAACGCGCACTTGCCGGGACGCCGCCGGTCACGCACTCCTCGGCCCTGCCCTCGTCGGCCCGCACGGACGAACTGCACATCGTCGGCAATTGCGACGGTTTGTACGTCGCGAGCGGAGACCAGTACCAACCCTGGCTAGCGGTCCAGCAACGCCTTCGCCGGGCCAGGGTAATCGTCGGTGCGGACCGCCTGCAGAACTCACTGCTGACCCTGTTCACCGTTAACGGCGTGCGCACCAGCCACGTCCAGGTCGAGATCTCGCGGCAGCACCTGCTGCGCTTCCGGGTCACGTCATCGGCCGGCGTGGCGTACGGGCCGTGGGTGTCGGCGAACCGCGGCGAGGAGGTCGACCTGACCATCAGTGCGCACACCGACTACGGCCTGCTGGAGGTGAGCTCCCTGCCGGGCGGGTTCGTCACGTGGGTGCCGCTGGCCGACTGGGACGCCGAGTGGCACTCCGTGCTCTCCACGGTCACTGTGACGCTCGCCCCGGCGGCCAGCCAGCAGGCCGACGGGGTGCGCCTCGCCATCGGCGCCACGGCAGTTCCGCCGCTGTGCGGCGATCTCGCTCGCGACGCAGGCGTCCAGGTCGGTCGATGACCCGGGTCGCTTTCCTGAGCTGGCGCGACACGACCCATCCCGACGGCGGCGGCGCGGAACGCTATCTCGAGGAGGTTGCGCGACGGCTCGTCGGCGCAGGTCACGAGGTCACCGTCTGCTGCGCCGCGCACGGCACCGCACCGGCGGACGAGGTGGTGCGCGGGGTGCGGTTTCGTCGGCGAGGCGGACGGCTTACGGTCTATCCGCGCGGTCTGCTGTTCGCCGCATCGAGGCAGGGCCGCCGACAGGACGTCATCGTCGATGTCGTGAACGGGCTCCCGTTCGGTGCCCGGCTGGTGCGCCGGCACGGGCTCGTGGTGCTGCTGCACCACCTGCATCGCGAGCAATGGAAGATGATCTACCCGGGCGTTCGGGGGACGATCGGCTGGCTCATCGAATCGCGCCTGGTGCCCCGGCTCTACCGGCGGACACCGTTCGTCGCGGTGTCGGAGTCGACCGAGGCCGATCTGGTCGGGCTCGGGGTGCGGCGCGATCTGGTGAGCGTGGTGCGCAACGGAGTGGACAGCAGGACTGGTCGCGCAGTCGAGCGCTCCCCCGCGCCGCGGCTGTGCGTCCTTGCCAGGCTGGTCCCGCACAAGCAGATCGAGCACGCCCTGCACGTCGTCGCCGCGCTCACGGGCACGTTTCCCGAGCTGCGGCTGGACATCGTCGGTGCGGGCTGGTGGGCGGCCCGGCTGCGCGCCCTGTGCACCGACCTCGCGCTGGACGAACGGGTCGAGTTCCACGGCCGGCTCGCCGACGAGGAGCGCGACGTCGTCCTCGCCCGCGCCTGGTTGATGCTGGCACCGTCGGTCAGGGAGGGGTGGGGCATCGCGATCATGGAGGCGGCGGCTGTCGGCACTCCCACCGTGGCCTACCGGAACGCGGGCGGAGTCACCGAATCGGTGGTGGCCGGCCATACCGGGCTGCTCGCCGACGACCTGGCGGACCTGGTCCGGCTCACCGAGTGGTTGCTGCGTGACGAGGTGGCGCGGACTCGGCTTTCCGAGGCCGCCGCAGCCCGCGCGGGGGGCTTCAGTTGGGATCAGGCCGCGAGCGAGTTCGCAGCAGTGCTCGCCAAGGTCAGCGGTCGCCGTACTGGATGATCTGACCGGACGCCGGGTTCGCATCAGGGGCCGCGGTCGAGGAACTCACCACGCCATTGGCGACTACCACGGCGCCGCCGCCACCGATCAGTGCGGCGGCGACCAACGACAACAACTTGATCACGTAGGTGGGCCCTCCGGAGACAATTCAGCGCAGTTTAGCAGTCTGCGGCGGCTGCGCTCGGCGGCGAACCCGCCGTAGCGCCGTCCACAGCGCGGCAGTCAGGACGACGACCAGCACCCCGACGTCGACGGCAGCCACGGCGAGCGTCGCCGCGCGGGACGGCGTCCTGGCAGGCTCCGCCGGCACGGTCGCTTCGACCCGGTAGAGAGCCAGGTCGCGCCCGCGGTAGGCGGCGCGCATTCCGTCGGTGGCGACGCCGCGGGCCCCTGGCTGGTCGAGATACAGCAGCGCCCAGGTCACTCCCGCCGCGGCGAGCGCCGATCCGGTCGCAACGCCCGAGTGCAGGGCGCGACCGACCTCGGCAGCTCGCCGGTCGTCGCCGCTCAGGTGGGTCCGGCCCACGACGAGCTCGGCGGAGGTGATCACGGTCGTGTCGAACCACCGCGACGCGGGATCGGCGACACTCACGGGCCGTCCCCACCGGAAGAGACGATTCGACTGGAACGGCAGCGTGACCACGGCGCCCTGCCCGGCGACGAGCCGGGCCACAGCCGCAAAATCGGGCGGGTACGTCACCGGGCTGAGCGTCCGTTGCACCGTCGACGCGGCATCGGGCAACAGCAACAGCGGCGCTGCGGCAGCCAGCACCGCACTGAGCACGGCCACCTCGCGGACCCGGCCGCCCAGCGCCGCCACGCCGCGCTGCACCGTCACTCCGACGCACGCGATCGCGAACACCACGAACGGCAGCACCCACTTCTGCCCGTCGCGGAGCAGCCCGGCCCCGGGCAGCGTGCGCACCGCCCACCGCACCACATCACCGCCACCCGAGGACGACAGCGCGGCCAGCGCGAACCCGGCGGCCGCGAGCGCGGCCAGCCGCGGCATGGCGAGCCGGCGAGCTCCCAGCACGAGGCAGGCCGCGACGACCGCCGTGGAGAGGTAACCCAGCGGGCCGCCGCGCGATCCGGGAGTGCTGCCCGCGTCCCAGATGCCGCCGAATCCCAGCAGGCTGAGCACCGCTCCGCCCGGCCGCTCGGCGCGAGCGGCGAAGGCCGCCACCGCCGCTGGATCGCTTGTCGCTCGTGCCACCGAGAGCAGCGACGGCAACAGCCAGGGCAGCTGGGTGAGCAATGCGGCTGCCGCGAGCGCCGCGTTGTGCGCCGGGCGCCGCCCGGCTCCGAGCACCAGGACGCTGACCGCGGCGATCAGGCCGCCGGTGGGCGTGATCGAAGCCAGGCCCAGCCATGCCACGATCGACGCGAGCACGGGCGCGCTCAGTGCCCGGGTGCTGGCCCACCGCCGCAGTGCCACCACCAACCACGGCAGCGCCGCGTACCCGGCCAGTAGCGCCCATTGGCCGAGCGCCAAACGCTCCACCACGAAGGGATTCCAGACCGCGAGCCCGGCCATGACCAAGCGCGCCGGCAGCGAGGTGGCGACGAGCAGGCGGTGCATCCCGCAACCCGCCACCACGAGCACCGCCGTGATCACCGTGCGACCGACCCAGGTGCCGTCCAGAACCGAAGTGAGCACACCGAGCAGGCCGTCGACCGGGACCGCACGTGCAGGCGCGGTGCCCATGCCGATCGCGTCTGCGGACAGCGGCTGCCGCGGGGTGAACACCATGTCGCGGGCCAGGCCGTAGCCGCTGCCGGCCAGCAGGTGCGAGCACAACAGCACGCTGAGCAGGACCGCCCAGAGGTCCGCGATCGCCACCGACGGGTCACCCCGTCTGACCATGCGTGGGTCCCCCTGCCCGTCCGGCTGCGGCGATCATAAAGCCCCCGTATGCTCCCTGCGCCCGGGCTCACCGCCCGATTTCACGCCGAGAGGTCTGCCGATGCCCGCGCGCAGCGCCTCGCCGGACCGGAACTCCGCAGCCCTGCTCGTCCCCGCCGCGATGGTCGCGACCAACCTGATCAGCTACGCGTTGCTGCTCGTCGCGGCGCGAGTGCTCGCGCGCATCGACTTCGGCGCACTGCTCTCGCTGCTTGGCGTCCTGCTCGTTGCGGCCGTGCCCTCGTTGGCGATGCAGACGATCGCCGCGCGGCGCACCGCGGTCGGCGCGGCAGAAGGTTCCCTCGTGCGCGCCACGATCGCGGTTGTCGTCGTGTCGACGGCGCTGCTCGCGGCCGCGTCGCCCGCACTCTACGTCTTCCTCCACCTGCACAGCGCCTGGGGACTCGTGGCCGTGGTGGCCTCCGTCCCGGGGGTCACCGTGCTGGGCTCTCTGCAGGGAATTGCGCAGGGTGAGCGCAGCTTTGCCGTGCTGGCCGAGTTGGCGGCGGCGACCGTCGGCGTCCGGTCGATCGGCGGGCTGCTCGGGCTGCTCGTCGGACGCGGCGCCACGGCGTGCCTCGTCGGCGCCGCACTCGGCGTCACCGCCGCGGCCGCGGTCGCCGTGCTGCGCGACCTGAGGCGCATCCGCGCAGCGGCGGGCGACCCGACCCCGTTGCGGGCGCTTCTGGTCGAGGCCGCGCATGCCGCGCACGGGCACGGCGCCTTCCTGCTCGTGACCAGCATCGACGTGCTGCTCGCCCGCCACGTCCTGTCCGGTGCAGATGCCGGCACCTACGCGGCAGGCTCGGTCGTCACCCGTGCGACGCTTTGGCTGCCGCAGGCCGTCGCGGTGCTCATGTTCGCGTCGTTCACCGACCACCACCGGCACCGGCGCGCATACGCCCAGGCGGTCGCACTCGTCGCTCTCATCGGGACGGTGACGGTGACGGGAGTGCTCGTCCTGGGCCGCCTCGCTGTGTCGATCGTCGCCGGGGCGCGCTATCACGTCCTCGACACCTCGATCTGGCTCTACGCCGTCCTCGGCGTTTCGCTGGCTGTGCTGCAGCTGTCGATCGTGGCCGGCCTCGCGCTGCGCCGGCCCGGACGCATCGCGTTGATCTGGGCCGTCGCCGCCGCCGACATCGCGCTCGTCCTGGGTACGCAGCCCGACGACGCGATCGGCGTGGTCCGCCTGCTCGCGATCGTCAGCGTGCTCGGCGCCGTCGCGTCGGTCGGTGTCGCGCTACTGCGGCGAGGCGATGAGGTGGTCGACGTTCAGCTTGACGACTCGGTCGGCCAGGGGCCGGGCAGGAACCCCGGGTCGAGACCCGGGCCGAATGCCTTGCTCAGCCCGGACGCCAGCGGGTAGTTGCTGGCGCGCACCCAATGGTCCAATGTGGCGATCAGCGCCTCCCGCTGGCCATCGCTGAAATTGCAGTGCCCCGCACCGTAGGGCGCCCCCGCCGTTTCCGTGTAGCTGGTGGGCGGCGCGATGTAGAGCTGCACGAGGTTGCCGCTGCGCTTCTCGCTACGCGCGCGCTGGGCGAGCACCGACTCGTTGCTGACGAGCACCAGCGGGTCGTCCTCGGTGTGCATGGTGACCGTCTGGGCCGAAATTGCCCCGGTGGTGTCGCCGATCTTCTCGAACGCCGCGCGAGCTGCCGGGTCCGCGCTCACCTTGGGTGCGTCCTGCAGTTGCTGCTCGTACTGCGCTACATCGCCGCCGACGCTGCCGACCAGGGACGACAGGCCGGCATTCACGCGCGTGGCGTAGTCGGTCTTGCTGTTGTCGGTCGGGTTGCCGCCGACGCGCTGCTCGACCTCGTAACGACCGGCCGTGCCGAAGGCGAGCGCGGTGAGCAGCGACTCGACGGTGGCCTTGACCTGCGACACGATGTCGGATCCGTCGTAGGTCTTGGTCCGGTCCGGCGCGCCGACGAGACCGGCGATGAACAGCACCTTGGCGGTGCCGCCGCCGGCGAAGTCCGCCGCCGCCGTCTTCATCGCGGCCGAAACCGACTCCCACTGCTGGTTGGCCTCTTCCGCGCTTGAATATCCGGTCAACGTGAACGACGGATCGATGAGCGTCTTGACCGCAAAGGCGACGTCGAGCGCGGCGTCGAAGTTCAGATTGGGACCGGCGACGGCGCCGCACATCGGCGCCGCACCGTCGACCCATGCCGTGTTCTTCTCCGCGAGGATCTCGGTGACGAGACCACCCAGCGAGTCGCCCCACACGTAGGTGCGCTTCGGGGTGCCGACCACCGTGACGAACTTGCGGTGCAGCGCCTCGCCGGCCACGACGCCGTCACCGACCGCCCAGCCGTTCGACTTGTACGACGAACCCGCAAGCGCATAGCCCTTTTTGAGCAGGTACTTGCTCAGCGGGTCCGCGCCGGTGCCGTCACGGTCGGTCGAACTCACCTGCGCGTTGTTCTCGACCGGTGCGTTTCCGTCCGCCGGGACGGGGCTCGCGAAACGGTAACCGTGCGAGTACAGCAGCAGCGTGCCGTTCCACTTGTCCGGCAGCACGATCGAGTACTTCGCGCCGGCGATCGTCCCGGTGCACGCATCGCCGCAGAGATGGAACTTGACGTTGGTGTCGCTCGAGCGGACGTCCCTCTCCCGGCTCGACAGCGACGTCGTCGTCGAGGCGCAACCCGCCAGCAGCACCGCGCTGGACAGCGCGGCGACGCCGACGCGCAGGGGACGTGCGGTGACCGACATGGGCACATCCTGCCCGAAGTCGCCGCCCAGGTGTTAAGCCCTCGGTTAGTGTCGCGCCATCATGCCCGACTCCTTCGACGCCGCCTGGCGTGCCGTCGATGCGATACCCGGATGGCTGACCAGAGCACAGGCACGCGAGCTGTGGGGCGCGGCATCGAGCCTGTCCGCCGGGACGTTGATCGTCGAGATCGGCAGCCATCAAGGGCGCTCGACCGTCCTGCTCGCAACCGCCGCGCGCCGGGTCGGCGCGCGGGTCGTGGCGATCGACCCGTTTGTGGGGGGAACGTTGTTCGGGGGCGCTTCGACCCGTGCCCGGTTCGAGGCGAATGTCGAGCACGGCGGCGTGGCCGACGTGGTACGGCTGATCACCCGGCGCAGCACTGATCTCCGGCTCGAGTGGACCGAGCCAATCGGTTTGCTCTACATAGACGGCAAGCACGACTACCGGACCGCGACCGACGACCTGCGGTGGACGGCGTTTCTGCCGCGCGGTGCCACTGTGTTGGTCCACGACTCGTTCTCCTCGATCGGCGTGACACTCGCACTGCTCCGGGGGGTGTTGCCCGGTTGGACGTTGCGTTACGCCGGGCGCGCCGGATCGTTGGCTCGATTCACGGTGGGACCGCCGGCGGTCGCGGATCGGCTGCACCTGCTGCGCGAGCTGCCCTGGTTCGCGCGCAACGTCCTGATCAAGCTCGGGCTCCGTTTGCTGCGGCTGGTCGGGCAACGCCGTCCCGATCCGTTCTGAGCGGCTGGCGTCGCCTCGATACTCTGCGGCGCATGCAGATCCGTCCCGCCACCCCCGATGACCTGCCTGTGATCGCCGCGTTGCAGCAGCGGTGGGACACGGCATGGTTCGGCGCACCCGAGCTGGACGAGGTCGAGATCGGCCAATCCTTCAAGCGCGTCGACCCGCTCGCGTCCCACAGCCGGCTGGTCGTCGACGGCGACCGGTTGCTCGCCGCGGCATGGTGGTGGGGCACGAGCACGACGCTGCTTGTCGATCCTGCCGTTGCAGCCGCGATGCTGCTGGACGATCTGATCGCCTGGTTCGAAGCGCAGGACGGGCCGGCGATCGAGGCACTCAGCCGGGACGAGCAGCTCATCGCAACGTTACGCCGGCGCGGCTGGCAGCACGTCCGCTCCTCCTTCGAGCTGATCAGGCAGGCCACGCCGGACTGGCAACTCGCAGCACCGCACTGGCCCGCCGGCATCGACCTGCGCGACTTCCACCGCGCCGACGCGCAGGCCGTGCACCGGCTGATCTACGTCGACGCCGGCTGGGGGGAGATCCCCGGCCATCCCGAGCGCAGCTTCGCCGAATGGCTCGACCTCTTTGTCACCGACGAGACACTGCCAGAGCAGCAGGTCCTCGCCTTTCGCGGCGACCGGCTCGCCGGTGTCGCGATGGGACGCACCTTTTCCGACAACACCGGCTGGATCTCCCAGCTCGCGGTCGCCAAGCACGAGCGCGGGCACGGTCTGGGCCGCGCGCTACTGCTCGAGGCGCTGCGGCGACGCCTCGGTGCGGGGGCGACGGCCTTGGGATTGTCGGTGCAGGCCGAGAACGGCGGCGCGATCTCGCTCTACCTCGGCGTCGGCCTCAGCATCGACCGCGAGTGGCAGGAGTTCGCGCGACCGTCCTGACGCGCGAGCGCTCCTCGATCAACACGCTCGCAGCGTGACGCCAGGAATGATCACGGCGTGTTGATCGAGGACCACCGGCGTCAGTGGGCGGCTTCGTGCCAGGTGCGGCCGAGGCCTACCGACACGTCGAGCGCGACATCGAGCGGGTAGGCATTGCCCATCTCGAGGCGGACGAGTTCCTCGACGGCCTCCCGCTCGCCCGGCGCGATCTCCAGCACTAGTTCGTCGTGCACCTGCAGCAACAGCCGCGACTTCAGGCTCGCGGTTGCCAGGCCACGGTGCACGCCGAGCATCGCGACCTTGATGATGTCGGCGGCGCTGCCCTGGATGGGCGCGTTCAACGCAGCACGTTCGGCCATCTCGCGCAGATTGCGATTCTCGCTGTTGAGCTTGTCGAGGTAGCGCCGCCGACCCATGATCGTCTCGGTGAAACCGGTCTGGCGGGCGTCCTCGACGACCGAGCGCAGGTAGTCGCGCACTCCCCCGAAGCGGGTGAAGTACGCCTCCATCTGACCACGGGCTTCCTCCGGGGTGATCTTGAGCTGTTTCGAGAGCCCGAATGCCGACAGCCCGTACGCCAAACCGTAGGACATCGCCTTGACCCGCCGGCGGAGCTCGCCGTCGATCTGGTCGACCGGCAGGTCGAACGCGCGCGAAGCCACAAAGGTGTGCAGGTCCTCCCCCGTCGTGAATGCCTCGATCAGTCCGGCGTCCTTGGACAGGTGCGCCATGATCCGCATCTCGATCTGGCTGTAGTCGGCCGTCATCAGCGACTCGAAGCCCGCGCCGACGATGAATGTCTCGCGGATCCGTCGACCCTCCGCCGTCCGCACCGGAATGTTCTGCAGATTCGGATCCGTCGAGGACAGTCGTCCGGTCGCAGCGACCGTCTGGTTGAAGGTGGTATGGATGCGTCCGTTGTCGTCGATGAGCGGCAACAGTCCGTCCACCACACTCTTCAACCGCGCGACCTCCCGGTGGCGCAGCAACAGTTCGAGGACGGGATGCTCGGTCTTGACGTAGAGGTCGGCGAGGGAGTCCGCGTCGGTGGTGTACCCGGTCTTGATCCGTTTCGTCTTCGGCAGCTTGAACTGATCGAACAGGATCTCCTGCAGTTGCTTGGGCGAGCCCAGATTGAACTCGCGACCGACCTGCTGGTGCGCATCCTGCTCGACGGCCTTCACCCCGGCGCCGAGCTCGGCCTGCAGGGCGAGCAGCGCGTCGGTGTCGGTGGCGATGCCCACGGCCTCCATGTCGGCGAGGACGAAGGTGAGCGGGAGTTCCATGTCGCCGAGCAGCCGGGTCGCCCCGCCGGTTTCCAGCTCGGCATCGAACGCCTCCGCCAAATCCTTCACAGCAGTGGCCCGAACCGTCTCGACCTCGGCCAGAGCATCGTCGGATTCGTCCAGGCCGCCGTCGAGGGTCAGCTGTCCGGACTCCTCGAAGTTGCTGCGCAGCTCACGATGCAGGTACCGCAGCGCCAGGTCGGCGAGGTCGAACGTGCGCTGGTCGGGACGCAGCAGATAACCGGCGAGCTGGGTGTCGCTGGTGACGCCGTCGATCGTCCAGCCGTGTTGGCGCAACGCGAGGAAGGGGCCTTTGATGTCGTGCGTGGCTTTGGGCGCTTGCGGGTCGGCGAACCAGGCCGCCAGGGCCGCGTCGTCGTCCGGGCTGAGTTTGGCCGGGTCGATGTAGGCGGCCGCGCCGTCGGCGCTCGCCAGGCCGATGCCGGTCAGCACGCCCGTGCCACGTCCCCAGTGGCCGCGGAAGTCGATACCCACCCGCACGCCGTCGCGGGCGTGCTCGTCGAGCCACTGCGTGACGTCGTCGATGTCGAGGCGGGTGAAGGTGACGTCGAAGCCCTCCTCCGCCTCCGGCTCGGCGGCGGCGACCGTGGCGAACAGACGCTCGCGGAGCACCCTGAACTGCAGGTCGTCGAACAGGGTGTGCACCCGCTCGCGGTCCCACTGCTCGCGGGCGAGGTCGTCGACGCCGGTGTCCAGTTCGACATCGCGCACCAGCTCGGTCAGCCGACGATTGCGCACGACGCTACCCACGTGTTCGCGCAGCGCGTCGCCGACCTTGCCCTTCACGGTGTCGACCTGGGCAACCAGCTGCTCGAGCGAGCCGTACTCGCGGACCCACTTCGCCGCGGTCTTCTCGCCGACGCTCGGAATGCTCGGCAGGTTGTCACTCGGGTCACCGCGCAGCGCTGCGAAATCCGGGTACTGCGCCGGCGTCAGGCCGTACTTCTCCTGCACCGTTGCGGGGGTGAAGCGGGTGAGGTCGCTGACCCCGCGCCGCGGGTAGAGGACCGTCACGTGATCGTTGACCAGCTGGAGGGCGTCACGGTCACCGGTGCAGATCAGCACGCTCATGCCCGCGGCGGCGGCCTGCGTGGTGAGCGTGGCGATGACGTCGTCGGCCTCGTAGTTCTCGACCGCCATCGACCGGATGTGCAGCGCGTCCAGCACCTCACGGATCAGCGCGACCTGGCCGCGGAAGTCCTCGGGAGTCTCGGACCGTCCCGACTTGTACTCGGCGTACTCGGCGCTGCGGAAAGTCTTGCGCGAGACGTCGAAGCAGACGCCGATGTGCGTCGGGTCCTCGTCGCGCATCAGGTTGATGAGCATGGACGTGAAGCCGAAGACCGCGTTCGTCGGTTGCCCGGTGGTTGTCGACATGTCGACCTCGCGCAGTGCGTAGAAGGCGCGGTAGGCGAGCGAGTGTCCGTCCAGCAGCAGGAGCGTATTGGCAGGCACGGCTTAGCTCGTTTCGCTCGGCCGGTCGGCAATGCTGGTGCGGGTGTTCGCTCGCTGCGTTCGACTCACACCCCTACCTTAGGTCCGGGCTACGACACCCCACCGCAGGTCGGGGACGCAGCTCAGGCGCCCCGTCCGACAGCGCGCGGGCTGACCCCGGACCGCTGGGCGCGAATGAGCCGCGCACGCCGCAGGACGGCCACGCGCTCGGGTTCGTCGGGCACACCGAGCGCCCTGCGCAACACTGCGGTGGAGGCCACGCGGTGCATCACGAGCGGCGCGAAGCCGAGCCTGGCGAGATAGCGGTTGGCCTCGCGAGATCCGGCCGAGACGCTCGCCAGAACACGATCGACCCCCACCTCGTCTGCGAGCTGCACTGCGGCGGCGAGCAGCGCGCGGCCCACGCCGCGGCGGCGATGTTTGGGAGCGACCACTAGGTGCGTGACATGCAGCGCGGGTGACAAGTCGATCGCGCCCACGTCTTGCTGGCGGGCGACCAACAACCCGAGCACGGCGCTGGTCTGCTCGTCGCAGGCCACGAGCAGGGTGTGCTCACCCTCGGCGAGGATGTCCTCGAAACGCGACGCGATCAGCCCGGGGTCCGGGTCGGGAGTGGCCCGCCCGCTGAAAGAGCCCTTGTTCCTGTCGACTGCGCGGGTCAGCGCAACGAGGTCGTCCACATCACCAGTGTCAGCGGGGCGAATCCGCACGTTCGCTCGGGACACGAGGACGGCCTCCAGCAGCTCGAGGACAGGGACGGAACAACCGACACTAGCCCCGTCGAGCCCGGTAATGGCACCCGGGTAGCGCTCGGTTACCCGCCGGCGATCTCCTCGCCGAGGTAGGCCGCGCGGATGCGGTCGTCGGCCAGCAATTCCTGGCCGGTTCCTTCCAGCACGATTTCTCCCGTTTCGAGCACGTAGCCCCGATCGGCCAGCGCGAGCGCCTGCGCGGCGTTCTGCTCCACGAGCAGGACGGTCACGCCGGTGCTGTTGATCTCGCGGATGATGTCGAAGATCTGCGCAACGATCAGTGGCGCCAGACCCATCGACGGCTCGTCCAGCAGCAGGAGCCGGGGCTTGCCCATCAGGGCGCGGCCGATCGCCAGCATCTGCTGCTCGCCGCCGGAGAGGGTTCCGGCCTGCTGGTGAAAGCGTTCCTTCAGCCGGGGGAACAGCTCGAGGGCACGGTCCATGTCGGCGCGGTCCATCCGCTTGAACCGGAATGCTCCCATCTCGAGGTTCTCCTCGACGGTCATGCGCGGGAACACATGGCGGCCCTCCGGAACGTGACAGATGCCGAGCCGGATGAGCTCGTGCGCGGGGATTCCGTCGATGCGCTGCCCCTCGAAGGTGATCTCTCCTAGTGCGGGGCGCAGCATCCCCGACACCGTCTTCTGGGTCGTGGTCTTGCCGGCCCCGTTCGCCCCGAGCAGGGCCACGATCTCGCCCTCGTCGACGTGGAACGCCACACCCTTCAGGGCGCGGATCGCGCCGTAGCGGACCTCGATGTCATCGACGTCGAGCAGGAGTTCGGGCTTACTCGTCACGGGCCTGCTCCTGCTTGGCGGCGTGGGTGTCGATCAGGTGCAACTCTGGCTGATCATCGGCGGCCCCCTGGGCGTCCTCGGCCGACGTTCCGAGATAGGCCGCGATGACGATCGGGTCCCGTTGGATCGCTTGCGGGGTGCCCTCGGCGATCTTCCCGCCGAAATTCAGGACGACGATCCGGTCGGCCACCGACATGACCAGCTTCATGTCGTGCTCGATCAGCAGGATGCTCGTGCCCCGATCGCGATTGATCCGCTTGATCAGCTCCGCAAGATCACGTTTCTCGGCCGGGTTGGTGCCGGCCGCCGGTTCGTCGAGCAGGAGCACGCCCGGGTCCGTACCGAGCGCCCGGGCGATCTCGAGTCGGCGCTGTTCCCCGTACGCTAGCGAGGCCGCAAGCTCGTTGGCCCGGCCAGGCAGCCCGACTTCCGTCAGGAGTTCCACGGCGGTCGCGGTGCTCTCGCGCTCCTCCCGACGCTGCCAGGGCATCCCCAGCATTGCGGCGATCGGTCCGGACTTCTGGCGGGTCTCGACGCCGACCTTGACGTTCTCGATGGCGGTGAGCGCCGGGAACAGCCGGATGTTCTGGAACGTGCGGGCGATGCCAAGGTGGTTCACGACGTGCGTTTTCTTGCCCAGCACGCTCACCCGGGCGCCACCGACGCGGGGGCTGGCGATGATGGTGCCCTGCTGCGGTGTGTAGACGCCGGTCAGCGAATTGAACAGTGATGTCTTGCCGGCACCATTCGGCCCGATGACGGCGAGGATTTCGCCGCGGCGCATCTGCATGGACACGTCATTCAGGCTCACCACGCCGCCGAAGCGCAACGTGACATGTTCGATGTCGAAGACGAGATCGCTCGGGTCGGCCGCGGGCCGCGCTTCGACGGTGCTGGTGTCAGTGGTGCTCATGTCACAATCCCTCTGCCATCGGGACGGCCCTGACCTCGGAGCTGGCGGGGCTGTCGAGGCCGTGCAGCTCGGCCGCGCGTCGCTTGGCCGGGATCAGTCCGGCCGGCCGGAAGATCATCATGGCCAGCACCAACGCCCCGATCCAGAGTTGCCTGTCCGCCAGCGGCACCTGATCCTTCAGGAACTGCGGCAACCAGGTGAGCACCGCCGCTCCGGCGATCGCTCCAGGCAACGATCCCATGCCGCCGAACACCACGTACGCGACGATCAGGATCGAGTTCTGGAGCGAGAACTCGGACGGGTCGAAGTAGCCCACCTGAGTTGCGAAGAACACGCCGGCGAGACCGGAAGTCGACGCTCCGATGGCGAACGCCAGCAGCTTCGCCTGGGTCGTGTTGATACCGGTGGCCTGCGCTGCAACCTCGTCCTCGCGGATGGCGGCCCAGGCACGACCGAGCCGAGATCCCTCCAGTCGATAGAACAGAACGACCATCAGGCCGATGAAAATCAGCAGCAAATACCAGTACGGCAGGTTGTCCAGACCCCAGGTGATGTGCAGGGGACCCAAGTCGAGGACCGGGTGCGGCACGTTCGGCCCGGTCGGGCCGCCGGTGAGATTGCCGGGGTTGTTGATGGCGATGATCTGGATGATCTCGCCGAAACCGAGCGTGACGATCGCGAGGTAGTCCCCGCGCAGGCGCAGCGTCGGAGCACCCAAGAGCACACCGGCGATGAGGCACGCTCCGATCGCGAACGGAATCGCCAAGAGCGGCGACAGGTGCAGCCAGGACGGCGGCTTCACGGGTAGCGCGCCCACGATGTACGCGGTCGTGTAGGAGCCGATCCCGTAGAACGCGATGTAGCCGAGGTCGAGCAGACCGGCCCAGCCCACAACGACGTTCAGGCCTACGGCGAGCAGGATGAACACACCTATCTGGGTGACGATCACGTTCTGCCAGGTGACCGGCAGCGTCGGCGGATAGAACAGCGCGAGGATGATCGCGACCGGAACCAGGGTCTTGACCATGGCGGACGTGGCCGCCTTCTGGACTGCCGCGTGGACGGGAAGACTGCCACCCTCCGCGGCGGGCTTGGGTTTCAGCCACCCGCTCCGTCGCATCGCCAGGACGCCGCTCGTGATGACCAGCCCGAACGCGATGCACACTGCCCACCCGCCCGCCCCGAGGTTCTGCCACAACTGGCCGTACTGGAGGGCAACGTCGCTGCCGGTCTTGGAGATTGCATGTACGGCAAAGAACGTGAGCACGAGCCCGACCACCCCGAGGATCGCGGCGACCAGGGCAACGATCGTGATGCGCATGGCGCTCGCGACCAGTGCTGCCACGATCGCCACGGTCGCGAGGGTGATGCCGAGCCAGCTGACATACGCCGAGGCAAGTGGCGGCAATCCCTCGCCGTCGAACTGGGTGCGAACGTCGGCGAAGCTGAGGTTGAGCTGCAGCGGCGAGAACCACGAGGCGCTCAGGAACGCCATCAACGCGAGCACTGCAGCTACGATCGCAGCGGGTAACCCCGGTCGCCAGCCGAGCGCGAGCTCGACGAATGCTCGCGGGTCCGCCGTTTCCACCCGGGACCGCGCGATGACGAGACCGGTGCCGGCGAAGATCAGATACCCAATGCAGGCCACGTAGACGGCCAACGAGTGGTCGATTCCGCCGGCGAAGTCGACGAGTTGGACGTGTGCCACGTAGGCCACAACCGCGGCCACGACACCGAGCGCAGCCAGCAGGTAGCCCAGGACGGCCAGCCGGGTCACGACACCGGCCACTGCGAGCACCAGGCAGGCGAACAAGAGGACCCAGGCGAACAAGCTGTAGAACAGCGACGGAAGCACGCCGAGGCCCGTCGTTTGTGCGACCTGGTCGCGGAGTGGGCCGAACTTTCCCACCGGGTCGTACCAGTGCATCAGGGTCATCGCCACAAGCACCGCGAGGAAGCCGATGATGATGCCGATCGCACCAGGCCGTCGGACGAACGGTGCGAGTTTCGGCCAGAACGACAGGGCGAGAAAGATGAGCAGCCCGATGAGCAGGAACAGCGCGAGTCTCGGCAGCGAGGTCGCGGTGCTGAACGAGATACCAAAATCTTCCTGGCTGCCCTCTTGGTCACCGACGATCAGTGCGAGGACGAAGCCGCCGAGCAGACAGGAGATCAGCCGCTTGACGTCGGGCCTCTTCAGGAACTCGGTCATGCTGCACGCCCCAGCCGCTCGCCGAGGATGCCGGTCGGGCGGACGATGAGGACGAGCACGAGGATCGCGAAGCTGACGACGTCCACCCACTCTGCGCCGATGAAGGACAGGGCGCTGACGAGCACCTCTGCCTCACCCAGAAGCAACCCGCCGATAACTGCGCCGCGGATATTGCCGATACCGCCCAGCACGGCGGCGGCGAATGCCTTCACCCCTGGCGTGAAGCCCATCGTGTAGCTCACCCCGAATGCGGTTCCGAACAGAAATCCAGCAGCTCCGGCGAGCGCTCCGCCGATGATGAACGTTTTCGAGATCGTGCGGTCGATGTTGATGCCCATCAACGCAGCCGTCGGGGCATCTTCGGCGACCGCCCTGATGCTGCGACCGAGTTTTGTGCGATTGACGAGACGGTCGAGGAAAATCATCATCGCTATCGCCGACACCACGATGATGACTTCGATCAGGTTGACGGTGAAGTGGCTGCTGTGGACGAGCGGATGATTGAGGTCGAAGTACGTCGGAAAGGCGTTGTTGGGCAGGCGGTTGAACAACTTGCCGGCAAGATTGGATAAGAAGAATGAGGCGCCTATGGCGCTGATGAGGAAGGCGAGCTTGGGCGCACCCCGGCGGCGCAGCGTCCGGTACGCCACCTTCTCGAGTATCCACGCCACGACGGCTCCAGTCAGGGCGCCGCTGAGCATCCCGGCGAGAACAGTCAGCGGCACCGCGATGCCGGCCAGATGTCGATGACCGATAATGCCGTTGACGACCAGATAGCTGCCGAATGCGCCAGACATGAACACTTCGCTGTGCGCGAAGTTGATGAGTTGCAGCACGCCATACACCAGCGTGTAGCCGAGCGCCACGAGCGCGTACAGCGAACCCTGCTCGAGGCCGATGACGAGATTTTGGGGTAACTGTTCGAACCAACCCTGTGCGGCCAACGGGGGTGCTCCTCATCCAGGGGGCGGTCCGTACCGGAACGCGGACCGGGCAACAAGAGACTCAAGTTCGAACGAGGTGGTGGGACGGACCGGAGGCACCGGCCCGTCCCACCACTGTCCCGCTCAGCTCATTTCTGCGCCTTGATGTTGCCGAGAACCGAGATCTTGCCGTTCTCCTGCCGGTAGAGGTTGACGATCTGGCCAGTCGATTCGAGGTCGCCGTTCGCCTGGAACTTGATGTTGGCGGTGATGCCCTTGAAGTCGCTGGCCCTGACGGCGGCGTTGACGCTGGCCAGCGTCGGCGTACCCTGCGCGGAGGCGGTCTTGATCGCCTGGATCATCAGATTCGTCGCGTCGTACCCCTCGGGCGAATACGTCGACGGCGGCGTCTTGAACTTCGCCTGGTACGCCGCTGTGAATGCTTTGGCAGCGGGCGCCACGGTGGCGTCCTGGCACCCGCAGGTTATGTACCAACCGTTGCCCGCCGGACCTGCGCTCTTGGTGAACACCGACGACTTGATGCCGTTGCCACCCGCACGCAAGCCCTTGAAGCCCGCCGACACGAGCGCCTTGGCCAGCAGGGCTGCCTGCGCGTCGTAACCGGCGTAGAACAGTGCGTCAGCGCCGGATGCCGTGATCGTCTGCGCGATCGGGTTGTAGTTCTTGGTCGTCAGGCCATCGAGACCCTGCTCGGTGACCGTGACGCCCTTCGCCTTGGCCTCCTTGGCGACGGTGTCGCCGACACCCTGGCCGTAGGGGCTGAGGTCCTGCAGCACGAAGAGGTTCTTCACGCCGCGGCGGGCCAGCCAGTCCGCGCCCTGCGACCCCTCCACGTTGTCGTTCGGGACCACCCGGTAGAACGTCTTGAAGCCCTGCGTCTGAAGGGTGGCCTTCGACGCCGACGGGGTGACGAACGCCATGCCCTTGCCGGAATAGATCTTCCCGACCGCCAGGGTGGGGCCGGAGAAGCCAGGACCAATCACGCCGAGGATCGCTGGATCCTGGACCAGCTGCGTCGCCGCGGCGGGGGACTTCGCGGGGAGGCCCTCGTCATCGGACTTCACAAGCGCGACCTTGAAGCCGAGCGAGGAATCAGCGTTTGCCTGCTGGATTGCGATCTCCGCGCCGTACTCCGCGTTGATCCCGAGTTGGGCGTTGGGTCCCGACAGCGCTCCCTGGAAACCGATCTTGTAGGTCTGTCCGGTCGCAGGCCCGCTACCGCTCGAGCTGCTGGCCCCGCCGCCGCCGAGACCGCCGGTCTTCTTCGTGTCGGATTTCTTGCTGCTGGAACAGCCGGAGAGCGCCAGCGCACCAGCCGTGGCAACCACGACAGCTGTGGTGGCCAATGAACGAATTCGCACCGTGTTGCCTCCCATAGGGCACAACGCGGGCAGGTCCCCGCCCGCGGGTCTTGTCCGCGGGACGTTAGTCGATGCGCGAGCAATGTGGGTACCGACGCACGCGCAAGTGTTCACCGTCGTAACCAAATCTCTACCGCAGAGCGCCGTAATGTCCGGCTACCCGCGAGTAGCTGACGTTGCCGCTGCTCAGTCGGCAGCGCCAGGGCCGCTGAGTACGACCTCGGCCACGGCGCGCATCGTCGTCCGATTGTCCATCGCCGCGCGCTGGATCCATCGGAAGGCTTCCGGCTCGCTCATCGAGTGCTCGGTCATCAGCGCGCCCTTGGCTCGCTCGATCAGCTTTCGCGCCTCGAGGCGGTCCCGCAGGCCGGTGACCTCGGACTCCAGCGCCTTGATCTCGGCGAATCGCGAGGTCGCCATCTCGATCGCGGGCAGCAGATCCCGCTTCTCGAAGGGCTTCACGAGATAGGCCATGGCGCCCGCGTCCCGGGCGCGTTCGATCAGGTCGCGCTGGCTGAAGGCCGTCAGCATGATCACCGGAGCGATCCGCTTGGCGGTGATCTGGGCCGCCGCGGCGATACCGTCCATCTTGGGCATCTTGATGTCGCAGATGACCAGGTCAGGGTTCAGTTCGCCCGCCAGCGCCACGGCCTGCTCGCCGTCAGCTGCTTCCCCGACGACGTCAAAACCCTCCTCACGTAGCATCTCGCGCAGGTCGAGGCGGATCAGTGCCTCGTCCTCCGCGATCACGACACGCATGCCGGCAGGCATCGCGGGAGGGGTGAGGGCCTCGTCACGGGAGGTGCGGTCCGAGCCGGCAGGCGGACTCGGTGAGGCAGCCACAGTGCGTCCCTCTCGATCAAGCACGCCAACACGCGCGAACGCTTCAGACTAGCCCCGATACGATGTCCACAATGTGACAGGCCCCTGTGGCGGAACAGGCATACGCGATGGTCTCAAACACCATTGCCGAGAGGCATGTGGGTTCGAATCCCACCGGGGGCACAGAATTGTCAGTGCGTGGACCGAAAATGCACTCATGCACGATATTCGACTGCGGGGGCGAGCCCGCGCGCTATCCGATGCTGCTCGGACGGCGGTCGGCATCGCTAACGACCTGGCTGTTCCCAGGTCGACGGTCTACCGCTGGTTGGCGCCGCCGTGGACCGATTCGGTCATCTCGCCCCGCTGCTGGGTGTGCGACCATAGCCCTGCGGCCGCTGAGCGCGCGGCGGAGTACGCCTATCCTATTCGGTCAGTACCTCGGCGACGGCCAGTCCTACTGGATGCACCGGCCGTGTGTACTGCCCCAACACGGGCCGGGGCGAAAGCACGAACGCCCCATCGTGCTCACGACGTGGCAGCGCGACCTTGTCGCCGAGCATCCGTGGCCGCTCATCCGCGCTCTGATCCACTCCGACGGCTGCCGGGCGAACAACCACGTGGTGACGCGCGGCCGGGCCTACAGCTACCCGCGCTACTTCTTCGCCAACGAATCGGCCGACATCCTGCAGATTCTGGGCACCGCGCTGGATGGAGTAGGTGTCGAGTGGAGATTCAACCGACGTCACAGTATTTCGATCGCGCGGCGCAGTTCGGTCGTGCTGCTTGAGCAGCACGTGGGCCCGAAGCGGTGAGTACTGCTCGGTAGGGTCTCTGCCGTGACCGGGCACATGACTGCGGAGGAGTTCCGCCGGTACGGACGCCAGGTGGTCGACTGGATCGCCGACTACTACGAACGCATCGAAACCCTCCCCGTGTTGGCTCAGGTAAAACCCGGCGACATCCGCAGCTCGCTGCCGCCGTCACCGCCGGAACAGGGCGAGCCGTTCGCCGACGTCCTCGCTGATCTCGACCGGATCGTGCTTCCCGGCATCACGCACTGGCAGCACCCGTCGTTCTTCGCCTACTTCCCCGCCAACGCGAGTGGCCCGGCGATCCTGGGCGATCTGCTCGCCTCCGGACTGGGCGTTCAGGGGATGCTCTGGGCGACCTCCCCCGCTGCCACCGAACTCGAGACACACGTGCTCGACTGGCTGGCCGAGCTACTCGGCCTGCCTGCTCGCTTCCGGTCCGACAGCGCTGGTTGCGGGGTCATCCAGCACAGCGCCTCCGACGCCGCTCTCGTCGCCCTGCTCGCAGCGCTGCACCGCGTCAGCGGGGGACGTAGCGAGCACGAGGGCGTCGCTGCCGGCCGGTTCGCGGTGTACACCTCGGGCCAGACGCACTCGTCGGTAGAGAAGGCGTGCCGGATCGCCGGCCTCGGCGCCGATGCACTGCGCAAGCTGGACGTCGACCCCAGCACCCAGGCAGCGCGTCCCGATCATCTTCGCGAGCTGATCGCGGCTGACGTCGCTGCAGGTACCGTCGCGGCGCTCGTCGTCGCCTCGGTGGGCGCCACCGGCACCGGCGCGGTCGATCCGGTCGCAGAGTTCGCCGACATCGCGCACGAGTACGGCGCGTGGCTGCATGTCGACGGCGCCTGGGCCGGGGTGGCGGCGGTGGCTCCGGAACTGCGGTGGCTCAACGACGGCCTCGACCGGGCCGATTCCTACTGCACCAACCCGCACAAGTGGTTGCTCACCAACTTCGACTGCGACGCGTTCTGGGTCGCCGATCGCAGTTCCCTGGTCGCTGCGCTGTCCATCCTGCCGGAGTACCTGCGCAACGCCGCATCGGATTCCGGGGCGGTCATCGACTACCGCGACTGGCAGGTCCCCCTCGGCCGGCGCTTTCGCGCCCTCAAGCTGTGGGCCGTGATCCGCTGGTACGGCGTCGAGGGTTTGCGCGCGCACATCCGCGCGCACGTGTCGCTGGCCCAGGAGTTCGCGGCATGGGTCGCGGCGGACGACCGCTTCGAATTGCTCGCGCCGCACCCGCTCTCGCTGGTCACGTTCCGGCTCAGAGCGGGCGACGACGCCACCCGTGCTGTGCTCGAGCGGGTGAATGCGTCGGGCGAGCTCTACCTCACGCACACCATCGTCGAGGGGCAGCTCGCACTGCGGTTCGCCATCGGGTCGCCGCTCACCGAGCGGCGACACGTCGAGGCGGCCTGGGCCGCCCTGTCGGCGTCATCGCGCTAGTGGCCTCGCGATCTTGATACGCTGGGCAGGTCATCGCGCGGCGGAGGTATCAAGATCGCCGACGCGGATCATGCCTTCCTGGACCACGCTCGCCAGATGCGAACCGTCCTGCGCGAAGAACCGTCCCGTCGCCAGTCCCCGGCTACCCGACGCTGCAGGTGAGCGGGTGACGTAGAGAAACCACTCGTCCGCACGAAAGGGTCGATGGAACCACATCGCGTGATCGAGGGAGGCCATCGAGATCTCATCGAGGCCGCCCGAGAGACCGTGCTCCATGAGCACCGAATCGAGCAGCGTCAGGTCCGAGGCGAACGTCAGCACGCACACGTGCAGCAGCGGATCCTCGGGGAGCCGACCGTCGGCCCGCATCCACACCCGGGTCACCCCGCTGCGCGGGCCGTGCGCCCGCTGCTGCCACGACGGGTCATCCACATAACGGAGATCGATCGGGCGCGGCGACCCGCGGAACAACGCCGCCGCTCCCGGTGCGTCCTGGTAGCGGTCCTCCAGCGTCGGCAACAACTCGGGCAGCACCGCCGCCGGCATCGGCGACTGGTGCTCGACACCGGGCTGCTCCAGTTGAAAAGAAGCGGAGAGGGCAAAGATCGCCTTGCCGTGTTGCACGCCGACGACCCGCCGGGTCGTGAAAGACCGGCCGTCGCGGATGCGTTCCACCTCGTACATGATCGGCACGGCGGGGTCACCCGGGCGGATGAAGTAGGAGTGCAACGAGTGGACGGGACGCTCGGAAGAAACCGTGCGCCCAGCGGCCACCAGCGCCTGGCCGGCCACCTGGCCGCCGAACACGCGCTGTCGCCTAGACTGCGGAGTCAACCCGCGGTAGGTGTCCTGCTCGATCTGTTCCAGGTCCAGCACCCGGACGAGCCCGTCGACCGCCTCCTGGCCCGACGCCGGTTCAGACGTCATGACGCAGGACGTCGCCGATTCGGTGCACTCGGATGGTGTTCGTCGCGCCGGGCGTCGTGGGCGGCGTGCCCGCAACGACGATGACGAGGTCGTGCGGGCGGCACACCCCGCGGTTCAGCAGCGCGGAATCGACCTGGCGCACCATGTCGTCGGTCGTCTTCACGGTCCACACCAGATGTGCTTCGGCACCCCACAGCAGAGCCATCTGCCGCTGCACCTGCTCGACCGGCGTGAACACGAGCAAGCGTTGCGCGGGCTGCAACCGCGACAAGCGCTTGGCGGTGTCGCCGGTCTGGGTGAACGCGACCAGGGCAACCGCGCCCAGCGCGTCACCGATGTCCTTGGCGGCCTTGACGATTGCGCCACCAGGCGTGCGCGGGTTGTGCATCAGACCGCGCACCTGCGTGCCGGAGGCCTCGACCGAGCTGATGATGCGACTCATCGTGGCCACGGCCTGCACCGGGTAACGACCGACGCTCGTCTCGCCGGACAGCATCACCGCATCGGCGCCGTCGATGACCGCATTGGCTACGTCGGATGCCTCGGCGCGGGTGGGACGCGAGTGGGTGATCATCGACTCCAGCATCTGGGTGGCGACGATGACTGGCTTGGCGTTGTCGCGGCAGATCTGGACCGCTCGCTTCTGTACCACGGGGACCTGCTCCAGCGGCATCTCCACACCGAGATCGCCGCGCGCGACCATGGCTCCGTCGAAGGCCAGGACGATGTCCTCGAGCCGTTCGACGGCCTCCGGTTTCTCGATCTTCGCGATGACGGGGCGGCGGATGCCCACGTCGTCCATGACCCGGTGGACGAGCTTGACGTCCTCCGCATGTCGCACGAACGAGAGTGCGACATAGTCGACACCGAGCCGTAGCGCGAACTCGAGGTCGTCGGCGTCCTTCCCCGACATGGCGGGGACGCTGACCTCGACCCCGGGCAGCGACAGGCCCTTGTTGTTGCTTACGGTGCCGCCTTCGGTCACGTCGCACACGACGTCGGTACCGTTCTCGATCTCGACGGCGATCAGCGCCACGTTGCCGTCGTCCACGAGCAGCTTGTCGCCCGGCCGCACGTCATCGGCGAGTTCCTTGTACGTCGTGGACACCCGGTCGTGGGTTCCCTCGACGTCCTCGACCGTGATCCGGACGCGTTCACCGGTCGCCCACTCCACGGGTCCGTCCGCGAAGCGGCCAAGACGGATCTTGGGACCCTGCAGGTCGGCGAGCACCGCCACGTTGCGTCCGGCGGCCGCGGCAGCCTGACGCACCTCGTGGAAGCGGCGGCCGTGCTCAGCATGTGCCCCGTGACTGAAGTTGAGCCGGGCGACGTCCATCCCGGCCTCGACGAGTGCGCGGCAGCGCTCGGGCGAGTCGGTCGACGGTCCGAGTGTGCACACGATCTTCGCGCGGCGGTTCACGGTTCCAGCGTAGGGGTTACCGGCGGGTGGTGTGCTCACCTCGGGTCAGGTCAAACATGCACGCTCAATCCAGCTCAGGACCGGGCGGCAGCCATAACCGCAGTGTCGACATCCTCGCCGTTCTCCTGGGCCGTGCGGGTGGCGTCGAGCACCCGCCGGAAGTCGCGCGGCATTACGAGCCGGAAGCGGCCCAGCGCCGACGTCCAATCGATGAGCAGAGCAGCGGCGACAACCGAACCGGTATAGCTCGCATGCGCGGAAACGATCTCGTGCAGGCGCTGCTGGTCTTCCATCGGCACGTCCAGGACGTCGACCATGTCGCCGTTCACCAGGCGCTCGTCCAGGTCGAGCACGAACGCGTAGCCACCCGACATCCCGGCGCCGAGGTTGCGCCCCGTCGGGCCGAGCACGACGGCGGTACCGCCCGTCATGTACTCCACAGCATGATCGCCGGTACCCTCCGCGACGACCGTGGCGCCCGAGTTACGCACGCAGAACCGCTCCCCCACCACACCGCGCAGGTAGATCTCACCGCTCGTAGCGCCGTACGCGATGACGTTTCCGGCGATGACGTTGTCCTCGGCTGCGAACGGTGATCGCTCGTGCGGACGGACTGCGAGCACTCCCCCCGACAATCCCTTGCCGACGTAGTCGTTGGCGTCGCCGATCATCCGCAGGGTCATGCCCCGGGGCACGAAGGCGCCGAAGGACTGGCCGGCTGATCCGGTGAAGGTGATGTCGATCGTTCCGGGCGGCAAACCGTCCGCGCCGTAACGCCGCGTGACGAGCGAGCCGAGCATCGTCCCCACGGTGCGGTTGACGTTGCGCACGGGCAGGTCGAGCTGCACCGCCGACCCGTCGAGCAGGGCGCCCTCGCACAGTTGGATCAGCGTGTTGTCCAGCGCCGCGTCGAGGCCGTGATCCTGGTCGCGGACCTTTTTCAGTGCATCGCTGTACGGGGTCTCGGGACGGGTCAGGATCGGGGTCAGGTCGAGACCATCGGCCTTCCAATGCTCGATCGCCTTCCTGGTATCGAGCAGTTCGACGTGCCCGATCACCTCGTCCAGCGTGCGGAATCCCAGCGAGGCAAGGATTTCGCGCACCTGCTCTGCGATGTACTCGAAGAATGTCTCGACGAATTCGGGCCTCCCGGTGAACCGCTCGCGCAACACCGGGTTCTGCGTCGCCACGCCGACCGGGCAGGTGTCGAGGTGACAGACGCGCATCATGATGCAACCACTGACGATCAACGGTGCGGTGGCGAAGCCGTACTCCTCCGCGCCGAGCAGCGCAGCGACGACGACGTCACGGCCGGTCTTCATCGCCCCGTCGACCTGGACGGTGATGCGGTCGCGCAATCCGTTCAGCAGCAGCGTCTGCTGCGTCTCGGCCAGCCCGAGCTCCCAGGGCAGTCCCGCGTGCTTGAGCGACGTCAGCGGGGCGGCACCAGTTCCGCCGTCGTGACCGGAGATGAGGACGACGTCAGCGTGCGCCTTGGAGACGCCTGCGGCGACGGTGCCGACACCGGCTTCGGCGACGAGCTTGACGTGCACCCGCGCCTGCGAGTTCGCGTTCTTCAGATCGTGGATCAGCTGGGCGAGATCCTCGATCGAGTAGATGTCGTGGTGCGGCGGCGGCGAGATCAACCCGACGCCGGGTGTCGAGTACCGCGTGCGCGCGATCCACGGGTACACCTTGAAACCGGGCAGCTGGCCGCCCTCACCCGGCTTCGCACCCTGCGCGACCTTGATCTGTAGGTCGTCGGCGTTGACCAGGTAGTTGCTCGTCACGCCGAATCGTCCGGAGGCGACCTGCTTGACCGCCGACCGGCGCAGGTCGCCGTTCTCGTCGGGGATGTAGCGGCGCGCGTCCTCACCGCCCTCGCCGCAGTTGGACCGGCCGCCGATGCGGTTCATCGCGATCGCTAGCGTCTCGTGCGCCTCGGCCGAGATCGAGCCGTAGGACATGGCGCCGGTGGCGAACCGCTTGACAATGTCGGCGACCGGCTCCACCTCCTCGATCGGGACGGCCGGGCGGTCGGGTGCGAACTCGAACAGCCCGCGCAGCGTTCCGCCCTCGCGGTTGAGCGCCTCGAGCTTGTCGGTGTACTCGCGAAAAACGCCGTAGCGCCGCTGCCGTGTCGCGTGCTGCAGCAGGAACACCGTCTCCGGGTTGAACAGGTGCAGTTCGCCCTCGCGGCGCCACTGGTACTCACCGCCCATGTCCAGCCGGCGGTGCGCCTTTGCCGTCGGGACGAGCGGGTAGGCGGCCGCGTGCCGTGCGGCGGACTCCTCCGCGATCGTGTCGAGGCCGACACCGCCCAGGCGGGAGGGGGTGCCGCCGAAGTACTCGTCGACCAGCGGCTGCGCGAGGCCGAACGCCTCGAACACCTGCGCGCCGGTGTAGGACGCGATCGTGGAGATGCCCATCTTGGACATCACCTTCAGGACTCCCTTGCTCAGCGCCTTGATGTAGTTCGCGACCGCCTTGTCCGCATCGACGCCGCGGATCGCCCCGCTGGCGACCAGGTCCTCGATCGACTCGAACGCGAGGTAGGGGTTCACTGCCGCCGCACCGTAGCCGATCAGCAGCGAGATGTGGTGCACCTCACGCGCCTCGCCGGTCTCGACGACCAGCCCGACCTTGCTGCGTTGACCGGTGCGGACGAGATACTGGTGCACCGCAGAGGTGAGCAGCAGCGCCGGGATGGGTGCGTGGTCCTCGTCGCAGTCACGGTCGGAGAGGATGAGGATGCGGGCGCCCGCGTCGATCGCCTTCGCGCACTCACGGCGCACCCTCTCGATCGCCGCGGTGAGCGCTTCACCCGCGCCGTGCACCCGGAAGCGTCCGTCGATGAGGCGGCACTCGAAGCCGGGTAGGTCACCGTCGGCGTTGACGTGCCAGATCTTGGCCAGCTCGTCGTTGGTCAGCACCGGGCGGGGGATCACGATCTGCCGGCAGGACGCCGCATTCGGCGCCAGCAGGTTCTGCTCGGGCCCGACCGCCCCGGCCACCGAGGTCACGAGTTCCTCGCGGATCGCGTCGAGCGGCGGATTCGTGACCTGGGCGAACAGCTCGGTGAAATAGTCGAACAGCAGCCGCGAGCGCTTGGACAACGCCGCAAGCGGGGTGTCGGTGCCCATCGACCCGAGCGGCTCGACGCCACCGGCCGCCATTGGCGCGATGAGAATCCGCAGCTCCTCCTCGGTGTAACCGAAGATCTGCTGACGCCGGGCGACCGATTCGTGGCTGAACACCACGTGCTCGCGCGCGGGCAGGTCATCGAGCTGGATGAGCCCGGAGTGCAGCCATTCCGAGTACGGGCGCTCGCGCGCGAGCTCGGCCTTGACGTCGTCGTCGGACCGGATCTCGCCGCGCTCGGTGTCGACCAGGAACATCCGTCCTGGCTGCAGCCTGCCTTTGGCCACCACCGTCGCGGGGTCGATGTCGAGGACCCCGGACTCGCTGCCCAGCACGACCAGCCCGTCCGACGTCTGCCACCACCGTCCCGGACGCAGCCCGTTGCGGTCCAGGACAGCGCCGATAGTCGTGCCGTCGGTGAAGCTCACGCAGGCCGGGCCATCCCACGCCTCCATGAGCGATGCGTGGAATTCGTAGAACGCGCGTCGCGCAGGGTCCATGGACGCGTGGTTCTCCCACGCCTCGGGGATCATCATCAGCACGGCGTGCGGCAGGCTGCGCCCGGCGAGATGCAGCAGCTCGAGCACCTCGTCGAAGGTTGCCGAGTCCGACGCGTCCGGAGTGCAGATCGGGAACAGGCGGCGCAGGTCGCCGGGTATCAGCTCGGATTCGAGCAGGGACTCGCGGGTGCGCATCCAGTTGCGGTTACCGCGAATGGTGTTGAACTCGCCGTTGTGTGCGATGTAGCGGAACGGGTGCGCGAGCGGCCAGGACGGGAACGTGTTCGTCGAGAATCTGCTGTGCACCAGACCGATCGCGCTGGCGAACCGCTCGTCGACGAGGTCCGGGAAGAACTCCCCCAGCTGATCGGTGGTGAGCATTCCCTTGTAGACCAGAGTGCGTGCCGACAACGACGGGAAGTAGAGCTCGCACCCGTTCTCGCGCGCGCGCCGCTCGGCGACCTTTCGAGCCGCAAAGGCCAGCCGTTCGAGCACCAGCCCGGTCTCGCCGTTGGCGCCCTGGAGGAAAATCTGGCGGAAGCTCGGCATGACCCCACGGGCGGTCGGGCCGACCCCGGAGTCGTTCGTGGGGACGTCGCGCCAGCCGAGGACCGCGAGACCTTCCTCACCGACGGTGTTCTCGACGATCTCGACGGCCTGCGCCGCATCCTCTGCAGCAAGGGGCAGGAACACGATGCCGACGGCGTACGCGCCCCGGGGGGGCAGGTCGAAGTCGCAGACCGCCCGCAGAAACGCGTCCGGCACCTGCACGGTGATGCCGGCGCCGTCACCCGAGGACGGTTCGGCGCCGGCCGCGCCACGGTGGTCGAGATTGTGCAGCGCGGTGAGGGCGCGCGCGACGATGCGGTGGCTGGCCGCGCCGCGCAGATCGGCGAGAAAGGCGACACCGCAGGAGTCGGACTCGAAGCGCGGGTCGTAGAGGCCCTGCGCTGCAGGCATGGCAGAGAACGGGCTCACACGCACGCTCCTGAATGAGACGATGAGTCGGGTGTTCCCGGTGCTACTCACGGGTGAGCGCTCCGGACCGGGACGACATCGGCCCGTACAACTCAGCTCAGGTTACCGGCAGGTTTCCCGCCCCCGCACCGGTTCCGCTGTGACGAAATTCGCCGCCCGGCAGCGCGGCGGCCCGCGCCCGGCGCCGGCCCGGCGGGCTAGACGCGGCGCAGCTCGAGCTCGATGTCGCTACGCGCCTCGACCGGGACGCGCGCCCCGCTCCGGGTAGTCACGTAGAAGGCGTCGACCACCGACCCGCCGAGCGAGGAGACGAGTGCGGCGCGCACGTTCACGCCACTGCGCTCGAAGGCCGCGGTAACCCGGCACAGCAGGCCGATCGAGTCCTCGGCGCGGACCTCGCAGACAGTGGCATCGGTGGCCACGTCGTCGAGCCAGGTCACCGTCGGCGGGCGGGAGGTCGCCGAACCGTACGTGCGCTCCTTGTCCCGCAACCGTTGCGCGAGCCCCAGCTCTCCCGCCAGCGCGCGGGCGAGATCGGCTCGGACGAGCGCGGGGTCCGGCAGGCGGCCGAACCGGGGCGACACCACGAATGAGTTGACCGCCATCGCATCGACGGTGCAGATCGACGCAGAGCGGACATCAAGCGAGTGCAACGCCAGCACGCCCGCCGTCCGGTAGAGCACGCCGACCGAGTCCGGCGCGGCCACGACCACTTCGCCGCTCTCGCGGAAGCGAACGGCAAGCGTGCCCGATTCGGCCATCGCACGGCGCTCGTCGTCGATCGGCGGTGGCTCCGGCAGGGGCGCGCCCTGCAGCACCGCGCGGGCACGGCGCACCAGCTCGCGAATCAGGCGCGCCTTCCAGTCGCTCCAGGCCGCAGGCCCGGTCGCCTCGGCATCGGAAGGCGCCAGCGCGTACAGCAGTTCGAGGACCTCCCCGGAGCCGCCGAGTGCCTCCGCAACGGCGCTCACCGTCTTCGGGTCGTCCAGGTCACGGCGGGTCGCCGTGTCGGGCAGCAGCAGGTGGTGGCGGACAACGGCGGCGATCGTCGCGACATCGGGCTCGGCGAACCCCATGCGCTGCGCGATAACGCTCGCCCGCTCGGCGCCCGCGACGCAATGGTCGCCTGGGTAACCCTTGCCGATGTCGTGCAGCAGCGCCCCCACCAGCAGCAGGTCCGGACGCGCGACGTCGCGGGTGCGGGCTGCCGCGCAGGCCGCGGTCTCGAGCAGGTGGCGGTCGACGGTGAACCGGTGGACGGGGTTGTGCTGGGCGCGGCTGCGGACTGCGACCCACTCGGGCAGCAACCGCTCCAGCAGCCCGGCCGAATCCAGCGATTCGAGCACGGGGACCGCGGCGTGCCCCGTCCCGAGCAGGGCGACAAGATCATCGCGCGCGTGGGCCGGCCAGGGCGTGGGCAGTGGCGGGCATTCCGTCGCGAGACGGTCGAGGGTGTGGCTCGCGAACGGCAGCTCGCGGGCCCCTGCTGCCCGAGCAGCGCGGAGCACCAGTCCCGCATCCGAGCGAGGCGCGGCGTCGCGGGCAAGCACGACCTCTCCGTCCTGGGCGACAACGTCGGGCGCGATGCCCTCCCGCACCGGACCGGGTGGCGAGCCGAACAGCCGACGGACCAGGGGGCGCCGATCGGTGCCGGACTCGATGCGGCGCCAGGACAGGTCAAGCGCGTGGGACACCGTGTGGCATGCGTGATTGACTCGGCGCAACACCTCGTCGCGGTCTGGTGTGCCGTCGGCCGCACCGAGATCGAAAGCGGAGGCAACTGCGTCGTGATCCTGTAGTCGCAACACGTCCTCGGATCGTCCGGTCAGCCGGTGCAGCTCGCCGCGGATGTCGAGCAGGGCAGTGTTGGCCGTGCGTACCGCGGCGGGCAGGTCGATGAGCTGCGCCAGCGCCAGCGCGCGCAGCGATTGGATGTCACGCAGCCCGCCTCGCGAGTCCTTGAGGTTGGGTTCGAGCAGGAACGCGCCCTCACCGGCAAGCCGCCACCGGCCCGTGGCCAGTGCGCGCAGGTCGTCACTGCGCTTGGGTGCCGAGGCGCGCCAGAACTCGACCACCCGCGCGCGAAGCTGCTCGGACATGCTCTCCTCGCCTGCGATGTGACGTAGATCGAGCAGCCCGAGCAGGGCCTTGAGGTCCTCGCGCCCGACGTCGAGGGCCTGGTCGGGAGTGCGCACCGAATGATCCAGACCGATCCTGCTGTCCCAGATCGGGTACCAGATCGAATCGGCCAGCTCGGCGACACCGGACGTCCGCCCGTCGTGCAGGAGCACCAGGTCGAGGTCGGAGTACGGTGTCGGTTCGAGCCGGCCCAGGCCGCCCACGGCCACCAGCGCGATGCCGACGGGCCAGCTGGGCACCTGGTCGCGCAACCATGCGTCATAGGCGTCGGAGAGTGCATCGCGCAAAGCTTGCGACACCAGTTCGGGCCGGCGCAGGACGCCGGCCCGGACCTCGTTCAGTGACTCAACGGCCACCCTCAGAGTGCATCGCCGCCGCGTTCACCGGTGCGGACGCGCACGAGTGTGTCCATCGGGGTGACCCACACCTTGCCGTCACCGATCTTGCCGGTGCGCGCGGCCTCGACGATCGCGTCCACGACCTTGTCGGCGTCCAGGTCCTCGACGAGAACGTCGACGCGCACCTTCGGGACCAGATCGACGGTGTACTCGGCGCCCCGGTAGACCTCGGTGTGGCCTTTCTGCCGGCCGAAGCCCTGGACCTCGCTCACGGTGAGGCCCTGTACTCCGAGTACCTCGAGCGCTGCCTTGACGTCGTCGAGCTTGAACGGCTTGACGACTGCGGTTACCTGCTTCATGCGGTGACACTCTCCTTCGCAGTGGCGCTACCGAGGTGCCCCGATGTTCCCACGCCACCCCAGTCGTAAGCCGATTCGCCGTGGATCGCCGTGTCGAGACCCTCGAGTTCCTGTTCCTCGCTGACGCGGTTCTTGAGCACGAGGTTCACCACCAACGCGATGATCAGCGTACCGACGAAGGAGTAGATCGTGACCGCTCCGGCTGCGACGAACTGGTGCATCAGCAGGTTCCAGCCGCCGAAGTGGCCCCCGCCGCCGTACAGAATCCCGTCGTTGCCGAGGGAGTTCGTGCCGGTGGTGCTGAAGAAGCCCACACTCAGCGTGCCGATCCAACCGCCGACGAAGTGCACGCCCACGACGTCAAGCGAGTCGTCGACGCCGAACTTGTTCTTCAGGCTGATCGCGAAGGCGCAGGCGAAGCCGGCAATGAACCCGATGAAGATCGACCCCATCGGGCTGACCCAGCCGGCACACGGCGTGATCGCGACCAGGCCGGTGACGGCTCCGGACGCGGCGCCGAGCGCGGTGGACTTGCCGTAGCGCAACTTCTCCGCCAGCAACCAGCCCAACATCGCCGTCGCCGTAGCGGTGTTCGTATTGACCCATGCGACGCTGGCCACGCCGTCCGCGGCGAGTTCCGACCCGGCGTTGAACCCGAACCAGCCGAACCACAGCAGACCGGCGCCGAGCAGGACGAACGGGATGTTGTGACCGCGAATCTGCTCACGTGGCCAGCCACGCCGCTTGCCCAGCACCAGCGCCATCGCCAGACCAGCGGCGCCGGCGTTGATGTGCACGACCGTCCCGCCGGCGAAGTCCTGGGCGAAGAAGTGGTTACCCGGTTCGATCGCGGAGCGGTTCAGCCAGCCGTACGCGTCGAACACCCAGTGCGCGACCGGGGCGTAGATCACGATCGACCAGACGGTCACGAAGGTGACGAACGCCCCGAATTTCCAGCGGTCCGCGGTCGAGCCGGTGATCAGTGCCGGCGTGATGATCGCGAAGGTGAGCTGGAAGGCGACGAAGCACATCGTCGGGATCACCTGCGCGGTGCCGAGCGTCGGCACGACGTCGTTGATGTGGCGAAGGAAGACGAAATGCAGATCGCCGAGGTACTTCCCATCGCCTCCGAACGCCCAGGTGAATCCGATGAGGATCCACGTCACGCTGACGATGCCGATCGTCGCGAAGTTCTGCAGCAGCATCGCGAGGGTGTGCTTCGCGCGCACCATGCCCCCGTAGAAGAACGCGAGCGCTGGGGTCATCAGCAAGACGAGCGCGGACGACGCAAGGATCCATGCCGTGCTGCCGGTGTCGAACTTCTTCAACGGCGAGTACGAAACGGCAAGATCGTTGGCGAGCATGAGGTGAGACACGTAAGGCTTCCCCTCGTGGGTGGGAGCGCCCTTGGGGCGGCGCAACGTCGCCGTCACCTTCATCGGAAGGTGTTTCGGTAAGAGGTCGTCGGGTGTTTCGCGTTTGTAAACCAACGCCTACGGGCCTGTTATGTGGCAGCAGTCACGCTCGGCGGCACACGACCCAAATTCGCTCAACGGACTTTTCGGGGATGTCGTACCCGATCCGTTCGACGGTGTAGGGAACCTGCGCGAGCCGGACGTTCTCTCCGACCCGTGGCACGAACGTGGTGTCGCTCAGATGGGCCAGCTCGTCACTGTCTTCGTCGATGAACGTCATCGCCGTGGGATTGCGCCAGATGGAAGCCACTCACACGATGCTGCCACGCGCTCATGCAACGCGGCCGGCCGACCACTCGAGCCGCGCCGACCGCTGGAGGCACCGCTACGCCAGGTAGGGCAGGTACCGTGTCGCGGGTGAGCACGTGGTATGACTACCGCGCGGTGTGGGCCGCCTATCCTTGGGTGCTCGCGTACGCCGTGGTCGTGTTCGTGGTGCTCGTGCTCTCCGTGATCGGGACGATCGTCGGCGGACCTCTGGTGGTGCTCTTCATCCCGGCTCTCGCCGGGATCTACCTCCACCACATGCTCGTGATGAAGCGAACGGACTGATCCACCGCAACACGATCGCGATGCGACGGCGCCTGCGCCCACCAGAGTGGGCCGGAGTCGGCCGGATTTCCCCGCCGGCGCTCGCTTGGTCAGCGGCCAACCGGTCACCCGCGGGGAAGACAGCGGCCGGACGGTCAGCCGACGACGGCGGTCCGCGCCGCGATGAAGGCCTGGATGCAGGTCTCGACATCGGCCTCGGAGTGCGCGGCCGACAGCTGCACCCGGATGCGCGCCTTGCCCTGCGGAACGACCGGGTAGCTGAACGCGATTACGTACACGCCGTGACCGAGCATCTCCTCGGCGATGCGCCCGGCGAGCGCGGCGTCGCCGAACATGACCGGCGCGATCGGGTGCTCGCCGGGCAGCACGTCGAACTCCGCATCGGTCATACGGGAGCGGAACAACGCCGTATTCGCCCGCAGCGTCTCGCGTGCGTCGGCAGAGGACGCGACAAGGTCCAGCGCGGCCAGCGACCCCGCCACGACCGACGGTGCGACTGCGTTCGAGAACAGGTAGGGACGCGAACGCTGGCGAAGCAGCTCGACGATCTCCGCGCGGGCCGAGACGTAGCCTCCGGATGCGCCCCCGAGCGCCTTGCCCAACGTCCCTGACACGAGGTCGACGCGGTCGCGGACGCCGGCCAGTTCCGGCGTCCCCGCCCCGGACGCTCCGATGAAACCGACCGCGTGCGAATCGTCGACCATGACCATGGCGTCGTACTTCTCGGCGAGGTCGCAGATGTCGGCGAGCGGCGCGAGGTATCCGTCCATCGAGAAGACGCCGTCGGTGACCACGAGGCGGCGGCGAGCCCCGGACGCCGCGGAGAGCTGCGCCTCGAGATCGGCCATGTCGCGGTTCTTGTAGCGATACCGCGATGCCTTGCACAGCCGGATGCCGTCGATGATCGACGCGTGGTTGAGCTCGTCGCTGATCACGGCGTCGTTCTCCTCGAGCAGCACCTCGAACACGCCCCCGTTGGCGTCGAAGCACGACGAGTACAGGATCGTCGCCTCGGTGCCGAGGAACTGGGAGAGCCGCGACTCAAGTTCGGTGTGGTGGGCCTGCGTGCCGCAGATGAAGCGCACCGAGGCCATGCCGAAGCCCCACTCGTCCAGCGCCGTCTTCGCGGCTGCGACGACCGACGGGTGGTCGGCAAGACCGAGGTAGTTGTTGGCGCAGAAGTTCAGGACCTCACGCCCGCCGGACAGCACGTGCGAGGACTGGGGCGAGTCCAGTTGCCGCTCGCTCTTGTACAAACCGGCGGAGCGGATCTCCTCCAGGGTCTCGCGCAACTGATCGCGCACAGCTCCGAACATCTCAGAACACGCTCCAATCCATGACGACCTTGCCGCACTGGCCAGCACGGGCGGTCGCGAACGCGGTCGCCCAATCGGTTGCCGGGTAGCGATGGGTGATGACCTGGCTGATGTCCAGGCCGGAGCGCAACATCGCCGACATCGCGTACCACGTCTCGAACATCTGGCGCCCGTAGATGCCCTGAATGGTGATCATGTGGGTGACCACCTTGCCCCAGTCGATCTCGATCTGCTGTGCCGGCAGGCCGAGCATCGCGATCCGGCCGCCGTGGTTGAGATTGGCGATCACGGCGGGCAGCGCCGTGGGATGCCCGGACATCTCCATCGCCACGTCGAAGCCCTCGACCATGCCGAGCCGGTGCTGGGCGTCGGCAATCGACTCGCGCGAGACATCGAGGGCGAGGTCCACGCCGATCGCGCGAGCGAGTTCGAGGCGATACGGCGAGACATCGGTGATGACGACGAACCGGGCGCCGACATGGCGGGCCACCGATGCGGCGATCAGCCCGATCGGGCCGGCGCCGGTGATCAGAACGTCCTCGCCCACCAGCGGGAAGGTGAGCGCGGTGTGCACGGCATTGCCGTACGGGTCGAAGATCGCGCCGAGATCGGGATCGATGCCGCCTCGGTGCACCCAGACATTCGACTCGGGCAGCACGACGTACTCGGCGAACGCGCCGTCGCGGTGCACCCCGACGGCGGACGTGCGGATGCAGAGATGGCGGCGTCCGGCGCGGCAGTTGCGGCAGGTGCCGCACACCACGTGCCCCTCGCCCGAGACCGCCGCGCCGACGGGGACATCGCGGACATCCGGTCCGATCTCGACCACCTCGCCGCAGAACTCGTGACCGGCGACGAGCGGAGTGGTCACGGCCGAGGCGGCCCACGCGTCCCACGACTCGATGTGCAGATCGGTGCCGCAGATGCCGGTGCGCAGCACCCGGATCTTCACCTCACCCGCGCCGGCCTGCGGCTCCGGGCGGTCGGTCAGCTCGAAGCCCGGCGACGCTGCCGGCTTGTAGAGCGCCTTCATCGATCTCCCGTCTGTCGGATCGTGGTTCCTTACCCGCCGCTGGGCGGGGCAAAGAACCACGATCGGGTCAGTCGCCGAGCAGGGCGTCGACGAATGCCTCCGGCTCGAAGGGTGCGAGATCGTCGGCGCCCTCGCCCAGGCCGATCAGCTTCACCGGCACGCCCAGCTCGCGCTGCACGCTGATTACGATCCCGCCCCGGGCCGTCCCGTCCAGTTTGGTGAGGACGATGCCGGTGACATCGACGACCTCGGTGAACACCCGTGCCTGGGTCAGCCCGTTCTGGCCGGTCGTGGCGTCGAGCACGAGCAGCGTCTCGTCGACCGGGCCCTGCTTCTCGACCACCCGCTTCACCTTGCCGAGCTCGTCCATCAAGCCGACCTTGGTGTGCAGCCGGCCCGCGGTGTCGATAAGGACGGCGTCGACCCGGGCCTGCGTGCCGCGCTTGACCGCGTCGAAGGCGACCGACGCCGGGTCACCGCCCTCCGGCCCGCGAATCGTCTCCGCCCCGACCCGCGACCCCCACGTCTCGAGCTGGTCGGCGGCTGCGGCGCGGAACGTGTCGGCTGCGCCGAGCAGGACGGTGCGGCCGTCCGCGATCAGCACGCGCGCCAACTTGCCGCAGGTCGTCGTTTTGCCCGTCCCGTTGACGCCCACGACCAACACCACTGCCGGACGGTCGGTGGCCGATGTCGTGCGCAGTGAGCGATCCATGTCCGGACGCAGCGCGGTGACCAGTTCGTCGGCGAGCAGCGCCCGCAACTCGCCCTGCGAACGGGTACCCAACACCTTGGTCCGCGTGCGCAGTCGATCGACGATCTCGGTCGTGGAGGCGACGCCGACGTCGGAGGAGAGCAGCGCGTCCTCGACCTCCTCCCAAGCGTCCTCGTCAAGGTTCTCGCGCGAGAGGACTGAGAGCAGGCCGCGACCCAACACGTTCTGCGAACGGGCCAGTCGGGCGCGCAGGCGTTGCAGCCGGCCGGCCGTCGGCTCCGGTACGTCCAGGGACGGCTCGACCGAGACATCCTCGATCGGGGGCAGCTCGAGGGTGGTCGTCACAGCCCGCTTAGGGGCGTCGCGCGGCACTTCGGCGTCGTCACCGACCAAGGGCTCGCGCTGTTCGGCCGGGTACATCTGCTCGAACTTCGAGCGCCGCACACGTGGCGCGACGAGGGTTGCGACGAGCAGCACCGCGACAACGATCACGGCAAGGGATATCCAGAGGTAGATCACAGGTGCATCCTCTCAGTCCGCAAGGTGCAGCCTTTCCGGTACGGCGAGCCGGAACGCGTTCGAGGCCGGCACCCGCGTAAGGAGTGCCGGTCTCGTCGCTCGGTCGGTCAGCGGGTGTTGTACAGCCCGCCGGTCTGCCACTGGCCCCAGGAAAGGTTCCAGTCCCCGTACCCTGCGCCGAGCGTCATGCGCGGGCCGCTGGCATTCGGGTATTCCACGACGTCGCCGATCTCTAGGAAGTCGTAGAGCGTCTTCGCATCGCGGGGGATGAGGTTCGTGCACCCGTTGGACGAGTCGACCCCTCGCGCGATGTTGGCGAGGTTCCAGGGTGCGGCGTGCAGGTACTCGCCGTCGTAGGTGAGGCGTTGGGTGAACTTCACGCCGCATTCGTGGTAGCCAGGGCCGCTCATGCAGATGCTGGCCCCCTTCTCCATGATCACCTTGGTGCCGCGCTTGGTCGGGGTGTCCGTCGCGCCGAGCGAGGTCCGGAACGTGCCCCAGTCCTTTGCGTCGCTCTGTACCGCGACGGTGTGCGCGGCATCGTCGACGGTGAGCACGTTGGCGGCACCCGTGGTGAAATCGAGTGTCAGGCTGTTGTCGAAGGCGAGGCCCGTGCCGGCCGACAGCCCCTTGACCGGCAAGCTTAGGTGGATGCGAGCGTGGCCGGGCCAGTAGTTCTGCAGACGGAAGTCGGCTTCGACCGGTCTGCCCGGCAATCCCGATTTGTACTCGAAATACCACCCGCCCCTGACCGGCGCGCCGTTGACCGTGACCCTGGTGGCGTCGGCGAACGCCTTCGCGTCCTTGATGGGCCGCGACAGGTAGGCGATGACCGGCATTCCCACACCGACCTGCGTGCCGTCGCTCATCTGCAAGGACACGTGGACGGGCTTGCTGGGCTTGGCTGACTTGGACGCCGAGGGCGCGCTCGGGGATCCCGACGTCGCAGTGCTGCTGCCGGTCGAGGGGGCCGACCCGCCGACGGTCTTGGTGACCGTCGGCGAGGAAGAAGAGCCGCTGCCGCACGCGGAGACGAGCAGGGCGGTGGCGACGAGCAGGCCAACAGGCGCCAATGCTGCCCGAAGCCCGCGCCGGCGAGGCATGCGGTCACGGCAGTGGAGGGACGGTCGAATCACCTCAACACCCTAAATGAGAACGCCGGAAGAACCGCTCCCCGGACCTCATGTCACAGGCGCCGATGCGCGATACGCACTGACCGTCCCGATATCGCACCCCGCCGAACATTACGAGGCGGCCGTCGCGCGCTCCCCCACTTCGCGCAGCCGCTGGCTGATCACCTGGGAGACGCCGTCGCCGCGCATCGTGACGCCGTAGAGCGCGTCGGCGATCTCCATCGTCCGCTTCTGGTGGGTGATGATGATGATCTGACTGCTCGTCTGCAGCCGCGCGACGAGATCGAGCAGGCGACCCAGGTTCGTGTCGTCGAGCGCCGCCTCGACCTCGTCCAGCACGTAGAACGGGCTGGGACGAGCACGGAAGATCGCGACCAACAACGCCACTGCCGTCAGCGAGCGCTCGCCGCCGGACAGCAGGGAGAGTCGCTTGATCTTCTTGCCAGGCGGGCGGGCCTCGACATCGATACCGGTGAGCAGCATGTCGTCGGGTTCGGTGAGCACCAACCGGCCCTCGCCGCCCGGGAATAAAGTGGCGAAGACGGTCTCGAACTCACGCGCCACGTCGGCGTACGCGCTGGAGAAAACCTCCAGAATGCGTTCGTCGACCTCTCTGATCACAGCGAGCAGGTCGATGCGGGTCTTCTTCAGGTCCTCGAGCTGCGTAGCCAGGAACTGGTGCCGCTCCTCCAGAGCCGCGAATTCCTCGAGCGCGAGGGGATTAACCTTGCCCAGCAGGGCGAGATCGCGCTCGGCGCGGGCGGCGCGCTTCTCCTGCGTCGGCCGGTGGTAGGGGCCGGGCCGGGGGGCGACAACCTGCTCGCCACGGTCGCGGGCCTGCTCGTACTCCGCCGTCTCCAGCGCGCTTGGCGGGGCCGGCTGGGTAGGGCCGTACTCGGCGATCAGCACGTCCACCTCGACGCCGTACTCCTCGACCGCGCGGGTCTCGAGCGTTTCGATGCGCAGCCGCTGCTCGGTGCGGATCATCTCGTCGCGATGCACGGCATCGGTGAGTTGGGTCAGCTGCTCGGCCAGCTCGCGGGTCTGGGCGCGCAGCCCCAGTAGCTCAGCCTCGCCGGTGACGCGGGCCTGCTGGGCGGCGTCGCGTTCGGTGAGCGCGTCGCGCACGGCCCGCTCGACACGCGTCAGCGCAGCGCGGGCGGCGTCGCGGACGGCTGCGGCGATCACCGCGCCACGCGCCCGGGCGGCGTTCGCCTCGGCGTGCCGCCGTCGAGTGGCGCGCTCGGTCTCGGCAGCGCGCAGCAGTTGGTCGGCGCGGCCGGCGACCGCCCGCACCCGCTCCTCGCCGGTACGCACGGCCAGCCGGGCGTCCATCTCGGCCTGGCGCGCGGCGCCGACCTCGGCCTGCAGGGCGTCGCGGACTGCGGTGTCCGGCTCGCTCGGCTCGTCGGAGTGGGCCTCGGCCAGACGCAGGCGTTCCTCGAGCTCTGCGAGCCCGGCCAGGTCGCGGTCGCGGGCCTGCTCGGCGCCCTCGCGGGCCTCGTCGAGGCGTCGCGCCTCCGCCGCCGCCGAACGTGCGGTTTGGCCCAGCTCGGCGAGCTGTTCGGCGACAGCCGCCAGGCGGGCGTCGGACTGGTGCAGTGCCTCGAGCGCCACGGCGACCTCGGCGCGCAGGTGCGCGGCGCCCTCGCGCGACTCGCGCAGCTCGGCCTGCAGCCGGTCGTGGTGCGCGGCGGCCGCTGCGGTCTGTTGGCCCGCCTCGTCCACTGCAGCCTGGATCTCCAGCGTGCTCGGCGTCGAGGAGGACCCACCCTGGACCCACGCCTGTCCCAGGACGTCGCCGTCGCGGGTGACGATGCGGGCGCCCGGCTCGCTGACGGCCAGGCGCCGGCCCAGTTCGAGGTCGTCGACGACCAGGACGTCGAGCAACAGCAGCGAGATCGCGCCGGCGAATTCTGCGGGGGCGCTGACCAGCGCTCGTGCCCGTCGCGCGCCGTCGGGCACGTCGGTGGTGCGAACGGCAGCCGGCACATCGACGCCGCCGAGCATCAATCCGGCCCGCCCAGCGTCCTCGCTCTTGAGGTGCCGCAAGGACTCGACCGCGGCATCGAGCGATTCGACGGCGATCGCGTCGGCAGCCGCGCCCAGGGCTGCGGCCACGGCAGTCTCGAAGCCGCTCTCGACGCTCAGCAGAGCGGCGACCGGCCCGCGGACACCGGGAAGTCGCGACCCGGCAGCCAGTAGCGCGCCGGACCCGTCCTTGCGTTCCAGGCCCAGCGCGAGCGCGTCGGCGCGTGCACTCCACGTCGAGCGCTCCCGCTCCGCCTCGCGCTCAGCATCGACCAGCTCCCGGACGCTGTCCTCCAGCGTCTTCAGTGCGCCTTCGGCGGCTTCGTGCCGCGCGTCCAAGCCGACCTCGCCCTCGTCCAGCACGCCGACCTCGCCCTGCACCCGGGCAAGCTCCGCCTCGGCGCGCGCGGCGCGCTCACGGGCCGCCGTCGACGCGACCGAGAGGCGGGCGATCTCGCCGCCGGCCGCGCTCGCGCGGGTGCGCAAGGCATTGACCTGGCCGGCAAGCGTGGCGAGGCCCTCGCGGCGATCGGCGACGGCCCGTGCGGCGGCGACCAGCGCGCGGTCGGCCTCGGCCAGGCGCACCTCGAGATCCTGACGTTCAGCCACCGTCTCGGCGAGGAGGCGCTTCGCATCGGTCAGCCCGCCCTGCAGGCGCTGTTCGTCGAAGCGGACCTCGGCCGCCTCGGCCTCCAGCTGCTCCGGTTCGCGGCCACTCTGGCGGGCTTCGGGCTCGGCGGCCAGATGCCGGGCCCGCTCCGCCGCCAGGGCCGCGGTGCCGCGGAAACGCTCCTCGAGCGACGCCATCCGGAACCAGGTCTCCTGCGTGCTCGTGACGAGCGGCGCCACTGCGGCCAGCGCCCGCTCGAGCTCACCTTCCCGGGCGCGAGCCGCGGCGACTGCGACCTCGACCTCGCCCCGGCGGGCCCGGATCGCCTCCTCGTCGGCGACCTCGGTGCGCAATTCGTCCTGCAGGCCCGCCACGTCGTCGGCGAGCAGGCGCAACCGCGAGTCGCGTAGTTCCGCCTGCACGCCGGCGGCTCGGCGGGCGATCTCGGCCTGTTTGCCCAGCGGCTTGAGCTGCCGACGCAGTTCCCCGGTCAGATCGGTGACGCGGGTGAGATTGGCCTGCATCGCCTCCAGCTTGCGCAACGCCTTCTCTTTGCGCTTGCGGTGCTTGAGGACGCCCGCCGCCTCCTCGATGAAGCCGCGACGATCCTCCGGACGTGCGGTGAGCACGGCGTCGAGCTGCCCCTGGCCGACAATGACGTGCATCTCGCGGCCGATGCCGGAGTCCGAGAGCAGTTCTTGCACGTCGAGCAGACGCACGTGCTCGCCGTTGATCTCGTACTCGCTGGTGCCCTCGCGAAACATCCGCCGCGTGATCGAAACCTCGGTGTAGTCGATCGGCAGCACATTGTCGGAGTTGTCTATCGTCAGGGTGACCTCCGCGCGGCCCAACGGCGGCCGGGCGGCCGTCCCGGCGAAGATGACGTCCTCCATCTTGCCGCCGCGCAGCGACTTGGCGCCCTGCTCGCCGAGCACCCACGCGATGGCATCGACCACGTTGCTCTTGCCGGAGCCGTTGGGCCCGACGACGGCGGTGATCCCCGGCTCGAAGCGCAGCGTCGTGGCAGAGGCGAAGGACTTGAACCCTCGTAGCGTCAGGGACTTCAGGTGCACGGATCTCCCGTGGTCAGTTCGGGCGGTACCCGGTCGGCCGGGATCGACCGCACGAACTTAGCGCGGCGCGCAGTGCGCGTTCGGGAGCCCACGC
>JBBQZQ010000030.1:0-50799 GCA_038207565.1 Mycobacteriales bacterium
CGCTGAACAACAGGCCATCGACCACCGCGACCAGGGACCTCGGAGAAGCCGGCACACCGGCCACCTCATACTGCCCGCCGTCACACTCAAGACCATCTGCCCAGAAGCTTGATCAACTCACGTATGCACGGTGGATCCGGGTTAACTCAGGCTGGGTTCGGCACCGCGTCGCTCATCGCCGCCGGCGAGCTGCGATTCCTGGATGCCCACGACACACTCCGGGCGATCCTGGTCGATCACCTCTAGCGCCCTTGACACCCCTTCTCGCGCCTGGGTAACCTCTCCACCCATCAGGTCGTCAGACAAGTGCAAGTGACGCAACGACAGGGGCTCAAGCCCCCACGCATGTCCTAGATGAACACCGCCTTGGTGGACCCGTGAGGTTGGTAGATCAGCTCGTGCCTGACATCGACGTACCCATCGAAGAGAGCCGAACTCACGCCCAGCAAACGTTGCTCGCCGACGCGGGACAACGACGCTGGGCATCGATCGCAGCAACCGGTGGGCGCCGGTACGGGCTCATCGTCATCTGGGGATTGATGATCGCCGGCTTCGGAGCCAACAGTCCGAATGTCTTCCTGACCTGGTTGAACTTCAAGACCATGTTTTCCTCGCAGGCGATCCTCTTGATGCTCGCGCTCGCGCTCGTGGTCTCGTTGGTCTCGGGCGACTTCGATATCGCAGTATCGGGCACCTTTAGCTCGAGCCTCGTTCTCATTGGCGAGTTCAACATCGTTCACCACATCGGTTGGGGGTTTGCCGCCCTGATTGCACTGGCGTTCGGCCTGTTTGTTGGCGTGCTCCACGCGTTCCTGATCGTCTATCTCGGACTGAGTTCTTTCATCGTGACGCTCGGAACGGGCACGGCTCTGCTCGGTACCGGCTACGCGTTCAACAGTGTCGCCGTGTCTGGAGTCTCGCCGTCGTACAAATCCTTCATGTCCTACAGCGTTATCGGCTTACAGATGCCGTTCCTCATCGCCGTCGTGTTAACCGTGGCCCTTTGGTACTTGTACGGCTACACCCCGCTCGGACGACGACTGTACTTCGTAGGTGCGTCTCGTGACGTGTCACGCCTGGCCGGACTATCCGTCAATCGGCTACGCGCCGGCTCGCTGATCGCGAGCAGCCTGATCGCCTCACTAACGGCGATTGTGGCGGCTGGGTACATCGACGGTGCTGACCCGAACCTCTCGTCTAGCTTCTTGTTGCCGATCACGGCGGCGGCACTTCTAGGATCCACCGTCATCTGGCCCGGTCGGGCCAATCCAGGTGGCGCGTTCGTCGCTACCTACTTCCTGGTCACCGGGTACACCGGGCTCCAACAAATCGGCATCAGCAGTTGGGTCCAGCAGGTGTTCTACGGAGGCGCACTCGTCGTCGCGGTCGCTGCCGCTCGCTTGACGGCCGCGGGCCAAGGCGGTGCCGATCCCGGCCAGCTCGCGCTCTGACCCATCAAATCAAGCAAGTCTCACCGCGCGACGATCCACCATCCGAATCACCCTGTCCCGCTCAACAATGCTATCTACCGAGGAGAAGAAGATGAAAGCTCATGGCAGACGGTCGTTCGCGAAAGCGACGAGCAGGCTCGGCGTAGCGGTCCTGATGGCTGGTGCGCTCACAGCATGCAGTTCCGGCGGGAGCAAGTCGACCAGCAGTACTCCTGCCGGTAGCGGTTCCTCAGGAACCAGCGCGAACGTGACGAGCCAGGTAAACGCGCTGCTCATCGCGGGAAGGAAAACCGCCGTCTGGAAGTCCCCTGGGCCGAACGTGAAGGCGTCCTCACTTAACGGCAAGTTGGTATTTGCGCTCGTCGACAACCAATCCCTTCCGTTCTCGCAGAGCGTGCTGACGGGGCTCAAGGACTCCTCGACAGCGCTGGGATTCAAGCTCACGACAGGCGACGGTAATTACGAGACCATTAAAGATCTGCAGCTGCTGCAAAGCGCCGTCAATCAGAAGGTCGATGCGATCATCCTAACGGTCATATCCCCGGCTACCGTAGCTAGCGCGCTCACCAGCGCGAAGGCAGCTGGTATCCCCGTCATCACCATGTTCGGCGGCGATCCGGGCGCGCCGGATTCGACCGCAACTGGGCTCGGGGTCGTCGGCGGATCCACCTACTGCTATTCGTGTGCTGGCGGATTCATGGCGGACTACGCGATTGCCAACCTGGACGCAAAGGTCAACGCGACAATTATCTATGATAGTACGGGAACCTATTCCCTAAACACCGTGAGCGGCTTCAAGAAGCAACTGACCACCTATTGCCCGGACACGTGTTCGGCCAAGCTTGCTGACACCCATACCGGCAACTTTGCCCAGGCGACGACGAACGCCGCGCAAGTTGCGGCGACCAGTCCGGACACCAACGTCATCGCACCTTCTATCGACGCCCAGGTCACCTACGTCCTACCGGTCGTGAACTCAGCGGGCGCGTCAAAACGCATCATCATCGCCAGTCAGAACGCAGACCTTGCGCCGATGCAGCAGATCGCGACCGGAACCGCGGTCAAGATTAACATTGGGGCTCCCAACGCATGGGTCGGCTGGGGCGCGATGGACCAGGTTGTGCGTGCGCTGCTGAAGCAGCCCGCCGTCAACGACGAAAATATCCCACTGCGCATCTTCGACGACACCAACATCAAGACGATTGACCTTACGGCCTCGCCAGACTCTTGGTATGGCGACGTTTCCTACCAGGACGAGTACAAGAAATTGTGGAGCCTCGGGTCGTGACTCCCGAATCTTCGCATCAGAGCATGGCTCGGTCGACATCTGCCGACGCTGAACCGCGGCGTGCGGTCGCCGGCAACATCCGTTTCGAACATCTGACGAAGACTTTTGGAACACGAACCGTACTGAATGACGTCACCTTCGACGTCACCCCAGGAACAGTTACCGCACTGCTGGGCCAAAATGGTTCAGGCAAGTCGACCTTGATCAAGCTATTGTCCGGCTTTCACCGTCCCGACCGGACGGCCCACTGTCGGACGGTGGTGGACGGGGCGTCACACGAGTTCAGCGACGCACTCACTACGAAGCTGGTTCGTGTGGCCCCCGTTCACCAGGACTTAGGGCTCGACGTTAGCGCCAGTGTCACCGAGAACCTGCTACTGAACTCGCTCGGAAATCGGGCGCTGAGCCCGATCGGCTGGCGGTCGACGCACGCACGGGCCCGGCGAATCCTCCGCACTTGGGGTGCGGGGAACATAGATCCACGGTTGCCCGTGGGTGCGCTCTCGCCCCTGCAGCGCGCGTCGGTCGCCGTTGCGCGGGCGGTCGAGGGGGTGCAAGGGGGAGGCCTGCTGATCCTCGATGAGGTAACTGCGTTTCTGTCGGTGGACGCCACGCGAGAACTGTTCAAGCTGGTCCGCACCCTCACTGACAGAGGGATTGCGGTGTTGTTCGTCTCCCATCGATTGGAAGAAGTATATGAAGTCTGCGACCGAGCGATTGTGCTCCGCAACGGTGAACTTGTGGCTGAGCGGCCGATCGCTGGGACGACCGAAGATGACTTGACCGAGGCCATCGTCGGTCACTCGTTGGGTTGGCTCTATCCGGACAAGAACCGGTATGGGTCGGCTCGCAGGTTACGCGTCACCGGGCTCAACGGTCGGGGACTACACGATGTGTCGTTCGACGCACACGAGGGAGAGATCGTTGGCCTGACCGGGCTGCGCGGCATGGGGCACGACCGCGTCGTGTACGCACTCTATGGTGAGCTGTCCAGGACGACCGGCGTCGTCGAGATCGACGAGACCAAGCGCGACATCAGTTTCCTGCGACCGCGCCGAGCGGCCGAACTCGGTGTGCGACTCGTCCCGTCGGACCGCTTGAAGAACGGCGCTGCCGGATCAGCGACGATTCGCGAAAATCTCTCGTTGCCCCTGGTGGATCGCTTTTTCCGGTTCGGTGCCCTGAGCAAGCGGGCCGAGAGTGGGTGGGCCCTCGATGTCGCGCTGCGTTACGGACTCTCGCCGCCAGAGCCGGAGCACATTTACTCCTCGCTGAGCGGCGGTAACCAGCAGAAAGCACTAATGGCGCGGTGGCTCGAGACTGAACCTCGCCTGCTCTTGCTCGACGAACCAACCCAAGGTGTCGATATCGGTTCCCGCCGTGACATCTTCAAGCGGATCTCCGACGCGGCCGCCAGCGGCATGACAGTCGTGTACTCGACGACGGAGATTCAGGACCTGGCCGAGATCTGCCACCGGGTTCTTGTCTTCCGCGATGGAGGCGTTGTCGGCCAGCTATCCGGGCCCGACGCGACCGAAGCCGCCATCGGCCGGCTGTGCTGGAAGACCTCAAACACGTCGGCCACTACACCCACTGACCTGAGCGGACAGTTGTGAACCAACCAAAGGAGTTTCGGTCATGCTGACCAAACAGACGCTCGACTTCGATACTGCCTACGCCCTCGCAGCGGCTACACGCGATGCGGCGGCAGCCGACGGCGGTTCGCCCATTACTGTGGCCGTCGCAGACCCTGATGGAACGCTCATCGTCGTGCTGCGTATGGACCACTGCTCAGCCGTGCCGGTCACCGTCGCTATCAACAAGGCCGTGACATCAGCGCGCCTCGGCGTGCTTACCTCGGCGTTGGCCGCCCAGCTCGTGGCCGAAGGGAAAGAGCTCGCGATCTTCGGAGATCTCCGGTTCACATCCTTCAAAGGCGGCATCCCGGTCGTCACCGCGGACGGAACTCACGTCGGCGGCATCGGCGTGAGCGGTCGCCTAGAAGACGACGACGAGAAACTCGCGAACGTCGGTTTGGCGACCGCAGGTGTCTAGCGCTGCGTACCGCGCTCCGCTCCATCCACATCGACAAAACAGAACGGTCCACGATGTATGACCTGGTGATCAAGGCTGGCCGTATCGTCACTCCGGGGATGGATGGTGTCGCAGACATCGGCATCCGGGACGGACGAATCGTGGCCATTGGCTCCGACCTGGATGGACCGGCCCTGGACGCGAGCGACAAGCTAGTCGTCCCGGGTGGCATCGACATGCACGTGCACCTGACGGAATACCCGCTCCCGGAAAACGAGCGCGCGGGATATCCGCCGGGCACCACAGAAATCCGGTGGGTTGACGACTTCGAGACGGGAACGAGGGCTGCTGCGGCCGGCGGAATCACCACCGTCGGCAACATGAGCTATCCGCGCGAAGACGAGTCGCTCCTGGACATGCTCGGGCGTACCGAACAGGAAGTCGGCGCCAAAAGCCTGGTCGACTTCGTCCTGCACGGCGTCGTCACCCATCCCGACCAACGCACCTTGAGCGACATTAATGCGATGCCCGCAGCTGGACACTCCAGTATCAAGTTCTTCCTCAGTAAGGGTCACTTCGAGCGTCAGATCCCCGCCTTCGTGGAAGTTCTACGCACGGCCGGAGGGGCTGGTGTGCTGCCGATGGCGCACTGCGAGGACGCAGGCATCTGTCACCACTTGTCCGCGCTCCTCCCTGCGCAGGGAAAGAACTCAGCGGAGTTCTATCCGGTCAGCCGACCCGACTACGCCGAAGAATCGGCCATCGTTCGAGCCATCGCGCTGGCGCACGCCGCCGACAGCCCGCTCTACATCGTGCACGTCTCCACGGCCGACGGTGTTGACGCGATCGAACGTGCTCGCAAGCGCGGGCTTCCGATCTTCGCTGAGACACGGCCGTTGTACTTGTACCAGTCTGACGACGTTTACGAACTGCCCGACGGAGCGAAGTACGTTGGCCGGCCTCCGGCACGCGCCCAGCGAGACGTCGACGCTATGTGGGCTGCCCTTGCGTCGCGCGTACTGGACACCTACTGCACCGATCACGCCCCGTATATGCTCGCCGACAAGCTCGATCCGACCCTAAATGTCGCCAACGCTTTCCGCGCCGGACACGCCGACCTCGACACATCACTCCCCCAGTTGTTCGACGAAGGTGTCAACAAACGTGGATGGTCCCTACAGCGATTAATCGAGCTCACCTCGACGAACGCGGCGCGCATCTTCGGGTTGTTCCCACGCAAGGGAACGATATCGGTGGGGGCGGACGCCGACCTTGCAATATGGGACCCGCAGTTGAGCAAACGCGTCGACAGCACCATGACCCAGACCAAGAGCGATTTCTCCCTCTACGAAGGACAAACGATCACTGGCTGGCCCGTGGCGACGCTCGTCCGCGGCACCGTGGTTTACCGCGATGGCATCATCGAAGCCCAACCCGGGACTGGTCAGCTCGCCCGCCGCGATCGGGCGGCACGAACGGTTGCCTTTTAATGGCTACCTCTGTTATGACCACGCTCAGAACTGGCTTCTCGATCAACACGCCGTCGGTTGACGAAGCAATCGCCGGCGCGAAGGAAGCTGAACACCTTGGGTTCGATCGTCTCGGCGTATGGGATTCACCGACGCTCTACCGTGAGCCCTGGGTCACTCTCGGGCCGATCGCAATGAGCACATCCAAACTGCGCATAGGGCCGTGGGTGACGAACCCTCTCACCCGGCATCCCGCCGTGACAGCTGCCGCTGCCGCGACACTCGACGATCTGGCGCCCGGAAGGGTCATACTCGGGATCGGCACCGGTGACAGCGGCGTGTACAACCTCGGGGCGGCCGCGTCCCCATTGCAGACCTTGACCGCCTACATCGAGACTGTCCGCAGCTTGCTCACTGCCGGCGAAGGGCAATGGGAGGGGTCGCCGATTCGCATGCCGTGGGCCGCCGGTCGGAAGGTGCCCATCTTCGCGGCTGCGCACGGGACACGTTCGCTTCGAAAACTGGCGGGGGTCGCAGACGGGCTTATTGTTGGTCTCGGCGTTCACCCCGACGTTGTCCTGGCTTGCCGCGAAATCATCAGCGAGGCAGCCACCGAGGCCGAGAAGTCACCGGGCGATATCGAGACCTGGTGGCTGGCGCCTTGGTACGTGAATGACTCGCCCGGCAGAGCGCACGTCGACGCCTTGTGGCGCGTGGCCGCGCTGGTGCATCACTGGGCGCGCACAAACGGCAGCGGCAAGCTCCTCCCTCCCGAGTTGCGAGATAGGATCCTCGAACTCGGACGTCGCTATGACATGTCGACGCACGGCATGCCGTCACCGAAGCAGAAAGAGGAATACGCCAGCTACGCCCGAGACCTTGGGGTCGCTGACTATCTCGTCTCTCGGTTCACGTTCTCGGGAACACCAGAAGACGTTAGCGACCAGGTCCGGACGTCCTACGCAGCGGGAGCGACGAACTTGGATGCTACGAGCTTTGTCCAAGCTGGTTCACTGACGGCTGGCGCCCGGCTCTGGAGCGAACAGGTTGCGCCGCGGATATCCGACCTGACGAAGGGGGGGCCGAACGATGAGTAACCCTGCAAAGAAGTCCAGTGACAGAGTGGCAAAGCGTCTGGCCGCCGACGCGGATTCGCCGACGCCCACATTCAGCCGTCCGGCGAGTGTGACGGAGACAGTCTCGAACTACATCAGGTCCCAAATCGCCAGCTCGACAATCCAACCCGGCGAACGATTGCCCTCGGAGCCAAGACTCGCCACCACTCTGTCGGTGGGACGCTCCACGGTGCGTGAAGCGATACAGGCGCTCGAGTTCGCCGGCCTTGTCAGAACGGCACAGGGCGCCGGAACCTTCGTGACCGACAACGCAATGAATCTGATCAGGCCCTACACCTGGGCTGCGTCACCGACACCGGAAACTCGCGAGCAGTTACGCGAGACTCGGCTCATCCTCGAAACAGCCCTCGCCTCCTTCGCGGCCGAACGGGCCACGCCTGAGGATCTCGACCGCATCCGCACGGCGGAGGGCAGCCACGAGGCGTGTACCGATCTCGGAGTAGAAACTGGGTACTCCTTCCACCTGAGCATCGCGGCTGCTGCGCACAACGAAGTGCTGCTGCACACCTACCAGTCCACCTCGGACATCTATCACGAGGTGTACGCAGCCAACATTTCTAGCGAGGACTTCGCCGCCGAGCATCGACGGACGATCCGACAGCATCGCGCCATTCTCGATGCCGTCGAGGCTGGTGACGCCAAGAAAGCCAGCGCTGCGATGACCAGGCATTTGAAGGACGTCATGTAGATCGCCTTGTCCTTTCACCACCTCCGACAACGGCGGGACATTTCCTGACCAGCCCTGCCCAAGCAGAGTTGTACGTCCACCGAAAGGGTTTGACCATGCGGTTCGATGGAAAGACATTTTTCATTACTGGCAGCGGCAGCGGCCTCGGCCGCGCATCGGCGCGGGGTGCAGCGGCGGAGGGCGGTTCTGTACTCGTCTTCGATCGAGACGAGACGACGGCCCGCGAGACTGTCGCCCTGATCGAGAAAGACGGCGGCCGGGCCGTCGCCGTGGCCGGTGACGTATCCGACTCCAGCAGCGTCAGCGGGGCCGTAGACACTGCGGTGAGTGTGTTTGGGGGCATCAACGCAGTCGTAAATAGCGCCGGTGTTGATCTCAACAGCCCGATTGAAGACACGTCAGCTGAGGACTTCGACTGGGTCGTCGGCGTGAACCTTAAGGGTTCATTCCTCGTCAGTAAGTACGCGCTGCCGGCTCTGATCGAAGCCGGAGGCGGTTCGATCATCAACATCTCGTCCGCCGGAGGATTGGTAGGTCTCACCAACTCGTCGGTCTACTGCGCGTCCAAAGGTGCGATTATCGCCATGACTCGCGCCCTGTCGCTCGATGTCGCCGTGCATGGCGTCCGCGTGAACTGCATCTGCCCGGGCACGATGGACACGCCATTTACCGAGCGTATTCTGCAGCGGCAGACCGATCCCGAAGAGTCGCGCGTCCTGTTCGCTCAGGCGCAGCCGATCACTCGGTTCGCCCAGCCCGAAGAAGTCGCGACAGCAGTGCTCTACCTGGCCAGTGACGACAGCTCGTACATGACCGGAAGCACCATCACAGTCGATGGCGGCTTTACCGCCCGCTGAGAGACACGACTCGGGAGGTAGCCGATGAGCTGGATGGCCCGCGATGCGGGGATTGAAATCGGCTACCTTCCGCCGGGGCCTCACAACACGATTACCGATGTCCCAGGTGTCCTGGTGGGCCACACGACCCTCATCAGTGGCGACGGCCCGCTTTTTGTGGGGACCGGCCCCATTCGTACGGGAGTCACAGTAATTAGGCCCCACCGCGAAAGCATGCTGGACGAACCCCTGTTCGCGAGCTACCACGTTTTGAACGGGAATGGCGAGGTCAGTGGTCTCGGCTGGATGCGAGAGTCGGGACTGCTCACCTCGCCGCTCGCACTCACCAACTCGCACTCGGTGGGGACGGTAAGGGACACGCTAGCCAAGATTGAAGCGAGTCGCCGCCGGTCAAGGGGTGACGAATGGATGCTGCCTGTCGTTGGTGAAACGTGGGACGGCATCCTGAACGACATCAACGGCCAACACGTACGTGCCGAGCACGTTCGCGCCGCCTTTGAGGCCGCCGGCGACGGTTCCGTCGAGGAAGGGAACGTCGGCGGAGGCACGGGAATGATCTGCCATGAGTTCAAGGGCGGCATCGGCACTAGCTCGCGTACGGACCTGACCGAGAACGGCTACACCCTCGGGGTCCTCCTGCAAGCAAACCATGGCCGGCGCGAACGTCTTCAGATCGGCGGTCGTCCTGTTGGTCAGGTACTTACCCGCGAGCGGGTCCCCTCACCCACCCGACCTGATGGCCAGCGCGGCGGCGGTTCCATCATCGTCGTGATCGCCACCGACGCCCCGCTCCTGCCACACCAGTGTCGGCGTCTCGCCCAACGAGCAGGCCTCGGAATCGCTCGTACTGGAGGCACCGGCGAACACGGTAGTGGCGATCTCTTTCTCGCCTTTTCGGTCGCGCACGATGGCGTTCCTGGGGACTACAACGGGGTCGACGCACCGACCACCTCGAGGCTCACCATGCTGCACAACCAACGGCTCGACATCCTTTTCGATGCGGTGATTGAGGCAACGGAGGAAGCCATCATAAACGCGCTGCTCTCAGCTCGCACGATGGTGGGCCGAGATGGGAACACCGCGCACGGCTTATCAGGGGACACGCTCCAGTCTGCGCTCCGCGAACACGAGTGATGTCCGCACGTCGATGTCCCTTGATGGAGAAATCTTGAACTAGATCTGGAAGGCAGGGCATTGCAATGGTTGATCAGGCCGCGTTGGGAAGCAACGTATTTGACGTCGCGCTCGCAGCGGACTCGAAGTTTCCCGGGGCGGTGCTCACCGGTGACCCGCTCATGGCCACGACGGTGCTCCATGAGGGCGCTGCAAAAGCAGCAGCCACCGGCATTTGGGAGGTACAGCCCGGTCGATTTACCTGGACGAACCAAGCCCTAGAGATATTCGTCGTATTGCAGGGCAAAGGCATCGTCGAGGTTTCCGGTGTCGGCACTGCCCAGTTGCAACCCGGCAGCGTGGTGATCGTCCCGGCCCGTTCAGATGCGGTTTGGACCGTCACCGAAAAGATCCGCAAGGTCTGGCACACGATCGTGGAATAGCCAGACTTCGTCGGACCTAGCCCTCTAGCCCACCTCTAGCCCAGATCTAGCCCAGATCTTCCACGGCACCGTCGTTGATCATGGTCGCGACGTGGGGTCGTCGTTGATCGGTGATTCTGCATCGTGGGTTTGACTGTTCGCCCGATCTCACTCGGGGTGGGCGCGGGTTCCACTGGCCGGTCTCGGATTTGTCGGAACGGTGGACGCTGGTCAGCCGGGTGCAGGCAGGCCCCGCAACGTCGTGATCATGCGGGCGAGCAGGTCGGTCCAGGGTGAGTGTGTCGACAGGTGCAGTCGTCTGCCGCGGGCGCGGTCGGCCAGGCGGGCGGCGATGCTGAACAGCCGTAGCCGCAGGCGTTTCGGTTCCCACCGGCGAGCGTCGTGATCGGCGAGGGCGAGCGTCTGCATCCTGAAGGGTTCCAAAATGCCTGCGCGCACCGGTTCGGACGCGGTTGGGCAAGATCACGTCTCGTCTCGATGCGGCTGATCTACCTGGTCCTGGTCCGACTCAGCGGCTGGCTGGCGCTGTTGGCCCGGTCCTCGGGCTCGAAGGACGCTGAGCTGCTCGTCCTGCGCCACGAAGTCGCGGTGTTGAGGCGAACCAACCCGAAACCCCTGTGGGTGCCGATTACTTATCCGATGGGCTCACGCGGCGTAGTACTCGTTGATGAGTCCACCAAGCAGAGGTTTGCCCCGGATCGTGATGCCCGCCGGTACCGGGATCGCCGGCGTTGAGCGGAGCGGAGCGGCCTGGTCGAGAGACCGGTGGGGCGATGGGTGTTGTAGTGCTCGAGGTAAGTTTCAGGTACACGGCGTAGCTGGGTTGGTCCAAGGATGAGCATCCGGTCGAGGCATTCACGGCGGACGGTAGCGATCCAGCGTTCAGCGTAGGCATTCGCAACGGGCGCACGGACTGGAGTCTTGATCACCCGGACGCCCTCGCTGGTGAACACCGCATCGAAGGCAGCAGTGAACTTCGCGTCGCGGTCACGAATCAGGACGCGCCACCTCTCACGACCAGGACCGGCGCCGTCGATGACGGCGCCGGGTCGCAGCTCGCTGGCCTCGACCATGTCGACCATGAGATTCCGAGCTTGCTGCGCGACCCACGCCCTTGTCGGGTTCTCAGTGATTCCGGCCAGGTGCACCCGTCGAGTTCGCAGCTCAACGAAGAACAACACGTAGAGGTGGCGCAACGCGATGGTGTCCACGGTGAAGAAGTCGCACGCCACGATGCCGCTGGCCTGCCCGCGGAGGAACTCTCGCCACGACTGGCCCGCCCGGCGTGGCGCCGGGTCGATGCCCGCACGCTTCAGGATCGCCCACACCGTGCTCGGCGCGACCCGGTAACCAAGCCCGGCAAGCTCGCCGTGGATGCGGCGATAACCCCAGGTCGGGTTCTCCCCAGCCATCCGCACGACCAGCCGGCGGATCTCCTCCGCGACCCGCGGTCGTCCGGCTTTGCGGTGCGGGAACGTCCAGTGTTTCGCCACGAGCAGACGGTGCCAACGCAACACGGTCGCGGGCTGGACCAGAATCAGCCCACGCGTCGCGCCCGGTGAGAATCGCGTCAAAACCGCCAACACCGCACGATCCGCAATATCGAAGCGTGGCCGTCCCACCTGCCGAAGCAGCACGAGTAGCTGGTGTCGGAGCACCAGGATCTCAGCTTCTTTGCTGAGGTCGCGGCGCAGCACCAACGGCATCAGCTCAGCCAGGTACCTCAGCCCTCGATAGACAAGCCGTCCAAGCATCCCAAGATCATCTCAGATGCCTACGTCAGCAGCGGATGAGTATTCGGCACCCACAGGCTCTTGAGCGCGTCATTAGTGGGGAGGCGGACAACTGCGAAGAGGTCGCCCGGGAGGCTCGCGAGGAAGGCCCGGCGATTGGAGGCGTTGGCCGCTCCGCCGCCCGACTGGTGGCAACGAACCTGAGCACGCCCGATCAGGCGAAGTGGGAGCCGCTGTACACCTTGCTCGGCGAAGAGCACGCCGGGGCCGAATCGAAGCAGACGGCTCTGGAGATCTTGCTGACCGATTGGTCGCAGCTGCCGGAGGACGTGAGGACCGAACTCCGAGAGGTCTACGTCTCCAGCAATGGATTCGCTGCTGAACCGGCCCTCTCTCGCGCGGAGGGCTACACCGCCGTCACCTTGGCAGTCGGTCATCGTCTCGGAGTGGTAACCAGCGACGAGCTGCGCGAACGATTTCTAGTCCTGCTACGTGGTGACGGGGTGCGGCGGGCAGCGGCAGCGAAGCTGATCAACATCGCCGAGGCGGACGTCCTCCTCGATGTCTACGAAGTCCTGGCCGCAGACGGCGACGTCGCCGTGCGCGCCGAAGCCGTGGCCGGCCTCCTGAACTCTGGCTCCGACGATCCACGAGCAGTACGGGTCGTGGATCGACTCCTTACCGAGGATGGCAGTTGGGTCGCGTATCGCGCTACCCAAGTACTCACATCCAAGTGGCTTCGGCGCGGGGGCGTCACCGACGTGGCATTACGAAGTCTGAGTGCGCACCAATCCGCGCGCGTCCGAATGCTCGCGTGGCGCGCGAACGCACGACAGGAGCAACCGCCGCAGCCCAGGCGAGAACAAGCGCCACGGTGACAGAAGACACGCACGCGGCCGTACACAGTTGCCCAGCGCGTTGGCGTGCCGCTGACGCGGACCCTTTGAACCGCCGCGCTGTGATTTGCGTCCGTCAACGCAGGCACATCCTTGGCGTACAAAGGATCTGGCGCCACTTCGTCAGGTTCACCGCCAATCACACAAGTACGTGAGGATGCGGCATCGAATGAGGGCTCAGTCCCGAACCGATCCACGACGATCGACTACCGAGCCCGTCGGCATAGCCACCCGAACCGCGTCGGCAGGCGCAAGGCCAACCGTGCGGAACTCGAGCACCATCCGCTCGAACCCGATGCGCTTTGCGGGTCATCCAGGCGCGCGACATCACCAAGGGCCAGCTCGCGAGCAGCGACCCGCTTTACCGGCACGACGCGAAGCGTAGGCCTCTGCCGACCGCCGCGAATCGCCGTCCACGTGACCGTCGATAGCGCAACGGTGGTAAAGGAGTGCGCCGATTCGGCTCAGCTCATGGCTTAGGTGGCGTGCCGTTCCGCGCATTCTCGGGGTCCGGTCAAAAGCCGCAGGATAGGGGTGAATGGATGGGCGGCCTGACATGGTGTGAGTCGCCGACCCGGAAGCACCCCCGGTAAGGCACACGTGCAGTAGATCGCGAGTTCTCTTACCTGTCCCAAAGGAAGGGCACGAAGAGTTGCCCGGCCGAAGGGACAATGTCATAGAAGATCTACCGACTTCGAGAGCCGCAGCCGAAGTTTGCCCGTGGCGAGGCGATGATCGAGACGTCGGCCACTTCCGTGAGTCTTCCTTAGGTCTTTGCGCGCGACTCGACGCTGATCACTGGACATGGCCGACCGTTATGGCGACCTTGCCGCGGACCGCTCCGGCCTCGAGGTACCTCATCGCATCCCCAGCCTCGGCGAGCGGGTAGGCCCGGTCGAGGCTCGGAGTGACCTGTCCTGACTTGAGGAGTACGGCGAGCCGCTCGTAGTCCGGGGCCCGCTCCTTGGCGATGACACTGGTCAGGCGTTGCTGACTGAACAGCGATGCGAGGCCCGCGCGGAATTGCCGACCCATGGTGCCGCCAGCCCAGTCCCCGCCACCTTCGCCACCGACGAGCACGAGGGTGCCGGTCGAGGTGAGCGCGCGCCGCAGCCGGGCCAGGTCGGCCAGGCCCGCGATGTCGATGATGAGGTCGTACTGCGTCTGGCCGTCGGCGAAGTCATCCCGGGCGTAGTCCAGGACGTGGTCGGCCCCCAGGGCGAGAACCATGTCGAGTTTGGCGGAACTGGCCACACCGGTGACCTCGGCGCCGACCGATTTTGCGAGCTGAACGGCATAGGACCCGACTCCGCCAGAGGCGCCGGTGATCAGCACCTTCTGTCCGGCGGCCGCCCCACCCGCGTCGATGACGGCCTGTAGGGCCGTGCCCCCGGAGATGGGGACGACGGCGGCCTGCTGCCACGTGAGGTTCGCGGGGCGGTGGGCGAGCTTGTCCTCGCGGGCCGCGACGTACTGGGCGACCGAGCCGGGGGCGACTCCGAACACGTCGTCGTTGACGGAGAACTTCGTCACGTCGGAGCCGACCGCGACGACCGTGCCCGCGACATCGCGGCCGATGACCGGCTGCTTCGGGGCTCGGAGACCGAACACCAGGCGCAGCAGGCGCGGCTTGCCCTGCATGAGGTGCCAGGTTCCCCGGTCGAGCCCGGCGGCGTGCACTTTGATGAGCACCTCGCGGGGGCCGATCTCGGGTCGGGCGATCTGCGCGAGGCGCAGGATGTCGGACGTGCCGTAGCCGTCCTGGACGACGGCGTGCATCGAGCTTTTGACCTGACCTTCCTGGGCGGACCTGGTTCCGCGAGTGACGGTGACCGATCGATCTCGCATGACTATTACTCCTTCGAGAGGCGGGGGTAGCGCCCGTGGTACTAAGTACGGTGACAGTAGCGTACAAAGTACGAGCGCACTAGGGTCGACCGCGACGACCGGAAAGGCACGAGGTGAAGACGAGCGACGAGAGCGCGAGTGGGGCGCCGACGCGCACGCCGCTCAGCCGAGAGCGCGTCCTCGACGGGGCCACGAGCGTCGCCGACGCCGGCGGCTTGGCGTCACTGACGATCCGCTCGATCGCCCAGGAGCTCGGAGTGAAGCCGATGTCCGTTTATCACTACGTCGGAGGCAAGGACGAGATCATCGACGGGATCGTCGACCGCGTGTTCGGTGAGATGGAACTGCCGACGACACAGCAAGATTGGCGCACAGAGATGCAGCGGCGCTGTGTCTCAGCACGCGCGGTACTTCGGCGTCATTCGTGGGCCATTCCCCTGCTGCAGTCACGCAGAAGTCCTGGCCCGGCGACCCTGCGCCACCTCGATGCGGTCATTGGTTGCCTTCGCGCCGCGGGCTTCTCGCTCGAACTGACCGCACACGCATACGCGCTGATCGACTCCTACGTGTACGGCTTCGCCATGTCCGAGGCCTCCCTGCCGATCAACGGACCGGAGACCGTCAGCGACGTGGCCGAGTCGATGATGCTGCAATACCTCGCAGCCGATTACCCGAACCTGCTCGAGTTCACGACCGGGCACATCCTCCAGCCCGGCTACGACTTCGGCCTCGAGTTCGACTACGGCCTCGACCTCGTCCTCGACGCGCTCGAAGCGCAGGTGAAACGCGCTCGACCGGCGAAGAATGTCACCCCCACGAAGGCCCCAGCGGCGGGTTGAGCCGGCTGCACGAGTCCTTGACCGGTGCCGGCCATGGACACCTCGAGCCGCGCCGGACTGCTCAAGGCTCAGACATCGCTCGATGAACCATCGTGGCCGCCTGATCACCATATTCAGATTGCCGCGGGCTACCCGACACTATGCGCGGTCGGCCGAGAGGACGGCGGTTGCGCAGATCGGTTTGTGGGGTCGCCGAGACCGCTGAGCTCTAGGCTGCCGGCATGCTCCACGGCCGTGAGCGCGAGCGGGAACGGATCGGCGTTCTCCTGGACGAGGCATGGGCGTTGCGTGGCGGCAGCCTTGTGCTGCGGGGCGAGCCCGGGGTGGGCAAGTCGAGCCTCTTGCAGGACAGCATCGGCCGCGCCGAGGGCATGCTGGTGCTGTCGACTCAGGGCATCGAATCGGAATCGCCGTTGGCGTTCGCTGCCCTGCACCGACTGGTGCGTCCGGTGATGGCCCACGCGAACCGGCTGCCCGGTCCGCAGGCGCAGGCACTGCGTCGCACGTTCGGCGAGGAAGCCGAGCCGGTTTCCGACCGCTTCGTGATCTTCGTTGCGGTGCTTACGCTGCTGTCCGAGCTTGCCGAGCAGGCACCGGTGCTGTGTGTTGTCGACGATGCTCACTGGTTGGACGAGGCATCGTCGGCCGCGCTCGCGTTCGTGGCCCGGCGCGTCGGACCGGAGCGGATCGCGTTGCTGTTCGCCGCCCGCGAGGGCGACGTGCGCCGGTTCGACGGAGTCGGTATCCCGGAGCTGACGATCGGCGGCCTGGACACCGACGCGGCGGGCGATCTGCTCGACGAACAGGCCGCGTCGCCGGTACCCCGTGCGGTCAGGGACGCCTTGCTACGCCAGACTGGCGGCAACGCCCTCGCGCTCGTCGAGTTACCGAAGGCGTTGTCGGCGACCCAGCTGAGCGGACAGGCTCCGTTGCCGGCCCCGTTGCCGCTGACGGCTGACGTCCAACGCGTGTTCCTCGACCGCTGCCGCCACCTCGAATTGGGGACGCAGACGTTGCTGTTGGTCGCGGCCACCGATGACTCGACCCGACCGACGACCGTCCGCGAGGCCGCCGCCCTGCTCGGCGCCGGATCCGATGCGCTCGAGGAGGCGGAGGGCTCCGGTCTGCTCGTGGTGTCCGGTTCGCAGGTCCAGCTGCGGCATCCGCTGGTGCGGTCCGCGATCTATCAGGGCGCGACCAGCGCAGCCCGGCGTCGCGCGCACGCGGCCCTCGCCCAGGTGATGGTGGCCGACGAGGACGTCGACCGGCGGGCGTGGCACCGCGCACGGGCGATCGATCAGCCGGACGCTGCGGTCGCGGCGGACCTAGATCGCGCGGCCGAGCGCGCGGCCGGGCGGGGAGGTTACGAGGCCGCGAGCGCCGCACTCGAGCGGGCGGCTGAACTCAGCGCCGACGACACGGATCGGGCTCGTCGACTGTTCGCGGCGGCCACCAATGCGTGGCTTGCCGGGCAGATGGCGCGTGCCGTGTTCCTGGCCGAGGACGCCCGGCCGCGAACCGCCGACCCCACGCTGCGCGCCGACCTCGATCGGCTCCGGGGACGCGTCGACCTCAACGTCGGCTCGGTCGCTGCGTCGATCCGCATCTGGACGAACGCCGCCCGCAGCGTCGCGGCCACGGACCGGCAGCGAGCCCGCGAGATCGGCATGCAGGCCACCGCGGCGTCGACGTTCGTACGTCAGCTGGACCGGACCGACCTGGATCCGGGCGAGCTGTCCGGGCCGGTCGGGGCCGACGCGGACGATCGCGAGCAGTGTGTGTCGAACCTGCTCCTCGGATTCCACGCGTTGCTGTCCGGAAATCTGCACCGAGCGGCCGGTCCGCTGGCAGCGGCGCTCGCCGCTGGGCGCGATCGGACCGAGACCGACCTGCTCACCAACCTGGGCATCGCGGCCTTCCACCTCGGCGACGATGACGCCTTCCGGCGCAGCTTCACCCGGCTGCTCGCGCAGTCCCGCGACGACGGCGCCGTCGCCCTCGTGCTGTTCGCCCTGCCCCGTCTCGCACTGGCCGATCTGGGCGGGGGGCTTTGGACCAACGCGGGCGATCACGCCAGCGAGGCGCTGAGCCTGGCCCGCAGCCTCGGTCAGGAGGCGCTGACCACCATGCCGCTGGCTCAGCTTGCGTGGATCGCGGCACAACGCGGCGACGACGACTACGACGAACTCATGCGTCAGCTCGACGACGTCATGACCCGCCAGAGCACGAGCGGAATACTGGGTGTGCTCGTCGAGGACACCCAGCGCTGGGCACAGGCGTGTCACGACGCACTCGCCGACCAGCCGGCGGCCGCGCTGCACCACCTCGAACTCCTGCAACAGCCGCCGTTCATCCGGCTCGCCGCCTTCGACCGGCTCGAGGTCGCGGCGCGCGCCGATCGACCGGCAACCGCCGCTGCCTGGTTGGACGAACTCACCCGCTTCGCCGACGAGGTCGACTCGCCCCGGGCCCGCGCGGTCGTTGCCTTCGGCCGAGCGCTCGCGGCGGACGCCTCCTCGGCAGAGGTTCACTACCTCGAGGCACTCGCGCACCAGGCCGCCGCCGCGCGGCCATTCGAGGCCGCGCGCATCCATCTCGCCTATGGAGGGTTCCTGCGCCGCGCCCGCCGTCGAGTCGACGCTCGCGACCACCTGCGCGCGGCGCTGAACACCTTCGAGGACCTTCGGGCCCGACCTTGGGCCGAGCGGGCCCGACGGGAGCTGCGGGCCTCGGGCGAATCGGCCCGCAAGCGCGACGAGACGACGGCGACCGACCTGACCGCGCAGGAACGCCAGGTGGCGCGCCTCGTCGCAGACGGCATGTCCAACCGCGATGTCGCCGCCCAACTGTTCCTCAGCCCAAGGACCATCGACTTCCACCTGCGCAACGTCTTCACCAAGACAGGGGTCAGTTCGCGCGGCGAACTCGCGCACCTCGACCTCGGCTGAGCCGCCACCGGACCCAACCCGGCGAACTCACCGGCGCGAGTACCGGCCCGCGGGCGGGAGGGTCGGCGGCACCTAGCCAGCCACCCAGGGAGTCGTCATGACCACGACCGGAGATCGCGTCACCGCAGCACACGGACACGGACACGGCGGGCATGCGCCCGCCCATCCCGGCCATCAGCCCACCGTCACCGAGACCCATCGGCCGTGGACGGTGCTCGTCCTGGCCCTCGCAGCCCAAGTGCTCGTCGTCCTCGACATCTCGGTCGTCAACACCGCCCTACCGACGATCGGACACGCCCTCGACCTGCAGGGCAGCTCGCTGCAATGGCTGATCACGGCATACCTGCTGACCTCCGGCGGCGGCCTGCTGCTGGGCGGTCGGATCGCCGACGTGTTCGCCCGCAAGCAAATGTTCCTCACCGGCGTCGCCACCTTCACGATCGCGTCGATGACCAGCGGGCTCGCCGCGAACGCCGGCGTGCTGATCGGGGCGCGCGCCGGGCAGGGACTCGGTGCCGCTCTGATGACGCCGGCGGCCCTGTCGCTGATCATGACCAGTTACGCCGGAGCGCAGCGCGCCAAGGGCCTGGCCCTGTGGGGCGCGGTAGGCAGCATGGGCATCGCCGTCGGAGTATTGCTCGGCGGCGCACTGACCACCTGGTTCGGCTGGCGGATGATCTTCTGGATCAACGCCCCGGTCGGCATCGGCGTGCTCATCGCCGGCTGGCTCACACTGCCGGCCTCGGCGGCCGATCGCACCGCGACCAAGCGGCTCGACCTCCCGGGCGGCGTCGCTGTCGTCGCCGGGCTCGGTGCCCTCGTCTACGGGATCGAATCCATCTCCTCGCACGGCGCCACGTCACCGATCACTGTCGGCGCCTTCGCCGCCGCCGTCGCCCTGCTCACGGCCTTCGTGCGGATCGAGCGCCGGGCCGCCACGCCCCTCGTGCCCCCGCACACCTGGCGCATCCGGTCACTCGTCGCCGGCACCGCCACCATGGCCGGCGTCACCGCCGTCCTCGTCGGCGTCATCTTCCTGACCTCCATCTACTGCCAGACGGTGCTCGGCTACTCGGCGCTGCGCACCGGAGTCGCACTGCTCCCGCTCGCGCTGGCGCTGACGGCCGGAACGCATGTCGCGCAGCACCTACTAGCCCGGACGTCCGCCCGTCACGTCGCAGCGGGTGGACTCCTCGTGACCGCACTCGGCGCCTTCCTGCTCGACCACGGCACGACCCACCCCGGCTACGTCGGTGGCGTCCTGCCCGGCCTGCTCGTCCTCGGGGCCGGTTCCGGACTGGTGTTCGTCGCCGTGTTCATCTCCGCATCGGCCGGCATCCCGGCCGAGCACGCGGGCACCGCCTCCGGGCTGGTCATGACCGGCCACGAGATCGGAGCGGCCCTCGGCGTCGCGATCCTCGCGGCCGTGGCGGCGAGCGCCGGAAGCCTGTCCACGATCGCCGGCGCCACCTCCGGTGCTGGACGCGGGTTCGCCGTCGCCGGCGCGCTCGCCGTCGCAGTCGCAGCGACGGCCGCGACGACGATGTCGAAGTCTGTCGGGGCCGGCGGCTCGCCGGGTCACATACACATGCACTGATAGACCCCTGCGGCCCGGCCGGCTCATCGGCCGGGCCGCAGTCGCGCGCCCGGCCACCGATCCTCGGCCCAGAACCCGGCGACTTCGCCGGTGCGACATGCCGCCGGCGCGAACAGGCTCGGTCCACGCACCGTCCACCAATCAAGGAGAACGCCATGACCGCCCAGATCGAGACCGATACCCCGATCTCACCCAAACCGACCGCGACCCGATCCGGGCCCATCGCGCGCATCGTCGCCGCATCGATCACACTCGGCCTCGTCGCAGCGCTGACGCTCACAATGGTCGTGCTCCCCGGCGCACGCGAGCACGTCGTCATGGCCGCCCTGCTGCTCTGCTTCGCGGCCGGATGGGCCGCCCTGGCCTGGATGTCGACCCGGTGGTCGAGTCAGGCTCAGCGCTGGGCCCGCGTGCCCGCCGCGGCAATGGCCACGACCGGGGTCGCCCTGCTTGCCTTCGCCCCCGGCGACCGGGCGATGGCCGCCCTCGGCTGGGTCTGGCCGCCGGCGTTGCTCGCCCTGGCCATCTGGATGATCCGCCAGGCCCGGCAGCAACTCCACACCCGCGCCCGGACCTGGCTCGTCCAACCGGTCTGCGTCGCCCTGGCCCTGACCGCCATCGGCGGTGCGACCGAGACCGTTCTCGAATCGACCGACCACCGCCTCGACGCACCCGCCGGCCAGACCTACGACGTCGCCGGGCACCAGATGTACCTGCACTGCACCGGCAGCGGAAACCCCACCGTCCTGCTGTCCAACGGCTTCGGCGAACGCACACCCAGCTGGTCATGGATCACCAGCACCGTCGCCACCACCACCCGGGTCTGCGTCTACGACCGCGCCGGCCAGGGCTGGAGCGAAGCAGCCTCTGCACCCCAGGACGGCACCCAGGTCGCCGCCGATCTACACGCGACCCTCGCCCAGGCCCACATCACCGGCCCGTACGTGCTGGCCGGCCACTCGATCGGCGGCACCTACAACATGATCTTCGCCGCCCACTACCCGACCGAGATCGCCGGAATGGTGCTGCTCGACTCCGCCACCCCGGAGCAGTTCACCGCGTTGCCGAAGTACCCGGGCTTCTACTCCATGTACCGCCGCGCCACCGGGCTCCTGCCGACCCTGGCCCGAGTCGGGATCGGACGCCTCGCCGCCACCATCCAGTTCGACGGACTGCCCACCAGTGACCGCGACCAAGAACGCGCATTCGCCGCCACCGCCCGCGACTTCCGCGGCCAGCGCGACGAGTGGTCCAAACTGCCCACCGTGTTCACCCAGGCCAAGGCGCTGACCACCCTGGGCTCCACGCCGCTGATCGTCCTCACCGCCGACCAGGGCCAGGACCCGGGATGGCCCGAAGCCCAGAACAAGCTCGCCACGCTCTCCACCAACAGCGCGCACCGCATCGTGCACGGCGCCACCCACATCGCGCTTCTCATCGACCGACGGTTCGCCGCAGAGTCGAGTCGAGCCGTCACCGACGTCGTGACCGCCGCACGACACCACACCGAACTGGCCGCGTCATGACCGACTTCGACGTCATCGTGATCGGCGGCGGGGCCGCTGGACTGTCGGCTGCGCTCGTGCTGTCCCGCGCACGCCGCACAGTGCTCGACATCGACGGCGGCGCACCGCGCAACGCCCCGGCCGCCCACATGCACGGGTTCCTGTCCCGTGACGGGCTGCCGCCCTCCGAACTCCTGACGATCGGCCGAGCCGAGGCGACGGGCTACGGCGCCACAATCGTCGCCGGCGTCGTCACAAACGCCGCACCATCCGGAACGGCTGGATTCCGCGTCGCCCTCGCGAACGCAGACCGGTTCACCGCGCGGCGCCTACTCGTGGCGACCGGCCTTCGCGATGAACTGCCAGATATCCCCGGCCTGCGCGAACGATGGGCCCGCGACGTCCTGCACTGCCCGTACTGCCACGGCTACGAAGTACGCGACCAGTCCCTCGCCGTGATCGGCCAGGCGCCGGACGCCGTGCACTACGCACAGATCATCCGGCAATGGAGCAACAACATCGTCCTCATCCTTCCGACCGGGGCCGTGAACGACACGCATCGAGCGCAGCTCACCGCCCGCAACATCGACGTCATCGAGGGGAACGTCACCCGAGTGAGGGCCGAGAACGATCGACTGAGCGGCATCGAGATCGACGACGGTCGGTTCGTGCCGTGCGCCGCCGTGTTCGTGCCGCCGCGTCTCGTCCCGAACAACGAACTGCTCATCGCTCTGGGCTGCGCCATCGACGAGAACGGCTGGGTGACCACCGGCCCGAACGGACACACCGGCGTGCCCGGAGTCTGGGTCGCCGGCAATCTGGCCAACCCCCGCGCTCAAGTGATCACCGCAGCCGGCGAAGGCTCCGCTGCGGCCATCGCCATCAACGCCGACCTCGTCGACGAAGACATGCGACACGCAACCCGACAAGCCGACGTTTGCCAGACTGCGTGAAGGCAATCCACCGACCTAGACGCGCGATAGCCGCCATAGCGAGAAAGATCAGCGGGCCGGGCGGACCGCCCACATCAGTTGCTATCGGCCACGATCTGGCGTCTCGGCTGAGCGTTGCATGGATGTCTTCGCTGCCGATGACCGTGAGACCTTGGCCGACTAGTCAAGGTTGCGGAGCGTCAGCAGGCGGGATGCCGAGATCGCGGATCCAGGCGAGGACGCGTCGGACGTCCCTACTGGCTGCGGCGTGATGGCTCGCCAGCCGCTATCACGTAGTGGGCGAACACATGGCGCCACGGAATGACGGCAACGATGATGACCGCCCAAAGGACCGCGCCTACCTGCTCACGGGTGGCAGCGTCGAGCTTGTTGCCCCACCACGGCAGCGCGATGACCCCGAGCCACATCAGCTTCCACGCCACTTCGAACAGGAGGATGGGAACCTGTCGCCAGGTTGTTGACATTTCGTTGACACGCCCAGGTGACCTCATGATCGTTCCGAGTCATCTCGAAGATCCATGAGCCGCGCACGGTGGAACTCACGCAGCACCTTCGGTCGGGTTCGCTGTTGCGATGGTTGCGTCATGCAGGTTCGCTGCTGTGTCGTGGTATCGATCATGCTCGAGCTCGGCGGCCCTGGCTGAGAAGGCATTTCAGTCTAGGGTTTGTGCGCCGCGATCCACTAACGGTCGACACGGCACTGCGGGCTGCGATCTCAGGCTGAGTTGCGTCCCTGATAGTGGTGTGACGCGGTTGTCGTGATCGTCGTTCGGCGCCACGCGGCCGTGGCTGCGTCCACGTGCCATGGTCCTACCGTGAGGCTTGCGGCCGCCACTTTGCCATCGGCTCCGTTGCACGGTGCGAACACCCACATCCACGCCGACCCACGACGGATTGGCTTCCCATGTACCTCGACCCGACTGGCGATAGCGCCCGTGCCCTGATGAGTCGCGGGATCTCGGGACCGCTTCTCATGCTGAGCCTGCTCCGGTTCCGTCCCTGGGCGGACTACACCGACTACCCGCAGTCGGCACCGACCCTCCCGATCAGCGGCCGCGACGCCTATGACGTGTACGTCGAGCACACGCTGCCGTTCTTGACTGCGACCGGCGGATCCGTGAGCCTGCTCGCTGACGGGGGCCAGTATTTCGTCGGACCCAGCGACGAGCGCTGGGACGTCGCCATGGTCATCCGGCAGGCGAGCATCGAAGACTTCTTCGCTTTCGCCAGCAACCCTGCGTATCTGGCCGGAGTGTGCCATCGCACCGCCGCCGTCGAGGACTCGCGAATGCTCCCGCTAGTAGAACGGACCCTCGCCTAGCTACCTTCGGCGCCACCTCACTCATCGCTGGATTTTGGGTCGATGCCACGGCGGCCGTTGAGCAAAGCTGGATCGGCGGAATTCGCGGTGCAAAGCGTCAGTAGCGGGGCGCCGAGGTCGCGGATCCGGGCGAGGAGACCGTGTAGTTGTGCCTGGTCAATGAGCGGCCCGGTGAGGCTGGTGGTGCCGTCGTTGAGGCGGACGAGGGTGAGGTTGTCGAGCGTGGCGGCCCAGTGATCGTCGAGGTGGCCCGCGACCCGGATCTCATACGTCGCGGTGCCGGTCGCGGTCGGGCCGTTCTGGCCTGGGCCGGCTGAGCTAAGGGTGGCGCGGGTCATGTTGGTACTCCTACTGGTGCGTTCTGGGTTGTAGTCATGTTGCGCGGGTGGCGGCGGTTGCGCCGGCGCGCGGGGCGGCGGACGGCCCACTCGGCAACGGCGAGGTTGATGACCCAACCGGCGCCCTTGGCCAGGTCCATACGGAGCTCACCGGTGCCGACGATGGCCGCGGCGATGCCTGGGGTGAAGGTCTGGGTGCCGGCGGCGAGGGCGATTGCGTAGGCCCGGATCATCCAGGCTCGGTGGGCCGCGATGTTGCGGCGGCGGATCGCTGTGATCCCGAGCAGCAAGCTGGCGGCCATCGCGGAGGCGAACACGAGCCGCAAGAGAAAGAGCAGCTCCCCGGTGCCGGGCTGGGCCTCGTAGACGAAGGTCAGCCACAGTGCCGACCCGGCGACCGCCAGTCCCGCCCCTGCCACCAGACGGCCGGCGCGGCGGTGCCACGTGCGGTGGTGGCGCCGAAAGCGGGGTACGAACTGGAACGCGCCCACCAGCGCGAACATCGTGGCCCCGAGGATGTGGATGACGAGGGCGGCCGGGAAACCGGTGAACCGGTCGTCGGCCGGTATCAGGGCGGGTCCGCCGGCAAGCTGCACGAGCCGAAGCGAGCCGGCCGCGAGCGGGATAGCGGACAGCGCCACCAGCGAGGCCGGGACCGGCCAGCCCGGACGCTGGCCGGTCCGCTGCGGGGTGGTCATCGGACTGCGAGCTGCGCGACCGGGCTGGCGGCTGGCGTGGTCTCGGCGGACGTCTGCTGACTGTCGCGCGGGTTGCGCCACAGGGACACGCCGAGACCGAGGAGCGCGATGCCCTCGGGGACGGCGAGAGGCCGGTTGAACGATTCCGGCAGGACTGCGAGCGCGGCGGTCGCGACAGTGCTGACGGCGAGAAGGGCGGCCGCCCAACGGGCGAGGACACGGGTGCGGAACAGGGCGACACCAAAGATCAGGCCGCCGAGGACGTAGCCCGCTCCGGCCAGGTTGAGCAGGGTGTGGATTCCGCCGATGTCACCCTTCGGTGTCCGTCCGTTGGCGGCGCCGACGACGTCGTTGACGAAACCGGGCTCGGTGTGGACCAGTTCAGGCAGGACCGCGGCGGCGATGACCTCGACGGCGAGCAGGGCGAGGTACCCGGCAGCGAAGCCGAGGTAGCCGATCAGGCCGAGGATGCCGGCTTTGCGGTACTGGCGCAGATACATGCCGGTGATTCCGACGAGGGCAAGCGCGATCATGACGATCTTGGCGGTTTCGCGGGCCACCCACTGGGTGGTTTCGGTGGTGAAGGTGTCGGTCGCCGGGTGCTTGATCTGGACGGCGACGAAGATGGACCCGGCAACCGCGGCTGCGGCGCCGGCGGCCTTGGTGAGGCCGGTGGCGGTGATAGTCATGATGAGCTCCTGGTCCCGGTGCCGGATCGGGTGTCCGGCGATGTCGTGGACGTTAGGAGTCGGGCTGGTGAGGCCACATCACATGACGATGTGACCGGGTTGGTGATTCTGCCTCGTGACGTCGTCTCGAGCGGTGGCGCTAGAGCAGGTCCAGCTCGCCGGCGCGGCTGACCGAGCGCGTTGCGCTTCGGCGAAGAGGTGGTGGTAGCGGTACCACTGTCGCTGGTCGTCGAGTGGGGAGCGGAACAGGTTGTCGCGCTCCAGTCTCTCGAGCAGTTGTTGGCCGTCGCTGCCGCTGGTGAGCGCGTCGCACAAGCCGCCAGTGGGCTGCTCGAGGACCGACGTGTCGAGGAGAAGGGCGCGCACTTGCTCGGGTTGGGTGGCCAGGACTCCTCGAGAAGGTAGTCCACGACGAAGCGATGCCTGCCGGTGAACGCCTCGACGATCGCGGCGACTTCACCGGATGACGCCGCGGCGCCGGTGTTGGTGTGGCCGCGCGCCGAGGGGGCGCGGAGCTGCAGCCGACCGCCCAGCCTTCGGTTCGGGCTTCCAGGGCCGCCCGCCACGTGGGCAGGCCCCAGTTGCAGGCCCATGACCTGGTTGATGAAGGCATCGACACGGGCTGGGAAATTGTTGTGCGCCGATGGCTCGGTCGGCGAAGGTGCGCTTGTTGGAGGCGGGCCACGAATGAGCCGAGGCCCCCGGTGACGCGTGTAGACCGGCGAGGGCGGCCAGACCCGAGGTGAGGGCGGGTGCGAGAGGCACCTGAGACCGGCGATGCCGCCGTGCTTTGCGATCTGGACCTGACGGGTCATGCCGCCCCGCTGACGAACCGGTCTCATCAAGTCCTGCGGCTCAGCCAGTTTGTGAACGAGATTCTTTCAGTTTGTGAAGGAGATTCTTTGCTGGGCAGCCTGACGGGCAGCACGCGGCGATGTAGGCCTAAGGGTGAGGGTGTTGGCGCACAGGGCGAGGTCGGTCGCTGTGGCGAGGGGGGATTTGGCGGCGGCGGGTGCGGGGGACATGGTGGTGGCGATGACGACGGTCCGGCCTGTGTTGGCGTTCCAGTAGGCGAGGTCCTGGTAACCGAAGATGCTGCCGCCGTGGCCCCAGTTGACGCCGCAGGTGTCGTTGACGCGTTGCAGCCCGAGGCCGTAGCGGAAGGTGCTGTTCGGGTCGGTGGGGTCTTCGGCGACGGTCGTCTTCATCTGCGCCAGCAGGGCCGGACCGATCAGTCTTGCGTGCATCAGAGCTCGGTAGAAGGTGGACAGGTCGGTGGCATTGGAGACGATGGCCCCGGCTGCCCAGGCGTGGGAGGGGTTGTAGCCGGTGACGTCGAGGGGTTGACCGTCTGCGGTGGGGTTGACCTCTGTCGTGATGTACCCGTGAGCGTAGTAGCCCGTGAGGGGAGCGTCGGCGACCGGGAATGAGGTGTGGTTCAGGTGCAAGGCGGAGAAGATGCGTTGGTTCAACTCACGGGCCAGCGGGTGGCCGGTAACCGCTTCGATGAGCAGCCCCGCCACGATGTAGTTGGTGTTGGAGTACGACCAGGCGCTGCCCGGTGCGAACAGCTGTGGGTGCTTTTGTGCCAGGGTCACCAACTCCCGCGGGTGCCAGACACGGTTCTGGACTATCCCGGTGAACAGCTCCGGATCCCCGGCGTAGTCGGGCAGCCCGCTGGTGTGGTTCAGGAGTTGCCGCACAGTGATCCGGGCTCCGTTGCTCAGTAGGCGAGGCAGGCGCTGGGCGACGGGCTCGTCGAGGCTGAGGCGTCCTTCGCCGACCAGTTGCAGAACGATGGTGGCGACGAAGGTCTTGGTGATGCTGCCGATCCGGAATTGGGCGGTGGGCCGAAGCGCGGCACTGGTGGTGAGGTCGTCCACACCGGCGGCGTAGTGGCGGGCGGCGCGGTGAGGGTCTTGGACTTGAACGATGATGCCGGGGACCCCGGCTGCGACTACGTCGTTCAGCGCGGCATTCAGCGTCGTGCGGGCGCCGCTAACGGTGGGGTTCGTTGCTGGGCTTGCGGCGCTGGCCGGGCCCGGGACGAGCGTCAGGCTCGATACGGCGGTCGCGGCCAAGGCTAGCGTTGCTATCGTCCAAGACCGTTGCTTCGGGCCGCCTCCTCGCGACGGAAGCTTTATCGGTGGCGGTGAGATCGCGCTGGGGAATGGAAACACGGGATTCATGAGATCTCCAGTTGACGTGGATGTGAATTGAGGGGCGGGTGCCGGGGGTGGCAAAGGGGTCAGGGCGCGTACCCGGTTCAGGCCGCCACTTGCGGGGCATGCCTGAGGCCGGGCAGGAGCCGCCAGAGGCGGCCGGCCAGGATGCTCACCAGGATCAGGCCGGCGTAGGCCAGCGGGCTCCAGGCCCCTCCCACCGAGGTGCTCGCGCCGTTGGCGAAGGTGAAGTTCACGTCGTCGAGCAGGTAGGGGATGCCGTTCCAGGAGAACGTGCCGGTTGCCTTGGGCTGGCCGGTCAGGATGCCGGCGCGGAACGCTGAACTGCCCGCCTCCAACAGCCAGCTGAGGAGGACGTAGTACAGGACCGCGGCGGCGGCCGCCTTCGTCCAGGACGGGCGTGGCTGCCAGTCGCCGTACTCCGCGGCCAGGTAGCCGGACGCCAGCTGCCTCCGGTCGCCGAGCTGCCGCACGGCCGCCGCGGCTCCGACGTCTTCTGCTGCCGAGCGCAGGTTGTCCCGCAGCTCGCGGCGCTTGGCTACCCGCGACTTGCGGGGCAGGTCCTGAAGCAGGCGGTCGACCGCCCAGACGGCTTGTTCGAGATGTAGGCGGTGGTGCCAGGTGAGCGTGGTCATCGTGGGCTTCCTTCAGTGGGTGTGGAGGGCGTTGAGGCTGTCAAAACGGCATTGACCAGGTTGGCCAGGGATTGCCAGTTGGCGGTTCCGGCCGTGAGGGCGGAGTGTCCGTCCGGGGTGGGTTGGTAGTACTTGCGTGCTGGTCCTGCGCTCGAGGACACGAGTCGGGCACTGATGCGGCCCTCGCGTTCCAGCCGGGCCAGCGCCGGGTAGACGGTGCCTTCGGACATTCCGGAGAGTCCGACCTCGCGCAACCGTTGCACCACCTCGTAGCCGTAGGACTCGCGTTCGGCTAGCAGGCGCAGCAACAGCAGGGTGAGGACGCCTTTCAGCAGCTGGGGATCGTAGGTCGCAGGCACAGATTTAGGTTATGCCAAGTACCTGGCATAAGCAAGCTCGGTGTCTGACTCCGGCGGAGGTGCCGGTCGCCGGGTGCCTGATCTGGACGGCGATGAAGATGGACCCGGCAACCGCGGCTGCGGCGTCAGCGGCTTTGTGGGGCCGGTGGCTGTGATGGTCATGGCGGGCTCCTGATCCCCGGTGCCGGATGTGGTGTCCGGCGATGTCGTGGACGTTAGGAGCCGGGGTGGTGGGGCCGCATCACATGACGATGTGACGGGTTTGGTGATTTCGCCTTGGTGTCGTCGTGTCGAGCAGTTCGGCTAGAGGAGGTCAAGCTCGCCGGCGCGGCTGATCGCGCCCCGCCGGGTGTTGACGTCGAGTTTGGTGAAGATGTGCCGGGTGTGCGTCCGGAACGTGTTGACGGACATGAACAGCTGGCCGGCGATCTCGGGACCGGTCAGGTTGGTCGCGAGCAGCCGGAGCACCTCGAGCTCCCGCTCACTCAACGGCTCTAGGCCACCGGACGTGGGTGGGCGGGTCTCGGTGGCCGCGTCCTGTCTGCGCTCGGCCGCCTGGAGCAGCGCCGTTGCCTCGCGCGAGCCGGGCAGGTCAGGGCTCTGGGCGGCGGCCCGGAGCAGCTCGCCCATCGCTGGTCCTTCGTCGAGGAACAGCCGGTAGTACCCGGCCGGGGCGCCGACGCTCAGCGCGCGGCCCAGGTCGCCGAGAGCGGCGGCTAGGTTCCCGTGGCCACGGTGGGCGAGGGCGCGCACCAGCAGGGCCTCGATGAGGCTGCCACCCCGATCGGCGGCTTTGGCGGCGGCCACGATCCGGTCCAGCAGCGTGAGGACGACCTCGAGGGTGTTCGACTGTGGGTCGGTGCGGTGCTGGGCGATGAGCAGGCGGGCCAGCGTGAGCAGGTCGTACTCGGCTAGGTAGCCGGCGGGGTCGTCGGGGTTGATTTGGCGGTCGCGTGCCCACGCCGACGCGTCCTCCAGCCGCCCTTGGGCGATGCGGACCCGTGCCTTCATGGCGGGGATGGGACGCACGTCGGGGAAGTAGCCGGGCAGGTACAGCGGTTGCGCCTGCTCGAGCATGCCGACGGCGCCGTCCAAGTCCCCGCAAGCCACCAGCAGCCCGGCCATGGCGGTGTACCAGCGGTGCCGGTTCTCCGGCAGCGACGCCCGCTCACCTAGCTCACGTGCGATCTGCAGATGCTTCGCCGCCGCGTCGAGGTCGCCTCGCTCTCGAAGCACGTCAGCGAGCCCGACATGCAGATCACCGGTCATGGCCAGCGCCGGACCGGCATGGGCGTCTGCGGTCTGGAGGGCCTGCTCGTAGAGCCGCCCCGCATGATCGGGCTGTCCGCGGGCCAGCCACATGGTGGCGAGGGCGACGGTGGTGGCGAGCTCGTCGGTGAGGTTCCCGGCGGCGTGCAGGCTGCGCACGGCCTCACCGAAGGTGTCCACCGCCGCGGGGAGGTCGCCGGCAGCCCAGGCGGCCAAGCCGAGAAACCCAGCGCCGCCGGACCGGGCGACGTGGTCGCCGGGCCCGGCCAGGTCGAGGGCGCGGCGGGCGTGGACGATGGTGCCCTCGATGTCACCGCGGGCTTGGGCGACCGCGGCCCGGTACACGGCGGCCTGCGCCGGCAGGGCGCGCAACTCCTTGTCCCGGGCGCGGGCGGCGTCAGCCAGTCGACCCTGCCGCGGCACTCGCACCGTGGCGAGCTCCAGGGGTGTCGTGTGGAGGGCCTTGTTTGCGTGGTCGAGCCACCCCTCCGCTCCGTCGATATCGCCCTCGGACAGCCGCGCCGGGATCATCTGCGTCGCAAGGAGCGCGCGGCTTTTGAGGACGTCGTCGGGCAGAGCGTTGAGCCACCCGCGCAAGTTCCGGTCGTCGCGCCGCTGCCGGGCGTCTGACAGCGCTAGTTCCAGCAGATCGGCCGCGTGCTCGACATCGGCCGCGGCGAGGGCGTGGCGAACGGCGTCGGCCAGCGTCCCCTGCTCGGCATGCCAGTCGCTGGCCGCCTGGTGCAGGGCATGAACCCGAGCGGGGTCCTCGGCCTGGAGCCGGGCGCGCAGCGCGTCGGCGAAGAGGTGGTGGTAGCGGTACCACTCTCGTTGGTCGTCGCGTGGGATGAGAAAGAGGTTGTCGCGCTCCAGTCTTTCGAGCAGCTGTTGGCCGTCGTGACTGCCGGTGAGCGCGTCGCACAAGCCGCCGGTGAGCTGGTCGAGGACCGAGGTATCCAGGAGGAAGGTGCGCACCTGCTCAGGCTGGGTAGCCAGGACCTCCTCGAGCAGGTAGTCCAGGACGAACCGATGGCTGCCGGTGAACGCCTCGACGAACGCCGCGACTTCACCGGATGACGCCCGGTCGCCGCCGCTGCTGATGTGACCGCGGGCCGAGAGGGCCGCGAGCTGCAGGCCGGCCGCCCAGCCCTCGGTTCGAGCTTCCAGCGCCGCCACCTCGGCCGGCCCCAGCTGCAGGCCCATGACCTGGTTGAGGAACGCATCGGCCTCCTCGGCGGTGAAGCGCAGATCGGCAGCGCGGACCTCGAGCAGCTCCCCGCGGGCCCGCAGACGCGACAGCGGCAGGGGCGGATCCGCCCGCGTTGTCATGGCCACGGTGACCTGAGGTGGCAGGTGGTCGAGCAAGAATCCCACCGCACGGTGCACCTCAGCAGTGTCGATGACGTGATAATCGTCGAGCGCAACGACAGTCGGCCCGGCGAGCGCATCCAGGTCGTTGACCAGGCTCGCGACGATGTCCTCCACCGGAAGCCCCCGGTCGGTGTTGATCAGGGCCAGCGCGTCAGCCCCCACCTCGGGGCTGGTGGCCTGTAGCGCAGCCACGAGGTGGGTGAGGAACGCCCGAGGGTCGGCGTCGGTTGCGTCCAGGGACAGCCAGCCGACCCGCGGGGCTTGCGCTGTTCGGCGGTCGGGCGGATTCTCCGTTCGGTCCCGGGTCAGCCATTGGGACAGCAGCGTGGTCTTTCCGAACCCGGCCGGGGCCGAGATGAGCACGAGCCGCGGCATCGTCGCCGGATCCGTCTGGAGGAGGGCGACCAGTCGATCGCGCGGGACGAGCCGACGGCGCGGGGCCGGCACGCGAAGCGTGGTACCCGGGACCGGCATCTGGCCAGCGTAGGTGCCGCGATCAGCCAGACACCCCGAGAAGCGCAGGCTTTCAGGCCGTCAGCTGACTCCTTTGACAGGAAGGATGCATGCCGCGCCGGCGATGGCGCACGCGCCCGCGACGGTGAACAGAACGCGGTAGCTGCCTCCGCTCAGATCGAGGATCGCAGGGGCCAGGGCCGGGGCGAGGGAGAACGGTAGGGCGCCCGCGATGTTGAGGACACCGAGGTCCTTGGCTGCCTGATCGGGATCGGGCAGCACGTCGACCACGAGGGCGAGGTCGACGGCCATGTACATGCCGAACCCCAGCCCGCCGAGGGCCATCCCGATGAGATAGCCGCGTAAGTCGCCTGCGCTGGCAACCACGAACAGGGCAAGCCCGTACACGAGTGCCGCGGCGAGGACGAAGATCTTGCGGCGACCGGTACTGTCCGACAATTTGCCCGTCACCAGGGCCGTGGCGACGAGGGCCACGGACTGGGCAACGGTGCCCAGGAAGATCGTGTGCGCAACGTCGTGCTCGTGAATGCCCACCTGGGCGAGCAGGAAGTACGCCTGGTACGTAACCAGGAACGCGTAGGCGATGACGAGCAGGAACCGGCTGACAAACACCCAGGCGAAGTCCGGGTTGCGTCGCGGATTGACGTAGAACGTGCCCAGGAACTCCCGGATCGACCACGCAGGGGCATGTCCCCGCTCCAGCTGGCGGTCGGCAAGCCGGGCGACAAACAGCAGTGTGAGGGCCACGCCGACCGCGCACGGCACCAGCAGCATGGTGAGGACGTTTTGGTCGAACAGCTGAACCAGGAAGGTGCCGACAACGGACGCGACCGGGAGGCAGACCGCCAAGAGCCCGGACACCACGCCGCGTTGGGTGACTGGGACCTGGTCGGGCATGACGGCGGCCAACGCAGCGAGTAGAGCGTTGAAGAACACTTGCGCGGTGCACCAGCCGAGGAGGACGACCGTGATGTTGGGCGCGAGAGCAACCGTCAAGATGCCCAAACTGCCCCCCGCCAGACCGGCGACCATCCACGGCCGGCGCATGCCCCATCCCGCGGACGTACGGTCGCTGAGCCTGCCGAAGAACGGGTTGGCAACCATCGACAGCAGCGAGCCGACGCTGGTGACCAGCGCCAGCCGACCCGGTGCCGCGTCGATGCCGACCAGGTAGTTGACCTTCAACGCCAGCGAGACCAGCAGCGGCGCCAGAAACAGCAGCGACGTACCTGTGTAGGCCAGCATGTATAGGCCGACGAAACCCCATCCGACGTGCCGGGACTCCGCCGGCACGGAATCCGAAACGGCGCCGCCGTGTGAAACGCTGCCTGGGATACTGATCAGACTCGTGGTCGGACTACCAACCGGGTCTGTTGTCGGGCGGACCGCGTGGACGCCGCGTGGGCCGAGCCATGTTCCGAGTGCTCGGCCTTGCCGCTTGTCTGGCACGGTGTGGCCCCGTCCGTAGCAGGACGCCCGGCAAACACGCCCAGCAAGACGCTCTCATGAGCATCCACTGAAAGCGACGCTCGGCGCGAGGTCTTGAGCGTCAGATCGGCCCGCGAATTCAGCGAATCCGCTCGAAGGCGCATAGCCCGATCGTTGACGAGGGTCACAGTCGGGCTCCCGCCGCGCGGGCAGCCCACGAGGGTCGCGTCGGCGCCTGGTGAGGCACTGGGCCTCATCACACGGCACTAGTCCTCGCTACCGGCTGCGACGCCATGGCTCGCCGGGTGCCGTCACATACTGGGCGAGCACGTGCCGCCACGGAATGACGGCGATGATGATGAGCACCCAGAGGACTGTGCCGGCCTGCTCACGGGTTGCCCCGTCGAGCTTGTCGTCCAACCACAGCGGCACAGCGATGACCCCGAGCCAAGTCAGCTTCCACGCGACTTCGAACAGCAGGACGGGCAGCATGCGGAGCGGGTAACGAAGGCCGATGAAGGCCAGGACCGACATCGCCACGAGCATGACCTCGACGGTGCCTTCCTTCAGCTCCCATGGGCCGTGAGTGAAGAGTAGTGGCCACTTGACGACCGCGAGACCTCCGCCCATGACCAGGTATCCCACGCGAAGCAGGTTCAGCTGCCAGAGCGAGATTTTCGCCGCGACTCGTGGACTCGCTGCTTCGCGGCGGCCAGGCTTGCGCGATGTCGCTGGCGCTCGTTCCCGAACGCGCGTGATGATGCCTGCCTGTTCGCCGTGAACCGCTATCGCGGTCTTGTCTGGTGAGCTCATGACGAGCTCCCTTCTCTGGTGGGTGCGGATTCGGCGTGCTGCACGCCGGGAGGCTCTCGGTTTCCGAGCTCGGATCGGGTGTGCGGCGATGTCGTCGACGCTAGGAGCTGCGCTGCGAGGCCACATCACATGACGATGTGATCGGTCTGGTGATCCGGCCCAGATCCGGCCGAGTGACCTACCCGGCACTGATCTTGGTTCGCCGCAGCACTAGGACGTCGGTGGATACTCCGCCCATGGGCGGACGCGACACCGACCGCGACTTCATGATTCGTTACTCCGGCGTCTGACCAACAGGAGTTGGTGTCGAGGAAGCCGACGAGACGCATACCGGTGCGTCAGGCACCGCGCACGACTCACGCTGCAGTCGATCGAGACGCCGACGTGGGTCTAGTTGCTCGCGGTGCGGGTCAGCAGTCGTCGGCGGAGCCGGTGCAGCAGGGGCATCAACCCATAGATCACGATCGGCACGGCGATGGTTGCGAGGACGAAGGTGCGTACGACCGGTGGCAGCGTGCCGAGCCAGTCACCGAGGGCAAGGTTGAGCCCGGTGAGGGTCGGGAACACGGCCAGCCAGATCATCAGAGCCAGCTCGTGTTTGGTTGGCGGTCCGGGCTGGACGAGACGGGGTCTCATGTCGGGACGGAGGTCGCCTGATGCGGTGGTCATGATGACTCCTTGGGGTTGACGGTCACTGTGGTGCGGGGCAGGAGACCGTGGTCGAGGTCGCGGACGGCGTTGCGCACGTCCTGCTCGACGAGGTCGGCGTTTAGGGCGATGGCGGCCGCGGAGCCGGCACCGGCGGCGGTGATGACCTGGGCTCGTGGGTCGACGACGTTGCCGGCGGCCCAGACCCCGGAAACGCTGGTCCGTCCGGTCGGGTCTGTTGTCACCCAGCCGTCGCCGTCGACCGCAGCGGCGAGGTCGACGAGCAGGTTGCTGTTCGGGACGAAGCGTGGCGGCACGAACAGCACGTCGCGAGGGATGACGCAGCCGTCGTGCATCTGCAGGCCGCGCAGGTGATCTGTGTCGTCGATGACCAGTCCGTCGATGTCGCCCTCGACGACGCCGATGGCGCGGGCGAGCAGTTGGTTCCTCTCGGTGACGGTCAGCAGGCCGGCTGGGGTGAAGTAGACGAGGTCGTGGGTCCACTGCCGCACGATCTGGGCGTACCGCACTGAGCCTGGTGTACCGCCGAGCACGCCCAGTTGGCGGTCGCGGACCTCGTAGCCGTGGCAGTAGGGGCAGTGCAGGACGTCGATGGCCCACCGTTCGCGCAGTCTGGGGATGTCGGGCAGCTCGTCGCGCAGTCCGGTGGTGACCAGCAGGCGCCGGGCCGAGATTCGCCGGCCGTCGGCGAGCAGGATCCAGAATCCGCTCCGGCCGTCGGTGACCAGGTTGGTGACCGTGCCGTCGACGATCTCGCCGCCGTAGCTGCTCACCTCGCGACGGCCGGCGGCGCTGAAGTCGCCCGGTGTGATGCCGTCGCGAGACAGGTAGCCGTGCATCCGGGTGGCCGGGGCGTTGCGCGGCTGACCGGCGTCCACCACGAGAACCGTGCGGCGGGCGCGGGACAGGACCAGGGCGGCGGACAGGCCCGCGGCGCCTGCGCCGATGATTACTACGTCGTATTGACTCATGACCCAAGGCTGGAGTCGGGCGGCGGGTTTTCCTACGATCGTTGCCGTTTGTGGGAAACGGGAGTCAGATTAGCCCGGTGCAGGACACCTCGGCAGCGGACATCGCCGCCACCCTCGACCGGGTCGGGGCGCGGCTCAAGCGTCTGCGCCTACAACGGCGAATGACCCTCACCGGGGTTGCGACGGCGACCGGTATCTCGAAGAGCACGATGTCTCGGCTCGAGACCGGGCGGCGGCGCCCCACCCTCGAACTGCTCCTCGCCCTCTCACACGCGTACCGGGTGCCCCTGGACGCCCTCGTCGCCGCACCCGAGGAGGGCGACCCGCGACTCCAGCTCAAGCCCGGGCGGGTCAAGGGCCGCACGGTCATCCCGCTCACCAGACAGCCCGACGGAATGCAGGCCTGGAAGATCGTCATCCCGACCAGCAAAGTCATCCCGGAACCGCGTGCGCACGACGGCTACGAATGGATCTACGTCCTGTCCGGGCACATGCGACTCGTCCTCGGCGATAAGGACTGGATCCTCGGACCCGGCGAGATCGCCGAGTTCGACACCACGACGCTGCACTGGTTCGGCAGCACCGGCGACGAACCCACCGAGATCCTCAGCATTTTCGGACGACCCGGCGAACGAATGACCATCCGAACGACACCCGAAGACCTAGGTTGAATACCGCGTGCTTAGCCGACCTGCTCGGAACTAGCCACGACTACTTCTACGCAGATCGATCCGTCGGGTGCTCCGCAAAAGGGTCCTGGCGGTCGCACCGTCCTACGCTTGCTCTGCGCTCAGTTGTAGATTAACCGGCGGTAGCAAACGCGTCATCTACAACTGTGCGCATGCCTTTGCGCGCTCGCACGCGATTTCGAGCGCGATCGATGCTACTTGCCATAGTGGAAAGCTCGGTGCATACTTTCCACTATGGAAACTTCAGGGAGCCGTCCGACGCCCGACGAGGCCGCAAGCGCGCTGCTCGACGCCGGCTCTGCCCGGGATCAGCTCTCGCACCGGCTGACGCTGCCGTCCTGGTTCTACACCTCGATTGGTCTTGCGGTCGTCGTCCAGACCGCCACCCTGGCTGTGGGAGTGGCCGAGCAGAGCTCGGCAGGGATCGGCCTGGCGGTTGCCGGCCTGGTCCCGTTCGTGCTCGTAGCGGTGGTGCAGCTCGTCCGCTTCCGAGGGCTGAACGGCGTCTGGGTCGGCGGCTTGGCGAGCAGGGTGGTCTTCGGGGGCGATGCGGCGGCATCGACGGTGCACTTCCTGGCCATGGGCGCGGCGATCTGGGCGGCCTTCGAGGAGCGCTGGTGGCTTGTGGGCGTGTGCGCGATCGCCGGTGGGGTGGGTTACGCACTCTGCGGCATGCGCTGGATGCGGTCCTACCGCGGTGACCCGGCGGCCCACAGCAGGGGTGAGTCGGCCCTCCTGCTGGTCGCCCTGGTCGTTGTGCTGTTAGCCGGAGGCGTGCTGCTGGTGGGCGCACGCTGATGACGGAGCTGGACCGGCATCTGCTGGCACCAGCCCGGCTCAAGCTGACGACGATGCTGACTGCCGTGTCCGAGGTCGAGTTCGCGGTCCTACGCGACGGCCTGGGCCTGAGCGATTCCGTGCTCTCCAAGCATGTCGCCACGCTCGTCGACGCGGGGTACGTGCGCAGCCGCAAGGGCACGCACGAGGGCCGGCGCACGACGTGGGTGGCGCTCTCCCCGACCGGCCGGAAGGTGCTCCGCAACCACGTCGAAGTGCTGCGCGAGATCATCGACGGCGTGGACTGATCCTCACCAGGGACTCGCTCGAAGTCCTTCACTAAGCAGCCGTATAGGTCCTCGCCGGCGTCCCCGGTCACGATCGGGTCGTAGACCCGCGCGGCGCCGACGACCAGTTCCAAACGACGGTCGACGCACTCCGAACCCAGCTGACCGACCTCGGCCGTCCCTGCCTGATCGTCTGGGTCCAGGACGGCACAGAATTCGCCGACGCCCAAGGTGCCTCGATCGACACGTTGATCAACCTGCTCTACGTCCTCGTGGTCTTCAGCGTCATCGTCGCCGTCCTGGGAATCATCAACACCTTGGCCCTTCTCAGTGTTTGAGCGCACCCGCGAGATCGGACTCCTCCGAGCGATCCTGTTACGGCAAAGCCAGCCGTCGAGGATTACACAATCGGGCCGGACAGGAATCGGCTGCAAGGATAGCTAGATTGGACCGGGGCACGCCGCTCGGCTCGTCTACGGTCAGGACGTTTGGAACTACTGGCGAGCCCGCGGTAGATCTCAGTCTGAGATACGTAAGAAGAAATCTCCGCACCGGGCAGTCTTCCGGCTGACTCCGGTCGCGGGATTATCAGCGACGACGACACATCGTTGTATCAGGGCCGCGCGAGAAACAGGATCAGCTATGAGGAAGGCGCCGGCAGAAGTTGCAGACATCGACTCTTGTGGCCAAGGCCTCCCTGCTCAGGGTGCCCGTCTATCTCGGCGAAGGCCGGCACGAAGCTGGCGCCCTGGCCGAGTTCGCCCACCAGGCGGTTCCACGCGCTTCATGCGCCGAGCAAGCAGCTGGTCGTCTTCGGCACCTCCGGCCGGCCGTGGCGACCTGGCGAATTGATGCCGAACAGGTCGACGTCGAGGTGCACGTCGGCCCGGACGGGCAGCTGCTCGACGTGCTGCTGCAGCGCTGGAGCAACCCGGACGGCGCGTCATTCGGCTACCACCCGTTCGGGGCCACCGTCGAGGCGGAGCGCACCTTCGCCGGCATCACCGTCCCCTCGACCCTGCGGGCCGGGTGGTGGTGGGGTACCGACCGACAGGACGAGGGCGAGTTCTTCGCGCCCGCATCACCGACGCGACCTTCCACGCATGAGCCGTTGGCCCGCCCGAGCGGCGGGCGCGGCCGGGACTGGGCTCGTCGCCAGGTGGTGGTACCTGCGGTGGGGCGCCACCGGCGAGGAGGTGCGCACCGCGCTGCCCGGTGACCGGCTGGTGGCCGACGCGGACCTGACCGCGACACGGGCGATCACGATCCGGGCCACCGCCGCGCACGTGTGGCCGTGGCTCGCGCAGCTCGGGCAGGGCCGGGGCGGCTTCTACAGCTACGACCGGCTGGAGAACCTCGTGGGCTGCGACATCCACAGCGCTGATCGGGTCGTCCCGCAGTGGCAGTCCATGAAGGTCGGCGACGACATCCGCCTCCACCCAGACGTGGGGCTGGTCGTCGCCGAGGTGGACCCGGGGCGGGTACTGGTTCTGCGTGGTGGGGTGCCGATAGGCAGGGCGCCGGCGCCCTACGACTTCACCTGGGCCTTCGTTCTGCGCGAGGGTCTCGACGGGACGACCCGGCTGGTCGTACGGGAGCGTTACAGCTACTCGCGCTGGTGGTCCGGGCTGCTCGTCGAACCGGTCGAGCTGGTCAGCGCCGTCATGAGCCAACGGATGCTGCGCGGCATCCGTAATCGAGCCGAAGGTACGGGGTTGACCCACCCCGGGGGGTTTTGATGCCGCCACCGACAGCGTCCGGCGCCGGCCCAGGTCCCATCCGGGAGCGCGGCGTCACGGTGCGGCCCGTTCCCGTCCAGTCGCCGGCTGGTCACCGCGGCGGTCCGCGCCGGGCGCCGCATCGTGCCGATGCACGGGTTGTTCGACGTCGACATCACCGAAGCAAGGCGACTGCTCGCGGCAGACGACCCGCCGCTGTCGCTGACCGCGTTCGTCGTCGCATCGGTCGCCCGTGCGGCCGCAGCCCACCCGCAGGTACACGCCTACCGCGACTGGCGCGGTCGGCTGGTCGAACACCGTCACGTCGACGTTCAGACGCTGATCGAAGTGCCCACCGGGCAGGGAAGGTTTGGGTTGGTGCACATCGTCCGCGACGCCGACCTGCGCAGCGTCGCCGAGATCAGCGCCGAGCTGCGGGCGGTCAAGACCAACCCCGCCACCACCACGACCGGACGCCTGCTCAACACCGTCGCTCCCACCGTTGGGCGGATTCCCGGCCTGTACCGGGCGATGTACGCGGCGATGAGCCGCTCCCGCCGCGTCCACCTCGCCACCGGCACCGTGCAGGTAACCGCAGTCGGCATGTTCGCCGACGGCGGCGGCTTCGCCATCGCCCCGCCCACCCTGGCCTCCCTCGTAATCGTCGTCGGCGGACTCAGCAAACGTCCCCGCGCTGTCGGTGAGCGCGTCGAGGTGCGAGACGTGCTCGACCTCACCGTCACGGACCTTGGTGTAGCCGAACGCGGCGCCCTGCTTGCCGCGGCCGTAGACCGGCACGATCGAGGAGCCCAGATCGAACGTCAGCGGAGCTGCCAGGTCGGCAGGGCCGGCGCCGGCGGCCCACAACCTGGCCAGGAGCTCGCGGCTGATCGCGTCTTGTTACCGGACGTTGGACCACTTGTGCGCCCGCAACCACGACCCGACCGTCGACGGTGCGCGGGTGTCGTCGAACAGCGACCCGGCCGCGCCGGCACGAAGCACCGCGGTGTCATCGATGCTGTCCCCGCCCGCGAGGATCGACCCGATCACGGTCAGGGCCTTGCAATCGCTGCTGGCACCGTGCTTGGCCAGCTGCAGCCGGTCGTCGAACAGTCCCGGCAGATCGATTCGCTGCACCAACATCGCCGCTGCAAGCAGCCCGGCGTTCGGGACCAGATTCGTCTCGGTGAAGTTCACCGACACCCGGCTCAGGTCAGGAGATGCTCGCACCCGTCAGATGCCCCTTCGTACGCTTGCAGATTGTTCCGTCGCAAGACCAATCCTCACCGCTGAGGGGGCATCTGCACGTCTACGGCACGCCGCTACCGCTCACAACACGGTGGATCCGGGCTTAGGCCTGGGTTAGGCGTGCTGTGTTGCGACCTTACTAAGAACGACCCGTAACACGATGTCCTCGATTTTCGACTCGTCGATGCGTGTGGGCGCTGCGCCGATTCCCGCTGTACCCAAGCTGATGATTTCGAGGTCGTGCTTGCCCACCACGTCGAACGCCACCGTCGTGCTGGTTAGCCAGTACATGCCGGCATCGTCGCCCGGTGGAAGCGAGGGGGGGACGGGGGGATCGGCAGCAGGGGGACCGGCCATCGGGCTGCCCGAGCCGTCGAAGGTGAGCACTGGGTAGGTGTCTGTGCTGGCGAGTTTGTTGACCAGGATGTCGAATGTGACCGGCGCGAGGTCGTATTGCGATATGAAGAAGGGCAGATGGATGTCGCGGATGTCGATAGTGACTTTGCGCTCGCCTTCGAGCAGCGCGTGCCAGGCATCCCGGAAGTCGGAGCGCATGCTGAAGACGCGAGTGATGCCTGGATCGGTCAGCTGGGCCAAGACGCCTATCGTGTTCTTCTCCACCGCCTTCTTCAGATCAGGCTCTTCCTCGGCTGTGTAGCTGATCCGTAGGATGACGTCACTGATCGTGGCGTAGTCGAACGGCTTGATCGCTTTGGGCAGGCTCAGCTGCCAGCGGCTGTTGACGCCGGCACCCTCGAAGGGCATGTATCGCTCGTCCCGGAAGCTGAACTCGAACACTCCCGCGTCGCTCTGCCCCATGCTCGCGGCGATGGCGTTCATGTGGCGTAGGGGCACGGCCACCTGCGAGTCGGTTCGCGCGTCCTTCCTGATGTGGCTGCCGACTAGACGCAACGTCGCGCCGACGTTGGTGTGCGGGCCCACGACCGCCGGAATGCTCAGCCGCACGGCCTTGACGCGCCGCCGGTAGTGACCGGGATAGGTGAGGTCGAAGAACCACTCCGGGATCTCGAACTCGCAGGCGCAGTCGGCGCCTTTCAGCGTGCTCAGCGCGCCGGGATCAGACCGAGCCAACGAGAACGACTGCTCGATCTCGAGCGTGCGGTGGTTCGTCTCGATGTAGCGGCGTTCGAGGTTCTGCAGATCGAGCAGCAGTCGGTCGCCAGCCAACAAACCTGCATTGCCAGCATCCCAGTAGCCGCCGGCGAGGGCAGGCCCGTCGCTCTCGTCGGGCCGCTCGAACTGGCAGGCGTGCTCGGCCAGACGCGCCATGCTCAGCGCGTCATTGAAGGCATTGCGGTGCAGCTTGTGCAGCTCTGTCGACAGCCAAGTGAACCGCCCGAAGTCAGTGAACCGATTGCGGAGGAAGTCGAAAACCTCCTGGACCTGCGAGATAGTTCGTTCGTGCAACTGCTGGGACTCGACCGCAATGTCCCGGCGAATTCCGGCCGCAGTGATCTGCGTGTCGATCTGGGAGATCTCACGCTTGGCCACCTCGAATTGGTGGCGCCATTCCTGATCGCGTCGTTTGTTGCCGGATTCCATACCGGCCATCGAGGCGCCCATCTCATTGAAGGCAGCCTTCGCGTTCAGGGCCTCGGCCACCGCCCGTCCAGCCGCCCCGAGCTGGCTCCCGCCGAACTTCATCGACGTCGGCGCGCCGACGTCCGGGATGATCGTGAGCAGGGACGCGACCATCTGGGCCACGCCGGCTTGAGTGCGGTAACCAGCCGCGGCGCCCTGCAACTGCTGTTGCTTGCTTTCGGAGGCGAGCAGCCCGACGTCGCCGAGCTCGAAGAAATGATCTCTGCGGTATTCGGCTGCGCTGCGCTGGCGGCGCAGGACCTCGATAGCGTCCTCAGCCGCGTTAATCTCCCATTGCGTCAGTTGCGAGCGCAACCGCAGCAGGTTCTGCTCGTGGACCGTGCGCAGCCGGGTGAGTTCCTCGCCGTCCTTCTTCTCCAGCGCACCCAGCAGTTGCGATCCGAAGTTCTGCACGACGCCCGCATGCTGCTTTGCCTTCTCGATCAGATAGGTGAACCGGTACGGCGGGACGTTCCCGCTGGTCACGTTCAGCACGTCATCGAAGGACAGCCCCGCGGCGCGCATACGAACCAGAAGTCGCGGGTCGATCTCTGGGGCGAACAGTTCACGCTGACGCCGCACGCCGCTGATGTCTATGCAGTTGCGAACCTGGTTGAGACGGCCCTCGACCCGATCCCAGTACGCCCGCAATTCCATGTTGTCCGGGATGCAGAAGATGGCCCGCGACCGCACCAACTCTGCTGCGGCGGCTCCCACCGGCTGTTTGTCGGTCGGCAGTGGCTCACGTCGGGGATCGCGTCCCAGTGGGATGTCGGACTTGTCGTAGCGCACGTCGCCCGCGAAGCTGTCGACACCGCGTCCGGTCCCACCGGGAAGCACGGCATGGGGGTCAGGGTCGAAGAACCTGGTGGCTGGGGCAGCCTCACCGCCCACGGCGACGGAGGTCCGGCCGCCGATGGGGCTACCGGAGTAGAGGTCGATCAGGGCGGTGCCTCGCGGCTCCGCCCATGTTGCGGGTGCGATAGGGGTCAGGCTGCTCGGCGGTGATGACCCGGCCGGTGAGCCGATCGCGGCCGGAGCGCCGAGCGGACTGCGGACGCTTGGCGCCGTCGCAACTTGCGCCGGCGAGGTGCCCAATTGCGGGAAGGGTGTGACATAAAGCACGGACAGCGGTTGCGGGGCGGCGGCATCCAGCGAGACGAGCGTAACGAGTTCGAATTCCTCGATCAGGAAATCGGCGGTGGACTCCTGACCCGGTATGGCGGGCCTGAGCAGCGGCGCGATGTGGGCATAAGTTCTCGGTAGGCCGGTACCGTCGCCGCACGGGCCGAGTTCGGCCGGCCGCGGCCCGAGAATGTCGACTGCCATGACGTAGAGCATCGTTGCCTCGTTGACCGATTCCATGGTGAACTGGCTGTACAGGCTGTCGCCCCAATCCAGCAGGTTATCGACGTACTTCATAACGATCGATTTCTGATACGTGCCGGGCCGCAGGGCGGCAATGGCATGTGGGTTGAACGGATCGGCCCGGTAGGCTGCCAGCGCGGCCGGGTTGGTCAAGATGTCGCGCAGGCCATTCCCCGTACCTATCGGCGCGCGGAATTCGCCGTAACGCCAGGCAGCGCCGTCGGCCGCGGTCGGATCGAAGATGTGGTGATACCACGTCTGTGTCTCGGCAAAGCGCTGCTGACTGTTCAGGTGATTGGCCACCAGGAACGGGATATGGAAGAACGTCTCCTGGGAGTACGTCAGGTAGGGGTTAGCCGGATCGAATGGGTTGCGGGTCGTCAACGCCTCCGCAACGCCGACGAGGCGTGTTCGGGACGGAATTTCCTGCAGGTGGTTCTGGAAATCGCTGTCTAGCAGTCCGTCAGCGCCGAGGCGGCTGAGCCGATTTGTTAGTTCAGGCGTCACACTCGTGCCGAGCCTCAGGCATTCATACGCTGACGAGTTCCCGGAGTTCACGCGTCGCAGCCAGACTACGTCGCTTCCCGACTCGGTAATGATCGAGCCTGGCGCGCCGTTGACGACCTGCATGGTGGAGTCAGGGCGGGTTGTGGCGACGACGTCTTCACCTAGCACTGGTTTCCGAAGGTTAAGACATAGCGATCCAATATAGAAGTATTGGCCTCCGTAGGGTTGGGTGTCGACCCAAGTGGGCGAGATTTGGCCGGGAATCGTTGACAGCCCAGCGACGATGTGCAGTTCCGCTGTATCCTTAGCCGGGCGCAGGAGACCTGCCGCGAAGTCCACCTCCGCAGACAGATTGCGAGGCGGGGGTAGCGGACCTGGCGTGGAGCGCGGGACGAGCATAAGGCTAACCACAGAGATCGTCGGATCGTCTGCCTGAGCGATCACGTCAGGGTAGACCCGGTCCCAGTCCCATCCGTCTGGTTTGTAGTTCTCCAGCGGATCGAAGTGATCTCGACCATACCTATCCCATTGTACTGGCTCGGTGTTCGACTTCTTCGCCTCGAGGTTCTTTATAGATTCGGTGATAAGGGTTGCTGCAGCGCTTACATCCGCGAAGACGTCGTGGGTGATTCGTTCACGGAATTCTGCGCGCCACTTCAACACTTTCCAGTGCATAATGTACAGCGAGTCAGTTGCGCTCACGCCGGCCAGTTTCACCTCGGTGGTACTCGATGCGGCGGTATGAGAATTTGCAAAGAGATGAAACGCTATCTGCTCCCAGAACGCTATCTCCGAAGCAGACGCCGAAGCCCCCGGTCCGGCGAGCAGCGCCAAGCTACCCACGATAGAATTGGCCCACATGATGCCACCAACTTCGGCCGCTTCTAACGCTGCTGCCGGATCCAAAAAAGACCGAGATGGCGGTTCTTTTCGTGCGGCATCTGCTTCGGTATGCGCCAGGCTGGCTTCAGTTCGAGCGTGCTCGAGGATAGGCGCGAGATTCGTCAGCTGGGCGTTGAGCGCCGCTATTTCGTGTTCCAACGCTTCTCGCTCGGCCTTGCCAAGCTTCAAGTCATCGACAGTTCTCGACTCTTCTGTCGCTCCCCTATTGCTGAAGTTCAGGCGCTGCGGCGGCATCCATGCCCCGTCGGCGCGCAGGGTGGAGTACTTGACGCGAAGGCTGTGCCTGTACTTGTCGAAATTGGATGCCCCATCGAGGAAGGAGATGACGGGACGTGTTGTCGTCTCGACCCAGAATATGTGCAGGCGCTCACGGAATAGGATGGGCGAGACGTTGCGGACTGGGATCTGCAGACTCAGCTTCTGCCAAGCGGAGCAGGTGGGCGCAGCCGACTTCGAACGCGTAATCGTGCGGTAGTAGTGGACGGGCGGATCGTCTTGGGTTGCGCCGAACAGGTGCAGCACATCGACCGCGCCGTCGTAATATGCACCGGCGACCGTGAGCCGCGCTACCTCGTCGAACCCAATGAGATACCGAGCGTATGCGTCCTGGACGGTGGATGCGTTAATTTCCTGTTGCAGCAGCGCATCCTCCAGCTCCGCGAACAGCGGGGTCTTGTCGGCCCGCAGGCCCGGTTCGATGTAGTTCTCCGGGTGGAGGAAGACCTTGCGGTTGGCGACCCAGACCTGGAAGTTTTTTCGCCACTCACGCCATTCTCGGAGACAGTTTCTTGCGTCGTCGAAGGAGGCCACAACGTAGGGTTCGGCGTCGCTGCGCTCGAGATTCATTACGACGCGTTGCACGTACAGCTGGACCGTCGACGTCGCCGCCACGAGCGCGGAGGTGCGGGCGCACCCTTCGACCATGACGTCGGTCAGGAAGTGGTGATAGAGGTCGTTCACGCTGGTGAAACGCTTGCGCCAGTCCGTCGAGGCATCATCGGGTGCGCTGAGCACGTAGTCGACCAGCCCGTCGCGGGTGCGGGAGCGCAGGCTGTCCTCGAAGGGTTCGAGCTTGGCATGAAACGTTTTTGCGTCTGGGTACCTCGCTCCAACCGCCGCAGACACCCCGTCGGCACCCTGTGCCAGCTGCACAGGTGCCTCCGACACGGCTTGCCGCAGAACGGCTGGTGCCACCCCGAGCCGAGCGGTGAGTTGCAATGCCGCGTCGAGGTGAACGAGCTCGTCCACGCGCGACGTGACCCGTCCCGCGGGGAGGGGAACCTGCGCCACGACGCCCTGGACGCGTCGTACATCGGTTCTCAACGCCGTCGCCAGCTGCTGCCACTCGGCTTCGGTGCTTGCGGCTGCGACGCTCTGCGACCACATCAGCACAATGCGCAGCGCGTCCCCGTTCGAATCCTCAGCATCGGGTTCGTACGCCCGATCGCCGGTAGCGGCAAGAATGGCGTACTGCGCGACGCGGCGGACGGTCTCAGCACTGAGAGGCTGGGTCAGGGCCAGGCCGGTCGGGCCGGTGGGATCGGCCGGGTTCGTTCGGAGATGGTCGAGGGTCAGTGCATCGAAGGTGCTGCTACGGAAGAGGACCGCGTAGCGCTGCACACGGTCGAGCAGCACCGACAGAGCGTTCCGTGGCCCGCCGAGCAGAGCGTCGACCAGCTCGATCCGCTGCGGCGGTGCGTCGGGCAATGCCAACCGGAGCAGGGCTGCGGCCTTGTCCGGCGACGCTGTCACCACCGTCGACGCCTTCGCCGCGAGCACCCGTTCGACGTGGCTGCGCATCACAAGGCCGACAGCGCGGCGCGCCATGGCACTCGTCGCGGCATCGCGGTCCTGCTGAGTCATCCCGAACCGGGCGACCGCGTCTGCCGGGGCAACGACGGCGCGCAGCCGGTAGCGGGTTGCCGAGCCGGGAAGGCGTTCGAAGGGCCGCCCGTCATCCTGAACCGCCCCACTGGATGTATTGGCGGCCACGAGCGCACCGGCTTCGGCGAGGGACATGCCCAACGCGGTCAGGGCGAGCGGCTCGAAGCCCGCTGCCCCGGCACGGGTGATGACGGCGATGAGGTCGCGGGCGATCTGCGCGATGTGGGCGGCGCTGGGGGCCACGTCGTAGATCAACGCCTCGACGTCCGCGGGGGAGATGTTGCTGGCGATCCGGTAGGACTGGCTCTCCACCCCAGGCACGAACAGCGGGCGCACGCCTGCACCGCTCGCGCTGTTGGCGGCGACGAGCGTCGCGGACTCGGCCCGTGTCAGCCCGATCTGGGTGAAGACGTCCACCGTGAACAGCAGTGACCGTTCGGCTGCCACCTCGTCGGCCATCCGCGCGGCGAGGTCGTCGGGGGCCTCCTGCGCGGCGAGGTGGCTGCCCGGCGTCGTGAGGTACACCGCTTCAAGCACGCTGAAGCCGCTCGCGACCCGCCAGTGATGTACCCGCAGAACGCGACGAAGATCGGCGAGGGAGGAGATGCAGGGCTGACCTACCCCCGGTGAGAAAAGGGAAAGGACCGGGCCGGGGTGGGTGCTGGCGGCGAGCGAGATGGTCTGTAGCAGCTCCGCGACCGAGAGCTTCAGCAGTCGCGCCAGGCGTGCGTGGCGGTAGAGCAGCGACAAATTTGGCTCGTTCAGCCACGCACCGTGCGTGAAGACTTCACGACCCCCCGGGCCGGCCGACACCGTTCCGAAGTTAGGGGCCAGGCGATCGGTGAGAAGGCTCAGGTCATCGTCGGTGACATGCAAAGCGGCGACGAGCCGCGCCCGGATGTGAGGCCGGGCATCGATCAGCTCGGCGAGATCGGCCGCGGGCCAGGCGGTTTGCTCGCGGGTGTCGAAGCGTGGCTGGTTGAACGCTCGGTCGAACAGCGATCTGTCGTTGTCCCGAAGCGGCGTGGTCGGGACGCCGTCCCATAGTGCACACAGCTCGTCGACGCGCACGCCCAGGCTGTCCTGGAAGTCGAGCAGCTCGGCGAGGGCGACCACGATCTCGCTGAGTCCGACCGGCGTCGGCGTCGGCGTCGGGCCGAGAATGCCCAGGCCGCCGTCCGGACCGGGGGCAGGGTCGGCCAGGCCACGCGCTCGTAGCCGCCCGATCACGTAGTCGAGCTCGCGCACGGTCCAGGGGACGTGGCGCCACAGTCGGACGAGGCGCTCGAAGCGCTCCAACCGTCCCAGCGTCAGGTTTCGGACCAGGTCGGTGTCGTTCTGTACTCCGCCGGCGGTGGCGATGCCGGTTTCGAGTGCAGCGCGGGCATCGGCCGGTGTGTCGGCACCGTTCACGAAGTCGGTGGCCAGCGAGTCGCGCACCGCGGCACGATCCAGTCCCGATGCGCGGGTGAGCAGCGTGACGTTGAGGGCGGCGCCGCCGGCATCGAGCGGTTGGTGTTCGGTTTCGGTCGCTGGCGAAGGCGTCAGGGTGGCGCCGAGCCATTGGGAGTAGAACCGCTCAGCCGCGCGGATCGCAGGCTCGTTCAGGTCGCCGAGACGTGATGTGGTGATGAGCAGCCATTGCTTCGGCAGGATCCCCAGCTGGATCGCGGCGCGCGTCTCGGCGTCTTGGTCGCCGAGCAGGAAGGTGCGCGCGATGTCGTTGCGGCTGATGCCCAGGTGGCCGAGCAGCATCGAGAGCCGCTCCACCGGCAGCGAGAACGGCAACCGGATCGAGTGGTCCACGGTGGCCAGCCGCTCGTAGAGTTCGGCCACGGACGTCAGGTGTTTCTGCTTGACGATGAAGGTCTCGAGCATGCCGATCACGAGATCGAGCGCCGGCACGACGTTGTTGGTGTTGTCGCAGGTGAGTTCGAGGGACCACAGATCCGGTCGACGGCTACGCAGATGCAGCGGGTTGAGGCTGTCCAGGGCGGGCCCGAAGCTGAAGTCGGAGACGTGATGTTCGACGAAATACATCAGATCGACGAAATAGGCCGCCGGGCTGAGCATGGATTGGCACGGCTCGCATTGGCATGCACCCGCACCGCCGAACAGCTCGGAGTAACCGGTGAACCGTTTGAGGTAGGTCGGTGTCACGTACGGGACGCGATGCTTGAGACCGTCGACGTTGCGGTCGAGCGAGCTCATCGCGATCACCGCCATCGCGGCTTCGTTCGCTCTACGTTCTGCCTGCGCGTGGTAGCTTTGCGCCTCGATCAGGGTCAGTCCGGTGGCCTCGGCAATCTCGGGTCGCGTCCCAGGTGCGGTGTAAATGACCACGGACCGGGTTCCTGGTTGGTGATGTTAGGCGACGGCTCCGACGGTTCCGGATGCGTCGGCGGGTTCGGCGTTGATTTTGGGTCGGATTGGGGTTGGCGGGTCGAGCAGTTGGTGGCGTAGGTCGGCCAGCTGGCGGGTGCCGGTGGGGGTCATGTTCATCCCGCGCCAGCCTCGCGAGGCTCGGTCCAGGACGGCCCAGACCAGGGTGAGGCAGGACGCTTCACCGGGTAGCCGGCCGATGACCTTCACGCGGCGGCGGGTCTCACCGAAGGTGCGTTCGATGAAGTTGGAGTGCCGGATGCGGCGGTGGTGCTCGAGCGGGAAGCGTAGGTAGCTGGTCAGCTGCGCCCGGTCGGACAGCAGGCACTTGATCGCCGAGGGGAAGGTGGTGCGGTACTTGTCGGCGAAGGTGTCGATGCGGGCCTGGATGGCGGCGACGAGCTCGGGGCCGGGACTCATGCCGGCGGCGATGAGGGTGTCGGTGTCGAACAGCTTCCAGTAGGCCTCGCGCAGTTCCTGCTGGTGTTCGGCCGGGATCTTGGCCAGAAAGTTCCTCGATCGATGAATGAGGCAACGTTGACGCAGCGAGCGGGGCAGGCAGGACTCGGTCGCGTTGATCAGCCCGGCGGCGCCGTCGCTGATGACCAGCAGCGGCGGGCGCAACCCGCGGCCGGTGAGCTCGTCGAGGAAGTCGCCCCACGCGTCGGTCGACTCGCTGCCGCCGGCAGCCAGGGCGACGAACACCGGGGCGCCTTCGGTGGTGATGCCCCACGCCGCGAGCACCGGTTCGGCGCGGGCGCCCGGGTGCATCTTGAACATCGAGGCGTCCAGGAACAGGTAGTCCAGCTCAAGATCGTCCAGGCGCCGTGTCGACCAGCGGGTGAACTCCTCCCCGATCACCTGACAGACCCGCGACACCGTCGACTTCGACAGGGCCGCCTCCGCGCCGAGGGCGTCGGCCAGGGTGTTCTCCACATCGCGGACCGACAGACCGCGCACGAACCCCGCGATCACCAGCGACTCCAAGGCGTTGCTCTTGGTCACCGACTTGCCGAACAACTGAGAGGCGAACGCCTCGGTCGTGCCGCGCAGCTTCGGCCGCGCCACCGTCACCGGCCCAGCCGTCGTCTTGATCGTCACGTTGGCGAAGCCGTTGCGTGAGCCGGCCCGAGCCTCAGGGGCGTCGGACTTGCGCTGGTAGCGGGCCCGGCCCAGGAACACCTCAACCTCGGCCTCCACCGCCGTCTGAATGATCAACCGGGCACCCAAGCGGGCGACGTCCTCGATCACCTCGGCCAGGTCACGCTGACCGTCGAACAAGGCATCGATCTCGCCGCGGATACGGTCAGTGGGAGATACTCGTGCAGACACGGGCGTAGTCCTTCCTTCGCTGAGTTGGTAGCTCTTGAAGGAACCTACGTCCGTCGTCATTTACACCAGGGTTGGGACGCGACCCA